>JBAXJR010000005.1:0-87025 GCA_037137755.1 Methanomicrobiales archaeon | reverse complement strand
GTCGGATATCACGGTCGTGAACTGATAAGGAGCATTCTGGTATACGGTTACTTCAAAGGACCTGCCTAAGTCCCCGGAATAGTTCTCAAAATGGTCCGTGGATCCCGTGAGGGCAACACGCCCATACCGCTCGATCCAGAGGGATTCTATACCCGGTAGCACTTCACGCACAGTTTTGCCGATCAAGTCCTCACGGTGGAGATCGGTCATCCGCTCAAACGCCGGGTTCACATCAATAAAGCGGTAATCCTGAGGCTTGCCGTTCTCATCGCAGATAATCTCGTGGACTGCAAAACCGTTAAGCATCTCCTGGAAAAGGGTACGGAAGAGTTTTTCACTCCCTGCCAGCTCATCCATCGTGTGACGAAGTTCTTCATTCGTTGCATTCAGTTTCTCGTAGGAGGCCCACAGTTCTTCGCTTTTTCTCAGAAGTTCCTCATCAGAACGTTTCCGATCATTCTGATCGTCTATTGTCCTGAGGTAAAAAGAGATATCAACGGCTAACTCCTCAAGAAGATCGATGATCGGCCCGTCAAAAAATCCCGTGACCGGTGCATAAAGGGATAGAACACCAGCGTTTTTTGTTCCGAGGGCAAAAGCGAATGCCGCATTTGCGAGGTAACCACGTTTCAGGGCGTTTTCCCGCCATGGTTCCATGCGTGGATCCATTGTAATATCGTTAGACCAGAAGTACTTGCCTTCCCGGAATGCTGTGCCGGTCGGTCCCCGGCCCCGGGGGACATCTTCGGTGGAGATGTTGATGCTATCAAGGTATCCATCGACATACCCGGCTGATGCAACCGGTCGGATGGTTTTTTGCACCCGGTCAGCAAGCCCAATCCAGGCCATGCGGAAACCCCCGGTTTCGACGAGAATCCTGCAAATTTCATAAAAAAACTCCCTCTTTGTCTGGATGTGGAAAATAGCTTTATTGGTTGAAGAAAGTACTGAATACAACCTGTTCAGTGCGTGTATTTTTTCTACGGCCCGGTGATGTTCGACTGCGATCTGGATCTTGTGGACCAGTTCGGCAAACTGAGCTTCAGGCTCGCCGCCTTTCTGGAGATAAAAATTCGCTCCTTCGTTCAAGGCCTGGATAACAATCTCTTCGCGTCCTCTTCCCGTGAACAGGATAAACGGGATGGCATTGCCCGAAGCCCTTACACTCTTTAAAAACTGTATGCCATCCATGCCCGGCATCTGGTAATCAGAGATGATGGCATCGTATTTCGTGGCATTCATGAGAGTAAGTGCAGTGGGTGCAGAGGTAATGGTGTCAACGCTGAAACAACCGGATCCCTCTAAAAATAGCTTCCCGATCTCCAGGAGACCTGGTTCGTCGTCGACATAGAGGACCCGGAGTGTATCTGGCATCAGTTGCACTTCTCTGCGATACGCCAAGTACTTTTCGGCACAACCATCTCGAACCGTGCACCCTTACCCGGTTCCCCAGTCTCGGTTATCGTAATCCCGGTGATATCAAGGATCTCGCGGGAAAGGAACAAACCCATACCGGTGTTTTTTCCGAATCCACGTTCGAAGATCCGTTCCTTCTCTTCAACAGGGATCCCGTTGCCATCGTCCTCACAGAGAAGAATAGTAACTCCAGCGAGTTCTTTAACAGAGAAACGAATGGTCGTGATCTTCCCGCCGTACCGAACCGCGTTGTCCATCAGGTTGAAAAATACCTTGATAATCAATGGGTCTGCAAACACTTCCATTCCGGCAGCCAAATCGTTTTTCACCACAACATTCCCAAGCGCTACCTCCTTTGCCGCAGCATCCGCGAGTGTTCGGGCATCCTGCCAGGCAGGGGCATTCACGCCGATTTTTTCGTATTCCTTGGTGAACTGGATCATGGAAGAGATGCGCTTTGCGGCGTTGGTAACCCGAAGGAAATACTCTTTCTGTACGGTATCGATCTTCATATCTTCGAGGATTTCGAGGTATCCTATCTGCACAGTCAGCTGGTTGTTGATATCATGGCGTGTGATGCTGTTTAGGAGGTTCAATTTTTTATTTGCGAGATAAATTGCATCCTGGGCCTTCTTCAAGGTATCAAGCTGAGTCTCGGCAACCTTTTTCATTTCACGGTATGCCATCACCTGGTGTGTAAGGCCGGACATGTCCTCGATCAATACCAGGGCGAACTTCCCTGTTGACTGGTGAAAGGGAATAAATGAGATCTTCTCTACACGAAGGTCCCCATTCGGGAACTTACAGGGTATCAGGTGCGGATGGAACGAAGATGAGAACAACACTGCAGGACCGCCATCAAAAAGCTGGGCGATCCTCGTATATACCATGGGATTTTTTAACGCAGGGTATCTCTCGATCAAATTTGTACCTTCTGCCTCATCCGGGGATACACCCGTCCATTCGGCCATGCAGGCGTTCCAAAAAAATATCGAATAGTCAGACTGTATCACAACGATCCCGTTTGGGATCAGGTCAAGGAGCCGGAATAGTACGTTGTCATCCTGGTGTTCTTCCATTTTTTCTGGGACCTCGTCAGGCTGAAGCCCTGTTGATGCTCGTAACAAGCGCTTCAAGGGACCCTATCTCAAGGATCAGGAGAATATCTCCTTCGATATTGAGTTTCTCGACCATAAAATTGGTGCGTGCCAGGAGCACACATTCATCACGTACATTTTTTCTTCTTAATCCTGCAAGAGTTACCATCGGGCCTTCATAATACACGGGTATTGAATATATCAGGTGTTCTGATAGAATGTTTGCAATTGAGCCCATCACCGCGTTAATGATGATATTCCCTACCTCTTTTAATGCCTCAATTCTCATTGCATCAAGTTCAGGACTTTTTTCCTGTTCTCCGGTGAGAAGCATGACAAGCGCTGCTGCACTTTCAGGGGGGAATACCACCGCACTGATCCCGGAGAATGTGCCCTTGAAATCCAGGAGCACAGCCGATAACGTGTCTCCTGAAATGAGGGTGTTCCCGACTGTTGTGATCTCATCAAATGGAACAATCGTGATATTCGGGATCTGGAGGCGTATATGGGACCCGGTCATCTCCTGGAGCTGGCCGGCAGCCCTGCCGACCCCGATATTTACTATCTCCCGGATCGCATCAATCGCTTCTGCGTCGATCTCTTTCATCTCGTTCCACCAGCAAGTGCCTTTCCCATCTCAGACTTGAGAAGGTCCTTCTGGACAGGTTTATTAAGGTACCCGAATGCCCCCAGGCTCATACATTGGTCCTTTGTACTGGTTTGCACATCCGATGTGACAACAATAACCGGAGTTTTTATACCACTCGCTTTCAGTTGTTCAAGTACCCAGATCCCGTCATACTCAGGCATGAGGAGATCACTGAGAATAATTGCAGGTTTATCGTTGAGGATACGTTCAACACCCTCGTGTCCATTGTCTGCGGTGATAATGTCATAACCAAGATCCTTCACAATACCTGAAATGATCTTACGCTGAAAAGCCGAATCCTCAATAAGAAGAACTGTTACCATAACCTGACCTCTGGTATTATACTGATATAACTACTCATAATTATTCTCTGGATACAAAAGAGTTATCAATTATTCCATCCGGGAACCAGAGGGTTTCGAGTTTGGGGAGAACGTGTCATTCCGAGATTTTCCATTTTTTTCTCTCCTGCCCCGGATGGGACAAGAGGCGTAGGGGATGGGTTTGAAGAATAGAGCAGGAAGGGTCGCAAGCTAATACTACGTAAGAAGATACCTGTACATCCCCTTCGGCACCATCATCTCAAACCGTGCACCCTTGCCCGGCTCGCCAGTCTCACGGATGCTAATGCCGGTAATGGACAGGATTTCCCGGGACAGGAACAGACCCATACCTGTGTTCTTACCATACCCACGCTCGAAGATTTTTTCCTTCTCTTCTGCAACGATACCTTCGCCATCGTCTTCGCATACTACCAGGTGGTCATCCCCTGATTCCTCAGTAGAGAACCGGATAGTTGTAATCTTCCCTCCGTATCGCGCTGCATTGTCCATCAAATTGTAAAAGATCATGCGGATTAATGGGTCAGCGAATACTTCTGTTCCTGAAGGGAGATCGTTTTTGATAATAACCGTTCCAAGCGGCGCTTCTGTCGCCGTATTATCCACGAGCAACCTCGCGTCCTGCCAGATGGGAGCACAGACACCGATCTCCTCGTATTCTTTGGTAAACCGGATCATGGCAGTTACACGCTCTGCTGCGATCGCTGTCTTCCGGGTATAATCCTTAAGTGTGGGATCATTCTGTTTCTTTTCGAGAATGCGGAGATAACCCATAAGCACTGTCATCTGGTTATTGATATCATGCCTGGTTATGCCGGAGAGTATACTGAGCTTCCTGTTGGTCAGGAGGAGTGCTTCCTCTGCCCGCTTTCGCAAGGTAATATCTGTCACCATGTTGAGCGTTGCAGGTTTTCCCTTCCAATGGATCACTGCTGCAGACAGGGAGATCCATATCAGGCTCCCTCCCGTGCCGATGATTCTGAAATCGTAGATGTCAGGAATGGTCTCTCCACTGATCCGCTTCCTGTGGTTCTCAGCCACCATCTCCCTGTCACCGGGCCAGATGTAATCAATAAAAGGCTTCCCTTCAAGATACCCTGGCGGCACATCCAGGATTTCAGACATCCTGCGGTTGGCGAAGACGAAGGCTCCATTTTGGGTGATTATTATCGCCTCATTCGCCTGTTCAACCAGGGTGCGATATTTTTCCTCGCTTTCTCTAAGCGCCTCCTCGACCCGCTTACGGTCGGTGGTGTCGCGGGTAGTCCCGGCGATGCCGGTAATCGCGCCGGAAATGTCATGCAGGGGGTTTAATACCACCTCATAATGGCGGATTGTGCCATCAGGCATTGGTGTAGACGTGAAAGCGGTGACGGTCGTCCCGGTTTCATAGACCCGCCGGTGCAGCTCATCCCAGTCCCGGCACTGGGCATCAGGGAAACCCAGTTCCTTATGTGTCCTGCCGAGGATCTGATCAGTACGCAACCTCATTGCAGCGCAGAGACTCCGGTTAGCATTGGTAAAGCAGCCGGACCGGTCATAGCTGTAGATATAATCGAGGCTGGCATCATTCATCAGCCGGTACCGTTCCTCGCTCTTCTGCAGTTCTTCTTCCGCCCGCCTCTGTTCCGTGATATTGAAAGCAAGGCCTGTGACACCGGTAATATTCCCCAGAGCATCGTGAAGGGGTGACAGGTATGTTCTGAACGATATTCCTTCATAGGTATAGTCATACCCGATTTCTTCCCCGTTAAGAGCACGCAGGTGCTGGCTGATGACCGGGTGGGACGGGTCACGTGTGCTGAAGAACTCATACAGGGTCATTCCAACGACCTGGTCTGGTTTGAGGCCCATCTGAGATAGCCCTGCACCCTGTGACAGGGTGTATCTGAGATCGCGGTCAACGGCCCAGGCAGTCCCGGGAAGGTGGTTCATGGCAGAGCGGAACCGCACCTCGCTTTCCAGGAGGTCTTGCTGGGTTTTACTGACCTCATCAAGGTTCTGGCGGAGTTCTTCTTCGGTTGCTGCAAGTTCTTCATAGGCAGCATTGAGTTCCTCGTTTGTACGAGTGAGCGTTTCTTCAGCACGTTTGCGCCCGGTGATGTCCTGCAACGTCTCGATGGCCCCAATAAGGTCTCCCTTATCATCGCAGATTGGGGATGCTGTGAAAAATAGCCATGTACCTCCTTTCATCGTTGGGAAAAAGTCGGTTACCTCATAGGCACCTTCAATTTCGGAAGACCGTGAAAACTTCCCCTCGTACCATTTCGGTATCTCGTCTGATGCCTGGTCTACAATAAGATCTGCAAGCGAAGGCCGGTTAGTTTTATAGAATGCCTGCCCTGCAAGTGGTT
This sequence comes from Methanomicrobiales archaeon, assembly GCA_037137755.1. Taxonomy (GTDB): domain Archaea; phylum Halobacteriota; class Methanomicrobia; order Methanomicrobiales; family Methanospirillaceae; genus CAIKOD01. Next base: position 81,168 of record JBAXJR010000005.1, on the reverse strand, counting down.
TTCCAATGACCTGATCAGCAGATATACCCAGGTAATCCACGAGTGCCCGGTTCCACGAGGTGACCCGGTGCTCCTTATCAATGACAAAGGTCGGGATTGGTGATCCCTGCACAATTGACTGGAGATACTGGCGGCTCTCCTGCAGGAGATGCTGGCCTGCTGCCAGTTCATTATAGTTCTGCCTGAGTTCCTCCTCTATTGCGGCAATCTGTTCGTACGCGGCGCTGAGCTCATCACTTTTGCGTATCCGTTCTTCCTCGTATTCCATGTGGGCAGAAATGTCATCTACCGAGACAATGGTATGCCGTACGCCATCAAGTTCGATCGGTTCGGCATTCACACTGAGCCAGCGATGCTCAGGTTTTCCATGGATGAGAAGGGTGAGATCGATAACTGCCCCGTTCAGGCTCTTTCCTTCTTCCTGAACACGTTCTATCCCATTTCTTAGGGGACATTCCGGGCATGACGTCGAAAAACTGCAACCTCGTGGTTCCTCAGTACTATGAATACACCCGATCCCTTCACCCACCCGCTTTCCGACTATTTGGGCAGGTTCACGAAATACGATGGACGAGAGATACCGGTTTGCCTGGGTAATGACCTGGTCCTGGTTAATGAGCAGGAGACCAACGGGTGCCGTTGATAATATCGTATGAAAATTCTCCCGTTCTCTGATAATCAGTTCTTCAGATTTCTTAACGTCGGTAATGTCCTGAATGACGCCGCTGATATTGATGATTTTTCCCGACGCATCCCTTTGGAGCTGGCCGACCGAGTGAAGAATTTTTTTATCCGATCCGTCAGCAGGACTGATACTATATTCAAGGTTATATTCATCACCGTTTTCGATGAGATTTTTCAGGGCTAACCGGACCCTCTCTCTTTCAGTTATGCATACCCCGATCTCGTCCAGACGTATGGTCCCATCCGCTGTTGATGGGTACCCGAAGATCCGGAACGCTTCCGGAGACCCCCAGAGCGTGTTGGTTACCGGGTCAAATTCCCAGCTTCCAATCCCCCCCATTGCCTGGGCCATGCTTAACCGTTCTTCATTTATCCGTAACCCGTCTTCAGCTCTTTTCCGTTGGACTGCCTGCTGAATTTTGTGACCCAGCTCTGCAAACTGCGCTTCGGGTGCCCCCCCTTTCTGGAGATAGAAGTCCACACCGTTGTTGATCGCCTGGATTACCACTTCCTCCCTGCCTTTCCCGGTAAACAGGATGAACGGAACTGATCCAAATCGTTTTCGCACCTCAATAAGAAACTGGATACCATCCATCCCCGGCATCTGGTAATCGGAGATGATTGCATCAAACCACTCCTGCTCAAACAACCGGATCGCATCAGGCCCGCTCATTGCGGTGGTTACCGTGAAATCACGGGATTGCTCAAGGAACAGTTTCCCGATCTCGAGAAGATCAGGTTCGTCGTCCGCATATAAGACCCGGATTGCAGCGGTCATCTCAAACCATGCCCCTCTACCCGACTGTCAATGGCATCTCTTCCACCCGTTGCCCTTCCGGCAATAGTGCGGGCTGCCGCAAATACACCCTGTATTGTTCCCGATTCATCGCGGTAGATTGTCGCATTATACAGGACCGGGGTTATAGTTCCATCCCTGTGCCGGATCTCAAGCGGGTAATCCCACACAATACCTTCATCAAACACCTTCTGGTATCCTTCCCTGGCTTTCCCGGGATCCGCAAAATATTCCGAAAAATCTGTTCCTATCAGGTTATTACGGGAATACCCGGTAACCCGCTCGGTTGCCGCGTTGACGTCCGTGATCTGCCCATCGGGAGATATCGTGACAAGCGGGTCAAGACTCGCCTCGATCAGGCTGCGGGTGTACCGGGCCGATGCACGAAACGCATCATCAGCCCGTTTACGCCCGGTGATATCCCGGGCTGCTGCAAAGACACCACGGACATTCCCGGTATCATCGTGGTAGACCGTAGCATTATACAACACCGGGGTGATTTGACCTTCGCGGTGCCGGATAGTGAGGGGGTAATCACGGACGCTTCCGTCTTTGAACACCCGCTGATACCCTTCCCTTGCCCGCTCTGGTTCGGTGAAATAGTCCGGGAAACTGGTCCCGATTAGTTCGTCTCTTGCGTACCCGGTTACGTTTTCTGTAGAGTTGTTTACATCTGATATCTTACCCTCACAATTAATCGTCATAAGCGGGTCCGGGCTTGCTTCTATCAGTATACGGTTATAATTGCTGATCGAACGCATTGCCTCTTCAACCCGTTTACGCTCCGTGATGTCTTTTGCAAAACAGCAACAGTACTGTCTGCCTTTGAACTCGAGGTAATCAAGGACCATTTCAACCGGGATCTCTCCCCCCATAGTGGTCATCAGCGCTGATTCTAATGTGTACTGCTGGTGATGCCGGACAGCCTCCCAGATATCATTCCACGAAAACGAGGACCCGCCAGCGATGGTATCGAGAAATGTTATTCCCGGCAATTTGCCGTCCGGGTAACCCAGCACCTGTCGGGCCACCTTATTCAGATAGATCAGCTGTCCTTCGCGACTGACCCACATGATCACGTACGAGGCGTTGTCCACTACAAACTGGGTGAACTGGAGCTGAACGTTGGTTTTTTCATGGCAGTGGATCTCATGATAGATCTGCCGGTTCAGGTCCTGGATAACGGCCTCGTGTTTCAGGACCAGGGCCTCCCGTTCTTCCTCACCTTTCCTTACCATATCTTCGAGATTTTTTATTTCGGTGATGTCGATGCCAGTACCAGTGTACCCTGAAGACTTCCCGTCCTGGTCAGGCAAAATCCGGAACATCCAACGCTGCCAGCGGGAATCCCCGCGGGGGGTGATAACTTTGAACTCCCGTAATGCTACCGGGTGGCCGGAGTCCAGTGAACGAAGACATTTTTTGATCTCTTCATATTCACGTTCAGGTACCGCCGGTCGCCATTTCTGTCCGATGACCTCTGTTTTTTCCATGTGCAGGAGATTGCTGTACGCCTGGTTGACATACGTGAGCGTGCCGTCCGGTAAGAACCGGCAACTATATTCTATCTCGTCAATTTCGTTCAGCGAACTATTTGCAACGTTATCCGCACGAATGGGGCTGGCACATGCAGGTACGTTTGCAATGAGTGCAACGCCCGGGTCACCGCTTTCGAAAAATACCGGGCTGAGGGTTACCATACACGGAATGGAACGATCGTTCTGCACCAGGTCCATTGAAAACCTGTTTTCTCTGCCTTTCAGGCCATCCCTGATTAAACGGGGTAGATCTGGGTTTGAATCAATGAAATAAGGGAGTTGTTCTGCTTTTTTTCCGATGATGTCATTTTTTTCAAGTTGCAGAAGTTCCTGGAATTTCTCATTACTGTCGACAACGGTTTCCCCATTGCAGAATACAATGACGCCGTTGTTTGAGAGTTTCAGTACTGCATCAACCGGTAATTTGCTTGCAAGACCATAGATTTTGGCAGGCCCGATATGTTTGAGCGTGACCCTGCCCTGCATCTTGAGAAGTTGTAAATTTTTTGCGGCAGAATTGCGATTCATGCCAAGCATTTCTGAAATGTCCTTAATCGTCAGCCCTTCGGGATTTTCTGACAATAAATCGCGAATACGGGAGACATCCTCAGAACATTTTCCAACTGCCATTACTATAAAAAACTCATTGGATACTATTCAACATATGTCAGTGCCATGCGAGTATGCAAAGCAGATGTGCATCTTTATACGCACGCAACTACATTTCTATTTTGTAACCCGGCTCATCGGATAATTTCTGGTGAACACCAGTTCACTGACTCGGCATGTACCCCGGGAGGGAATGCTCCTCAGTGTCCTGATCTCCTGTATCGGGGGATTACACGCCGGTACAGGGAGATCATGCATGGCAGATTCAAACGAAACTCATAACAAAGAAGACTCTAAATCCGGAATAGCCCGAAAGAAATCAAGACTTATAAAAGAAGGTGCCCGAGCGATGAAAGAAGAGACTGAAGTGAATTCTATGGATACCGACACATTGTTTGACAAAGCATTTAATGGAGATTCAAATGCGCAGGATGAAATTCGAACTAAGTATAACAATTTGAATAATTTTCTTGTTGAGGCTGTCCCGGTACTTACCAGGATGAGTATGAATGATCACACCCTGAAAATTGAGGGGCATTACGAGGGGCTGGCCGGAGAGGCTGCTACTGGCGTAAACCTGGTGCGGGACCGGGTCAATCATATCGCAGGTTCTATAGTAAAAATCAGTGAGGGGGATATCAGCGAGTATGCAGAGTATAAAGAAATTGGCAGGCGTTCAGAGAATGACAGGATTGTACCTGGATTCTTACAATGCCTGGGTGCTCTCAAGGAACTGACCATTGACGCCAATATGCTGGCAAAGGCCGCAGTTGAAGGTCAGCTTGACACCCGGGCCGATGCTTCTAAACACCAGGGCGAATTTCGTAATATTGTCCAGGGTGTGGATGACTGCCTCGATGCAGTCATCGGACCTCTCAATGTTGCCGCAGAGTACGTTGACCGGATCTCCAAAGGTGACATTCCCCCGAAGATCACCGATAAGTACAACGGGGATTTCAACGAGATCAAGAATAACCTGAACAATTGTATCGACAACATCAATGCGCTCGTTGCTGATGCCAAGATGCTTGAAACGGCTGCAGTCGAGGGGAAACTCGACACCCGGGCGGATGCCTCAAAACATCAGGGAGATTACCGGAAGATTGTCGAAGGTGTCAACTCGACACTGGACTCTGTCATCGGACCTCTCAATGTTGCTGCCGAGTATGTAGACCGTATCAGCAAGGGGGAGATCCCGGCAAAGATCACCGATAACTACAACGGGGACTTTAACGAGATCAAGAACACCCTGAATGCATGTATCGACGCCATAAACGGGCTGGTCGCTGACGCCAACATGCTTGCGAAGGCCGCGGTTGAAGGGAAACTCGATACAAGGGCGGATGCAACGAAGCAACACGGAGATTACCGCAAGATTGTTGAAGGCGTGAATGCCACCCTCGATGCAGTCATCGGACCTCTCAATGTTGCTGCCGAGTATGTAGACCGTATCAGCAAGGGGGAGATCCCGGCAAAGATCACCGATAACTACAACGGGGACTTTAACGAGATCAAGAACACCCTGAATGCATGTATCGACGCCATAAACGGGCTGGTCGCTGACGCCAACATGCTTGCGAAGGCCGCGGTTGAAGGGAAACTCGATACAAGGGCGGATGCAACGAAGCAACACGGAGATTACCGCAAGATTGTTGAAGGCGTGAATGCCACCCTCGATGCAGTCATCGGACCTCTCAATGTTGCTGCCGAGTATGTAGACCGTATCAGCAAGGGAGAGATCCCGGCAAAGATCACCGATAACTATAACGGGGACTTCAACGAGATCAAGAAAACGTTGAATGCATGTATTGACGCCGTCAACGCTCTTGTCGCCGATGCATCCATGCTTGAAAAGGCTGCCGTTGAAGGGAAACTTGCAACCCGCGCTGATGCCACAAAACACCAGGGTGATTACAGGGCAATTGTTGTCGGTGTAAATAACTGCCTTGACTCAGTTATCGGCCCTCTCAATGTGGCAGCAGATTATGTTGATAAGATCAGTAAGGGTGCTATCCCCGACAAGATCACTGACCCTTACAACGGTGACTTCAATGTCATCAAGAACAACCTGAACAACTGTATCGACAACATCAATGCACTCGTCGCTGATGCGAATATGCTTGGGAAAGCTGCTGTCGAAGGGAGACTCGACACAAGGGCAGATATGACGAAGCACCAGGGCGACTACCGGAGGATCGTTGAAGGTGTGAATGCGACACTCGATGCAGTTATCGGACCTCTCAATGTCGCCGCTGAATACGTTGACCGCATCAGCAAAGGGGAGATCCCGGCAAAGATCACTGATAATTATAACGGGGACTTTAACGAGATCAAGAACACCCTGAACGCATGCATTGACAATATTAATTCCCTTGTCGCTGATGCAAACATGCTCGCAAAGGCAGCAGTCGAAGGGAAACTCGACACAAGGGCAGATGCATCAAAACACCAGGGTGATTACCGGAAGATTGTCGAAGGTGTGAACAACTGCCTTGATTCCGTTATAGGGCCACTTAACGTTGCTGCCGAGTATGTAGACCGTATCAGCAAGGGCGAGATCCCGGCGAAGATTACTGACAAGTACAATGGGGACTTCAACGAGATCAAGAACAACCTGAATAATTGTATCGACAACATCAATGCACTCGTCGCCGACGCCAACATGCTCGAAAAGGCCGCGGTAGAAGGGAAACTCGATACACGGGCGGATGCAACGAAACACCAGGGTGATTACAGGGCAATTGTTGTTGGTGTGAATAACTGCCTCGACTCCGTTATCGGACCTCTCAATGTCGCTGCTGAGTACGTTGACCGGATCAGCAAAGGGGAAATCCCGGCGAAGATCACCGACAAGTACAATGGTGACTTCAACGAGATCAAGAACACCCTGAACGCATGTATCGACGCCATCAACGGTCTCGTCGCCGATGCAAACATGCTCGCGAAGGCCGCAGTCGAAGGAAAACTAAAGACACGGGCGGATGCAACAAAACAACAGGGCGATTACCGGAAGATTGTTGAAGGCGTGAATGCGACCCTCGACTCCGTTATCGGACCTCTCAATGTCGCCGCAGACTATGTCGACCGGATCAGCAAAGGTGAAATACCGGACAAGATCACCGACCAGTACAACGGCGACTTCAATGTCATCAAGAACAACCTGAACAACTGTATTGACAATATCAATGCCCTCGTTGCTGATGCGGTAATGCTTGAAAAGGCTGCCGTTGAAGGGAAACTCGCGACCCGGGCAGATGCGACAAAACACCAGGGAGATTACAGGGCAATTGTTGTCGGGGTGAACAACTGTCTTGACTCTGTCATCGGGCCCCTGAACGTTGCAGCCGATTATGTTGATCACATCAGCAAAGGTCAGATCCCGGCAAAGATCACCGATAACTACAACGGGGACTTCAATGTCATCAAGAACAACTTAAACAATTGTATCGATAACATCAATGCCCTCGTCGCTGATGCCAATATGCTTGCCAAGGCTGCCGTTGAAGGAAAACTCAAGACACGTGCCGATGCAACAAAACACCAGGGCGACTACCGGAAGATTGTTGAAGGTGTCAACTCGACCCTCGACTCGGTGATCAACCCGGTCAACGAAGCATTGCGGATGTCAATCGAGTTTTCAAAATGCAACTTCTCAGCCCGCGTTGATGAAAACCTTCACGTAGAAGGCGACTTCATCAAGTTCAAAGACGCACTGAACAGCATCGGCATCGAGGTCTCAAAAGCAGTGAACCTGATCAACCAGCAGGTGCTGGACCTTGCATCCAGTGCACAGGAGGCCAATGCAAGTATTGAAGAAGTTTCATCCGGTGCTGAACAGATCGCAAAGAATGCCGCTGGTGTCAGTAACAACGCAGAACGTGGAAATGAAGGGATTACCCAGGTATTAAGGGCAATGGAGGACCTCAACCAGACGGTAACCGATGTTGCCCAGAAAGCTGAAAAAGTATCTCAGCTGACCGAGGACGCCAACACGCTGAGCGTGAAAGGTACCGGGCTTGCCGAGCAGGCAGAACGTGGAATGCAAAGCATCACCACCTCTTCCAATGAAGTCGACAAGATAATTGTCGATATCAAGGCAGAGATGGACAAGATCGGAAAGATCGTCGGCCTGATCAGCGACCTTGCAAACCAGACAAACCTCCTCGCACTCAATGCGGCAATTGAAGCGGCCCGGGCTGGAGAAGCAGGCAGGGGCTTTGCCGTCGTCGCCACTGAAGTGAAATCACTCGCCCAGGAGTCCCGTGCATCCGCAGAGAATATCGCGGATATGATCGGGACACTCCAGAAGAAGTCGATGGCTGCCGGTGAAGCGGTTGCATCCTCGAACCGTGAAGTGAAAGCCGGGAGCGAGTCACTCGCGCAGACACTCCGTTCGTTCAAGGATATCGCAAAGTCAATTGAAGATATCAGCAAAAACGTGGTGGAAGTGGCCAGCGTGAGCGAGGAACAGGCTGCAACGGTGGAAGAAGTGACCGCAAGTGTCAACGAAGTGCACGGGATGGTCCAGGCAACCGCAAAGGACGCGATGGATGCCGCTGCCGCTTCGGAAGAGGCTTCCGCATCCATTGACCAGATCACCAAGGTCATGGGCGGTGTGAACGCGATTGTGAACAATGTCTCGAAAGAGATGGCCAAGTTCAAGGTCTGAAAGGAGGAACCGCATATGACCGACGAACAGGTTATCCATGTCCCCCCAAGCGGGAGTGTGGCATTTCACCCCACACATGTTGATATCCATGCAGACCAGAACGCAACAACACCACATATTCCCCATGCGAAAAATGGTGAGGTGGTTCAAAAACTGAGTGATAATATCCAGGTAGTCGAATTCCTCCTGGGCGACGAACATTTTGCCGTCGACCTCTTTGAGGTACGGGAAGTGGTGGAGTATACACGGATTACCCATCTCCCGGATACCCCCCCGCACATCCGGGGTATTATTGATTTAAGGGGTGAAATCACCACCATCATCGACTTAAAAAACCTGATGCATATTCACAGCGAAAAGAAAACAGATGAGGCTACGTCCCGGATCATTGTCCTCGATGACCGCATCACCAAGTCGAAGATCGGGATCATGGTCGATGATGTCCTCTCGGTCTCCACCTTTTCAAGGAAGGAGGTGGACACGTCGGCAGCTTCCGTAAACCGGGAACAGAATAATATCATTGGTATCATCAGGAAGAAAATCCGGATAAAAGACAAGGACGTCAACGAGCTGATCATCTGGATCGACATCCAGCGTCTGCTGAAGGAGGTGGACCAGGAGATCCTGAAAGAAGGATATGGCGAGGAAACCGAAGTGCCTGAATAATCTCTTCGCTTACCCATTTTTTGATGTCCCATGCAGGCCGGGGACCTGGGTGCTGCCACGCGGTTGTGTCCCACCGGAAACCATTACATGTTAGAAATTTGGCTAACCATCCAGGTAACCCGGATAAACTATGTTTTTCTCCCGGATACAGGACCAATCCTTGGATACAGGTATATATCTCGACTCCACCCAACCGCACATCTTTCGCTCCTGTTCGTTTAAATCGCCCGCATTTTGCTCCGTTTGGTTTTGATGCGGAATAAGGCTATTTGCGGGGGATTTAGTTTTATTCGCCAATTATTGGCGTTTTATTGAGTGTTATTCTTTTACCGGGTTTCCAAAAACTACCGTTTTAGCCGTGGAATAGACTATTTTCAGCCTTTTTGTGGACAGGGGGCACCGATTGTGAGACCCCCGTCACTGTGGTGACACATGTATCGGATTCCCATAATCCATCATTCGCACCAGATCGGGACTGGATACCGCCGCCATTACCGACCATTCCATCAAAACGCACGGCTATTGTCAGCAGGGCAAAACAAGCGAACAAAAACGTGCAAAAACACAAAGGCCGGAGCGGAACGGCAAAAGATCTTCAGGCGGATCTAAATGGTTAAACTTATCTGGTTAGGAGCGGTTTTGGAAAATCTACAAGAAATGGTCGAACCAGCACCCGGAACTGTAAGTACAATTTGCCAAAAAGATTGTTCAATTTGAAATTGATCCGTTTCATCCTTCCTTAAACACCCATACTTTGAGCGGGGTCTTAAAGGGACTCTGATCGTTCAGGATCACGTACGAGTACCGCCTCGTTTTCGATTTCGTTGATGAAAACCGGACGCAGGTTGTATTGATTGATATCGGTTCACACGAAGAAATGTAGTAGAATTTGAATCTTATTTTGGGCTCTTCGTTGTTTCCGTTTGGGTAGATAACCTGAACTTAGGATATCAACAAATGAAATCAAAAGACAATAATAAATTAGAATTGAAAAATCGCCCTAAATATTGGAAATACGATTTCACAATTGCATCAACACGCATTGAACCGCCGCCGGGGCTTCCTTCTGGGGCGGCGGAACTCTCTTAATCGGGGTTTGGGGCGGAGCCCCATCAATTCATTTTTTTACACTCTCATAATTCCCACTGATAATAGCGAAGAGCCACTTTTCTTCAATAGGGCAGTGTACCGATCCACACCCTGGACACTTTAACGACCCCTTCTTTTTCCAAGCTAACTACTACTTGGGTTTTCGGTGTTTTCGAGACCAGATAGCTTATATCTATTGAAGGAAAATAGGTTCTTGAATACGGTTTCGTATTTACTCCATTTGGGATTCATGGTCAATGAATTATCAAAAACGGAGGTCTATAATACTTCTGATAAATTTTATATCATCCTAATTTTGGAGAAGAACCACCAAGGAGAAGTAGACGATGGAACTACCCAACACAAGTAGGAATGACCTCTTTCTTACAGATAATACCGCAAATCCGGCACCGCTCGGGCTTTGTGCATTCGGTATGACGACGTTGATATTAAGCATTCACAACATGGGATTAACCGCGCTCGCGAGTCCGGTTATTGCGATGGCAATATTCTTTGGTGGGCTGGCACAGGTAATTGTGGGAACTATGGAATGGAAAAAGAACAACACATTCGGCCTCTTAACATTCGGGAGTTTCGGCTTTTTCTGGATTTGTTTCGCTGCCCTCCTCATGCTTCCTGCGGCGGGCCTGTCCAAAGCTCCCGGACCCAGCGAGCTGGCGGTCTTTTTAGGGCTCTGGGGTATCTTTGCGTTCGGACTCTTCATATGTTCTCTCAAGATGCATAAAACGCTGCAAATCACACTCCTTGCACTTGTCGTGACGTTTTTCCTGCTAGTAGCCGCTCAGCTTACCGGCAACAGTAGTATTCTTGTTGCAGGTGGAGTTATCGGCGTAATTACTGGTGCTCTTGCATTCTACATGGGTTTTGGCCAGGTTATCAATGAGGTCTTTGGGAAAAATTTAGTCCCATTATAAAAAGACCATTTCTTATTTGGCGAAATAAAAAAAACCCTGGGCAACATGACTATTTTTGGGCGGGATAATGTTTGATCCTGATCGTACAGGACCAATTGCAAATCATCCCGGATCCTGAACAACTTGTGACTCACAATATGGTGGCGGCCCCTCGCCAGGACCGCTGCCGTTCCCGGGGCTATGTGCGACAACCATCTCTTTCTGTGCTTATAATAGTGCTAATCACAATCACTATCCTTAATGTACATCACATGGAAAAAAAAGAATTTCAGGATAGAATGGAATTCTCACTTCTTGATCGCGGCTTTCACCTTTACCATCATATCCGGGGGGATAGGGTCCATATTATGGGCGGTTTTTGCGTGTTCCGCAATCTTGATCATCAGCTCAGCTTCGGTTGGAGCAGAGGTCTCAAACCCACAGCCCTTACCAATACATACAAAGGATGGCATCTTTTCTCACCAGTGAGAAACAGGCTTGTGGCTATTTATTTGTTGTTATTGCTCGCCGGGTAATCTGATTACCTGCGTTATAATGCCCGCCAGAGCGCAATCGATTAGCGCTGCCAATGGTGCCCGACCTTGAGGATATCGGCCTTGAGATTAGTCCCTCTATTGGCAATGCGGGTTTCGGCATCAGCGTTGGCATCGCCCATGAACCGGAATAAAACGCGTCCTTAGGTTATTTTAAGGACGATGGAGTTCTGGTTGATGTCGTCTGATAAGGTGGAGGTTGGGTTGAGGACCTTTGATGTGGCGGGGTAGCACGGGCCTTTTTTTTTAATAATATTCCCTAAAAAATAGTGTGTATTTATTACATTAAGGGATACGCCATGCACCCTCCGGCTCATAAATCTCAAACCGTGCCCCTTAATTGGCTCGCCTGTCTCTTTGATTGTGATACCGGTAATGGATAGGATTTCACATGAGAGGAATAACCCCAGCCTTTTATTCTTCCCGAATCCTCGTTCGAAAATCATCTCTTTCTCTTCAGCCGGTATACCGACGCCATCGTCTCCGCATACGACGATATGAACATCACCGGCTTCCTCAGCAAAGAACCGGTTAGTCGTAATCTTCCCACCGTAACGCGCCGGGTTATCCAACAGGTTGTAAAAGACCTCGACAATCGGCGGGTCAGCGTAAACTTCCATTCCGGCAGTGAGACCATTCGTCACCATGACCTGTCCAAGCGTGGCTTGTTTTGCCGCTATATCCACGAGTATACGGCAGTCCTGCCTGCAGTGTTTCATAAAACACCTCTCGTTGTTAGTCACTCCGCGTCCATAGGTATTTGAGCAATTGTCACGGTCCGGACCAGAATGATTTTTTTGGTTAATTTGTGTATTCCCGCGTTTAATGACAAATGAGAGGACTGAATTCGGTATGCTGATAAACCGGATAACATGGTTATTTGCGCCGGATTTCCCTCAACGTCCATACATGGACCAGTACCTTACCCCCCTATATTCATTGTAAACCGCCCATGTGCGTTCAAATCGCCCGCATTTGGCTCCTTTCTCATCCGGCACCTAATCCGGCAATTCGCAGCGATTTTGCCCCTATTCCGCCGACAATAGGCCTTTCTTTATGCCTTATCCTTTTTTTGGGTTCCGTAAACGCAACCGTATCCACCCCTGAATTCCCGCTTTCCGGACTTCCGTTCAGGAGTACTTTGTTACCGTACTCGGTACCTTGGTGAATGAAAAAAGAGACAGACACCCGTCATGTCGAAACGGTCCGGGAGGATAGAGTATAAAAGTTGCCCATTAGTCTTATGTTTCGAAGAAAATCATAAGATAATGGATGTCTGATAAAAGTTACGAATCCTTGAAAATTGTGAATATTGTTGCGTCCGGTGTCATTGCCGATTCTATTGATCTTGTAGAGTTGTCAAATAAGGTCGAAGACTGCGAACTGAATACAAAACGGTTCCCCGGTGCAATATATCGCATCAAGGAGCCCAAAATTGCGTCCCTGATCTTTTCATCGGGCAAGATCGTACTAACCGGTAGCCGTAGCAATGAGGCCCTCGCAGAAGGACTTGCAATCATCACCAAATCGTTAAAAGATGCTGGTATTGACACCCACAAAGAGCCAAAAGTTGCTATCACTAATATGGTCTGTTCATACGATCTCGGTATTAAAATCAATCTCAACAGGGTAGCCGTCACGTTCAATGTCGAAAATATCGAGTACGAACCCGAACAGTTCCCCGGGCTTGTCTACCGGATCAAAGATCCCAAAATCGTCGTTCTTATCTTTTCTTCCGGAAAGATCATTCTGGCGGGTGGCAAGAACCTCGTAGATGTAAGGAAGGCGGTTGATATCCTCAAACACAAGCTCGAAAGCATCATGTAAATGAGAAAATACTCTGTATAAACCATAAAAATCCGAATATTTTCAAAAACAATTACGAAATACGAGGTATTTAATATTTAAATACAATATCTGACACTTGTCAGTAACAATAAATCCATTAAAAAAAATTGTTTCAACACGATTGATAAAGGGGGCCAGTACGGTGGCCTGCCCCGCATACTGAGCTAAAGTGTGTTGGTTTTTATGGGGTTTAGGTTGGTATCTGACAGACTAATATCAGTACCGATACGGCCTATATTTTCTTGATTTATAGTAGTGATCATTCTACTATAGTGCCGATGACGAGATGCGGACCCGGGATTTTATAAGTACACCCTTCACTTTCACACCACATACGGTCCAGCTCTAATACCGCACGAGTGAGATGATCGTATCCCATGAAGAAATACTTCGAAATGAAAGAGACCCTGTTCCTCGACCGTGACGTATTCGAAATGGGTTATATCCCGGAACTATTCAGGTTCCGGGAGGCCCAGGTCACTAAAATTGTTTCTGCTCTACAATCGGGAGTTCAAGGCAACAGCCCGGTTAACCTGGTGATCAGGGGTCCACCCGGTACCGGTAAGACAACCGCAGTCCACGGGATATTTTCTGAAATCAGTGCGTCTCATGAGAGTATTATTCCGGTATACATCAGCTGCCATGTGGAAGAATCTAAATTCGATGTTTTTGCCAGGATATTCGAGGAACTTCATATCCAGGAGTCAGTGCCCAGGGGGCAAGCGGTAGGCAAAATGATCGATCTGATCGGTAAGACCATCAGTATCAGATAGGCGGTCCTCGTTGCATGTTTTGACAATGCGGACCACCACCTGCCGAACCATCTCCTCGATGATATTCTCTCCTCATTCCTCGGCATTTCAATGAAATACCCGAAAGCGAAGGTAGGATTCATCCTTATGACGAGTGATATGGAGGTTAACCTGAAGGTAGCCCTGGATTCCTGTTTTACCTCCGACCTCAAACCTGACAAGATACATTTCCCGCTCTACCAAAAGAAGCACATGAGGGAAATCCTCCACGACAGGATTCAGGCCGGGCTTCACCCTGGGGTCATATCCACCGAAATGCTTTCATTTCTTGTCAATCACATCGTGCCGGCCGGGGATGTGCGGGCAGGAATTCACCTGGTGAAGTGGAGTGTACTGGCTGCCGAACGGGCTGGCCGGTCATCGGTTACCGAAGCGGATATTATCGTTTCGAACGAGGTCCCCGGATATTTGAGGGCCAGCCGGCCAGGGTGTGTAAGTTAACATAGAAAATAGGGTAATGCGAAGAAAATTTTAGTATGTATCACCACATGACGGTACATTCCTGATTTATTGCACATCCGGTACAATGACCCCGGGTTTGTCCCCGACCAGCCGGTTGGGATCCCTGTGCATCTGGTTGTCCCTCTACAGGATCTACGGTGAATGTCATATTCCGGGCGATCTTTCCTGGCTGTTCACGGAGATATTGTACCGGAAACCAGCCGGATATTGTTTTTGTGCAGGATTCATCTGATTGCGGGAGGAGCCGGAAACTCGTTCAGGCCTCAATTCTGGTGTCACTGCTCCCACGACCGTATCAATCATTATGTACCGTCCCCTGGTTTCCCATGACCCCCATTCCGCTGCACCATCCCAGGGCCCTGATTATCGTTATGGCATGCATTCTCCTGACAGCAGGATGCATGTGGTATCGGGGAAGATCTTCTCACGATTATAATTAAATACACATACATACACAGAATAGATCATGTCGACAAAAACCATCAGCATAACGGAAGAGGCGTACGATCGGCTGAGGGCATTAAAGAAAGATGAAAAGACAAGTTTCTCTGAAGTAATTGTAAAATATTACCCGGTCAAACGTAAATTATCGGAGGTGCTTGCCGAACTCGGGGACTGTACTGATCTGGCCAACAATATTGAGAAGGTATCCCGGGAGATGCGAAAAGGCAGGATGCGTGAGGTCAAGTTCTGATGCCGCTTGCAGACACCTCATTTCTTGTTGACCTGGTGCGGAGAGACCGTGGTGCGCTTAAACGGTATGCAGCATTTGAAGAAAAGGGAATCGCACTCTCCACAACCGCAATAACTGCCATGGAGTTATACAAAGGGGCATACATTTCGGGGAACCGCAATAACCTGGTCAAAGTTCGGACCCTCCTGGAATTATTCACCATTCTACCTATAGACGAAACAATATTCGAAGTCTTTGGCAGGATTGCAGCGGGTTTATGCATATCGGGTAACCCCATCGGGGATTTCGATGAAGTGATCGCTGCCATAGCTCTCTGTAATGATGGGGAGATCATCACCCGTGACCGGCATTTTGAAAATATCCGTGATCTGAAAATAATTGCATACTGATTTTTTTATCCGGCAGGATGCTATAAATGCAAATGGGTATTGTGGGAGAATGTCCGCCCGACCAGATCCTGTCCTGCTTCCTGGTTTGATACGATTTCAGATATACTACGCAGGCTTACCTATCTCAAGAAGTGTATGTTTGTCATCAACGAAAAGGACAAGGAGGGTACCTGCCATTATGCATCATTCCCTGCCATCCGCCATGCCCCTTCAGGCACGGTCATCTCAAACCGTGCTCCCTTTCCCGGCACACCAACCTCACTGATGGTGATACCCGTAATGGATAGGATTTCCCGGGTAAGGAACAAACCCATACCAGTATTTTTCCCAAAACCCCGGTCGAAGATCTTTTCTTTCTCGTCTGCAGGGAAACCGAACCCGTCGTCTTCGCACACGACAATAGGGTCACCATTGGATTCCCCAACAGTGAACCGGATAGTCGTGATCTTACCACCATACCGTACTGCGTTATCCATCAGGTTGTAAAAGACCTTGAAAACCAGCGGATCGGCGAAAATTTCCTCACCGGTCGGGAGATCGTTTTTAACCGTAACCTTGCCGGCCAGGGTTTTCCCTGCTGCAATATCAACGAGTGTGCGGCAGTCCTGCCAGAACGGCGGAGCGACACCGATCTCCTCGTATTCATTGGTGGACCGGATCATAGCTGATATCTGCTCTGCAGAAGTTGCCATCGTCTGGAAATACTCATCAAGTGTTGGATCATTCAGCTCGTTTTTCAGCATATCCAGGTATCCTAAAATCCCTGTCAGCTTGTCGATAGTGTCGTGCCGGGTGAGGCTGGTGAGGAGGGCTATCTTCTTGTTGGTTAAGACGATTTCGGCTTCTGCATGTTTCCGGGCTGTGATATCTACTAACGTTGTAAGCAGACAGGAAACTTCCCCGATACTGATACGGTCACCAGAGAACAGTCCGTAATGAATGGAACCGTCTTTTGCACGGATCTGGATCTCCAGATCCCTTACCGTCCCCATCTCTTCAAGTATGCGAAGGGCATTTGACCGGTCATCCGGCTGGATAAACAGTCCAAGATCACTTGTATGTTTTCCGATGACCTCGTCACGCGAGAAACCCAGCATTTTTATGAACGCTTCATTCACTTCAATGAATTCCCCATCTTTTATTGCCGAGATTACCATCGGATTTGCATTGGAATGGAAGGCGAGTGAGAATTTCTCCTCGGATAATTTGAGCTTTGAAACATCCGTACTGACACCGAACAGCACCGGTCCCCCGTTCCATTCACCATTCGTAACCCGGGTTTCCACCGGGATCAGCTGACCTCCTTTGGCGATCAATGGTACCGGGCAGAAATCCTTCGTACCCGCCAGCATCTCCTGCACCGTACACCCTGCCTCGTCCCTGAGTTCCGGGGGATGCACCATTAATACTGATTGTCCGATGAGCTCTTCTCTGGTGTACCCGAGCCTGCGGGTGACCGTTTCATTCGTGTGAAGGATGCAACCCTGTTCATCCAGGACAAAGAGGAACTCATTAATGGTGTTAAAAAATGCTTCATAATTACGCCGGGTCTGGATGACCATTTCCTCCGCCCGCTTGCGGTCGGTGATATCAATCAGGAAATTAATCGTGGCGGGCCGTCCTTCCCATATGATAGCGATTACGCTTAGTTCGACCCAGATGGTACGCCCGTCCTTCCTTGCCACCCGGAACGTATACTAGGACGGAGTGTCCTCTCCTTTCATCCGCTTCTGGTAACGCTCCACTACGTTGGCACGGTCATCAGGGTGAATAAGCACAGGAAACGGAATGGACAAGAGTTCCTGCTCCGAATACCCGGTGCGTTCAACTGCCCTCTGGTTGACCAGCCTGAGCATCCCGTCCTGTATTACAACGATTATCTCATCCGAGCATTCGACTAAGTGCCGGTATTGATCCTCGCTCTTCCGGAGCGAATCCTCCGCCTTTTTCCGGGATGTTGCCTGCCGGATCTTGTGAGAAAGTTCAGCAAATTGCGGGCTGGGACCGCCTCCCTTCTGAAGATAGAAGTCCGCTCCGCTATTGATCGCCTGGATGACTATCTCTTCCCTGCCACGTCCGGTGAAAAGGATGAACGGAATCCGTCCAAAGCGGGTCCGCACTACCTCAAGGAACGCTATCCCATCCATAACGGGCATCTGGTAATCGGAGATGATGGCGTCGAACTGTTCCAGTTCGAGCAACCGGATCGCATCAGGTGCACTTATCGCGGTCGTTACAGTGAGATCGCCGGATTCCTCAAGGAATAATTTGCCGATCTCAAGAAGATCGGGTTCGTCATCAACGTAGAGGACCCGGATAACCGCTGACATGTTAGTCACTCCCCCCTATCATCCGCCATGCCCCCTCCGGTACTATTATCTCGAACCGCGCTCCCTTGCCCGGCTCTCCGGTCTCGGTAATCGTAATGCCGGTAATGTCGAGGATCTCCCGGACAAAGATGAGACTCCGCATCGAGAAACGGGTGAGGTCGTCACCACGCAAAAAGATCTGCTCTTTCTTCTCCTGCGGAATTCCTTTGCCATCGTCTTCAAAGAGGATCGTGATCCCAGCAGGGGTCGTCGTGTGCGAGACCCGGATCCGGGTGACATGGCCGCCGTGCGTGAGTGAGTTCTCGAAGAGGCGCTGGCATACCTTTTCCAGCAGGGGATCAGCAAAGATCTCGAGGTCTCCTGTTTCTATGCTGTGCTTAATTTCGCTAATGGATATATGGGACAGCCCGAGCAACAACGCCATCTTCACATTCTGCCATGTCGGAGGTTTTGCCCCCATGTCCTGGTAATCCCGGGTAACTTCCGTAATCTCATTGATTAACTCTGCCGCCCGCTTTCCTTTCTGTATGCTCGAAAGGACCTGGTCCTGCCCGGCTGCATGTTTCTTTGCAAGCTCAAGGTAGGAGTTCAGAACGAGGATCTGGCAGCTTAGGTCTTTCCTTGTAAGTCCAGAGAGGATATTCAGCTTCTGGTTTACCCGGCGCAGCGCTTCCTCTGCCCGTCTGCGTTCGGTGATGTCAACACCCTGGGCGATTGTGGAAATTAACCTGCCATCAGGATCAAGGATATTTGCCGAATTCCAGAGTACAGTCCGGACACTGCCATCTTTGACAAGAATTGGGATCTCAACGGTCTCCCACCATTTGCCCTCAAGGGTTTTTTTTATCTGTAGGAATGATGCATCCATACTTTCTTTTGGGAACAGGATATCAAGCCGCCGCCCGATGACTTCCTGCTCAGATCTTAGGGTCATATCCTCAAATGCATGGTTGAACCGGGTGATCACATACTTCGGATCCCATACAATGATCGGGGCGTTGGCGTAGTCAAACAGGTTGTTGAGATAATCATTAGTCTCTTTGAGTGCTTCAATCTCCCAGATATCGGAAATGTCACTGAACGTAATACGGACCGTGCTCACCCCATCGCTGCCGCAAGTCCGGACCCCTTCCAGACGGGCAGGGAACATTGAGCCATTACTCCGTTTAAGCGTGAGGGTGCAGGTCTGTTTTCCCCCCTGGTCCAGCAAGGTCAAAAAATACCGGTCCCATTGTTCAAGATTTTTTTGAGCAACGAAACTCCTGAACCGGGCCTTGAGCAGTTTTTTCCGATCGGCACCGAGGAGCGTCGCCCCTGCGAGGTTCACCTCAACGATCAGCGCCGTTTCGGTAAGGGAAAGATAGCCGATCGGGGCAAAGTCATACAGGTCAAGGTACTTGTCCCGCGACTCCTCGAGTGCGATATGCGCTCTACTGAGTTCTTCAGCCTGCATCTCGAGCTCGACCTGGTGCACCTCGAGTTCATGGATAAGTTGTTCGGGTGTCTGCCCTTTCAGGTCAGCAGAACGCTTCGGGGAGCGGACGAGCTGCTCCTCTGCATCATCCCGGAGCGTTCGTTCAATATCCGGAGTATCAGGTTCCTTATGTTCCGGCTTCTTTTTTCCCGCTGTCATTTTCAATCCCCTCACCAGCATTACGCCACATTCCCTTCGGCACGACCATCTCGAACCGTGCACCTTTGCCCGGTTCACCCGTCTCACGGATGGTGATGCCGGTAATAGAGAGGATCTCCCTTGATAAGGCTAAACCAAGACCGGTGTTCTTCCCAAAGCCCCGCTCGAAGATCCGTTCCTTCTCATCCTGCGGGACACCTTCGCCATCATCTTCGCATACGATGAGATGATCATCCCCATCACGGTCCAGAGCAGAGAAACGAATGGTCGTAATCTTTCCTCCGTACCGGGCAGCGTTGTCCATCAGGTTGTAAAACACCTTGACCATCAGCGGGTCAGCGAACACTTCTGCTCCGGCAGGGAGATCATTTTTCACCACAACCTGCCCAAGAGGGGCTTGCTTTGCCGCAGTAGCTATGAGAGTACGGGTATCCTGCCAGGTGGGAGCATGGACACCAATCTCCTCGTATTCCTTGGTAAATCGGATCATGGCGGAGATCCGTTTTGCAGCGTTCGAAACCTTCAGGAAATACTCGATGAGTGTGGGATCGGACTGCTTGTTTTCGAGAATTTTGAGGTACCCCAGCAGTATCGTGAGCTGGTTGTTGATGTCGTGCCGGGTGATACCTGACAGGAGGTTCAGCTTTTTGCTTGTAAGAGCCAGTGCATCTTCCACACGTTTTCGTGCGGTAATGTCACGGATGTTACACTGGATGACCTTCTTATTACTCACCATGTAGACATTACTGATAAATTCCACCGCGATCCGTTGCCCACCGGCTGTTTCCAGCGGCATATCCTCGTAACGGATATACTCCTGCCGTTGCAGTTCTTCGAAGTTCTCCTTGTTGGCAACGATATCCTTGAAAAGCCCGATCTCCCATATTTTCTTTCCAAGGAACTGTTCACGCGAGAAGCCCAGCATATCAATCAAAAATGGGTTCACCTCGACGATCTGCCCGCTGCCGGCATCGAGGATGAGAATTCCGTCCTGGGCAGTCTCAAAGAGGCGCCGGTACCGGGTCTCACTCACCTTCAGCGCCTCGATCTGCCAGATATCAGTAATGTCACTGATCGCAATGCGGACGCTAATTATTCCATCGAACCCGTTAGTCCGGATGCCTTCCAGCCGGGCGGGGAACGTTGAACCGTCCCCCCGTTTGAGCGTGAGGATGCAGGACTGGTTGTTGTCCTGCATCAGCAGGCGAATGAGATACCGGTCCCATTGTTCAAAATCTCCGGGGCTTACGAATTTTCTGAACCGTGCCACAAGTAGTTTTTTCCGCTCTACGCCGATGAGTGTCGCACCGGTGAGGTTCACCTCTGCAATCAGAGCCTTGTCGGTGAGCGTGAAATAGCCAAGCGGGGCGAATTCGTAGAGGTCAAGGAACTTTTCCCGTGACTCCTCCAGTGCATTTTGAGCACTTCTGAGCGCTTCAGCCTGCATCTCAAGTTCAATCTGGTGCACACTGAGCTCGTGGACGAGTTGTTCCGGTGTCTGCCCTTCCATGCCAGGAGAACGCTTCGGGGAGCGGGCGAGCTGCTCCTCTGCAACATCGCGAAGCGTTCGTTCAATTCCCGGAGTTTCAGGTTCCTTATGTTCCGGCTTCTTCTTTCCCGCTGTCATTTTCAATCCCCCTCACTGCCATCCGCAACGCCCCCTTCGGCACAACCATCTCAAACCGAGCCCCTTTGCCTGGCTCCCCGGTTTCAGTAATGGTTATGCCAGTAATATCCAGAATTTCCCGGGAGAGGAAAAGGCCAAGCCCGGTGTTCTTTCCGAACCCCCGGTCGAAAATATTCTCCTTCTCTTCAGCCGGTATACCGACGCCATCGTCTTTGCACACAATGATATGGTCACCGTCATGTTCCTCAACAGAGAACCGGATGGTAGTGATCTTTCCCCCGTACCGTACCGCATTGTCCATCAGGTTGTAACAGACCCTGACAAGCAGCGAGTCGGCAAACACTTCCATGCCTTCAGGGAGATCGTTGTTCACCACAACCTGACCGAGTGGGGCTTCCTTTTCCGCTGTATCCACAAGTGTGCGGCAGTCCTGCCATGCAGGTGCATATACACCGATCTGCTCATATTCTTTCGTGAACTGGATCATTGCAGAGATCCGTGTACTCGCCTTCGTGATCCGGGTGAAATAGTCCTCAAGTGCTGGATCAGGGACTTTCCTGTGTAATAACTCAAGAAACCCGTTGACGGATATCAGCTGGTTGTTAATATCGTGCCGGGTAATGCTGGAGAGCAGGGTGAGCTTTTTATTGGTGGTACGGAGGGCGGCCTCCATTTTTCTGATATCACTAACATCACTGACTGCCACCCGGACCGTTTTTACTTCATCTGATAAGCCGGTGAGCCGGATACTTTCCAGGCGGGCAGGCCATACTGAGCCATCACCCCGTTTGAGAATCAGGGTGCAGGTCTGTTTTTCCACGTTCTGCAGCACTTGCATAAAATACAGGTGCCACGGGTCGGAATCTTGTCCCGCAACAAATTTACTGAATGGTGCATTAAGCAGGTTTCCACGTTCAACCCCCATCAGTATCGCACCGGTGAGGTTTACTCCGGTTATGAGTGCCTTATCCGTCAGCGTGAAGTAACCTGTCGGAGCGAATTCGTAGAGGTCAAGGTACTTGTCCCGTGACTCCTCGAGTGCGATATACGCTCTCCTGAGCTCTTCAGCCTGCATCTCGAGCTCGACCTGGTGAACCTCGAGTTCGTGGATAAGTTGTTGTGGGGTCTGCCCTTCCATGCCAGGAGAACGTTCCGGGGACCGTTTGAGCTGCGCCTCTGCATCGTCCCTCAACAAATGGGTGCTGCCTGGACCTTCCGGTTTCTTCTTCCCAGCCACCATTCATTCCCCCTTCCCACCGGGTTTGCGGGATGTACCCGGGGTGCCGGGCGCTGTGATATCCTCAATTGCTAGGAGAAGAAGTTGCGTACTTCCTGCTTCGCCAGGGATCCGGCGTGCGTTTAACAACATCTTCCTCTTCCCTATTCCGGGGAAGTCATGCCCAACTTCGAAATTCTCAAACGAGGTCTTGTTCGTCAGCACGGTCTCCAGCAGTTCGTGGAGTCCGGGAATGTCCCACTGATTGTTCCCGAGCTTATACAACACCTGCCCCAGCGTCTCTTCAGGGGTCACCTGGAATTTCTGGTAGAAGGCCCGGCTGGCAGAGACCACCTCAAACCTGCCGTCCAGGACGATCAACGGTTCCCGGACCGTGTCCACAATACTCTGCGCATAGTCGCGGGAAACCCGGGACTCTGCTTCGACTGCTTTAAGTACGGTGATATCGGAGAATGTTAGCACCACACCATCGATCACGTTCTCATAGGTTCGGTACGGCATGATGCGGACATTATACCATTCGTTACCGGTCGTACGGACCGGTTTCTCCAGCGGAATGAGGGTGTCAAGTACACCTTTGGCATCGGCAACCAGGTCTTCTCCCGGGATATTTGACCGGATATCGGCGAGTGGTCGTCCCATATCCGAGGGGGCAAGCCGGTACACCTTTACTGCCTCGCGGGTGAACCGTTTGATCGCAAGGCGGTCATCCAGAAATATGGTGCCGACATTGACGTTCTCGAGGAGGTTTTTCATATCGTTCTGGATCTCCGTGAGCTGCGCGATCTTTGCCTGCAGTTCTGAGTTCACGGTCACGATCTCTTCATTCACTGACTGCATCTCCTCCTTCGACGTCTCGAGTTCCTCGTTGGTCGACTGGAGTTCTTCGTTGGTCGACTGGAGTTCTTCGTTCGTGGACTTGAGCTCCTCGTTTGCCGCCTGCATCTCCTCGATTGTCGCCTGCAGGTTCTCTTTTGTAAACACGAGTTCCTGTTCCAGCTCTTCAAAGCGCTTTGTGGCTCCTTTTACAGGCGGACGCTTCGCACGGGTGTTTTTCTCCTGAGGGTGCGGCCCGGCGTCCTGGAAACTGATCAGGAGCAGTTCCCCGGTTACCTCCGTATCAGCAAGCGGCCGTACCGCCAGGTCGACCCCGTGAATGCCGCCGTTCGTCCTGACCGGCAGGTCTTTTGCGACAACCGGTTTCTTTTGCCGGGCTGCTGTCATAATGGCGGTCCGGAGGTCGAGCTGGAGCCCTTCGCGTGCCATATCGATGACATTGGTGCTTATCAGCCCGGGTGCCGGCTGCAGGTACTTCCCGGTATCGCCGTGCACGTAGACGATGTTCCCTTTCTCGTCCGTGATGACCGACGGGGGTGCGTAGGACTGGAGGAGCACACGTTTTGTCAGTTCGGCGAAGTTTGTCTTATTTATTGCAACCGGGGCTTCACCCGTCTCCCGTCCAGGCCTGTCGCCGGTCCATGCAAAGCGCTGTGCCACCAATGCCCTGGCAGATACAGAAGACGGTTTCGTGGTATAGATCTTCCATTTTTTGTCGACCGGTGCATAAAGATCGGTAAAATTCCCGATGCCTTCGGACGGGCTTAAGAATAGTACCCCACCCGGCCGGAGGGCGTAATGAAATGCCGGGATGATACGTTCCTGGGGACCGGCTTCGAGGTAGATCAGCAGGTTCCGGCAGCTGATCAGGTCCATTTTAGTAAACGGGGGGTCGGTGATCACGTTCTGGATGGCAAAGATGACCATCTCCCGGATCTCCTTCTTAATCCGGTAGCCGTTCTCCTCCTTTGCAAAGAACCGCCGCAGCCGCCCGGATGAGACATCGATGGAGATGTTCTCAGGGTACATGCCTGCCCGTGCGGTTGCGATGGCATCGTCATCGATATCGGTCGCGTAGATCTGGAACTTGAAGTCCAGGTTGATCTCGTCCATGTACTCGCGGAAGAGTATGGCAAGGGAGTAAGCCTCTTCACCGGAGGCGCACCCCGGCACCCAGACCCGGAAGATATAGTTCTCGGGTTTATCGTCAAACATCCGGGTCAGGACCTCACGTTTCAGTGCGGCGAACGCTTCTGTATCCCGGAAGAAGCTGGTCACGTTGATGAGCAGTTCCTTGAACAGGACCTGGACCTCGGCGGGGTTTTCCCGGAGGTACCGGGCGTATGCGTCCATATCCCTGATGGCGTGTACCACCATCCTCCGTTCGATACGGCGTGTTATCGTGCTCTTCTTGTACTGGGAAAAGTCATTGCCGGTCCTTGAACGGAGGAGCATCAGGATACGGGTCATGGCACCGGTTGCGGCAGGGTTAGGGAGCGCCAGGGGAACACCGGTAAGAACGATGGTTTTAACGTAGGTGACCAGCTGATCCGCGATCTTCTCGACCGGCAGCACATAGGTGGCAAGACCGCTCTGGACAGCGCTTGTGGGCATGCCATCGTACTTGGCAGTTGATGGCTCCTGCACGAACGAGACCCCTCCTGCACCGTGGACTGCCCGGAGCCCGAGCGTGCCGTCCGACCCATTCCCTGAAAGGATAACACAGATCGCTCGTTCTCCCTGGTCCTCGGCAAGCGACCGGATGAAGAAGTCAATGGGGAGGCGCAGTCCCCGTGCCTGTTCGGGGACGCTCAGGTGGATTGTGCCGTGGAAGATCGACATGTCCTTGTTAGGCGGGATAATATAGACATGGTCGACCTGAATTAATGCCTGGTCCTCTGCCTCGTGAACGGGCATCGTGGTGATCCGCTGGAGAATCTCGGAGAGCATGCTTGCATGGCCCGGGTCGAGGTGGGGGACGAGCATAAATGCCATCCCGCTGTCGGCCGGTATCGTCTTGAAAAAGAGTTCAAATGCTTCAAGCCCTCCGGCAGAGGCGCCGATCCCGATTATGGGGAATAGTGGTTCCGACGTGCTGTCCCTGACGTTTTTCTTAGCAGGGGTCTTTTTTTTCGATGTAGTCATGACCTGACCTGACCCGACATTAACTTCATTTGTAGGTTTGATAGTAGATACATTTTTGTTATGGGATCACATTGTCACAAAAGTTATTACACAAGGAGGATGCCTGTTAACTGTCGCAGAGAGACAAAAAAAGCCATGCTTCCCACCGTTAACGTTCATCGGCCCATTACAACCATCAATTGCCCTGTTTGTAATGGAATTGTAACACCAAATATAATTTCAGAAGATTTGTTTGCTATCAATCCCTCTGCTGAAATTGAAGTAAAATGCCCGCACTGTAAACGCCAGATCCTCATTGTTTGTAAGCCAACGATATTCTAATCCTGCCTTTGCTGTGGGTTAAGAACAGTTTTTCAGAGTGTGAATTTTTTTCCAATGTTCTTATTCAACGGGGTTACCATTTTCACATTACTGAATATTGAAGCGTATTAGATCCCGCCGCAAGTACCTTCGGTGTTGATACAAAGTTCCAGCCTGGAGAGAGTATGATGTGGTCATATAATCCTGGTGTAGGAGTAGGGGTTGTTTTCGGGGTTATGGTTGGCGTATAAGTTACAGTTGGTGTAGGAGTGGGTGTTCAGGGGGGGCGGGAATTGCAGGAGCGGCAGGTTCCGGTGTTGTGCTGCCGGCATCACTCAAGGCTGCCCTCTTGGTTTTTTTCATCATCTCACTCAATGCGCTGTATGTTGCACGGTTCCCGGGTAATGATTCCTGGTCCCGGTTTGAGCGGGATTATTTATTCAGGGCAAGTTCAATTGCCACACGAAGGTCATTGTCAACGAATGGTTTGATAATAAACCCGTCAGGATTCGCTGCTTTAGCACGTTCCAGCGTGATACCATCAGAATGTGACGTCACAAATATCACGGGGATGTTAAAACCCTGCTTGATCATCTTGGCCGTCTCGATCCCATCAATATCACCTTTGATGTTGATGTCCATCAGGACGAGATCGGGTTTTTGCTTCACCACCAGTTCTATCGCCTCTGCCGCGGTCGTGGCACGCCCGCAGACCTTATATCCAAGATTTTTCAACCGCCAGTCAGCAACCCGGGCGATAATATCGTCATCTTCTACAAGGAGTATCGATTTTTCAACCATGGTATCACCGGATGAAATTACATGATGTTGTCAGGCGACATCTTATCTTTAACCCATTGGCAATGTGTCACTGCCAGACCGAAATGTGCCCCACGGGACCAGCAGCTCGAACCGTGCCCCCTTGCCCGGCACCCCGTTTTCCCGGATGGAAATCCCTGTAATGGCGAGTATCTCCCGGGTGAGGAACAAACCCATACCAGTATTCCTTCCCACACCCCGCTCGAAGACCCGGGTTTTTTGATCAACGGGTATACCTGCACCATCATCCTCGAAAATCAGAAGGGCGTGATTCCCGGAGGTCTGGGTGGATATCCTTATCGTCGTGATTGTCTCCCCGTACCTCGTTGCATTATCAACCAGGTTGTAGAACACTTTCTCCAGCAGCGGGTCCGCATAGATCTCCATATTCCCGGGATCTATCTCAAAGTGAATGCCGGTCTTTTCAAAATTCTGCAAAACCTTCCCGATCACTCCATGAACGTTCTGCCATAACGGCAGGTGGACGCCGACCTCCTGGTACTCCCTGGTAAATGCAATCTGTCGCTGGATGATGCGGGTAAGGTCCCTGATATCATCGAGCAGTTGCGTCTTTTCTTCAGGGGAAGAGGTTGCGCTCGCCATATCCACGCAACCTAACAACCCGGTGATGGTATTGAGGATATCATGCCGCGTGATGTTGT
This sequence comes from Methanomicrobiales archaeon, assembly GCA_037137755.1. Lineage (GTDB taxonomy): Archaea > Halobacteriota > Methanomicrobia > Methanomicrobiales > Methanospirillaceae > CAIKOD01. The sequence goes on along the minus strand of JBAXJR010000005.1, from coordinate 53,854 downwards.
TCATCAGGTTCAGTTTTTTGTTGGCAAGTTCTATCGCATCTTCAGCACGCTTGCGTTCAGAATCATCACGGAGCACCCCGTAGATCCCGATGGGCATCCCATACTGGTCGAGCCGTAACGTGCCTTCTTCGTCAAACCAGTGGATATTTCCCCATTTATCGAGGATCCTGAACGTGGAATGGAACCGGGCACCCTTTTCGAGGTCCCGGGACAGGTCGTCTTCAACCCGGACGATATCCTCCGGGTGAATGACATCACGAAGCGATTTTCCGATTATCTCCTCTGCAAGAAAACCATATTTATTGATCTGCGGTGAGACATACGTGAAAATATTTGCCATATCTATGGAGAAGAGAATATCTCTGGTGTTTTCCGTAAGCGCCCGGTATTTTCCCTCGCTTTCCACGAGGGCATCTTCTATCTTCTTGCGTTCGGTGATATCGGTGTCGCTACCGCGATAGCCCCGCAGGGTCCCGTCAGGGTTCAGGATCGGGATACCGTTGGTGGAGACATTTACCTGGTGGCCGTCTTTGGCTTGTACAACGTTTTCCAGGTTCCAGAACGATTCCTTCCGCCCGAAGAAAGCGAAGGCGACCGTCCTGAACTCCTCGCGTCCGGATTCCGGGTGCAGGTCGTAGAAATGCATCCTGCCCACTAGTTCGTCCGGGCGGTAGCCCCAGACAGCTTCGGAAACGTGGCTGACATAGATATAAAGACCGCTGGCATCCACTTCCCATGCGATGGTGCCGCTCTGCTCGGCCAACTGGTCGAACCGCTGCTCGCTCTCCCGCAGCGCCTCTTCCGCCAGTTTGCGTTTGGTGATGTCGGTGGCGCTGCCTTCGAACGCAACGGTTGTACCGGATTCGTCCTTGAGTAGGACCAGGTTGGAAGTGTGCCAGCGCCAGGACCCATCGGCATGTTGCACGCGGTACTCGACCCCGGTTAGTTCCTGTCCTGTCTCGATCTTACTCTGCATGAATGCCAGGCATCCCGCGATATCATCCGGGTGGACAAATTGCCCGAATGCTCTTCCCACCACTTCACTCACCGGCTGGCCCAGGAGCGCAGTCCAGCTCTGGGAGACGAAGGTGAATACCCCCTCAAGGGTAAGCATATAAATAATGTTGTGACTGTTCTCGATTAAAAAGCGGTATTTTTCCTCGCTCTCTGCCAGCTTCAGTTCGATCTGTTTCCGGTAGCTGTTATCAATAAATGTTTCAAGCAGGCAGGGCTTGCCATGAAGCATAACCGGAACAACATATTTTATGATCGAAATCTTCCTGCCATCCGGTGTCAGCAGAGTACGCTCGGCATTATCCACCGTCTGGTTCAGATCGGTTATCGGGCATCTTCCCATTTCTGCCGGACAGATCACGTTGTGGCATAGCTTGTTGATAACGGCATCTTTCGTGGCACCTATCATCTCAAGAGCCGCCGGGTTTACATCGATGATCCGGTGGGTCTCCACGTCAATGACAATGATACCAACACGGATTGACCATATCAGCGACTGGAGGTATTCCTCGCTCTCGGTGAGCGCTTCCTCGAGCCGGATCCGTTCGGTGATATCGATAACTATTCCCCTGAACCCGGTAACACTGCCTTCCCGATAGATAAGTGATGTCGACACAATGGCCCGCATCAGGTTACCGTCGAGTTGCGTTAAGGTGTAGATCTCTCCGGGAGATTTCAAACCCGACATCACGGCAGAGAGTCCGCGTTGCATCTGTTCGATATTGTCCGGGGATAAATATTGCCGGATATTAATTCCCTGGGCGATCTTTTCCTCGGTAATCCCGAATATTTCAACGCCGGTCTTATTAACATACAGGAGCCTCCCGATCGTGTCCATCTCGAAGATGACCAGCGGCAGGTTCTCCGCAAGTCCCCTGAACCGTGCCTCGCTGGCCTGGACCTTCGACTGCGTCTGTTCGATCGTATCCAGCATCCTGTTTATTTCTGCCGCAAGCCCGGAGAGTTCGTCATCACCTTCGATCGTGACATGTTCCGTTGTACTGCCTGATTTACCGATCGTATATACCTGGATAGCCAGTGAGTTCATTCTTTCCAGCAGGAAACGGTCCAGCAGGATAATTACCACAAGTCCCAGGAACACCCCGCTCAGGATAATGATCAGGAGGACCTGCATCGTGGTATTTAATCCCTGGTGGTAGATATCGCGGGCTTCAGTAATCTGGAGAACAAGCGCGTCATTCCCATAAATATCCGGGATAAGGGCATATCCGGCAATCTCATTCCCGTTCAGCTGCCGGATGATACCCGGTGCTGACCCGCGGTTCTCCCGGATATGTGAGAGCAGGTCTGGCGTCAATACCGGGGAGTCGGTACGGGTGAAGGCAAGACTGGGTTGCGTGAGTTTTGCCAGCCTCGCTATTTCCTCCCTGCTGAGGTACCGCCCCATGATCACTACTCCCTGGGGTGGGCCGGAAAAATCGGAATGGACAATGGGTTGTGATACAACGAGCATAGGATCATCAGGCAGCATCAAAACTCCCGTTGTTACCTGGTGGGGGTCCGACATGTTCATCAGGGGGTTATTAAGGTCCAGTTTTCCTGAAAAGAACGCCGGGACCGGGGCCATCACTTTATTCTCGAGATCATATGCACCTGAAAAGAGGACCTCTCCCTTCGTGTTGGTGAGGACAATAAGGTTCAGGTTGAGATTATCGAAACCATACGGCTGGAGATTTGAGTTGAGGTACTCCGTATCATTCCCGTTAACAAAATCAACCGTGTCATCCCAGGGTCCCCAGTCAGAGGCGATAGAAGACATGGTAAAAAATTCATCGTCGAGCTTGCTGACCGCCTGGGCGAGGTCTTTCTCTATATACTGCTCTTCAAGGGCACTGTAACTTGCCAGGAGGATGGTGGAAAAAAATATGCTGATAACTACGAGGACCGATATGAGCAGAATAACAAAAACAAGAAGTGTTTTTTTCTGGAGTTTCATGAGTATCGCACAGTATGTTCCCAGTTTCGGTTGATTGGATATATAGTATGTGATGTTAGAACCATGATCCCGGGGCTGGAGGAGACGGACATTTCTGCCCGATCGGTTGACAGATCACGTCTCAATGGGTGCAGAGTTCTGAACGTATTTGCTCATTCAAATGTGGGGCCCTAAACACAACCCGGTGATGAAGTTGAGCAGGATGAAGATTCTGTGGGCAATACGCCAGGACGGGAGACCAGAATCCTCCGGGCTGACAGCAAAGATCCGGCACATCACCCGCAGACGAGTGGACCAACCTTTGAAAATATATCGGGATACCGGAACAATTCCGATAACCCGCAGCAGATCCGGTCCACAGAAGAAGTCGGTAATTCCTTGGGGACCAGTAATAATCGAATGATAGCTATCGCCGATTACGATATGCGGCCATTCCCGGGGATTTTCGAGATATTCTCGTGGAGATCACCCCGGGCACGCAAGCCCGGGCGGTTGGTTATACACCGGAATAATACGGTTACGCTAAGCGGGTAATAACAGACCATTGAATGGTCCAGATAACGGCAATCATTATTTTTGAAGGGATTTCACGTACATGCCAACCGACATCACGGTTAATCTGAATCTCATCTAACGATCAATATGCCATTTCGCGCTTTAATACTGAGATAACCTCAACAACGAGCGTACCATTATACAAGTACTTGAGGACCCGGTACTCACCCACGCATAGCCGGTATAGTGGACGGGATTTATGAGATCCATGCATCTTCTTCACATCATGGTGAGGACCTGGATCGGATGCAAATGCAAAAAGGGCCCCCTCAATCTTATGTCTCACTTCAGCAGGGATGTCCATTAAGTTCTTCTTTGCCCGGCGGGTGAAGGAGATGGAGTACTTCAGCATCAGCGCCTCTTCCTCATGTTCCTGATGTGGTCCTCGTCGCCAAGTTCTTTCATAACCTCCTCGATCGAATAGACCCTTCCGGCTTTGATATCCTCCTCACTTTCCTGAATCGCTTCAAGTTCTTCTTTGGTGAGTGGTTCATTATCATACGCCATTTCAGCCAGGCGTTTTACAACATCATCATAAGTCTCCCTGGGAAACAGTTTCAGATCATCCAGGAGGGCCTTTCTCACCGACCGCCTTCCATCCCGGGAGGTGGTTCATCGTCACCGTAATCGTCTGAAAAAGAACGTATCGGGGTAGAGAACTATCATAAAACGCATTCCCAAACCCGGAATGGAACAAGGGGTGTTGGAGAGGAATTAATAAAACGACAGGTGGAGGTTTTTCCTCACCCTTCTTACGAACGACACTCAATATCCAAGGTATTCAAGCAGCAGCAGGAACCCAATCATCGCGGCTTCCATGATGATAATAGTGAGCCATGTAGGGAGCTTCAGAAATTCCGGCAGCGTGACAGCAGGAAGTGGGCCTTTCACAAGGAACCGTGCCTTAATATCCGGGTAGAATTCGACAAAGACGGCGATACCTGCCAGGATTCCTACCACACCACCGATCAGGGCATCAATAGCTCCCGTCCCAACCGCACCTGCTACCGTTCCCGGGCAGTAACCAAGCAGAGCGAACCCAAATCCGAATATAATCCCGCCGACCACGTTCGAGCCAATGGTCCCGGATGCAGGATGAGGCTGGACATACCCGAAATGTTTCAGCAGTGCAAGGCCGATCATACCCACGATGACAGCAGAGAGCATCACTTTCATCACGGTGAAATCAGTGAGGAGCAGCTGCGCAATAATCACGTTGTAGCTCGTCACCCCGCCTTTCTGGAGCAGGAACCCGAACATGATCCCAAACAGGAGACCTAGGATTACCTGGAGGCCCCGGTCCCTGTGAATGCCGGTAAATAATTCGCCCAATTTAAGCACCCCCGATCACGTAGAACAGAAACATGGCCATCCCGATCCCACCGGCAAAGAAACATGCAGCCGAGATCATGCTGGCAAGCGAGAGCTGGATGGACCCGCTGATCCCGTGACCACTCGTGCATCCGCCGGCCCAGCGGGCACCGAAGCCAAGGAGGGCCCCGCCAAGCATCGCAACGATTATCCGGAGTACCGGGGTGTTGCCAAATGTAGCACTCCATGTTGCCGGGACAATAATGAGATGGAACTGGCCGGAAAGCATAGACGAGATGAAGGCACCGATCACGATGCCCGGGATGAGCATGAACGCCCAGTCCACTTCAGGGATAATCTCCCGGTAATATTCTTTCTTTTCGACATGCGAAGGACTGATGGTTTTTCCTATCAGTCCATCAGCCTTGACAAAACCGGATGAACAGCCTATCGGCCGGTTCGAGAGAAGAAAGGCAAGACAGACGAGAATGCCGATGCCGGCCCCTGCCACGTATGGCGACCATGTCGCCTGGGTTAACATTTCAAGAATCTGGACCACCTCATGTTAGCAACATAACTCCATGACAGAATATTCATACCAGCCAGTAAAGAAAAGAATTGTCCCTGGTTAGTATGCCGGGGATCCACATTCCCGTCTCTTCAGGCATACTTTTCCGGGTCAGCGTCAAATTTCTTCTTGCAGCCCGGGGCACAGAAATAATAGTTCTTCCCCTTGTACTCGCTGACTAATTTCGCGGTTTTTTCATCCACGGTCATCTTACAGATCGGATCAATAGCCATTCTCACTACACCTCAGGTATCATCTTCTGTCATACCCGGTATATACGTGTTCGGCAGGAACGACCCGGGAACGATGGGGAGAGGTATGCCCGGTCTACCTGGGGGAACCCCGGGTTTTGAGAGATAAAAAAACAATCGTAACTGCTTATGAACCAGGATATGGACCCTCATGCATCATTCGCTATAATGCAGAAATCATAATCCTGCCCGACGGCAGAACCGGTAATAACCGTATCCTGGAAGATTCTGCCCCTGCCCTGAAAACCAGGGGGACGGCCTCGTTATTTGTACCAGCTGCACCCATTAGAGGGATCTGCAACAGGGTAGAGACAGCGCGAACAGTATGCCGGGAAGAACGGGTGGTTGACATTATCGGCGGGCACCACCTCCTCTCCCCCAATGGGCCCGCATTGGAAAAAACACGCAGGTATTTGCATGATCTTTGGTTACGTGCCCTCTACGCCTGTCATAGCACCTCACTGCCATCTAAACATATTCCTCGCTTAAAATTGCCCTGTTAAGGAGACCGGTATCGGAACGGCCATAGAATGGTATTAGTTGTAGGCAATTGTACAACCACCATTATTAAGTCCCGACGAGTGCGATTCTCTTTCGTGTGACAACAATGAGTGACCAGAGCCCTCATAAAGGAGTCCCCGGAATACTCCGCCCTTTCAAACAGTATCTTGAAACGAACAAGTTTGGAAAAGGATACCAGATCGTGTATTATGGTGTACCCGGCACCTGCACCCCGTTTATTGAACTGCTGGCGTTCGCAGTCCGCGGGCTCGGCCTTGAACAGGTCTATGTCCCGTATTTTAAGGAAGCACAGGCAAAAAAAATAATATTCGTGGAAGGGGTTGGCATGCAGATCTCACAAGACCACATGGTGCTCATGCCCGGTGCACAGGTCATCATGGGGGGGCTCGCCATGCCGAACGTCCCGGTGACCGTTGGTGATGCAAAACGTATGCTCGCCCGCCACAAGGACTCAGCGGTAATCGGGGTCTGTTTCATGAGTATGTTCGAGAAGGCCAACTGGATGAACGAGATCAGTTTTGATATCCTGATAGATGCCACAATTGATCCGGTACGCGTGTCGGAGCAGACCAGGAAATTATCGGAACGCTCAAAATATTTAATCTCCTCGTATGATCGGATAAATAAAAAGGATAATGAATAAACAAAATTCCAAGGGGGCTAAACGGACCACCGCAATGGGTCCATTCCCTTCCCTGGAATCTGGGTCCTGGCGAATAGTTTTTTGAAAAAGATAAAAAAAGTCAGAAACCAGCCTGCCAATAATCAATGTCCGGATTTGGCAGTGAAGGATAAATATCACCCATCCTCATTTTACTACATCCTGCTTTATCCGCAATACCAGGCGATTGAAACTATATGACAGACCAGGGACCGGCATCCGGTGAATCATGGCTTACCAGCACGAGCAGCGCCCAGCCCTATGTTTTTGCCCTCCTCGTCGCGACCGGACTGTTCCTTGAACTTGTCATCCATTTTTATCTCCATATCACGGTGGTATATACGCAGTTTTTCTACCTTATCGTCGTCGTTGCCGGCCTCTGGTACGGGAAAAAGGCGATCTGGGTTGCACTACTATTCGGGGGTCTCCAGGTAGTGGTGGCAAGCTACATCACGGGGATATTTCCGTTCGAATCGCTCATACGGGCCTTAATGCTGTTCATCGTGGCATTAGTGGTCGGCACTCTTGCCGATTATAAGAATGACTGTCACATTGAGGTTGTAGACCGTAATTCTGAATTGCATGCATCCCAGCGGGCATTTGAAACTGCCAATAAAAAGTTAAACCTTCTCTCGAACATTACCAGGCATGATATTTTCAACCAGCTGACGGTTCTTATCGGGTATCTTGACCTCGCACGGGAGAGAATTTCAGATACCGAAGTAATAAATTTTCTGGAGAAAAGCGAGAACGCTGCGAATACCATAGGTCGCCAGATTGCCTTCACCAAGGATTACCAGGATATCGGTGTCCAGGCCCCGCAATGGCAGAACATCGCTGGATACGTAGAAAAAATAACCTCATTAATACCCCTGCATGATATCCGGCTGACGGATGACCTGGGGAATCTTGAGGTGTACGGGGACCCGATGCTTGAAAAGGTGTTCGGGAACCTGGTTGACAATTCCCTCAGGCATGGAGAACATGTCACCCAGATAAGCTTCTCTTACCAGAAATCCGCCAATAAAGAATTATGTATCATCTATGAGGACAACGGGACCGGGGTGTCTGCAGAGGACAAGGAGCGGATCTTCCATAAAGGATTTGGGAAAAACACCGGTTTTGGTCTATTTTTGAGCCGGGAAATCCTTGGTATAACCGGATTATCGATAAAAGAGAACGGCATACCGGGGAAAGGGGCCAGGTTCGAGATATCAGTACCTGAAGGCGAATTCAGGTTTGTTGAACCATAGTGGATGAAAAGCAAAATTTTTTTCGGTAATGTTATCGTGTAGAGAGCTGACATCATAAAATTCACACTATACATACCCTTTCCGGCCATATAACCGGAAAGATAGTGATCCATGGATTACCGTGATGTCCCCAAATTCCCAAAGAACCCCCCGGAGCAGGTCGTTCTTCTTCTATCTCCTCGTAGCGATGGTGCTGCTCACGGTAATTGTCGTGGGACTCATGAGCATGAATAATTTTTTTACCACCAGGAACCTGATCAATGAAAATTCGGCCCACACACAGGGCCAGACTGAACAGGATATCATCGCAGCGGTGAGACTGGTCGATGCGGGTTTTACCCTTTTTGATAACTCGTTAAACAAGGAAATGAATCGTGGACTCGACCGTGTAATGCAGGAATACCAGCGTGCCGGTAATGATCCTGCCAAGATGGACCTTGGTGCAGTCAGGCAGGAGCTCGGAGACCAGTATGATATCTACATTATTAACGAGTCAGGGGTTATCGAATATACCACGTACCAACCGGAACTGGGGGTCGACTTTAAAGCAGTCCCGTATTTCTATGAGTACCTTACCAGGATCCGGAATTCCGACGGATTTTTCCCGGACCGTGTTGTCAATGAAAAAAGAGGTGACGGGTCTCTCCGGAAATTCGCCTACATGCCCACCCCGGACCACCGGTATATCCTTGAACTCGGGTTGAGCGGGATTGCATTCAGTAAAGAAAGGGAAGCGCTGGACTACCAGAATATCATCAATACCCTTGCCTCAAACAACCCCTCCATAGAGAACATCCGTATTTTCGATATAACGGGACACCTCGTGGAGAATGCCACCTATGTCCCGGACGATGGTGTGAAGGCGGCGCTCACTGGTGTAATCAGCAACAGATCAGGAACGGTCATTACGCAACCGGCGACCGGGAAGTCGGTGACCTATCTTTTCATTGATTTGAAAAATATGGAATACGGGTCTGATGTGAGCCGGGTCGTGGAAATTACCTACAACACAACGCTGCTGGATTCGGTCATTTCCCACCAGTTCCCCAGTATTATCCTGATCGCATTATTAGGATTAATTGTTGGCTTAGGTTTGGCGGTGATCCTCTCCCGCGCATTGTCACAACCTATCGGGGATATTGTTTCTGATGTGGACCGGATTGCCAGAGGTGATTATAATCGCAGGATTGCATCGATGGAAATAACCGAGTTCCAGGTGCTCGAACAGAGTATTAACCACATGGTGACATCATTGCGGGAAGCGCTCGATACAATCCTTCTGAGTGAAACAGCGCTCCGTGAGAGTGAACAAAAATACCGCGATCTCTACCTTTCTGCCCGTATCGCTCTTTTCGAGATAAACCTGACTAGCAATACACTTATTTCCGGGAATCAGCGGTTGTGTGACATGTTCAGTGCACCGTCCCTTGGAGGGGTTATCGGAACATCAATCTTTTCGGATTATGCGAACCGGCAGGACATGGAGGAGGTACGGGTAATCTTATCCCGGGATGGTTTTTTCAATGGATATGAAATGCAGTTCAGAAACCCTGCAACAGGGAAGGTATTCTGGGGCGAGGTAGCGGCCCGGTTAAAAAATAACGGGGACATTGTCGAAGGATCAATCGTTGACATCACCTCCCGGAAGGAAGCGGAAGAGGAACTCCGTACATTATACCATGAACTGGAAACGCGGATCGCGGAGCGGACTGCGGAGCTCGAGACCGCACAGGGAGCATATCGCCAGGCAAATACCAAGCTCAACCTGTTAAACTCGGTGACCCGCCACGATATCCTGAACCATCTCACGGTACTGAAAGGGTACCTTTCACTCTTTGAGATGCAGGCAACTACCTCTGACCCGGAGGTCCGTGAATTCATCAGAAAGGCCCAGGTGGCTGCAAAAAGTATTGAGGAGGAGATCCTGTTCACAAAAACGTACCAGGATATCGGTGTGCATGCCCCGACATGGCAGAATGTGGAGGGACTGATCAGGAAAGCAAAAACCGGTCTCCTGCCGGGAGCAGTCGCTCTTACCATCAACCTTGACAATCTCGAGGTCTATGCAGATCCCCTCCTGGAAAAGACCTTTTTCACGCTGATGGAGAACGCCCTGCGGCATGGAATACATGTCACCACAATACGGTTTTCCTGCCATGTTACCGTTGATGAGACCCTGCACCTGATCTATGAGGATAATGGTGTAGGCATCAGCTTTGATGAAAAAGAGCGTATATTTGAAAGGGGCTACGGAAAACATACCGGTTTTGGATTATTCCTCTCGAAGGAGATACTTTCAATCACCGGGTTTTCAATGACAGAAACCGGCGAACCAGGTAAGGGAGCCAGGTTTGAGATTGCCGTACCAAAAGAAGATTACCGGTTCGCGCCATGATCCGGGAGGGGGCAACGAAGCAGCCCATCCGGGCCTTCTTTTTATTGGCTTTTTGCATTGGGGCGAATTGGATCTGAATTGTCCATTCAATGCCGGACGTCCCGGAACCATATTTTCCCGGATAACCCCGGAGAGGAGAGCAATGCCCTGGATTATGGCCCGGAATGGTACAGTCCCGTATACAGTTTTCCTGGGCCTTGCCGGAATCCATGACAGGCCTTGGTGAAAGTGGTATACCCCGGAAGAGTTCCCAACAGTCAGAAAGCCTCATGTTAATACCTGACAAAATATATCAGGATAACAACACGCCCCGGAGCTCAAGAGGATACAATAATGGCTGATAACCCAATAATCCCGGAGGAAGTATGTCACCGCCGGGGGAGGCCCCGGGTCCGCCGGATGATATCAGGAAGCCCTGAATCACGGTGTTTCCAGCCACGGTGTTCCGGTGATGAAGACCTGGCGGTGATCTCACTGAACCCGGAGGAGATTGAACTCGTCCGGCTCATCGATATCGAAGGGCTGGAACAGGAAGAAGCCGCACAAAAACTCGGCGTCTCGCGGAAGACTGCCTGGCGTGACCTCCAGGAGGTGCGACGGAAAATTGCGGATGCACTCGTCAACGGAAAAGGAATTGAAATAGCCGGGTGCCAGAAAGCGGCCCGGGGACAGTGCCCGTGTAACTGTGCAGGTACTACCCGGAAGCCGGAACAGGACACGACAGATACCGGGTAACCGCCTGGGTTACGATGATACCCTTTTTTATAATTACGCGCATATGAGTGATTAAGACCCGCTAACAATTGGGTCACGGAGCCAGGTACCAATGACCGACGATGCCATGAAAATCCCGATACACTATGCTGAGTCCTCTGAAATCCTTAAAAATGCCCTGAAAATGACAGGTTCTCCGGTTGCCGTCAAATTTGCCGCGACAAAGGAGGAGATCCCTCCCGGGATTGAAGAACTCGACAAGACCATCAGGCATTGCACCATGGTGAACCTTGCGAGAACAGAAGGCCGGATATTCTATTCGACTTCGTCAAGGCATGAATGTAACGGGGGTGCATGGGCTCTCGGTCTCAGGGAAATCACCCCGACACTGAAAAGCGGGGATTTCTATTACAAGCTTGGAAAATTCAACACCCCCGCCGCATGTAAACGGACTATTGAACAGATCCCCCACCTCCCTTCGGGGTCAACATACGCCACGATATACGCCCCGCTGGAGAAAACCCCGTTCACACCACATGTTGTTATCATAATGGCAAGCCCCTGGGCAATGCTGAAACTCGCACAATCTTCATTGTTCAGGCTTGGCGGGCGGGTCACCGGTTCATGCGCAGGTATCCAGTCGGTCTGCTCAGATGCGGGCGCAATGCCGTACCTGACGGGCAAACCCAATTTTTCACTTGGTTGTGACGGTTCAAGGAAATTTTCAGGTATCGCGGACACCGAGATGGTCATCGGGATACCTGGCGAGATGCTCCCTGATTTTACCCAGTCAATCGGGATCATTACCGGGGCAGCCGGTTCAAAGAAATAATTGCCGGAAACCAGTCCTCTGATATATGGGGCCGGGTTTCCGGTACCTTTCACTAATTTTAAGTATTTATGCGCATATGAGTTACTATTACAATCATTTCTATCGGTGGTGCATGTGCCGGATTTGATGGAGCCGGTCCATTGGGAAGAGGGCGTGCAACAGGACGGGGACCTGGCCACATTCAGGGACAGCAGTGCCGGTGCCAGACGTACATCAAACTAGTCCCCGGCTACCGGAAGAAGAGAAAACCAATGGCTGAACAACAGCCCGGGTGAGACCATTGACGTTGCCAATGATTACAGTAAAAGACCTCTGCATGGACTTTGAAGGTAAACGGGTCCTGGATAATGTAACATTTGAGATCCCTGAAGGAGAGATCATCGGGATCATCGGGAGGAGCGGTGCAGGGAAGAGCGTGCTGATGCACCTTCTCCGGGGTGTCGAACAACCTCCGACAGAGGGTTCAGTCATCTATCATATTGCGGCCTGCCCGACGTGCCAACATACCGATGTGCAGAGCGCTGCGGGTACGTGCTGCCCCTCGTGCGCCGGGGAACTTACTGCAATGGATGTCGACCTCTGGGATGAAAGGACAGACGGACTGAAGTCCCGCGTAATGCACCGCACGGCAATCATGTTCCAGCGCACATTTGCCCTGTACGGGGACGACCGTGTGATCGAGAACGTCCTCCATGCCCTCGACGATATCAATTACCCGCAGGAGAAGGCAATTAACAGGGCTGCCGACCTGATCGACCAGGTACGCCTCTCGCACCGGATGATGCATATTGCCCGTGACCTTTCAGGCGGGGAGAAACAACGGGTGGTACTTGCACGCCAGCTCGCAAAGGACCCTGCGATGTTGTTCGCCGACGAGCCGACCGGCACCCTCGACCCGCAAACCGCAAGAATAGTCCATGCAATGCTTATCGAGGCGGCAAAAACGAATAATATGGGCATGGTGGTCACCTCGCATTTTCCCCATGTCATCGAGGACATGGCGAGCCGGGCCCTGCTCCTTGTGGACGGTAAGATTGCAGAGATTGGTTCACCGGCATCGGTAATCCGGTCCTTCACAAAAGACTACGATGACACCGCAGCGGTGGAGGTCCCGGAAATCGGCGAAAAGATCCTGTCTGCCCGGGACGTGACCAAACGTTATATCTCGGTCGACCGTGGTGTCGTCAAGGCGGTAAACATGGTCTCCTTTGATGTCGCAAAGAAGGAGATTTTTGGTATCATAGGAAAAAGCGGGGCTGGAAAAACAACCTTGTCCCAGATTATTGCCGGTATCATTGAACCCACCAGCGGTGAGATGAATATTCTTATCGGGGATGACTGGGTCGACATGACAACCCCCGGAATTGACCAGCGGGGAAGGGCAAAGGAATACATCGGGCTCCTGCACCAGGAATACGACCTGTTCCCGCACCGTACGGTCCTTGATAACCTGACCGATTCAATAGGCCTCGAATTTCCGCGGGAACTGGCCATCCGGAAAGCCCTTATTACCCTTGCAATGGCGGGTTTCTCTGAAATGAAGGCAAAGGAAGTCCTCAACCATTATCCGGGTGAACTGTCAGACGGGGAGCGTCACCGGGTTGCACTTGCACAGGTCCTGATCCGGGAGCCACGGATCGTGATCCTCGATGAGCCAACCGGGACGATGGACCCGATCACAAAAATGGACGTGAAACATTCCATTCTTCACGCCCGGGACGAGATGGATGAAACCTTCATTCTGGTCTCGCATGACATGGAATTTGTCAGGGATGTGTGCGACCGGGTTGCACTGGTAAGAGGGGGCAGGATTGTCAGGATGGGCCCTACGGCCGACGTGCTTGCTGAAACCGGGTTCGATGAGTGAATACGGGTGAAAGGATAATTATTTCAATTGTGAGTCCTGATATAGGGTTGTTTCAAAAATCACGGAGGAACAAGGGATGATACAGGTAACTGATGTAAGCCAGGTAGTATCCGGGCCAAACCCGCATGGTGTCGATGCAAGAAAAATATATGATTCCCCCCATGCTGTTGCGGTAGTCATAACATTAAATCCTGGCGAATCGCTCAGGAAACATATCACCCCGGTTGATGTGTTTTTTTATGTCCTCGAAGGCAGGGCAGATATTGAGATCGGCGATGAACGGGAGACCATACAAAAAGATATGCTCGTCGAGAGCCCGGCAGGAATTCCCCACTGCTGGATAAACGAGAGCAGGCATATATTCCGGGTCCTGGTCGTCAAAGTCCCAAGACCTGAAAAAGAGACGAAACTGCTCTGAATACAAAAGTGTGAGTTTTTTTTTGAGGGGAGGCCCGGAGCGATATGATGCCAGTAAACGAGATAAAAATCTGGCAAAAAATTACTTTGGGGAAATTAGTAAGATCTTTCGATCTTACTAGTACTAATTATCACTTCAGAATCAACTTCAGGTTTATTTTGACTGAACAGCTGAGGAAAAATATCCTGGAAATTCATCCTTTAGCGACTTTAACACCTCATGACAGATCTGGCGAATACTTGCCAGTTCTGCACCTTTCAGATTTCTGTCAATTCCTTTTGGATCCCATGCAGTCCAGGCTTGGGAATTAAACCTTGTCAATGCCGCGTAGGCATCATCTAATCCTGAGTCCATGTGGGCTCCACCCTTTTTGTTGCTCACAGAAAGGACCAGGTCTTTTCGACTGGAGCTGTTTCTCATGGTATCAATTATAATAATTTCATTCCACCACTGGCGGAAGGCTATTTTTTTATTTACGTCAATATATGGGGGCCTGTCATCTAATGGTGCATAATATAATTTTTTTGAGGTCCCCGGATTTACGGGTGGTTTTACACCAACCAACCTGAATGTTGGCATTGCTGTGCCGTTATCGATGGTTGCGGCAGTGCTGTAAAATTGTATATCTTTTTTTCCCAACGAGGTCAATAACGAGGTAGATTGACGAGTATCATGCACCAATATACGAATGGTTGTTGCCATTCGTTTTGCTTCGCCGGTATACCCTTTATCATAGGCAGCAGCAGCTATCTGTAAAAATCCTAGTTGTTCTTCTAAATGCCTCATTAATTCCTGGTCTGGTTGTTTATCACTCAATTGAGGTCTCCTCTACTAACTAGACTCATACCCGGGATTAAACTTCCATAGGAATCAAAAATTCCTGGAAATTATATACCATCCGTTAAGAAAAAATTTATGGTGCCGTATTGCCAACGAACACTCGTTTGAATGGTGCCGTAAAAAATATTATGTAATCAAACGGTTGTATATGGCTCAGATCCCAAGCTCTGTCCGTTTCCTTTCAATGTGGTCTGATATCAGTACTGATGCCTTTACCGGGTCGGGTTCAACCGAGAAACTGGCATTCACAACACCTTTCAGGCCCTCGGTAAGGAGCGAAACAGTAGCTGGGCTTCCGGTGATATGCGGCATAACGCCGAGCACCGTGTAAACACCGGATGCAACGAAGTAGGCCCCGATTGAGACCGCCTTCTGCGAGTACCATTCGGGAGCTGCACCGGCAATGGGCAGCTTGTGGATCGGCACATTGAGCGCATTGCCAAGTTCCGCTGCAAGCACGAGGATGCGGGAGTTATCAACACAGGAGCCCATGTGGAGCACAGGTGGGATCTTTAAGGACTCACAGACTGCCCGAAGATCGTCACCTGCCAGCGATGCGGCTTCCGGCCGGAGGAGCCCGGCTTTCCCTGATGCAATCGCGGCACAACCCGTCTCGACACAGAGGATATTTCTCTTGATCAGTTCCTTTGCCAGTGTCACATGCCCGAAGTCATGCTTCACATGCGGGTTGTTACACCCGACAATCCCGACAGCACCCCTGATCTTCCCGGCAGCAATCAGGTCGATAAGTGGTTTGAACGAGCCGCCGAGTGCATTCTTTATCGCTTCGTTGGAGAATCCCGCCATGACCGGCACAGGCTCTCCCGGGATCAGGACACGCTGATGGTTCCTGTTCTTGTAGTTCTCCACCGCCATCCGTACGATCGCCTTTGCAGTAAGATATGCATCCTCCGCATGGAAATCAAAGAAATACGAGCCTGGTATCGTGGCTTTCGAACTCGTGGAGATTATCTGGGTATGGTAGCAGCTGGCAGTCCGGGGGAGCGAAGGGAAGATGCACTGGTAGTCAACGACCATCGCTTCAAGGGCACCGGTTGCGATGATCAGTTCCTGGTTGAGATGGTTCCCCGTCATCGGGATACCCTTTCTCATGAGCAGCTCGTTACCGGTACAGCACATCCCCACAAGGTTGATCCCCTTCGCACCGTTCTTCAGCGCAAGTGCTTTCAGTTCAGGGTCCTCAACTGCTTTAACAATCACTTCTGAGAGCACCGGGTTGTGGCCGTGCACCGAGATGTTCACGTGGTCCTCTTTCAGCACTGCCAGGTTCATCTTCGAGCTGTTGATCGTGGGAGTACCAAACAGGATATCAGAGACCTCAGTGCCGATCATCGATCCGCCCCAGCCATCCGAGAGCGAGGTGCGGAGTCCCTGGAGCAGGATATTCACATAATCAGCGCCTACACCCATCTGCACGCGGTGCATCGAGTCCACCACTTCGCGGTCAATGCCCCGCGGGGTAATACCCAGTTTGCTCCATATCTCCCGGGTCGCTTTCGGTGCCCGGTTGAGGAACTGGAGCGTGTTCTTCCTCATCCCATACTCGTCAAGCATGGCCCCGCCCAGTTCAGCAGCAAGCTGTTCAGGTTTCTTCCCATCCGTTTTAATATTGTATTCCGTGCAGATCCGGAGGAGTTTTTCCTTATCGGTGATTGTATAATCCGGTGCCTTTCCGGTGCCGAGGAGGTACAATGTCTCGGCAATATCACGGCCGTGGTCAGAGTGAGCTGCCGCACCGGTCGCGATCATGTCCAGCAGGTTCCGGGAAACGATCAGGTCAGCATCAGCACCGCAAACCCCCCGGATACGGTGGGGCGGGATAATCCGGCAGGGTCCCATGGTACACCGCGAACAGGATGTGCCGGCCTCACAGTATTTGCAGGGTGGCTGCTGCATCTCGAACCGGTCCCAGACGGTCTCCATGCCTTCCCGCATCATCAGTTCAAGTAACGGCTTGGCGTTCTCATCGGTCGTACGCTCATTCTTCTTCTGCTCGATTAACACCGGGTTCAACAGGGACATTCGTGCCCTGTCGAGCTCGCAGACATCGAGCCGTTCCCGGATCAGCGTTGGTTTAGGTTCTTCTGCCATAGTGCATCACTCTCTTGTTATCTGAACAAGTCTGTAATCACCACACATGGTATATATACCTGTCCGGGCAGGGTTTTTCTGTCGGATAATAGGTGTCCCCGGGGAGAGATACAGGACTGAAAATAGATGAAAAAATAAAACCGGAATGTCCCCTTATTCCCCGTGGGTATCACTACCCTGTCGCTTTACCATCGTGAAGATATTTTTCCCGTCTTCGCGACGGTACATGACCTCGTCCATGACGTTCCGGATAAGTATCAGGCCGAGGCCACCAATCGGCCGGTCATCCCCGTCCAACGACACGTCCCGCGATACAAAAGTCACCGGGTCAAATTCCGGGGCCCTGTCCTCAACGATGATAACCACCTCCCGGTCGTCAGCCTCTGCAATAACACGGACCTCGCCCTCTTTCCCGTCATATCCGTGAAGGATGGCGTTCGTTACTGCCTCATCTGTCGCCAGTTGCACATCGCTGATCAGGTCATTCGGAAACCCCTGCTCCTCGAGCAGTATCGCAATCCCGTCAAGGATCTCCTTCAGCCCGGACATATCTGCCGGGGTCGTCTGGTCAGTCCGGCCTTTCATAACACAACCATGCTTTCAGACCCTTATCACCGTTCTTATTTGTCTTTTGCTGCCTTCACTACCATCAGCGTTATATCGTCCGACTGGGGAGATCCCGCAGCAAAGGCCCGCACGTCCCGCAGGACCGAGTCCATTATTTCGCCGGCCGGAAGGTCATGGTACCGTAATAACCCCTCCCGCAGTCGTTCTTCCCCAAACATCTCCTCCGCTTCATTATCGGCCTCAGTAATACCGTCCGTATACAGGAGTAACACGTCACCAGGGGAAAGAACACATACCTCTTCCGTGTAGGTTGCCGCATCTAAAATACCAAGCGCGATCCCCGTTGTCCCGAGCTCCTCGATCGCACTGCTCCCGGCCCGGCAGAGCATCGGCGGGTTATGGCCCGCATTCGCAAAGGTAACCTGGCGTAGTTCACAATCGATCACTGCATAGAAGAGTGTGACAAACATCCCGGTCTCTTTTGTGTCCCTCGAGATGATGGCATTCGAATCCCTGAGCAGATCTGCAGGATGGGGGTGCCAGAGTGAATTGACCCGCATAATCACCAGCGATAACGCCATGAACAGGGCAGCGGGGATCCCTTTTCCCGAGACATCCGCAATCATAATGCCGGCCCTGTGATCTTTAAAAGGGACCACGGCAAACGGTATCACGTCAAAGAAATCCCCGCCCACCTCTTTTGCCGGGATGCTCACGGCTGCAATGTCAAAACCAACGAGCGGGCCGATTTTAGATGGCAGGAAACTCTTCTGGATATCAGCAGCAATCTGTAGTTCTGTATTTTTCCGCTCTATATCCCGGAGGTAATTGTCACGTTCAGCCCTGGTCCTTCGCTCATCCTGCAGATTTGTGATGATGAATGAGAAGATGAACATCCCTAACGCATTGGCGACAATCATCGGGATGGCCACAACCGATACCAGGGCAAGGGCCATGGCAACCGGGGTGGCGATAGCAAGGACGAGGAGCATATGAAGCCCCTCCATCATGACCGCAAATTCAACTGCAATACGGGTCCCGGGAAACTTTTTATTATTAAAAAGCCAGATCAGGCCACCGAACAGCCCCGCGAGCACGGTTGCAAGCGAACAGGCATAGACCGTAAACCCTTCCAGCGTCATCCGGTAGGCTGCGCCGATAAGACCGGCACCAAGCCCGACGAAGGGACCACAGGTGAGGCCCGCGACCATTGGCCCGAGGTCACGGACATTGATCGGGGCATTCAGTACCGTGATACCCGACATAGTCCCGTAGATAGAAAGTGCACCAAATATCAGCGTAAGCAGTACCTGGGCTTTTATGGTAGGATGGCCATCAAAAACATCAGTAAAGATGCGGCACCGGGTCAGGAGGTAGGCTGCAACGACGATGACACAGATCATCTGGACCAGGACAAGCAGGTCATTGAACATGAAGAACGCCATAGAGGAGGACTACCATAAAAAAATAGGCATTATTCGCACTAATAGTACACGTCCGATTACTTTCCGGCCATAAGACCGCCCTAAGGAAGAGGGCAACCTCCAGGGTTATAAGGACCAAACTACAATCAGGGATTATCAGCCATTATCAGGGTGAAAAGGCAGGTATTTTGCCATGGATTAAACCCCGGGGAGATCAGGCCAGGGTTACCTTATGGTTAACTTATAAGGAACCGGATCAAAGGTATAGTCACTACAAGGAGATGGGACCAATGGACACCACCACAAGCCACAAGGAGGGAGTGGCCATCATTGCACTCTTCGGGCGGATCGATACCACAGCAGCACCGCAGCTGGAAAAAGAACTGAATACCCTGATGGGGGAAGGAAAACGCAAAATTCTTCTGAATTTCTCAGAAGTGACCTATATCAGCAGCGGTGGATTGCGGGTGCTCCTGTCCACGGCAAAGAAGCTCCGGAACCCGGGAGATAAGTTCGGGCTCTGCAGTCTTGCACAGGAGGTGAATAAAATCCTGAAACTTGCAGGGTTCACCACCATTTTCACGATATTCTCCTCGGAAGGGGATGCGCTTGACGCATGGAAGTGACCTGCTCGAAAACCAGCGCTGGCAGCCGGTCCCCGGTGATGAACATGCAGAAATCTTTCCCTACATCAGGAAAGTAGATACAAACTCATCCAATTCTTATATTATTTCGACCCCGGCCCAGATCATCCTTATCGATCCTGGTGGTTTATCAGGGCAGATGGACCTGCTTGCAATTGAAATTGAGAGGATCCATAATCTGAACCCAAGGCCGGTATTTGTGTACCTGACCCATACTCATGTCGACCATTTTGTGGTGATCCAGTCTCACCCGTTCTTCAAGAGACAGGAGGGGGCCATCATAGCCGCCCATGCCTCGGGGGCAACAAACCTCGGGACAGCTGATACCGCCACCACCCAGGCAGACCTGTTCCAGATCAGGCTTACACCACTGCACGTGCCAATGCAGCTGTTCGCACCGAACCTCGAACAGGAGACTGATTTTTTTGAGATCTGCCCACGTATTGCACCCTGTGTCCGGGTCCAGGAAAGCGACGTGAAGATACAGGACAACCTCGTCCTGAAACGCCAGGTCGTGGTTTCCGGACCTCAGGACCGGATTGAGGTGTACCATCTCCCGGGCCACAGTAAGGACAGCATCTGTATCCGGGTCGGAGGCCTGCTTTTCATCGGCGACCTGTTATTTGCAGCAAGTCCCGGGATTGCCGGCCTCCGGGGGTGGAGCCAGCAGGAGCTCCTTGCATCGCTTCACAAGGTCCACTGGATCCTGGAGCACGAAGACATCAGGATCTGCTGTCCCGGACACGGACGCCTGATCTCTTCCACGACTGCTGAAGCGATCTTTGCAACAATGGAGAAGGAGACCTATTTCCTCACGGAGATCCAGGAGATCAATCCGGAATGGGCCAAGCAGACTGCAAGGTATGCAAACGACCTGATGAACCGTGTAGCCGAGACCTTCACAATCATTGCAGGGAGGTGTTACCGTGCAGCCCATATCCTCGAGGAACTAGAGGAGACCGGGGTAGCAGAGAACCTTTCCGGCCTTCTCTGCCTGGATGCCATCGATTCGATCCTCGCCGATTTCCACCGGTTCAACGAGGACTACCGTGCAGGAAAACAGCGTGACGTCCACCTGGCCCTGAAAGCCGGGCAGATCACGGCGAAACTCGAGGCGGTATACCGGACCGGCCAGCTTGACCTGGTCATCGACCCCCACCTTGTGAAACGTGCAGAACGGCTTCTTTCAGATTACATGACCCTTTTCAGGGGGTTCCGGCCAATGATCGAGAGGGAAGAATTTGACCTGGACACTCTCGTTGGCCATTGCATCGGGACCCTCGTTTCACCCCCGTGCAGCGATGAGGACCTCATATCACTTGCCGATGATGAAACCCTTTACCGGCAGGCACTGGTGAAAAGGCTTGTCTATGTGCCGGTTTTTGAAGAGGACCCGGTCTCGTTTGACCCGTCAGAATATCCATTTGGCGTGGTTGCTGACAGGGAAAGATTAACAGACTTAATCATTGGCATCCTCGAGGAACTGGCCGGTATTGGTGGGAAGAAGATCACGGTCACCGATAAAAAAGAGACCAATTGCGGCTTCGTGACTATCGATGCAGAATTCTCCGGAGAGGAGATTAATTTTCCGGGTGAAGGGCTTGGTTTTCGGATTAAAGAGTGCGAGCTCTCCGGGGGTTTTTTCTCCTGCGAAAAAGAAGGGAGTGGAATTTCCATCGTAATTGAACTGCCGGCAGTATGATCCCGGACAGGTAAACGCAATAATAGAACAGTCCTTTTTCTTTTCAACTCTGTGGTGTGTAAGAAGCAAAAGGACCTCGTTGACTTTATTTTAATCTATCATGGAGATCCCGGGTTAAACATAATTTCATCACGCACCCGGGCTCAATCGCCCTGTTGGTATCCCCGGTTCTCCAAAATTAAGAGCATTCCATGAAGTCCGGCCGGGGAAATATCTTGTCGGGGTGGGGTAAGGAGGGGGTGAAACCCATCCTGTCAACGTTTAATATGCAGGGTTTCAACAAAGGAAACAAGAGCGAAACATGATGAATAGCAAGTGCGATTAACGGGATGGGTTGTTCACCCACTGGTATTCTTTCAGAGAATTACATCCTCTTGATGGTGTAAAAAGACCCAAATTAACCGGTGAACTCAGCGATTGTCGTCTGGCGGGTCCCTTTCGGCTCAAATCCGGACAACCTGAGTCCAATCAGCCGGATTTTACTGCCTTCCGTAAACCCCCGAAGAAGTCCATACGAAGTCAATTGTATCAGGCGGAGATCATCGCTGTACCGTTCATTTGTCTTCGACCGGGTACGGGTATGGAAATGCTCATCACGTAACTTCACCGTAATAGTCCGGAACCTGAGGTGCTCGTTCTCAAGAACTTCATGGAGTTCCCCTGCCATTTCATCGAGCATCCGTACTAGTACCTGTTCGTCATCGGTATCGTCTTCGAAGGTAATCTCGCGGGAAATCGATTTATATCCCTCTTCCTGCCTCACCTCACGGTCATCAGTTCCCATTGCAAGGTCACGGATCACGGCACCCCACTTCCCGAAGAGTGCGATTAACTCCTGTACATCGATACGGGCAAGGTCCCCGATCGTGCGGATACCCCGGTTGTGCAGCATCTCACGGCTCTTCCTTCCGATCCCGGGGATCTTTTCGACCGGGAGTGGAGATAAGAACCCGCTCACACTTCCCGGATCCACCACGGTGAGCCCGTCAGGTTTCCGGTAGTCTGACGCAATCTTGGCCACGACCTTAGTGGGGCCGACCCCTATCGAACAGGTAAGCCCCGTTGTATTCCTGATGGCCGCTTTCAGGGCTGCAGCTGTTGCACGGGCCGTGACATAATCCCCGGCATGGGAGATATCGAGATATGCTTCGTCGATACTAACCTGCTCAAACCGTTCGGATGTAAGCTTTGCAATCTCCATCACATCCTCCGAGGCCCGGGTATACAGGTCAAAATGGGGACGGACAAACACACCACCGGGACAACGCTCAAAGGCCTTTGAGATAGGCATCGCAGAATGCACCCCGAATACCCGTGCCTCGTAGGAGGCGGTGCTGACCACACCACGGCCTTTTCCTTCTTTTGGGTCCGCCCCGACGATAACAGGGCGTCCCCTAATCTCAGGGTGTTCCCGCATCTCGACCGCAGCAAAAAATGCGTCCATGTCAACATGGAGGATAATCCTCTCTCTGGGTCCGGTTACTGGTTTCGGAAGGTCCATGGTTGTTCAGCCGGGGATCGTTTCGATGGTACTTCAGATATCAGGGTTTCTATTACCAGGTACGACAGGAGGTAAGAGAAACCTGGTCCGTAAGGTTAAGCCTTGAATAAATTTCCCTTCATGACCCATTAAACAGGGGGTAAGATAATCGGACTCACGAAAAAAGGTATTCAGATATCCGGACCTGGCCGTTGTTACCCGGTATGTTATGCGAAGGGCCCGGAAAGGATCCCATTAATAGTATCCATCACGTCCGGCGGGCGTATCCTTATCACAGAGCGCTGCAGTTCATGGGGAATGACCGCATCATGAAGACGGGTGTGGCAGAGCGTACAAAGCACCAGCACATCCGATGCAACGGTACAGGGCTCTGCTTCATTACATATATCTGATGACGGTATAGGATGGAGTTCAAGCATGGTATGCGGAACAATACTCCCACACGATTCGCAACAATACCCGGTCGCCAGCTTTAGTTGTTTCTCATGGAGTGCAGATGAAAGGTTCAGTATAGTCATAGACCCCCCGGTTGCTAGTACTGATATAATTATCCTATGGCGATGAGGTGATATACGTATCGATTTTTACCAGAGAACCGCCAATCCCGGATTACCGGAATTTCATACCAGACACCAGGGCATTCTGAATACCGGGTATCGATCCAACTCGAGGGGGGATAGTCGCAGTCTGCAATCAGGCGGGTCCAGGAATCTCCGTAATAATCGTTGATTCAGCCTTAAAAATCATGAACGGCCACCTTACGTGGCTAATACGAGGTCATTTTGTGAATGTTCCGGTATCTCACGGATCTGCATGATATATCCCGATGAAGACTCGTTGTAGGGGGAAAATAGGGGGGTGATAAGCACGTCCAGGTGGCAGGATGGCGTTACCGGGAAAAACGTATCACTCCGGGCAGTGAGCTCAAATTTCACCGCTTCACCCCGGGTTAATGCCTCACGTCTCCCGGGAGGGAGAATAGCGCAGGTGAACAGGTTATACCGGCCAGCCCCTGTACCCGGAAACCCGAGCTCCCTGCATGGATTGTTCACTTCCAGGAGCCAGCCCTTTTCATCGAATATCGCTATTGCCACTGGCGAGTGTTCGAAGATCCCCCTGAATTTAACTTCGCTCTGCAGGCAGGCTTCCTCTGCTTTCCGGACCCCGCTGATATCCCGTATTGATTCAATTGCCCCGGCCACCTCACCCTTTTCATCATACAACGGGGTAGCAATCCCCCACAGGGTTTTATTCCCAGAAGGCAGGGAGGCCGTGCATTCCGCGATCAACGCCTTACCCTTTCGTTTGACCCCGGTATAACCATAGTTCATCACCTCTTCATTTGTGGTAAAGATCAGGTCGATCAACAGGGGACGTCGCTTCCCGTAAAAGGCCAGGGAATAATCGGGTTCATTCCGCCCGAGCATCTGGTGTGCCGGTACCCCGGTCAGTTCCTCCATCGCCCTGTTCCAGGCGATCAGGCTACCGCCCCGGTCAATGGCCAGCGTCGCATCGGGTAAGAAACTGATAATGTCGGAGAGTCTCCGGATCGACTCCCGGAGAGAGTCTTCAGCCCTCTTCCGTGCCGTCGCCTGGATAATCATATTCTCGAGTTCAATAAACTGGACTTTCGGCTCATCGCCCTTCTGGAGGTAAAAATCAGCCCCGTTGTTCAGCGCCTCGATGACCACCTGCTCACGTGAACGACCGGTAAATATGATAAACGGGATCTCATTTCCTGATGCGCGGAGGAACTTGAGGAGTTCTATCCCATCCATATCCGGCATCTGGTAATCCGAGACAATTGCATCGTAATTTCTCGTCCGTAACAGTTGGATGGCCTCAACCGCGGATACCGCAGTATGCACCGAGATCGTACCCTTCTTTCCAAGGTAATCCCTCGTTATCGCGAGCAGGTTACTGTCATCTTCAATGAGGAGAACGGAGATCATGGAGAAATATCCTGGTTCATAACCTATCCTTCCCAGGTTCGTGTACCTCTGACGTATTCACTCAACAGGTACGGCCCTCATACATGACAAGGAATGCCCGGCTAAAAAAGTTGTTGAATTGACAGTTCTGCTACGTTCTGTTTCCCGGGGGGACCAAAGAAACCAGGGAGATTTCAGCCAGGGTCCCAGCACCCTTGTACGTCAAGATGGTTCCCGTATAATTACGGGCACATCTTCACGCGACAACCATTCTTCGATACTCCCGGCCTCCCCGTCTGACAGGCCATACAGCTCATACACGAGGGTGTCAATCTCTTCATCACACCCCCGTACCCGTTCACTGGTAGCGGTGACCTCCTCTCCTGATGTGACCGCTTCCCCTGCTTTGCTGAGCGCACACCGCTTCTCCACGAGGTGGGCGATAGTTCTGAAGAGCCGGGTATCTGAAGCATCCTCGGCATCAGGGACCGGCAGGGGAAATTTCATGATGTGCGGGAGGAGGTATCCGGGCATCCCTTTTTTCCGGGCCGACGAAAGGATATAGAATGTTGCAAGGTGTGAATTCAGAATGCCGGGCAACGCTGGATCATTGCAACGGATGGCAATTACGCCGGTCCCGGGATAAACGCCCCGGGACGAGATCATCCATTCGGGGCCACCTGACACCCCTGATGCCCGGGTCAGGAGTAACGGTCCTTTCATGAACAGCAGAGTGGCGGGCCCCGGCCATTCCCACCAGCAGCCATCACCCGGGCGGGTTTTCGCCGTTTTCGGACGATGTTTCGTGAGAGTTACTGACAGGGTATGGTGATGGTGACGGAACCACTCGCGGAGATCGGGGACATCGCCGGCCAGTGCACGGGTAGTCCCGGGCGGTATCCGGACAATATACCACGAATACACCGGTGGGCTGTATCGCCGTACCTCACCGGGAGTACTATACGGGTGGATAAACGTCCCCATAACAGGGTCTTTTCGAAGGATAGTGTCATATTCCTGCCTGCTGATGATAAAACCCCGGGTATTGTCCTGTTCCCCGAGCATATATTCCCCAAGGATATAGCGGGCCAGTGGTGTGCCGGCTGAATCAATCTTCTTCCTCACTTCAGCGGGCGGCACCCCTTTGAACATCCAGGGACTGCTGCCGAGAGATGTTGGGTCAATTGACCGGGTGGTACGAAACGATATACTACCCGGGCCCTCTATTCCAGGTTCTACCGCATCTGTCACGCTGACGGGATGTTCGGGGGGGTGATTGGTTATAGTAATAAGCACGGGGTCACTCATTCCGGCGAAGGACTGGAGGTTACCAAGGCTGATGACACGTTCAACCTGGTAGCCGGCAAGCCACCCGCGAAAATGGGCCGCACCGCGGGACCGTTGCCAGCCGCCGGTGACAACCCCGCAGAGTACCCCACCGGGACGGGTCAGCAGGAGCCCGGACTCGAGGTAATACGGGGTAGCATCATCCGGTTTCCCTGACTGGTAGTGGCGGCAGAGATAGTCCTGCAGACTTTTTCCGGAGAACGGGAGAAGGGATGGGAACATGGAACATACCACCCCGAACCCGCCGCCGGATGCAACTGCGGGAAATTCATCCCCTATGAAAATACCCGGGGCTGAATGTTTTTCCCCGGGTTCATGCGACAATGACGGTTGCTCTTCGTAGTCCTTACCGATCAGGATGTTCCCACACCTGATGTTTCGTGATACGATACCCGGTAAAAGCCCGGGACTGGTGGAACCCGAACCGTCATCTCCCGTCGTATGCAGAAGATACGAGAGGAGGGACAAGCGGGTGACTTCAATTGAGGCCCGATCGCTGTCAATACCATACAGGGACTCCCCGATGATACGGACTTTTTCATCCCGGGTAAGGTCCCAGCGGCCACCCGGCAGCTGGTACACCGGAAGCGGGAGCGTGCCACACCGCTGGTATCCGGCACGGTTAGCGGTGGAGACCACGGGCGGCAGCAGTCCCTGCACCTTTCTTGAAGCCGGGTCACGACCTTCTGCAAGAAGCGGGACCAGGTGTTTTGTATACCACGAGAGGTGCCAGCCGGCAAGGACCTGGTACATTGCCAGGAGGATACGGCCTGTCCTGCAGGCCGGGTCAACAACCTTTATCCCGGCGTTTTTTGGGGTCTTCCCTGCCAGCCTGGGGAGGAGCAGGTCCCCCGCTATTTTTTGTAGTAACCCGGCAGGGATCAGGGGGACACCGGGACCGGCATGGCACGGGTACTGTTCCCCAATGACCATGCGCCCGTCATGGGAAAGGTGTGCCGAATAGTTAAGAAAGGCGAACATGGAGCGTTCGTGTGAATCAGACCATGCATCAGCCCATTCATCGAAAAATTTTTTCTCCCGCGTTAACGAGAGCAGCCTGCTGGTAACTGCCGGGTCAATTGAGATAGTTGTGCAGGCAGAAACGAACGGCCAGGTCCCGGTATCCGTACCATTCAGCCCGGGGGGGATACCCCCTTCATCTCCCTGGGTACTATTCTCAAAAAGGAACGACAAACCTTTGGCAAGGCCTTTATTCAGGGTCTCCTCTTCGACCGAACCATAACGGATACAACCCGCCTCTTCAAGAAGCCTTGCGGCGACGAGGGAAGAGAGGAGGGTTGAAACTGCTTCATTGAACTGCAGGGGCGAAAGCCCGTGGTTCCGGGCAGTAATATTCCGTGCGAGGACCTCCCTCATCCGGTTCGTCACGGGGGACAGGGTTTCGTCCTTATCTCCGTTCACTTCTAGCATTCATCAGCAGTTTCATAGATGTTGAGGACTTCATCGGCGACGTCTTTTCCTACACGGGATACGATCTCTCCGATCAGGATATCAGCATATTCCGGTGGTACACACGCGACACTTTCCTCACCAGTCCTCATTTTTTCAACCAGGTATAAGAGGTCACCATCGGTGAGCCTCATTAAGCGGTGTTTGAAATCCTCTTCATCCCTGGAATAGTGGTTGGCAACAGGCGGCAGGATAGAGCGGAATTCAACCCCCGAGCCTGAACAGATCATCTCTTCGCATTCCGGCGCAAGGATACGCAGGATCTCTATATCCCTCTCATCAAGTTCACGTGCCATGGCACCCGGTACTCCTCCTTCCATATCTGCTGCAAGGCTGATGAGCTGATCGTTTCAGGCACCGGTGGCAGGACGAATCAGGCAGATTGCCAGGTACAGTAGTACCCTGCCCCGGAAGGACAAGGCGATAGAAATGACCGCCTTTGAGCCGGCACACAATATGAATAAAATGGGAAGGGGATGGAATAAAGGGGTTAACGGGCAATCAGGGCGATATGCTCGTCAGCCTTCTTCTCAAGTTCCACCCGCTTATCGAGGCCCGCAATATCACGGACCGCTTCCAGAACGTGGACCGAATCCTCAAGGAAAGAGAGGAGGTCAGTCGGATACATATCAATCCCGTATTCGTCGAGTAAATAACTGCTTATCTGCCGGTGCTCGAGGCCCCTTTCGCGGAGCTCAATGACAAGGGTCGCAAACTTTTTTGCAGGGCAGTCACAAAGCGGGGACTCTTTACAGTCGCACTTGAGAAAATCGTCAAAAAATGAGAGGAGCTGGTCCCTGACAGACGGGTCAAGGTAATCAAAGTTTAACCGGGCCGAGATCGCTTCAAGGGTCGTGCCATGAAACGCAGACATCGGCAGCCGGTATCCCACAAGGCGTTCGATCTTTTTTGCACTTCTGAACCGTGCCTTTTCCGCAATCAACTCTCTTCCCCGGTATCCTCATCAAAGTTCTTCAGGGTGGTCATCGCCTCGTTCATCGTCTCGATCTCAATTAACCATTCGTCGAACAGGGTCGGCTGCTCTATATCGTCCTTGACATACTTCCCGCAGCAGGCAGCCCCGTTGATAACGTTGGCACCGATATTTGCTGCAATCCCGAGGGCTTTCTCCATGTCCTCGTCGATCATTTTTCGGCCTTCCTTTACGAGGACCTTGATGTCTGTCGGGTACCCACCCTCGATAAACATCCGGCAGGAGGCGAAAAGTGCGAGCATGGAGAGCTGCAGTGATTCCACGATCTCTTCAATCTGGTCCTCGGGGGCCGCGGACATGATGACAGATTCCACCTGGGCGAGCCTCTCAAGCGTCTCTTCTTTTGGGAAGCGGCCATTCTGGTAGAGTTTTATGATTTTAAGGACGGATACCGTGATATCCTGGCCAAAATTGTAGAGCGCCCGGAACCCTTCAGGCATCTCTTCGGCATCTTCAGCCACCTCAAAATCAGACTCTCTCAGGCGGTTCAGCCAGTTATCCCAGCGTTCCTGGTTATAGAATATATAGAACAGTTTCATCGGCTCCGGTACAGCCGCCGATTTTGCTTTTTTTGCCATTCTGTACAATTTAATCCTCGCCAATTAAAGAATTTTCTGTATAGAGCTGGTAGAATCCGGTGAAACGGGCGGGATTTTTTATGATCCTGATGGAACCAGGGGTCGATCTGAATGGGGATGCCAGATGCAAACCTATGGATAATATGGTACCAGAAATGGTTCTGTATTAAGACTCATGGATTTACTTAAACGATGTATGATTAATCCAAAATGTAATCACGCTCCCGGGGCTCCGCCCCGCCGATTTGGCGACCCTGGTTGGGATACAGGAGGGTGTCTAAATCTCATAAATTTTCAGGAGTCCGACTGTTGACCCATGCCCACAGAATATCTTTTTTGGGGGTGGAGCAATAGTGGGGGTGAAATCCCCTCCTGTCATACGTATTTCTTCTCCTTTTAAAATACACAGGACGTTAACATCTCCTGAAAAATTTTCTTTCCACTTCCTGTCCCACGGAACAAACTTACAAGGCAGATAAGGTACATACAATCCCCAAAGACAGGGAACGGTGAATCCCTGGCGGGATACTGTGGTATCAGTGGAAGAACAGACGGTGGTAATGGTCCGGTACGGTGAACTCTTTCTGAAAAGTGAGCCGGTCAAGCGACATTTCATCGGTCTCCTTATACGGAACATTAAACGGTCACTTGACGCTGCCGGGCTGTCCTTCCGGCATGAGACCCCGCGGGGGAGAATACTCATCTACGGGGACCATCCGCGTAAGATTGCGGCCGAGGTCGCAAGGGTATTCGGGGTGGTTGATGTCAGTGTCGCAACTATCACCAATAATACCCCGGAAGAACTTGGCAGAGTGGCCAGGACACTCGGACAGAAACACTTAAAGGCGGGAATAAGGTTTGCAGTCAGGGCGAAACGGGAGAAGGGGTCGGGTGGCCCTGACAGCCAGGAGCTCGGGAGGGTCATCGGCGGGGTGCTGCTCGATGATCAGCCGGGGGCACGGGTTGACCTTTCGCACCCCGAATACGAGGTATTTATCGAAGCACGCGTAAACGGGGGATTTGTCTACGACCACCGGATCCCCGCACCGGGAGGTCTCCCGTTTGGTACGCAGGGAAATGCACTGGGCCTGATTTCAGCAGGGATTGATTCTCCCGTTGCGTCCTGGATGATGATGAAACGGGGGTGCGGAATGGTCCACCTCAACATGGATGCAGGAAGATGGGCAGGCTGTGCGACTGCTGCCGGGGCCGTAGAAAACCACCGGCGCCTTTCGCTCTGGGTGAAGGGATACCCGCTCCGGATGCTCGTCGTGGACTCGTCCCCGCTCTACGACGCGATGTCCAAAGGGGTCCCGCAACGGTATATCTGTGTCATCTGTAAGAGGTTCATGTTCCGGGTTGCTGCAAAACTCATGCCCGGAGAGAATGCAGAGGTGATTGTTACCGGGGAAAACCTGGGCCAGGTCGCCTCGCAGACATTGTCCAACCTTGCGGTCATCTCGCAGGCGGTGAATATTCCCGTCATCAGGCCGCTCGTGACCTATGATAAAGGAGAGATCGTCACGATCGCCCGCCGGATTGGGACATTCAACCAGAAGCCGGGTGACCTCTGCTGCAGGGCAGTCCCCGCGATGCCATCTACCGCGGCCAATCTTGCAGAAATAATCGCTGCAGAAGAAAGGATTGATTTTGACCAGCTGGTTGCACAGGCAACCGAACGGATTAAGGTCATCAGCGCCCTTAACGGTGAAATTACTGTCCATGAAAGGCCTGAATATGAACAGACCACTCCTGTATAAGATATGCGGGTTACATGCCGGCCCGTGTACGTTGATACCAGACTATGCGCCCGGTACCTTTTCATGAAATACAGGAAAGTAAAAGGTGTTAAAATCCTTTATGGTTGAGCATATAACAGGCTATAACCGCTGGGTTCAAGGAATGAACCCCTGATATCTTCTTATTTTTTTATACCCGGGATCTTCTTAGTATTCATACAATACCGCCACGGTTACGGGATACCGCAAGTCCCGTAACGAGGCTGGATTCCGAGGAGAAGAAAGAATGAAACTGCCACCTTCCTCATGGATAGTGCTCTCGCTGCTCAGTGCAGGCAAGGCCTTCACGAACAAGGAGATTATCTCGCTGACCGGGCTGTCTCCCCGCACGGTCAGGTATGCCATCCAGAAATTACGGGAGAACCGCCTTATCGCGGAAGAATGGAATTTTGAAGATGCACGACAGGTCAGGTACCGCAAGGATGACCCGGACGGTGCAAAACGGGGAGAGAAGAAACCTGACTGCCTGAACCGTCCTGGAACAAACAGGCGGACCTGTGCCGGGACCTGAGGTAAGAGATTTCCGGACAGGTCAGGATGATACCACGTCACCGGTGTGCCCCATGGAGGAATGGCGGGTCCAAAACACGTTTACGTCCGTGCCTGCACCGGAGATGCCTCCAGCGAAAAGCTCGCTGGTAAGAGTATTTACATTTTTTGCACGATATTTTTCGTCCCTGATGCAGGTCTGCCATGGTGCGGGTTATACCTGTCCGATAGGGGGATCCCGGATGTTGAACAACGACCACAGGAGACAGTAATTTGACGAAACGTGGGGTTTATCCCTGAACCCGGGAAATTATCGTGAATATCGTCCAGCCATCCACGCTTACCGTGTTGTTTTATTTGAACAACAGTGTACCGGATTGAAAAAAATTGTAATCCGGGGCCGTTCCGTGCGGGAAAATACTGTCACTAATGGAAACCTATTCATGCACCATCTCAAAGCGTACCTTTGCTGATCAGCAAAAAAACAGGAGGCGTTAATGAAAATCGGAAAAAGAATACTTTGTATTCTGTCTGTCGTCCTGGTGCTTACAACGCTCAGCATCAGTGTATCGGCAGATGGCGTGAACCAGACACCCGAAATCCAGGGTATCAGAACGACGACCTATATCGATGTCATCGGGTCCGCGAGTAACGTAGCAGACGTTGCATGGACTTCCAGCAGCGGCTCAATGCAGGACAACCCCCCGTTATCCGACGGGGAAGTAGTCCAGACCACGGTATACTCCGAAAATACCAATGCGATGAACGGGCACACCGTGTATGTGAAGGACTTCGCTCTCGATACCGGGAACAAGGCCGTCTCACAGAGTAATGTTGAATCAAACCGTCAGATAACCTTTGAGGGTCTCAACGGTGGAAACATGGTCTCTGATGAGAGCCTGCTTATCGATACCGTCGGCATGCCAACATCAGCTGCAGGACAGTTCCTCTGTCCGTTCGGGGCGTCCAGCATAAGCACACTTCCTGCATACTGTAACATTGCGCAGGCGGGAAGCCACGTGGACAGCAACATAATCTCTCTCTCGTCGCAGGCATCCAGCCGGACGGTCGTGGCATCCCAGGACATACCGGTCGCATTAGCTTACAGCATGAATGCTCACGGGGTTAATACCGCAAGCGGGACTATTCCGGCTTACGGACTTGTCCAGGCGTACATGAAACTGCATCTGCAGGGTGGAAGTGGCAGCAGCCTGACGAAGGCGTCTGATCTCTCTAGTGAAGAAAAATCCACAGCAAACGGGTACATAAAGTCATTCACCAAGGCTATGACCTACCAGTCAGGGGCAAGGTTACTGTGAAAGTAAAAAACAGGAAGGAGTTCCAGTTCCCCCAATAGCGTGGGAAAAAACCCTCTTGTTTTTTATCTGTTGTTTTTAGGTTGCACAAGTGAACCTTTTTAAAAAGGTTCAGAGGCGGCCAAACAGGAAGGTTATAACCGCGATTATTATGAAGATAATTACAAGGATCTTCGCTATTTCCATGCTGAACCCGGCGATCCCTCTTGCACCAAGAATGTAGAACACGAGTGCCAGTATAAGGAATACTACCGCGAGCCAGATTAAATCCATATTCTTTCACCTCCGTTGGTTATTTCTTCTTCAATTCTGATCCGGCTTCATGGGCCGCGATTTTTGCATCAGAAACTACCTTATGAACGCCGATTTTTGCATCATCCGATGCACTTTCTGCATCTTTGAGTACGTTATGCGTAGCGACCTTTGCATCATCATATGCTGCATGTGCAGCAACATTGGCGTTATCTATGGCCTTGTAGGCTTCTACTTTTAAATTGTCAGTCATGATATTTCCAACTCCTTTCCCTGATATGAATTTCAATGGGATATTTCATAGAATTTTAATTTTTACCAGAGATAAGCAACATATAGTATCGGAGTATATACACCTGACCCGGTATTGCAAAATTTGATTTAAAACCTTTATTACCGGTTATTAGTCCGGGAACAACCATTGGTACATAACACGGTCTAACGGATCCACACGAAATCGCACCTGATACTGCGTCCCCTCTTTTATCCGGTTACTGCGAGCGCAACACGCATCAGGCCAATGATGAAACCTGCAATGCCCAAACTGGACACCGGCAAAGATGCCGATCATCATCATGACCAAGTGAATCGCAACCACAACCTGTTTTTACCAGTCGGGCACCGATGAACAGGATCATATGGCAGCACCAATCAGGGTTTCGAGCAGGAGTGGATCATTTACACCCGGAAAATAATAAAACATCAGGTAGAGGAGGAATGCAATGAGGGCTGCGGAAATCTGGACAATGATAAACGAATAGATTGTATTGGCGAAACTTTCGTCATCTTACCCGCCCGGATAAATCAAGAGCAAATAATTGATCTGTCGGAAATGTGATGAAATTACAGGCCTTCTGTTTACCTAGAGGTGATTCATAATAAATTCCCTGATCTTTTTATGGTCGGCCATTCGTATAACGATATATTTTGTTACTCTGACGGTTTGTTTATCAAATAATCTTGTTACAATCAACCCGATTATGAATATAAGCATGCCCATGGCAAGTGCCAGAGCCACGCCTATCTGGCCAAAAAACGATACGTAAATGAATGTGACGACCGCTGCCAGAACCGACATAAGAGCGGACCTGATAATAAAATAAAGTCTCTGCAACCACATAGAAAGCAACAATGCCTTTATTACCGCCCGTTTTTCGATGACGCGCTCATCTCCGGACGGAACACACTCTATCTCGTGGAATATATTTTTCGTATAATTAAGATCTGATAACTGCAATATCTTTTTTGCATATTTGGCTTCTGACAAATCCTTAGAACTTGCGGATTCAAGTTCCATCATAATTCTTTGAGATATTTCAGTCATTTCATTATCTATAGGAGACTGTATTTCCGATTGTAAAATCTCTTTTGTCATAGTACTGTTTTTAGTCCGAATGGAAAAACGGGTTTAACGGTAGATGCAGGCTTTTCATGCGTTGCATCACCAGGATCCTATCGTCTGCTTTTTAATTTCCCAGGGATTCTGCTACAATATGAACGTAATTATGACTTTTATACCGGGGAGGACTCCGGGTCATAGAGCAGGTTCCATTGAGAAGCGGGCTTTTACCTGTACCACTGATATAGAAAAACCATAGCAGATAGACAAGAAAAATTACCGTGATCAAGATTAAACCCGTCATTCTTTACATCACGATTATTTCTTATTCATTGCCGGTACGACATCGGTTGCCCCGACTTTAACACCAGGAGCAGCTTTTTGGACATCGCTCTTTGGGTTATGTGATGGAGCATGAGAGGTAAGGTCTGCATCCTTGTGCGGGGTAGCAACAGTAACCTTTACTTCGTCATGGGCGCCTTTCTGGGCCTCGTATTTTGCGTCGTCTGATACTTTGTGGGCCTGTACCCCTGCATCTTTCACCTGGTGGATGGATTTGGCCACATCGCTGTGTGTGGTGTGGGGGACCTTTGAATTGTCATATGCGGTTTGTGCAGCAACCCGGGCATCTCCGGTGGCTTTTGCAGTTTCTGATGTTACAGTGTTAGTCATTATTTTCTGTCTCCTGCTCTGACAGTATTTTAAAAAATACATTTTATAATATATTTTATATAAACTTACCAGAGATAATCACAATATAGCAGTGTTCCATATATACCTGACCCGCTGTTGCAAAATTTGGATCAAACCTTAAAAAGAATTCTGGTGGGAATAGGCCATATTTATGTATATTATCCGCGTTAATCCCGTCCCCACATAACGAGAGTGGCTAACCCTAATACACCTATAATGAAGACAACATCCGGTCCCGGGGCCTTGGTGGTTGCAGGAGGCAGGCTTGCCGGGGAAGAGGTAAGGGCCGCCGTCGGAGGTACCGTGGTCCTGATTTCTGTTACAGGACCCGTTTTCATCTCTGTTGTTGCAACCGGGCTGGGTCGAGGCGTACTGAACACGCTTGTCAGGGTAGGTGTAACCGATGATATGATGAGTGGGTTTGAACTACTAATCTGGACATTGGCCGTCTGAGGGGTCTCGGTCTTACCATCAACAGGGTAATTATCCTTCATACTATTTACATTACAAACTGCCCAGACCGTGTAGGTGCCTGAGGCATACGTGCTTGTATCCCATACAGGGCCTGTCGAAAATGGTGATGAGCTGATCATGATATCTTTCAGCGGGTAATTGGATACCTCTGCAAGCTCGTTTCCGTTGGGCGTCCTGACGTGAATTGTTATGGGAAACATTGTAATACCGGGCCTGTTCGCGATGGGAACGAGGTTGGTATCAACCCTGTAACCCACCTGGTCTCCTTTCGGCACATACATGTTCGCACCCGTCAGTTCAAAATTCGAAGTCTCATCGAAAATCCTAATAGTCAGGCTTGGATCTTCCACGTAAAATGCTAGCTCTTTACTGGAAAGGTTATACCATGGTCCGGTTTTACCACTAAAAACCGAAGGTGCAATATAGAAATTTTTAGCATCACCTACGGACGTTGTTGCTACCGGTACCCCGTACGTACCATTATTCCCGTTCCCAAACCAGCCGATCATCGTGCTGCTTGTTGTCCCGGTCTGGGTGATATCAAGGCCCTGTTCACCTATGAAGGCTGTGCCCCCCCGGGGGATCGTAAAAAGAGCCCCACTTGCCGGGAGCACTAAGACTAATGTACCAAGAAGCGCCATAACTGCATACAATTTTAATAATTTTAACATACCTGTTTCCTCTGCATGTAACATTTCGAAACATGGAAGATATGAGGCCAATCTCATAATTAATCCCTCCATGTCTCGATTGTATTCCATATTCGAAACGTTAGCCCGTGGATGAGCGACCTGGATTTTTTCAGTCATGATCGCTCATCCGGATCCAGTTCTATGCCTCCATGTCGCATGGGACGATATATACCTGACCCGTTGTTGCAAAATATGAGTCATCCGGAATTCAGGTCATTGGGAAGAATAAAAAAAATCTTCAAAGCCTGTAAAAAGGACATGGGAAAGATTGCATTTCATTCCGGATTTTCCGATTTAAACCCCGTTTCCTTCTTTAATCAACCTGCACGAAAAGTTCATAAAGATAACATCGTAGTTCCAAATTTTGGAATATCGGGTTAGGTATACATGCATCCGCCCTATATGAAGGTCAGTTCTCGTGTGGCCAGTTGGCACAGGTGACATCACGGGATAATGCCTCTGGATAAAAAATGACATCTGATAAACAATGAACTGCATTTACGAGAATGATGAAAATAATTCATAAAAATATGGAGAGATGAAATGACTGATATATCAACACAGGATGATGAGCAGGCCCGGGAACGGAAACTTGCCCAGGAACAAGGAAAGAAAAAAGAGCAGGACGAACAGCGGGAACGCGAACGGGAACAGGAAAAAGGACGGAAAAAGGGCCTGGAGGAGGAACGTGGACGCGAACAGAAAAAGGGTGGGACCGGCATGGGTTTAACCATCGTAATCGCCCTCATTGTCATTGCACTCCTTGTTGTCGTTGTGGCTTACATGACGCTGTCTGTTTCAGTTACGGACGTAACGCCAGGGAACGTATTACCCTACACTACTATGTACAGCGTTACATTCCCCGAAGGCCAGGCAATAGCTATAGGGAACTCTCACGTCAGTGTGCTCTCGTACCAGGGTGAACTCATCACGGATATTGATGGTGACCGCCAAAAACTCATTAACGGGCAGACCAGAACAATTGCTGAGCGACGTGCAACCGTCAATTCACTCGGATCAATCAGGTTGACGGATACCATCTTCAAGATAGACCTTACCTATAAAGGTGACCGTGATAACCAGGCTTACTTCGATATGGCTGTACATACCTCGAAGCAGATACCGGATATGCTTCTACAGAAACTTATTCCACGCGAGATAGACGCCCGGCCAATGTGAGTTACCATATAACGAAAACAACCATCCGGTATGACAACTGCCCGATCGATTATTATTCAGTCTTGGGAAAACTCACGAACTGGAGAATTATGACGACAGGCGGGATTCGAATAAGCCTGCTAAACCCCTGCATCGTAACCCTGGAGGCACCGGGAAATCCTCCCTTTATTTGACAAAACATCAGGTTCCCCGAAAGGACAACAAAGCACGTGAATCACATGGAAGAAAACACTAAGACCCAGATTATCATTCTCGTCATCGGGGTCCTTATCGGTGCGAGCGGTTACCTTGCCAACTCGCTTTTCCTCTGGAACTCGTCGTTGGCCAAGGATCGGAGCGACACTGCCGAGGGACTCTATCTCGATGTTTCAACGATGGAGGACTATCTTATATCAATAGACCAGGGATTCGTGGCGAACCCCGATGATAAGTACATCTTTGTCCAGGCCGCCCCGATCTATCCGGACAATGGCCTGTATTTCGCCTACCAGCGGGACATCCCTAAAATGGACCGGAATATTGCAAAGGATACCGTAACGTTTTACAATCACCTTCTTATCGCGGAGCGGGAACGGGACCGGATCTTCGAGATTCAACGGCTGGGGGATGTACGGGAACTAACTTCGGCAGAGCGGACCCGGCAACAGAGCCTGACTAAAAATATTGCCAGCGAAGTGAACATTTCCGTGGGGCTTTTGCCCGCCCTGAAAAAGGGGCTGGACGCTGCAGCGAGCTGATACAGGGATCAGGATCTTCTTTTTTCTGTCAGGAATAAACCATATATTCCCACAAAGGAGTTTGGCAGCCAGGAATTCACCTGATCGGAAATGAGATCTCTTTTGTTAAAGGGCGTAAAAAGAAATTATTGGAATATTCTTCTTTGGTTATCAGAACAGGGTTAATCCTGACTGATATTTTATGCTGTCCGTGAAGGAAGTTATCAGGCCACTTGCCCCGGAACTGTGTGAGTAGACCAGGTCAGATGACTTCTGTGTGCTGTTACCCCTTGCATACTCGCCGTGAGCATTCATGAACGAGTTGACTGAACCGATTGCAGGCAGGTATGCCCCTGTGCGGGTCGGTGTCCCATGCAGGTTGATATAGTAATTGAGGCTCACAGGGGTGTTTGGATCTGCCGATACGGTGCGGGATTGTG
This sequence comes from Methanomicrobiales archaeon, assembly GCA_037137755.1. Taxonomy (GTDB): domain Archaea; phylum Halobacteriota; class Methanomicrobia; order Methanomicrobiales; family Methanospirillaceae; genus CAIKOD01. The sequence goes on along the minus strand of JBAXJR010000005.1, from coordinate 15,037 downwards.
CTGCTGTTGCGACTGAACCCCGCAGGAGATCGAACGAGCCCCCGGCCTGAATATTGCTGTGGAATGCTGGCCATGTCGATGAACTGCCAGGCAGGCCCATCGTGTCAATACCGATTGACTCTTCTGAAACTATGCGACCGTTCCCGTTCGGAGCGGTGGTACCATCGAATGTGATGATTTTTTGGACGTCGACATTATTCTGGCCGAGAACTACATTTCCTGTGTTCAGGTTGAAATTCTTGATGTAACTCGTGCTGCCACCCGTTGAGTGTGTGTTTTCACCGTAGGTAGTCGTGGCCTGGACTTCGCCTGGAACGAGTACTCCGTCTAACGCGTCGCTCGAGATTGTCCATACGAGCGAGTCCTCCTGCGATACATCACCATTGATGGTGATCGTCTGGGCCATTACATTTCCCCCTGCGAACAGAAGGAGTGTAAATACCGCCAGGACGATAATTAATGGACTTTTGTTTGCCATAATTTCTCCCGGGCTGCAGTGTTGTTGCAGCTCATACAACAGCATCTATCGGGTTGAGGAGATTAAGAGATATATAATTACATATGATTTGTGTCTGCGAATACCGGACGACCAGAACTGGGAGATACATCGCGCGATTCAACAAATAGCGGGTAATTTCCCCTACGCGATACGTGCAAGGGTGAAGACGCAGAAATTTTTATTCTGCGCAAGCCCTCTGTCCGGCTGGAGAAAGCAAGGAGCAAGGTCCCGCGTATAAAAATAAAATACAATTTCCTACCAGAAAGATTACGCGTTATACGCGTTCCACGGATGGGATCCCGCCAATATATTTCTGGATAAAGCCTTCGAGATACGGGGCAACAAGCGGTATGATGATCGGCAGCATCTCACGCATGAGATCCTGGCGGCTCGTGTCCTTCTCTATGGTGACCCTGACTCGTTCATGTGCTCTCGGTACAGAGGCACCAGATGACTTCATTTTGATGATCCCACCCACGGCTACCCCTGCAACAACACCTGCAGCGGCAGTTTCATAGGGGTGCTCACGTGCAGTCTGGCTTATTGACTGGTACATCCTGGATGGAGCCTGGATGACTGACTGTTTCAGTTGACTATAAGATTGCGAAATCAACGCTTCCGTGATGAGGAGGTCTTCTTCAGTGACCTGCCTACGTTTATTCATGTAGTACCGCCTCCGTGGCAATCGGGGTTTTCAGGACGATTTTCATTGATATGAGTATGTAGGAGGAAATTACGCCCATTCCCAATAATATGGCACCTGTGATGAACAGTGCTGTCCAGAGCGGGACAAACGTTGCCAGGTAAAGGATCACACCAATCAACAGGACGACGATTCCAGCTACCAGCAAGGTAACAACGATCGACAGGTACATGATCTGCCGGATCAGAAAGTTTACCGGTTCAAATACATAGTGCTGCAGAAACAGATCCATCTTCTGCTGCATGTAGAGGTCTATGTATTTAACTGTCCTGGCTAACTCTGATTCTATCGTCTGTTCTTCAATCCCGGCACTGGTTTGCATACAATCCCTCGTTAGTCACGTGGTTTGAATATGAACATGCCCAGGATGACACCGAGACCGGCTGCGACCAGAACAGAAGGAATTGGATGATCGATGATAAGGTTTTCTACCGGTTCTACTGTCTTATGATACCCTGCTTCCACGTTCTGGTACTGTGTACCAATATCTGCCTTGAACTGGTTTACCCGGTCTTCGACATTCTGCAGGATTCGTTGTACGTCCTCATCCCTGGCTGATACATCAGACATCCGTAGCTTACGGGCAGCATCTTCCAGTGCTTCGGCAGTCTGGATTTTCAGATGATCTGCACCAGCAATTCCGGTGTTTACCATCCGGTCTGGTGTCTCATTTAATACAGTTACCTGCACCTTCCCTGGTGCGTCTTTGATTATTTCTTTCATGTTAAAAACTCCCTTTCCCTGACACGATCTTTAAAAATATTTTATTATTTATAATATGATTTTTATAATCTTATCAGAGACAAACACCATGGAGTGGGTGAGTATATACCACTACCCGGGTGTTGCAAAATATGAATTAAAATCCGAAATTTCCGGTCTTAATTTGCTGGAACACACCCGTTCCATAACACTAAACACGAGATATACAAATGCCATTCAGGTTTCGCAACCCGGCTTTTAACAATTCCTTGAGTATCGTAAAAAAAACGTAACCGGGTAATTTTTTGTAATAGTTCACCGTATCTGCAAGGATTTAATGTCCGGTCCAACGTTGCAAAATTTATAAACTGGGAGAACCCTTATCAGGTAATTTATAACATTCTCCTCTGTATAAGAACCATGCTCCCAAAAAATTAACCGGCAACTGCATGAAATACAGGAAATATGTAAAATCCGGTCTATAAAGGGGAAATGTTTGTACAGAACTAAAATAGAGAGACGATAAAGGGCCAGAGAATTCCTGGAAAGCCATAATAAAAGGAACCGCCTTAACAATGCTGTATAGTGGACAGACGTACACTCTATTTTCTTTAACTCCTGGTGTAGTAAGGAGAAATAACCGGCCTCGCCCCCAAAGCACCAGCAACAGGGAGGGAAACTGAAATGGCAGCCAATACAAAAGAAACGAAAAAAAAGAAATCACCTGTTGCTTCACCCGGCATTATCTCATTGAATGATGCGGCTGAAAAGAAACCAAAAGGTCCCTATACGGTCAATCCCGGTGCGAAAATACAGGATTTTCAGGAACTTATCCATGTCCTTCAGGTACACCAGATCGAGCTTGAAGCACAGGCTGAGGAGCTCATGAGGGTGCAGCTCGCCCTTGCGGAATCACGGGATGAGTACCTTGACCTGTACGAATTCGCCCCGGTTGGCTATCTAACGCTGACTGATACGGCAATGATCTCACGGGCGAACCTCACCGTTGCGGTGCTCCTTGGAGTTGACCGGACCCAACTCAATAATGCACGGTTCAGGAGATGGATCGTTCCTGGAGAGCTTGAAACATGGGACCGGTATTTCATGAATCTTATGCAGTCCGAAGAGAGACTCAGTGCCACCATGGTGCTCAAACGGGGTGACGGGGCAACGTTCCCTGCCCAGCTGGAGAGTATCCGGCTCACCGGCGCGGGCGATGGTAACGTAAAGGTCAGGGTGGCAATCAGCGACATTTCTGATATCAGAGCCGCAGAAACGGCGTTGCGAGCGGGTGAGGAGCGTTTACGGCTGTCAGAAGAGGCAAAAATTACTTCTGAGATCCCGTATCGGCGACTCTTTGAGACATCACAGGACGGCATTCTCATTCTCAATGCTGATGACGGGCAGATCACTGACGTAAATCCGTTTTTGATTGCCCTATTGGGATTCTCACGTGACCAGTTCCTTGGAAAGAAAATATGGGAGATCGGGCTGTTCAAGGACATCGTTGCCAACAAAGAAAACTTCGAACAATTGAAACTGCAGGAGTATATCAGGTACGAAGATATGCCCCTGGAAACTGCAGATGGGCGGCGGATTGACGTGGAGTTCCTCAGTAACGTCTACATGGTGAATAATAAGAAGGTTATACAGTGCAACATCCGGAACAATACTGAGCGCAAACTGGCAGAAGAAGCACAGGTGGCTTCAGAAATCCGGTACCGTCGTCTCTTTGAGACAGCACAGGACGGTATTCTCATTCTCGATGCTGATACCGGGCAGATCGTCGAAGTAAACCCGTTTTTAATTACCATGCTGGGATTCTCACGTGACCAGTTCCTTGGAAAGAAAATATGGGAGATCGGGCTGTTCAAGGACATCGTTGCCAATAAAGAAAACTTCGAAGAACTACAGCGCAAGGAATACGTGCGGTACGAAGATATGCCGATCGAAACCGCAGGTGGGAAGCGGATAGCCGTTGAGTTCCTCAGTAACGTCTATACGGTGAACAACAAGAAGGTCATACAGTGCAACATCCGGGACATTACTGTTCGAAAGAAACTGGAAGAGGACCTCGTCCTCAAAGCCGCAGAACTAGCTCGGTCCAACATCGAACTCCAGCAGTTTGCCTATGTCGCTTCCCATGACCTGCAGGAACCCCTCAGGGCAATATCCGGGTTTACCGAACTCTTAGTAAAACGTTATCACGGAAAAATCGACGAAAAGGCGGACAAGTATCTCGACTTCATTACCGAAGGAACCCTGCGGATGCAGCAGATGATCCAGGACCTGTTAACCTATTCCCGTGTCCAGACGCAGGTACACGAATATGTAATGACTGATAGTAATACATCGCTTGACCTGGCGCTCAGCGATCTCCAGGTTGCCACCAAAGAACACAATGCGGTCATTACAAGCGATCCTCTTCCCTTAATTTACGCAGACCAGGAACAGATCACCAAGATGTTCCAGAACCTGGTCGGCAATGCGATCAAATTCCATAAACCCGGCGTTACTCCGAATATTCATATATCGGCAAAACAGGATGAGAAGAGCTGGATCTTTTCCGTTTCTGACAACGGCATTGGTATCGATCCACAGTATGCGGAACGGATTTTTAAGATTTTCCAGCGCCTCCATACCCGGGACGAATACCCCGGAACAGGGATAGGCCTTGCAATCTGCAAGAGAATAGCAGAACAACATGGCGGTACGATCTGGACCGAGCCGGTCCCCGGTTCGGGATCGACATTTTATTTCACCATTCCAAAAAGAAGGAAGGAGACAAACAATGAATGAAAATGAAAAGATATTACAGTGGTTACGACCGGTCGAAATCCTGCTGGTCGATGACAATCCTGCAGATGTCGCTCTTACCCAGGAGGCATTTCAGGATAATAAACTCTGCAACGTCCTGAATGTAGTGCATGATGGCGTGGAAGCGATGGATTATCTCCGCAAGAAAGGGCGGTACGCCTCGGCCCCGACACCGGATATCATCCTGCTCGACCTTAATATGCCAAAAAAAGATGGGCGTGAAGTCCTTGCAGAGATCAAGGCGGATAGTGAGCTGAAATATATCCCTGTCGTCATCATGACGGTCTCAAAGGACGACAAGGATATCCTTGAATCATACCGGCTCCATGCGAACTGCTATATAAAAAAGCCCGTAAAATTTACGGAATTCGTTGAGGTTGTGAGGTCGCTTGAGAACTTCTGGTTCTCGGTTGTAACACTCCCGTCGAAAAAGTAAGGTGCAGCTCGTGACGATTCTTTTGATCGAGGACAATCCCGCCGATGTGGAGTTGATACGTGAAATGTTGTCCGATCAAAAAGGATCGTCTTTTGATATTGTCTGGAGAGACCGGTTATCGGCTGCAAAACCGTGCTTTGAGAAGAGGGAATTCGATATTATTCTCCTGGACCTTGGGCTTCCCGACAGCCAGGGACTCGACACGCTACGCCGGGCGCGGGATCAGGCAGGGTCAGTACCGATCGTGGTTCTGACCATGCTCGACAATGAAGAAACCGGTCTGACGGCACTCAAAGAGGGTGCACAGGACTATCTTGTCAAAGGTCAGATGAACGGGCCGTCAATTGCCCGCTCCCTGCGCTATGCTATCGAACGGGGCAGGATCGAAAAAGAACTGATAGAAAATCGCGACTCTCTTGCGGCACTGGTCTCCGAGAAAGAGACGTTGCTTCGCGAGATCCACCACCGTGTCAAGAACAATCTCCAGCTGATATCCGGCCTGCTGGATATGACCCGGATGGGTTCTCCGGATGAATCGACAAACAGTATTCTGACCGATATCATGCTTAAAATACAGACCATGGCACAAATCCATACCCGGCTTTATGAAAGTAAACAGATGGGGAAAATCGACATAACAGACCAGTGCAGGGACCAGGTAACCGCATTATCAAATGTTTTCTCTCATTCAGGGGATGAAATCAGCTGCACCATTAACCCGGGGGAAGTATTTCTGCCGGTAGACCAGGCCCTGCCCTGCGCACTGGTGATTAATGAAATCCTCTCGAACGCGTATAAACATGCGTTCAAAGGGCGGAATAACGGTACCATTGATATCACCGTAATGCGGGAGAACGACCGGATCAACATAACCATCCGTGATAACGGAATCGGATTACCGGAAAATTTTGATATCGGCCGTTCAAACAGTCTCGGCGTCACGCTGATCAGGACCATTGTGCAGCACCAGTTGAAGGGCTCAGTATTATTTAAGAGCCGGAATGGTACGGAAGTCTCTATAGATTTCCCAGTGATGCTAACGGAGCCATAACCTTATGTCGAAAATACTCGTTGTTGATGATGAAGCGATCATTTCCATGCAGCTGGAAAAACGGTTAACTATAATGGAATATACCGTTGTGGGCATGGCAGCTTCCGGCGAAGACGCTATTGACATGGCCCGGCGTCTCCAGCCTGACCTTGTGCTGATGGATATCGTGATGCCGGGAAAGATGAATGGCATCGAAGCAGCAACAATCATTACCGGGGAACTGAATATACCGGTTGTTTTTGTCACGTCATACGCGGATGATACGATCATTGAAAAGGCAAAACATGTCAGGCCTTACGGTTATATTGTAAAACCCTTCAATGAACTGGAAATAAAAGCCGCCATTGAAGTGGCATTGTTCCGGCGGGCAACAGAGCTGGAAGAACAGGAGCTGCGAAAAAAAGCATGGGAAAAAGATTTCCATGGGATTGGAGGAGGACAACCGGTCCCTGATGGCCTGGCCTATCTCGATCTGCCGGAAATCAAAACAGTCCTGTTAAAAGATATTTTCACCGATATTGTTCTCTTCCTGTACACTGACCAGGTCACGAAAGAACCGATATTTAAATTTGCACTGGAAGAGGGTTTGAAAAAGGGAGGACGAAACCTTTTTGCCTATTTCCATTCGACACTCCAGAAGTACTTTCCAAATGAGATCCGGAAAAAGGAACTTTTCACTCACCGGTTAAAAAGAAACGAAGTATTTTCCCTGTTGCAGGTCCTTGAAAAGTGCACGGAATCCCTGTTGTACGGAGACCAGATGACGTCCCTGCAAATACTTCTCGATTTTTCTGAAACTGAAGAGTTTGATGATATCCTGGCCATCAAAAAATTACTTCTTTCAAAAAAGGAGAAGGGTTTTCCCATATCCGGGATCTTTGCCCTGAATATCGGAAAAATTGATCATAGCCTGATAAAATCCTTGGCAACGGGTATTCCCAAGATCATTGTTTCAACCGGGAAAGAAACGACGCTTTCGTTTGCCCAGCATACATTCCCTACCGAATCGGTCTCCGTTGTACCCCAGTCAACCATCGATGATGTTGTAAAAAAGTCGCTGGAACCGGTGGTACTTTCTTTTCTGTCTAAACCAATTTCCGGGTATGATATCGTCCATGAGATCCATAGCAGGTACAAGGTGCTTATTCCGCAGGCACGGGTTTATACGCTCCTCCACGATCTGATGGACAACGGGTACCTCGAGATCAGGATGTCAGGAAAATCCAAATTATATTGCCCTACGGAAACTGGAAAAACCCACATCCGCCAGAAACTTAATGACTACAAACTTGTTTTCCAGCATGTCATGGGTGCCGGAAGTGAAATAGACGGGAATAGTAGTAGTGATAAAAGGTGATAAGACAGGGAAGTAAACCCGATATTTTATTTACTGATTGTTACTTCGCCAGGGAAAAAATAAAGAATGATACGTTTTAATTCCCGGGTGAAAAAACAAGACTGCGTAAAAAAACGTTGTTTTTTACAACACGGAGATTGTAATAATTCAGGTAGGGATCATTGTGATGATGGTTACTGGTTGGTGGATTTTTAAAACGGCCACAAATCAGCCGCCATTTGGCACAACAGGTGAATGAATATCCCCCTGCCTCATCCGGGAAAGATATTTTGGAGGTAGGTCCACATGAGGTTTCAGGGATTTGCGAGCAGTCTCTATCGTTACCGAAAATACGCCGGACCTTTTGGACATGGGCCCAGGGAACATGGATTAACCTGGAAATACCCTGTTACAGAAGATAACTTTGTGAGGAGATCAACAGAACCTCATCTTATTAAATATGACACCGTGCACCCTTGTTCTTCTCGAAGTACTGCTGGTGATACTCCTCGGCCTCGAAAAATTCCCGGGCCGGAATTACCTGGGTCACAACCGGTTGCCGGTAGCGGCCACTCTTCTCCACCTGAATAATTGACGACTCCGCAGCTTCCCGTTGTGAATCATCGTGGTAAAAAATCGCAGAACGGTACTGACTCCCATAATCCGGACCCTGCCGGTCAGGGGTAGTCGGGTCATGGATCCGGAAGAACTCGGCAAGCAGTTGCCCAAATGACACGATCGCCGGATCGTACCTGATCTCCACGGCCTCGGCATGTCCTGTCGTACCCGTACAGACATCACGGTATGTCGGGTTTTCCAGTTGTCCCCCGGTGTAGCCGACCCTTGTCGATATAACCCCTTTCATTTTTCGGAATACGGCTTCCACACCCCAGAAACACCCGGCGGCAAACGTCGCTTTCCTAAGCCCTTTCCCTGTAGCAGCATCAGTCATCTCCCACATTACCTCGATGAAATCCTTCCCGCTCATCCTATATGGGGGTTGGTATCTGGACAATACTCTTAAGCGGGCGAAAAAATATTTGTATTAAATAAATGGACAGCACATAGACAGAGCAGGAAGTCCCCTTTCATAGTTCCCGGGGTTATTACCGGGACTAATCCAGTAGGACCGGTGCCTGATGAGTAATAATAATAGTATTGAAGTCCGTTCGGTAACCAAGAATTTCCAGGGTTCACGGGTACTTGACGGTATAAGTTTTTCAGTTGAAAGGGGGGAGGTTTTTGGATTTCTCGGCCCGAATGGTGCAGGAAAAACAACCACCCTGCGGATACTGCTCGGCCTGCTCAGGCCGGACTCAGGGGAGGCCCTTGTCCTCGGGGAATCCCTCGACACCGCTGATGCGGTACGAAAACGTGTCGGGGTACTGTTTGAAAATAACGGCCTCATTGACCGGTTTACAGCCCGTGAAAATCTCATGTACTATGGTGAGCTCTACGAGGTCCCGGACCCGGATAAACGAACCGGGGAATTACTGGAATATGTAGGCCTTTCAGACAGGGGGGACGACCTCGTCGGCATATTCTCAACCGGGATGAAACGGAAGCTCGGCCTGGCCCGGGCGATCCTCCACAAGCCAGAAATCCTCTTTCTTGACGAGCCATCATCCGGGCTCGACCCCGAAGGTCAGAAAATGGTCCATGACCTGATCGTTGGTCTTTCCGGGGAAGAGATGACGATATTTTTAAATTCCCATAACCTCGACGAGGTGAGCAGGGTCTGTTCGAAGGTCGCAATCCTCCACCACGGGACTATCAGGGCGTATGACTCAATCGAACGGCTCAGTGCAGAGCCATCAGGTACAGGGCTTGAAATCACCCTCTCTGACCCAACCCTCGGGGACCAGGCCGTTGCCATCATTAACACGCTGCCTGGCGTTACCATGACTTCGCATGAACACGGTCGTGTTAAGGTTACACTTTCCGGGCAAAGCGGGGCTCCGGTGCTTGCAGTGCTGATCAAAGAAGGCTTCGGTGTGGAGGAGGCAATGCGGCGAAAGCGGACACTTGAGGAGATCTATCTTGATGTTGTCCGCGAGGCCGGAGGGATGCAGGAAAACCCGGTACCGGTTGCGGGCCCGGGGAAAGGACGTGCATCATGATGAACGGGGTCTTCGTTATTGCGAAAAAGGAAATCCGGCAGCTGACGCATAACACGCAACTGATGGTCTCTGCACTTGCCATGGCCCTTATTTTCGGTGCAATATCAGGCCCGGCGCTGATGGCCACCGGGGGAACGGGCACGGGTATCGGGATTGATACACTGCTGTTCACATTTGGGTTGATGATCGGGCTTCTTATCGGGTATATTCTATCCGGGCAGACATTTCTTCGTGAAAAACAGGACGGGACAATCGAGACCCTCCTTGCCGGACCGCTTCCCGTAAAGGAGATCTGGCTTGGAAAAGTCATCGGTGTGCTCATCCCGGCCTACGTGCTGACACTTGTCTCCACGGCACTGATGATCATCATTGCAGGTTTCCTGAAGGGAGAGACCCTCATCCCTTCAGGGCCGATAATCCTGCATCTTGTTACCGTGGTGCCCGCATTTATCGCCTGCGGGGTCGGGGTGCTCGGGTTTATCCAGCTGCTGCTCGGAATGAGGGAGAACCAGATCATCAACATCGCAGTGATCTTTGGCCTTATCTTCCTGATCAGCTTCTCCAGTGAACTCCTCGGACCTGGGTTTACCATTTCATGGGCAGGAGAAGGAGTCACCCTCGCCGTCACGGTCGCCCTGCTCCTGGCAGTCAATGCCATGACGCGGTTCCTCGACAAGGAAAGGATAGTAAGAACAATCCCCTGACGGGAGATTAGGAGGGTCGACCTGGCACCCCCGGACCTGCCATGTTCCGGCCAGAAAGGGATATAACTATCCAGTCGGACATCTACACACCGAAGACCCGTGTTCGAAAAAAGTGCAGAATTTTCTGTTTTTGATCTGCATCGACCGTTTTTTAACAGTTACCTTTATTTAAATTTTCCAATAAGTAACTACTAGGTATTGTGGGCGATACAGTGAGTCATGCGAGTTTCAAATGATCCGGATACTTCTTGTTGACGATGAGCCGGCCCTTCTTGATATTGCCCGCATTTTTATCGAACGAGATGAGGGGCTCAAGGCAACAACCTGCCCTTCTGCATTCGATGCCTTACGGTTATTAGGGCAGGAACGGTTCGATGTAATCATCTCTGATTACGAGATGCCGGCCATGGACGGTGTCGAGTTCCTCAAAAAGATCAGGTCAGACGGGGACAAGACCCCCTTTATCATCTTCACCGGACGCGGGCGGGAGCAGGTGGCCATCGAGGCGCTTAACTACGGGGCTGATTTTTACCTCCAGAAAGGCGGGGACCCGAAATCGCAGTTCGCCGAACTGCGTAACATGGTCCACCAAGCCTGCAAGCGGAAAGAAGCTGAACAAGCCCACGTCCGTTCAGAACGCCAGTTATACGATATCATAAACTTCCTTCCCGATGCGACCTTTGCAATCGATCATGACGGAAAGGTTATCGCCTGGAACCGGGCGATCGAGGATATGACGGGGGTCCCTGCATCGGATATGCTCGGAAAGGGGGATTTCGAGTATTCTGTCCCGTTCTATGGGATAAGGCGGAAAATACTGATAGACCTGCTCTATGAAGAAGACGAACAGATCCGGAACCGGTATTACCACAACATCACACGGGACGGGCACGGTGTGATTGCAGAAGCTGAAATTTCAGAATTAAAAAAGAAGCCCACCATAATATGGGCGAAAGCCACGCCATTCTATGACCATGAAGGGAATGTGATCGGTGCAATCGAGAGCATCCGGGATATCACCGATCTTAAACAGTATGAAATGACGATTCTTGAAGGAAAAGACCGGTTCCAGGAACTTACCGAGTTGCTTCCCCAGAGCGTGTTTGAGATCGATACCGCCGGGAAGATCCTGTATGCAAACCAGCGGACCTTTGATATGTTCGGGTATCCCCGTGGAGAACTCGGTGACTGGGCCAATATTCTGACAATGCTCATTCCCGAAGAGCATGAACGTGCCACGAAGGGCATGGCGGCTCTTGTCGACGGCACAGGGGACCAGGGGGACGTCTATACAGCGACCCGCAAGGATGGGACAACATTCCCAATCCAGATATTTACATCACCGATTATCCAGAACGGGGTGATTTCCGGCCTCCGGGGGATCATCATCGACCTCAGCGAGATCAGGGCGGCAGAAGAAGAAGTACGGGAAAGCTGGATGCTTTTCAAATCGCTGGTAGAAAATATGCCAGACGGCATATTAATTCTCGACTGGGATGGGACAGTCCTTTTCGCGAACCAGAATGCCGCAGAACTGGCGGGTCTGCCACCGGGGCAATCGGGCACCGGCAGGAACCTCTTTGAATTTATGACGGGTGAAGGCCTTACAACGGTCCGGTACCAGCTGGCAAAGGTCAGGGACGGGCACCCCCTCCTCGGGGAGTACGGTATGAAGACCATTTCAGGTGAAGAACGATGGATAGAGGGGCGGGGACGGATTACCAGTTTCCAGGGTCGTTCTGCAGTCCTCCTGATTGCACGGGATATCACCGAAAAAAAGAACAGCGAGGAACTGGCCAAATCCCAGTTGAACTGGAACCTGAGGTATCACCAGGCGCTCCTTGACCTTGCAAGGACCGATCTCACCCTGTATATTCCCGCTGTGCGGCAATTTCTTGAGACAGATGCAGCGGTACTTGACGTTGAACGTGTCAGTCTCTGGATGTGTGATGAAGACCGGAACGGCATCACCTGCCATGATCTCTATATAAAAAGCACGAATTTGCACGAGGAAGGCGGACATCTCGATGCCCACGGGTACCCGGTTTACTTCCACGAACTTGGGGAACAGCGATTGATCACTGCCGATGACGTGAAAGAACATTTCTGTACGAAAGAACTGTTTGAGGACTATCTCAGGCCACATGGCATCACCTCCATGATGGACGTCCCCATCTGGTTGAATGGCCATGTAACCGGTATCATATGCCACGAACATGTCGGGAAGCAACACACCTGGACCGAAAAGGAACAGGAGTTTGCAACGTCCGTTGCAGATTATATCTCGCTCGCCATTGAAACATCGAAACGTCACCAGATAGAAGAGATATTACGGGAAAGCGAAACAACGACAGGAGCACTCCTGGATGCGACCCATGAAGCTGCGGTCCTGATTACCGATACAGGAGTTCTCCTGAAGATCAACGAGGTAGCAGCGAAATGGTTCCACATGAACATGGATGATATCCTGGAGACTAATTTATACCAGATCGTCCCGGAGGACTATGCAGCCGCACTGAAAGAAGAGGTCAGCAAAGCGATACACGGGGGTACTCCGTCCTCGTTTGAGTTTACCACCGGCAACCGGATCATCGAGAATTCCATTAATCCCATACGGGAAACAGATCGCCAGGTCAGGAAGCTAGCCATTTTCGGACGGGATATCACCAGTAAAAAAACATATGCCTTTGCCCTTGAGGAGCGGGAGCGTTTTCTCAACAATATCTTCTCAAGTATCATGGATGGTATCAGTATCCTTGATCACGAGCTGCGGATCATCAGGGTAAACCCGGCGATGGAGGAATGGTATGCTCACCAGATGCCGCTGGTAGGAAAGAAATGCTACGAGGCCTACCACCTCAGGAAAGAACCGTGTGTAAATTGTCCATCCAGCCTGACGATGTCCACCGGGGAGCCAAGGGTTGAGACCATCCCGAAAACAGGTCCCACCGGTAAAATCGACGGGTGGTTTGAACTCTATAGTTTCCCCCTGATGGATGAGAAGAGCGGGGAATCGAACGGGGTAATCGAGTATGTCAGGAATATTACAGACCGTAAAGCGGCAGAGGACGAACTCAAAGAGACCTATGCAAAGCTGAAAATGGCCTTATCCATCTCCGAAATGGAACTCTGGGAATGGAATATCATCGACGACCACATCAGTGAGCTCCCGGGGAAAGAGCGTGCACCTGACCAGGGATCTGCATTTGCTGAAAATTTTGCGGAATTTTTACATCTTGTCCACCCTGACGACCGGGAGCGCATTGAATCAACACTATCAGGGGCCATAGCCGGCTGGCAGTCTGACCCTGATTTTGCAATCGAATTCCGCCTGGTATTTCCTGGCGAAAACATAGAATGGATGCGTGCAATTGGCAGGGTGATCGCGGACGATACGGGTCAGCCTTCCCAGGTAACAGGGGTGGGTCTCAACATCACCCGCTACAAGCAGCTCGAAGAAGAACTCCGAGAAAAAGAGGAGCGTCTCCAGCTTGCTATCGAAGGAGGGGATGTAGGTACATGGGAATGCGATGTAACCCCCGGGCCGAAGCTGAAAGTCAGCCAGAAAGTACTGGATATCCTTGGATACCAGGAACGATCCTCAACCGTTGAGGTTGCCTGCCTCGAACGGATTGTTCACCCGGATGACCTTGAAACTGCCTTAAGCAGCCTTACGAATTTCCTGTCAGGCACCACCCCGCTCCTTAACGAGGAACACCGGCTCCTCTGCAGTGACGGGAACTATAAGTGGCTTCTGTTCCGGGGAAAGGTGATCAGGTACGATGCGATGGGAAAACCGGCCCATGTTGCCGGGACGATCCTCGACACATCTGATATGCGAAAAAACCGGGAGATGATCGAGCTCGCGAACAAGCGTCTGCACCTCCTGAACAGTATTACCCGGCACGACCTCTTAAACCAGTTCACAATCCTGAAGGGAGCCCTTGACCTTCTCACCGCTGAACCACCCGGGGACCATGCGGCTCCTTTTATCAAAATGATACAGGAGGCAACATCGACAATAGAACGCCAGATAACCTTCACGAAAGATTACCAGGATATCGGGGTGAGTGAACCTGCCTGGCAGGACCTTGCAGAAACCGTCAGGCGGGCCTCCGCCCTGGTGCATAACGAGCGGATAAGTATCGACATCGATGTAGGAAACGTGCGGGTACTGGCAGACCCGCTCCTCGAAAAAGTGTTCTATAACCTTATCGACAATGCTCTCCGCTACGGAGGGGAACCGCTGACCACGATCCAGTTACTCGCACGCGAGGATGAGTCAGGGCTCGTGATCATCTTCGAGGATGACGGGATCGGGATTACGAGAAAAGATAAATCGAGAATCTTTGACCGGGGGGTCGGGCAGAATACAGGACTTGGACTATTCCTTGTCAGGGAGATCCTCTCCATCACCGGGATCACCATTTCGGAAACAGGGGAAGCAGGGAAAGGAGCAACATTCAAAATCCATGTACCCCGGGGCAGGTACGCGTTTGATTTCTGCAAAATTTAAACGACGCAGGTTATGCTTTCACAATAATTTTCCTTGGTTTATTTTGGGATTTTAATCTCGTCATAGTACTACATACTCGTATTTTCTTGTTGCTATTTTGAGCCTGTCCAATTAGGATCTCCGCATAAAAAGCCATCGCTATTTTTAGTGATT
>JBAXJR010000004.1:0-92726 GCA_037137755.1 Methanomicrobiales archaeon | reverse complement strand
ACCCCCTGTTCGCAGATGATGGATTTGGACCGGCAGTAATTGAAGAGATGCAGAAACTAGTGGAGATGAAAGAACTCACACTTCCTGACAATGTGACAATAATAGATGCAGGCCTTGGCGGCCCGCACTTTATTTTTACGCTCCTTGATCCGGAAGTGACAAAGCAGCTCGTAATAATTGATATTGCCGATTTCGGTGCAGAACCCGGGTCAATAACCAAACTCAGGGTGGAGGATCTGCCACCAGGAGCGTATCGTGACGCCCATTCATGGGACCTGACCGAACCTCTCCAGCGCCTACAAGATCACGTTAAAATCACGATAATAGGATGTCAACCAAAACGTGTTACCAGTCCCGAATTTGAAATCGGGCTCTCTGATGAGATAACAAAGGCGATTCCGAAAACTATTCGGATTGTGTTAGAAACAGTAGGGGTAAATTATGGGACTTCTATCAAGTGTCTTCAAGAAAGACGATCAGCAGAAACCAGCTGACGTAGCAAAGGCAGAAACAAGTAAAAAGGAGGTTAAGCCTGTGGTAGACAAGATTACAGTGGGCCATGTGCACATGAGTGGATGTACTGGCTGTCTTGTGTCCTTAGCAGACAACTACGGTGGACTCTTGACAATTCTGGACAAGTATGCAGACCTCGTATACGGTCTGACGCTTGCAGATGTTCGTCACATCCCAAAAATGGATGTTGCGCTTGTTGAGGGTTCCGTCTGCATTAATGACAAACTTTCAGTTGAAGAGATTAAACAGACGAGAGAAAAGGCAGCGATTGTGGTAGCCGTTGGCGGATGCGCCTGTTATGGCAATATCACACGGTTCTGCCGCGGCGGACAGCAAAACCAGCCGCAGCACGAATCATTCCTGCCAATCGGGGACCTTATCAAGGTCGATGTATATATCCCCGGATGCGCTCCGACTCCCCAGATGATCAGGAATGTCTGTATTATGGCATACCTGCTCCTGAAGGGCAGCCCGGAACAGAAAGCACTTGCAACCAATTACCTGAAACCATTAATGATGGCAGCCCAGGAAGGCACAAGTGCATGCTTCTGCGACCTGATGACAAAGGTTATCGACCAGGGACTCTGCATGGGATGCGGGAGCTGCGCTGCAGCATGCCCTGTCCGTGCAATTACCCATGAGTTCGGTAAACCCCAGGGAACAAGAGACCTCTGCATCAAGTGTGGCGCATGCTACAACCAGTGCCCGAGAAGCTGGTTCAGCTTCGATGTGGTACCTGAATACGAAAGTATCATGGAACTCATTGATACGGTGATGAAGTGAGGTGACAAAAATGGGAGCAGAACTCGGTAAATACAAATCATGCGTGTCAGCACGCAGCACCGACAAGGCAATCCTCGCGGGAGCACAGGACGGGGGTATTGTTACCACGCTGTTCGCGTATGCGCTCGAAGAGGGCATCATTGACGGAGCTATTGTCGCCGGAGCTGGCGAACTGCCATGGAAACCAAAACCTGTTGTTGCAACAACGGTAGAGGAACTCCTTGCAGCCCGTGGTACCAAGTACAACATCAGCCCGAATGTATCACTTATCAAGGAAGCAACCCGCAGCTACGGTCTTGACAAGGTCGGTATCGTAGGCACACCGTGCCAGATGCAGGCAGTCAGGAAAGGCCAGTTGTACCCAATCGGCCTCCGTGACGTAGGGGACAAGATTGCACTTGCAATCGGTATCTTCTGCATGGAAAACTTCCCATACCAGAGCATACTGCAGCTGGCGGAAGACCATGCGGCAATGAGCCTCGAATCCGTCAAGAAGATGGAGATCGGCAAGGGCAAGTTCACATTCATGAGCGAGCGTGGCGCAGTAGTTCCACTGCCGCTCAAGGTTACCCACAAGTATGAGCAGCCAGGATGCCACGTATGTCTCGACTACGTTGCAAATCTCGCTGATGTATCCACTGGTTCCGTGGGCAGCCCAGATGGCTGGAGCACGGTCTTTGTGAGATCCAAGAAGGGAGATGATATCTGGGCCAAGTCAGTCGCAGCCGGATGCTTCGAAACGAAGGCAATCGACTCGGTGAAACCAGGTCTTGAACTTGTCACAAAGCTGGCAAATGAAAAGATCGGCAAGAACCAGAAGACCGTCGATGAGAGGAAAACATTCGGTGTCGGCAAGGGACTCCGGATACCCTATATCTAATTTTTTTCTTTTTCAAAATGATTCGGAATTTTTCATTCTCCTTTCAACCTATGGGAAATTGTGGGTATTTTTAAAAACCTTCATACGTTTACCTAACGAAAATCAGGGTATATTCCAAAGTATAATCACGCTCCCGGGGCGCATGCCCCGCCACTTTGGGGACCCCTGTTGAGATAGAGATCAGTTCCAAATAATTTGGATTAATGAGCCTCATAGAAACCGTACCCAATGAATATCGTATTTGGGGGTGGGGCTGGGAGGGGTGAAACCCCCTCCAGTCATACGTATTCCGATTTTTTTTATTCACAGGATGTAGACAAAGCCGTAATAACTTAGATTAACGGACACAGTCGGATCCTTTGTCTAAAAAACTCATTCCTTAAACACGGACTCCTGTCACGTACGATCGATGCTGAGCAGGAACTGGAAAATATTCACCGGATGGATGGATCAGTGAACAGAGAAGCTATCGGCATTTTCCGGCCTTACAGGTACCACAGAAATACCCTGATCTTGACGAACCCAAAATTCTAACAATAAAAAATGAGAGGAAATGGGAAAGAGTTGTCCGGTTATATCCTCCATATGCAGATCAAAGGTTCCGGAGAGCTGCTTCTGTCCCTGATAATGCCGCGCTCCGGAGCAGTTTCTCATCAAACAACGTCATATTTTCCGGGGCCTGTGCGGAACTCCCGATGATTAAGTCAGAATGCAGGACGACGACCGATGCCATTCCCATTTCGGGATCATAATTGTATTTTCCTGAATACCCGGATACGGTCACCGGGGTTCCGTTGATTTCTCCATAGAACCCACCTGCTGCAGTACCGTTTACAAATTTGTCAACAATGACTGCAAGGTACGCCACATTCCCTTCATAGGTGGAGTTCATTTCAGGTTGATACAACCCTGTTGCAAGGTACTCCTCGTCCTGGAACATCGGCTCTTCATGATCAAATTTCAATTCCTGGGTAAACCCTGATACAGATACCGGAACGACCAGTTCAGGTGCCTTTGACTGCCCGCCGGACACCGTCGGTGAGACGGTTTTCGACTGCCCGGTAGCCCCGGTACAGCCTGCAACGAGGACCCCTATACATAAAATCCCAATAATTACGAATGGTAACGATGACTTCTTCCACATGTTGTATTCCTCTCCAATCATCCTTTATTTTTTTCTTAAAGATTCAGAATTAACCTCTCTTGACAAAACTATAAAAAATTTTGCCAATTCCCGCATACCGGGTTTTCCTGACCCTCTGTTTTCAATATGGGCAGTTTAAAATCAGGTGAGGTCGGATCCCGTGAATCGCAAAACGGTTAATCCCATGGAAACCGGGACGATTAAAAAAACCGACGGAGTACCTCATGCGAGGTAATCTGCTGGTGTCGGGACTGATTCTTTTAATCCCTTTCTCTTCCTGATTGCAAGGACTACTTCCTTGACTAGGTTATTCGGGACAAGTTCGAACCCGATGAATTCTGTACTCCACATGGCACGACCTTCGGTTGCCGAGCGGATGTCGCCGGCAAACCCGAACAGTTCTGCTACCGGGGCCTTACCGACCACCGTAATGGTATCGCCTTCACTCATGATATCGAAGATTGTACCACGGCGACCCTGGATCTGGGACGTCGCATTCCCCATCTGGTCGGTCGGGACCGTAATCTGGATCTTCTGGACCGGTTCAAGGAGCGAGTCCCCGGCCAGTAGAAGACCTGCCTTCACTGCACCCCGGACTGCAGGGATGACCTGCGCAGGTCCGCGGTGAATGGCATCCTCGTGGAGCTTGACATCGACAAGACTGATTTTTAAGTTCTGGACAGGTTCATCCGCCAGCGGACCACCCGCAAGTGCCTCATGAAGACCTTCAATGACCAGTTCCATGGTCTCGTTGAGGTATTGGATACCTTTCGTCATATCGATGAGCATGTTGGTACCCTTGATGTCCTTGACACTCTTGGCCTCGTCCTTCCCCATTCCGGCCTTAACAAGTATATCTCTCCTTTCGAGAGCAGTCTGGTTCATCGAGACCTCCCCATTCCTGATCAGGGCCACGACTTCGTCAGCTAACGGTTCGAGTACAAGGTAGAACCTGTTGTGGCGGTTCGGAGATTTCCCTTCCACGGGTCCTGCCTTCTGGACTGCCGTCTCGCGGTACACAACAATCGGTTCCGAGGTGACAATTTCCACACCCTTGTCACGCTTGATCCGGCCCGTGACGATCTCGAGATGAAGTTCTCCCATCCCTGCAATGAGGTGCTCCCCGGTCTCCTCGTTAATGGCAACCTGGAGTGTGGGGTCTTCCTTTCCCACCTGGCGGAGCACTTCAACCAGTTTCGGCAGGTCCTTCATGTTCTTTGCTTCGACGGCAACGGTCATGACCGGTTCACTGTAATGCTTCAGGGACTCAAACGGAGTGATATTCATCAGTGAGGTAACGGTAGAACCTACTATTGCGTCCTTAAGACCGGTAACCGCTGCAATATTTCCACAGAAAAGGTCATCCACTTCGACCCTCTTCGGCCCCATGAAAATGCCCACCTGCTGGAGACGGTTTGATTTTCCGGCAGTACCCATTACGTACACTTCATCGCCACGTTTCATTTTCCCGGAGAACAACCGGCCGGTCGCCACTTCACCTGCATGGGGATCGAACGAGATATCGGTGACCATCATAGAAACAGGCCCGTTCGGATCACAGTTGAGCATGGCTTTCCCTTCGGGGCTCTCCTTGTCCCCATGCCAGATCACACCGATACGACGCTTCTGCGCATCCTTCGGGTTTGGCAGGTGCGTGACTACCATATCAAGCAGCACTTCAGAGAGCGGGCTGCTCTGTGCAAGACTCTTCATATCCCCGGCCTTACACTTGTCATAGACCTCTTTGAACGAGACACCGCTCTTTTTCATGTAGGGTGCTGATACGGCCCAGTTATACAATGCTGAACCGAATGCAACAGTGCCCTGTGATGCATCAAGCTTCCAGCCGTTGTTGTAGCTCTCCTCGTTCATGCCCTTGATCAGCTTGTTGACCTTGTCAATGACTTTCCCAAGGCGGATCTGCATCTCCATCTCATCCACCTTGAGTTCATTGATCAGCCGGTCGACTTTATTGATGAACAGGATGGGTCGGACCTGTTCCTTTAATGCCTGGCGAAGAACGGTCTCGGTCTGGGGCATTGTCCCTTCAACCGCATCGACAAGGACAACAGCCCCGTCAACAGCCCGCATGGCACGGGTAACGTCGCCACCGAAGTCCACGTGTCCGGGGGTATCGATCATATTGATCAGGTACTCCTGACCATTGTATTCGTGGACCATCGAGACGTTGCTTGCATCGATGGTAATTCCACGTGCCTGCTCTTCCTCGTCAGAATCCATGAAGAGTTGTTTACCGGCAAGCTCCTCACTGATAATGCCTGCCCCTGCAAGCAGGTTATCAGAAAGCGTCGTCTTGCCATGGTCAATATGTGCTACGATACCGATATTCCGGATGTGGACCGGTTCAGTCATGAGCTCCATTACGCGCTCAACCATTTTTTTGCCACGAACCATGAAAACACCTTTAAAAAGAGATTGTAATGATTAACGCGCGGACTTTGCTATCCGTTCACGTTCTTCCTTTTTGTTCACAGAATATGTCTTTACATCGCCCTTTGATGCCGCGATCAATTCATCAGCGAGAGCCGCACTGGCGGACTTTTTGCTCTTCTGAGAATTCTTGTAGACCGCTTCGGATATGAAGAACATGGATGTATTGACACGGCGGAGGGGTGCAGTATCGACTGATTTCGGGACATTAATACCACCATACTTGAGCCGGACCGTTTCTTCCCTCTGGCCGGTATTTGTTACCGCTTCCACGAGTACCTGGACCGGGTTCTTCTTGGTCTTCTTATTGATGATATTGAATGCATCCGTGACAATTCGAATCGCAAGGGTCTTTTTCCCTGTATTCTTCGATGACTTCATGAGCCGGTTAATCAGGCGCTCAACAATCAGCATGTTTGCCTTATTGAACTCCTGGCGGGTAAATTTACCACATGAATGGGGTACAATCATGGAATGGAGGTTGATATACCGCACAAGGGCAGGGTCATTAATCTGGACTTCGCTCATATCCCACTGGTTAAAGAGCAGTTTCTTCGTCTCTTTTTTCTCGTTCTCTGCCACAAAAATCACCTGCGTGGTTTCTCCTTCCTGCCAATTACCATTTCATGGAGGCAGACGTTATTGACCTTGGTAACGACATACCGGACACCAGGGATATCCCCCATGGAACGCCCGAGCCTGCCGCCAATGCCCTCAATCTCGACTTCATCGTGCTCATCGATAAAGTTAATCGCACCATCGCCGACTGCAAATGCAGTGACCTGGCGCCCGTTCTTGATGAGCTGGACACGGACACATTTCCGGATCGCGGAGTTCGGCTGCTTGGCCTCAACTCCAATCTTCTCGAGGACAATCCCGCGCCCCTGAGGCGCACCCTCTAATGGGTCTGATTTGAGGTCTAGCTGGTCCTGACGCCGTGCATAGGTGGGATCACTCCACCTGAATTTTTTTGAGTCGCGAGTGAGTTTTCTCGCCGCAAATTTACCCTGTCCCATTAAATACCCTCGCAAATCTGGTTTTTATGGATGCATATGTATCTCGCTGAGATATAATACAAACGCGCGGAACAAATTTATATATTGTGCAATTGCTCTCGCTTGCCTGTATGTGTTAGTCTCTATTGATAATAATATTATATCCCCGTCCCGCATAATTCTTATAATGAGTTCCCGGATTTACAAGAACGCATATTTCGATGCGAGTCATCGTTTGCTTCATTATAATGGCAAATGTGCAAACCTTCATGGTCACCGCTGGAAGGTCGAAGTCTGGGTTAGGGGTTCAGTCAACAAGGTCACCGGGATTCTTGTGGATTATAATCTGATCCGTGAGACAATAGAATACTATGATCACCAGGTGATCCTGAACGAAGAGGACCCGATGGTTGAGTGCCTCGAACAGTTCCAGCCGGTCATCAGGACACCGGGAGACCCGACCAGCGAGCTGCTTGCAGATATAATCAGGGTGCGGATCAATACCGAGTGTGTTACAGCAGGCCTTGACGCCGTTGTGGTAAAAATAAGGGTCTGGGAATCTCCGACCTGTTTTGCAGAGATTACAGAATGAAACTGGTTGAAATTTTTAAAAGTATCCAGGGTGAAGGAAGGAACCAGGGAAAACCCGTGGTATTCATCCGGCTTGCAGGGTGCAACCTGGATTGCAGCTGGTGCGATACGCCCCATTCGCACGATGAGGGACAGGAATTCGATACTGCTGAGATCATCAGGAGGGTGGACGAGTCCGGTTGCAAGGAGATCTGCATCACGGGCGGGGAACCGCTCCTCCAGATATCAGAACTCCGGGTTCTGCTCTCACGCCTCAGCAGGCTTGGATATTCAATTGAGATTGAAACTAACGGTACAATCGATTTCGGGCAGGTCCAGGATAATGCCACTATCTGCATGGATGTCAAGTGCCCGTCATCCGGAGAACAGAGCGATCTGGCGCTGCTCAGAAAAATCTCCTCCGGGGATAGTGTGAAATTTGTAGTCGGTGACCAGAAAGACTGCCAGTATGCGGCAGAGGTAATTCATCAGTTCCCGATCAGGGGGGAGATCTTTTTCTCACCCGTGGCAGGGTCAGACTACCATGGTGTCGCATGTTATGTTCTTGACAACAACCTGCCGGTCAGATTCCAGGTACAGCTCCATAAAATAATCGGTGTCCGCTGATGAAAGCAATATGTCTGTTATCGGGCGGGATGGACTCCACCACGCTCGCGTATGTCGCAAAAGAACAGGGTTACGAGATCTACGCATTGCATGTGAATTATGGCCAGAGGACCGAGCGGCGTGAGCTCCAGTCAGCGAAGACTATTGCGAAACTGCTGGACGCTAAGGAGTTTATCGAGGTTAACCTGGGTTATCTCTCCCAGTTCGGTGATTCAAGCCTTACTGACCGCTCAATAGAGGTTGAAGAATTCGATGAGTCCCGCGCTGGAATCCCCAATACCTACGTCCCGTTCCGGAACGCAAACCTCCTTTCCATTGCCACCAGCTTTGCCGAGTCACGGAAGGCCGATACGGTCTTTATCGGTGTTCAGTCGCTGGACTATAGCGGCTACCCGGACTGCCGGCCACAGTTTATTGAGGCGTTCCAGAAGGTGGTCGATACCGGTACCAGGGATGACACTCATATTAAACTGCTGACCCCGTTTATCTCGATGACAAAGAGGGATATCCTTGAACGGGGCCTCACTCTCGGTGTTCCTTACCAGTATACCTGGTCGTGTTACCAGCGGGAAGACATGGCATGCGGGGTGTGCGGTTCCTGCCATTTCAGGAAAGAGGCCTTCCGGGCTGCGGGGGTCCGGGACCCAATCCCCTATGCAGGGGAGTGACCAATGGAACTGTTCCGGAGTAAACGCCTCGTAATTGAACGTGTGGAGTATATGCTCCCGGATGGGCGGACGAAAGAGGGTGTCATAGCCCACCCCGGGGATGCCGTAGTTGTCCTTCCGAAATGCGGGGACTCGTGCTGGCACCTGATCCGGCAATACCGGTTTGCTGTCGGCAGTTACATCCTCGAAGCACCCGCTGGTAAACTTGAGGAGGGGGAATCTCCGCTCGAGACCGCAAACCGGGAGCTCATCGAAGAGACGGGTTACCAGGCGGGGACAATGGTTGAAAAAGGATGGATCTATACAACGCCGGGTTTTTCGGATGAAAAACTCCACCTCTTTGAAGCCCGGGACCTCTCACCATCTGATGCCTTCGAAAAAGACGAGGATGAGTTGATCGAACTGGTGACGGTGACGGACAGGGAACTGGAACTGATGTGTCTCGATGGCCGGGTTTCAGACGCAAAGACCATCAGCGTCGTCTACCGCTGCCTGAAGGGGAACCATGCAACCGGATAGAAAACAATATGGCTGGACTGCCGTGGTTGGATTCGTGGTCCTCGTATCTGTCCTGCTGGCAGGTTGCGCGGGGACACCCCAGGTGGAGCGGACAGATTCCGTAGACTCTTCAGGTGTACTATCAGTCCGGTGTCCACCAGCTCAGGTTGCAGAAACAGTCCTTTCAACAGGCGCCAATGTAACAGTTAGCAGGCTGGTATTCCATACACCCCACGGGGACGTTTTCGGCCTGCTTGCCGCACCGGCGGGTGTAAGCCCGAAAGCCGCGTTTGTGCATGCACCAGGGGCAGGTAATAAAAAAGAGGGGCATGAAGGGAGGGCAGTCAGTTATGCACAAAACGGTTATGCCTACCTCGTCCTCGACATCAGGGGAAACGGGGGTGAAACCCCGGGATATCCACTGGATTTCGAGAAAGATTTTGCCCTTTACCAGAAAGGGGAATTCCCTGAATACTATGATACCGTGTGTGACATGATCAATGCCCGGCAGTTTCTCACATCGCGGTACGGTGTACCGGTTTATGCATCAGGGGAAAGTAACGGGGGCAGGTATGCGGCAGTCGCAACTGCAATTGACCCTGGTTTTGCAGGGTACGTGGGGATATCGACCTCGGGGTTTGGAAGGGCAGGGGATAATCCGAATTACACAGAAGCCGCAAGAAAATTCCTCCTCTCCATCGACCCTGACGTCTATATCGGCGGAATTTCCCCAAGACCCGTCATCCTGTTCCACGCACCTGATGACCCGGTTATCCCGTTTGGTGACGGAAAGAAGCTCTATGACCTGGCAAAAGGGCCAAAGAAATTCTTCTCATTCAACGGGACACACGGTGTTAATGGTGAGGTCGACCAGGTACTGATAGCTGAGTATACTCAAATTTATGGCTGAAGGCGTGAAATAGATACTGACCCGGTACCGGGAGTTCCTGTATGGCTGAAGTTGAAGAGATGGACGAGGCGCGACGCCGCTACGAATTTAAAAAGACGCTCGAAAAGCTCGAATCGAAGCAGGGGAGCGGAACAGAACTTATTACGATCTACATCCCCCCTGACAAACAGATCTATGATGTGACCAACCAGCTTAAGGATGAATTCGGCCAGTGTGCGAACATCAAGAGTAAACAGACGAAAACGAATGTACAAAGCGCCATCTCTTCAATTCTCTCCCGCCTGAAATACTATAAAAGACCGCCGGCAAACGGTCTTGCAGTCCTCTGCGGTACGATCCTGCTCGGCGGTGACCGGACAGACCTGGAGTGCACCATCATCGAACCCCCGGAGCCACTCCACCTCTACATGTACCGGTGCAGTTCCCAGTTCGAGCTCGAACCACTCCGGCAGATGCTGGAAGAAAAGAGCGTGTATGGCCTCCTGGTCCTCGACCGCAGGGAAGCATACTGGGGTTTTCTCCGCGGTAACCATATCGAGCCGATTGGGGGCGTAACATCCACAGTCCCCGGAAAACAGCGGAAAGGCGGGCAGTCAGCCGCCCGGTTCGGGCGGCTCAGGGAGATCGCAATTCACGAGTTTTATACGAAAATCGGTGAGCGCTCAAGTGCGATTTTTCTCGCGGAGAAGGACTTCTTTGAGAGGTTCAAGGGTGTCCTGATAGGTGGGCCAAGCCCGACAAAAGAAGAATTTGAGGCGGGAAATTTCCTCCACCACGAGATCCAGAAGCGGATCATCGGCATTTTTGATGTAGCCTACACCAATGAGAGCGGTCTCGATGAACTGGTCGATGCCGCAGAGGACGCGCTCAAGGGAATGACCGTAGTGAAGGAAAAGGCTGTAATGCAGCGTTTCTTAAAAGAGCTGGTCAAGGATAACGGGGTCGCCTCGTACGGGGAAGATAATATCAGGAAGAACCTCGAACTCGGCGCCGTTGAAATACTCCTCCTCTCAGCCAGCCTCCGGAAATCCAGGTTAACAATCAGGTGCCCGAGTTGCGGCCATACAAAAAGTTCCACGGTAGTACTCCAGGCGGGTAAAACAGTTAAAGACCTGGAATTTGGTAACTGCCCGAATTGTACCGCTCCGATGGTCCTCGATGAAGAGGTGGATATCATCGACGAACTGACACATATCGCCGACCAGAGCAGTGCGAAAGTGGAAATAATATCTGATGACTTCGAAGAAGGTTCAATTCTTTTTACGGCTTTTGGTGGTATTGCCGCCATATTACGATACAGGACGGGCTATTGATGTTTCTCCAGATGTATACTACAATTGAAAATGCACTAAAGTCACGGACGGGTCTTTGTGATGTGCAGCTGACAGATGGCGGGGAACATGCAGACCTGGCCACCACCGTTGCATTCACCCTTGCAAAGGAGAGGAAGAAGAGCCCCGTATTAATCGCAGAAGAACTTGCCCTTGAGCTGAGTGGGGACCCGGTGTTTGAACAAGTCCAGGTCACGGTCAAGGGGCCTTATATCAATTTCCTGTTCGGACCGTCCTATGTAAGCAGGACACTTGAAGAAGCGGTGAAGCCGGCGTATGGTAATCTTCCTCCCAAACGGGAACGCGTTGTCCTTGAACATACCAGTGCAAACCCAAACGGTCCCCTGCATGTAGGGCATATCAGGAATTCTATACTGGGCGATACACTTGCACGATGTTTCCGGAAAGCAGGGTACCGGCTTGAAGTCCAGTACTATGTCAATGATATGGGACGGCAGATCGCAATCGTGGTGTGGGGGTTCGATCACCTCGATACCGGTGCAAAGGGCGGGGAAAAAGCTGATCACTACGTGGCGAGGATTTACATTGCTGCGAACAGGGAACTTGAATCAGACCCCGGGCTTGTGTCTGAAGTGGACAGCCTGATGCAGGAGGTTGAACGCTCCGAACGGTTGACGGTAACAAGATTCCGGTCTGCGGTAACGCGGTGCCTCGACGGTTTCCACGTTACGCTGGCCCGCCTCAAGGTCCATCATGACCGGTTTGTATGGGAGAGCGATTTCGTAAGAAACGGTGACACCGGGAGGTTCCTTTCAAGGCTCCACCGGCTCCCGGAATATCACGAGGACGGGAAAGTCTGGCTTGACCTGAACGCCGCCGGTTTTGAAAAGGAATACGTGCTGAGGCGAACAGACGGGACCTCAGTGTATGCGACCCGGGACCTTGCCTACCACATGTGGAAAGGTAAAAATTTTGACCGTGTCATCGATGTACTCGGGGCGGACCACAAGTTAATCGGTGCACAACTCCAGGCGACCATGCGGCTGATTGGAGAGAAAGCCCCGGAAATTGTCCATTTTGAGTTTGTTTCCCTCCCGGAGGGTTCAATGAGCACCAGGGCGGGGAAATTCGTCTCAGCCGACGAACTGATGGATGAGGTGACAAAACGGGCATTTGAGGAGGTCACCGTCAGGAGGCCCGAACTGGACGAAGAAACACGCAACAGTATCGCCGTCTCGGTCGCGATTGCAGCAATACGGTATGATATTGTAAAAATTTCTCCTGAAAAGAGCACCATCTTCAACTGGAAAGAGGCCCTTGACTTCGAGCGGCAGAGTGGCCCGTACATCCAGTATGCCCATGCACGGGCATGCAGCATCCTTGAAAAGGCAGGGGATTTTTCAGAGGCATATGATTTGAAAGACCCGCATGGTATCGCGCTTGCAAAACATATAGCAAAGTTTCCGGCCGTGATTGACGAGGTGGTGCAGGAACTCAAGCCCCACATCCTTGCCACGTATGCCCGTGAGCTTGCTGACCTGTTCAACGCGTTTTACCACTATGAACCCGTCCTGAAAAGCGAGGGCATCACAAGGCAAAGCCGCCTTACCCTTGTAAAGGCAGCAAAAAACACCCTCAAAGAATCATTGGAATCCCTTGGTATCGATGCAATCAGCACCATGTGAAGCCCTGAAAAAGCAGGGTTACCAGTTTTTTTCTGAAACGTCAACTGCTGCTGTAAAGCCCTGCCTCTGGTGCAAGCGTGCACTGAAGGGGGGGGAAATGTGCTACAAGCACCAGTTTTACGGGATAGACAGCCACCGGTGCGTACAGATGACCCCGACCCTGCAATGCAACCACCGGTGCCTCTTCTGCTGGCGTTCATTCGAACATGAAATGCCCGGGGAATCTGAGTGCCCGCCGGAAGAGATCATCGGGAACTTCAGGCGGCTCCAGAAAAGGGCACTTTCCGGGTACAAGGTCTCCCCGTATGTTACAGAACAACGGTTTTCAGAAGCGCTTGCACCGAAAAACATTGCAATTTCACTTTCCGGTGAACCCACACTCTACTCCCGGCTGCCGGAATTAATCAGCCTTTTCAACGCTGAAGGCTGCACAACGTTTCTTGTCAGTAACGGGACCCGCCCGGACGTTCTCAGGCAATGCCGACCGTTCCAGATGTATGTCTCACTGGTTGCCCCTGACAAGGCAACCTACGAGCGTGTCTGCCGGCCCATGGAGGACAGTTGGGATAACCTGAAAGAGAGCCTGGCAGTACTGGACAGCCGGCGATCGGCAATCCGTATTACCCTTGTAGAGGGTGTAAACGACATAGACCCCCAGGGGTATGCACGCCTGGTAGCTGACTCGGGGGCAGATTACATCGAGGTAAAGGGATACATGTATCTTGGATACAGTAGAAAACGATTGCAGCGAAGTAACATGCCTGAACATGCACATGTACGACAGTTTGCAGAACAGATTGCAGAGCATTCAGGATATTTCATAGCCGATGAAAATTCCCTCTCACGGGTTGTATGCATGGAGCGTGAGTCATGAGATTTGATGCTGATTCCTATAAAAAAAAGTCAAAAGAAAATTTTGAGAATGCATGGCACGAGGGCCCGTTCATCCTGACACCACCGCTCCCGAACGCAACGTACCCGAGACTTGAATATAAGAGGGCAAAGGCACACCCGGTTTTTGAGACCATCAACAAACTTCGGGAGACCTACCTTTCAATTGGTTTTGACGAGGCTGCAAATCCGATCATCATTGAGGAGCAGGACGTGTACCGGCAGTTCGGTCCCGAAGCGTCAGCAGTCCTTGACAGGGTTTTTTACCTCGGGGGACTCCCGCGGCCCAACGTGGGGATTGCGAAAAAACAGCTCGACGAGATCAATGATCTTTTAAAAAGCCACGCAGGACCGCTCGCCCACTCCGGACAGGCCCCCTATGAGACAACGGGGAACCATAAACCATACCAGCCGATGACAACGGAGACAGAAGAACGGTTACGGGAGACCCTTCACGCGTATAAAAAATCTGAGATAGACGGGGACGAATTGACCTATGAACTCTCAAAGGTACTCGGGGTGGATGACGCGCTTGTTGTCCATATCCTTGATGCGGTGTTCCCGGAGTTCCGGGCCCTCTCTCCGGAATCATCGCGGAGCACCCTCCGTAGCCACATGACAAGCGGCTGGTTCATGACACTGGGTGCGATATGGAATAAAAGACCCCTCCCAATCAGGCAGTTTTCCGTGGACCGCTGTTTCCGGAGGGAACAGGAAGAGGGACCCACCCGGCTGATGAGCTACCATTCGGCTTCCTGTATTGTTGCAGGGGAGGACGTAACAAACGAAGAGGGAAAGGCAGTCAGTGAAGCACTCCTGTCTGCATTTGGTTATACGGATTTTCAGTTCAGGCCTGATGAAAAGAGGTCGAAATACTACATGCCTGACACACAGACTGAGGTGTACGCCAGGCACCCGGTCCACGACTGGGTTGAGGTGGCGACATTCGGCATGTACTCCCCGTCAGCCCTTGCGGAATACGGCATAGAGGTCCCGGTAATGAACCTCGGCCTCGGTGTGGAACGGCTCGCAATGATCCACCATCATTCAAATGACGTGCGGCAGCTCACCCACCCCCAGTTCTTCCCTGAGGCCCTTACCGACCGGCAGGTTGCCCGTGCAATCCAGTACCGTGAGCAGCCGGTGTCTTGTACCGGGCAGGTGATCGCTGCTGCAGTCCGGAAGACCGCCACATTACATGCGACGGAACCGGGCCCCTGCTCATTTAAAGCATGGGAAGGAGAACTATCTGGTCACAGGATGACTGTTTTTGTCGAAGAACCAGAGTCCAATTCTAAATTGTGCGGACCTGCCTGCTTTAATGAAATTTTCGTGTTCGAAGGGTCTGTCCTCGGGGTCCCTGACAATGAAAAATGGCAGCAGGTCAGAAAGGAAGGGGCACCAACAGGGATCAGTTACCTTGACGCTGCAGCGTCTCTTGCAGCGGCACGGATAGAAGCAGCGGCCCGGTGCGGAAGACAGGAAACCGTCCAGGTGAAGATGGCAAAACTCCCGAGTGACATCAATATCAGGGTCGCCGGGTATGCGATGCGGGCCATTACCGACAACAAGAAAAAGATCGATGTCCGGGGGCCGGTATTTCTTACCGTGAGATCGGAGCTGGCACCCTTGGACCCCTGATCTTTTTTCCTGGCCTCGAATGAGGTACACTCTCTTTTCCCCGGCGTTTTTACACCCGGGACTTAATCCAACGTTCTTTACGCAGGTATAGCCGGATATATGCAATTTTTTCGTTTCAGCCGGTTCTTTCACTGTTTCCTGCAGGTACCTGATCTGGGGATCCTTTTCTGCCTCGCATGAACAGGTCCTGCAGGGGACCACTGTATTTCGCCGAAAATGAGCCTACAATTGAGGTGATAATTACCATCGCAGCAATCGCCGAGGAGACTACCGGAGACCCGTACAATGCGGCAAGTGCGATGGAGAACTCCCCTCTTCCAATAGTATTTGCCCAGATTTCAATACCAGACCTCTTACTCCCGTGTACGACTTTACCAATCAACAGGCCTGAAACGAGTTTTGATATGATGGCGAGGATACTGAGGGCTAGAATGAGCATGACCGGTACCCCGCCAGAAAAGTCCACGCTGATCCCGAAGAATACAAAAAATATTATCAGGAATACGTCCTTAAAAGGCCGGGCCTGTGCCTCAAACGCGGCTGGGTCCGTTGAAGCGAGGGCGGTCCCAAAGGCGATTACCATCAGGGTCTCAGGTACCCCGATTGCCTTTGACCCGAATGCAATGATGACCACGGCGGCAAAGGTAAGAAACACCGGGAGTTCATCGTCACGGTTGATCGCCTTCTGGATCAATTTCTTTCCAAAGTGAGATATGAGATAGAACGCAAGCAGGATTATCGCTATCTTCGCGATAAATCCAAGAGGGTTATTTATCGACGATGAAAGGAGCGTGAGAAAGATAATCAGGACAATATCCTCGAATACCATCATCCAGACGATAGTTTCTGCTTCCCTCATCATCAGCTTCTTATTCTCTACCAGGGATGCGACGGTCATGGCCGTGCTGCTGATAAAAAATGCGGCCGCAATGACAAGCGACTCGGTAAGCGTGAACCCGATGATGTAGGCTGCCAGGAACCCGATTATCATATTGATATTCAGATCGATCAGGCCACTCGAGAAGAAGGTCTTCTGGTTGGACAGGATCCTGTCCGGTTTGATCTCAAGCCCCATAAAGAAAAGGAGGAAGATCAGACCGAGCTCGGCAAAAAACGTGGAGGACTCGGTAACCTGGACAAGATTCAGCCCCGAGGTCCCGAGCACAATCCCTGCAATAATATAGAACGGGATCACCGGCCAGGAGAGGTACTTCGTAATGACGAGAAGAACAAGGCAGACAAAGAGGGCGATTACCAGTCCTTCCATTAACCCACCATGAACTCACGTTCAAATGTCTTCAGCTGCTCGGTCTCTCCAATGGCAACGACCGCATCGCCTTCCTGGAACATGAAACGTGGAGGTGGATTGACAATATTTGTGTCACCCCTTGAAACGGCAATAATTGTTACACCTGTTTTGGCACGGATCTGGTGGTCTTCGATGCACCTGCCGGCCATTGACTTGCCGATAACATACGTGTGGATGCTGATCCGGAGGTCAGATAGGGCGGAAAACGCGATCTCCACACTCTCCTTGTCAGCCTCCATGATGGCCCCGGTCATAATGGTACCAAGCCTCCTTGCTTCTGCGGTGCTGAGCTCAGCCACACAGGGGGTATGACCGTCATGGGGAAGAGTGTACATCTGGATATTACCATTTTTAAGGAAAAAAATGGCTATTGTGTCATCCTTTTCTGTCACGAGCTCATACTTGGTGCCAATACCTGGAAGGTTAATCGACCGGAGTGCCATACATCTCGTATGAAAAAAGACGTAAAAATATATTAGCATATTCAAAATTTACTGGTAAAAATTTGTCACCGACGAGGCCAGCAGTTCTGGAAGATGAAACACCAGGACAAGGTAATATAATGCGAGGACCAGCATAAACAGCCCGCATACAACATTAATCCCTCTCCGGTGTGTAGTAAGGAAACGCACCAGGCGGTAGTTCGTTGCTGCCGGGATGAGGGATATCAGCAGGACCGGAATGGCAATACCAATACAGAAGGCGATGAGAATTATTAAATTTTCCAAAACATCTGCCGCATTCACGCTTAACGCAAAGAGAAGGATGATGGGGGCAGGGTTGCAGGGCAACATGATCAGGCCAAAAAAGAGGCCGAATAATAACGCATTCCTGTATGGCCCGACGGGGTGCAACATTTTCGGCGAGGGAATAACCCGCGAAAGATCAACATCCGCAATCAGACAGATACTCGCTCCTGCAAGGATAACAAAGGCCGCCATAGAAATAATCCCGATAGCCACGCTCAAAGAAGACCGTAACAGCGAGGTAACGATAAAACCAACAACAAAAAAAGAAAGGATAATCCCCGCTGTAACAACGAGAGAGAACCGGAAGAGCAATGTCCGGTCTGTTCCCTCGCCAGCCTGGTTTGCCAGCCATGCAAGGTATCCCGGGTAGAGGGGAAGGACACACACGGCGCCAAGCGGGGCAAGCAGTCCGGCAAGAAACGATATTCCTGCGGCTGATACCGGGTCCACGTCTAGCACCGCTTCTGTATCGCCTGCTGGAGCACCTCGGCTGATTTTATTCCTCGATCCAGTTTTGTTACCGTACCATTGCTGCAGATCAGTAACATCGGTGCACTCGCAGGGGAGATAATGTCCACACCGAATTCACTTGTCAGTTGATTTGTCATTTCCTGGGGTGCAACCGCATACAACCCGTAAAACCGGTTATCAGACTGGTGTTTGCGTACCAGGGCCTCATTTTCATACGGGTCAATATCCAGACCGACGGCGGTGAAGGAACCGGGAGACATAGCCTGCAACCGTTTGATCTCATTCTGCTGTGCAGTACAGATCGAGCACCAGGTAGTGAAGCAGAACAACAATACGGGTTTCCCTTCCAAATCCCGGGCGCTGAATGTTGTAGAGGTGGATACATCACGGAGAGGGACTGATTTCCAGTCTTTTACATTGCCATTATATTCAGAAGACGGTGCAGCAGCCGTTTTTATCGTCGTGGAATTCCTCTGGGGCAGGCCGCCATGAGAAAACACAAAAAGCACCGCGAACAGGGCAATGATAACTATCCCGATAACCAGGAAGAGGGTATTCTTCTGCATTAGTACTACAATCATGCCCGTGGAATATATGATTTCAGGTAGTGCGCTTACAGCCACGTTCTCCGTTGACCTGAGTCAGGTAGCGGGTTGCTTAACCACCCTGCGTAAAGACCCGTATTTCCTTAATTTGTCTTCCAGGATCAACATTCCTGTTACCGGCCCTTTCAATATTCCAGGGATCAGGACCACGTAAACTGGTTGAAGATATCATCGGATGTTTTAAAGGGTTTTTTGGAGAAACCCCAAAATAGGGTAACCAGGATTTCTCCGATCAAGGTTTTCTTGGGTTTACAGAGGAGATGTATCACCAGATGTTAGTAGCCCGGTAACAGCCCGCCTCTGCAATCAAACATCAGATGATTCACCATATAAACTGGTGCCGTGCGCGGGGTGAAAGTGAAGAGTACCAGACAAAGAGAGGAATTTTACGATACAAAAAGTTGGTCACTGCACGATTAATCCAACTGTTATTCCCAGGTTTCGCGATAAAAAGGAACATTTAATACCTGATTCAGGGGTTCTCATAGATAGGAAGATCTGAATGGGACCTCCGGAGAGCCATACCAGCGTCGGGATTACTTCGATCGGGTATTATATACCGAAACAGGTGATCACGAGTGCTGAAATTGCAGAGATCTCCGGTATCCCACTCACAATACTTACCGAAAAATTCGGGATCGAGCAAAAACATATCGCCGGGCCCGATGAACACCCGGTATTAATGGCCGAAAAGGCAGCATTATCAGCAATTGAAAAGGGCCGCATAAACCCTGCAGATATTAATATTATTGCGTATTGTGGAGCCGGATGTTACGATTACCAGTTCTGGTCCCCGTCATCAAGGCTGCAGCATATTCTCAGAGCACCCAATGCATTCACTATTGACATAAAAGGAGCCTGCAATGGGGGGATTCTCGCCATCAATATCTGTAATAACCTGTTAAAGTCAGACTCCGCAAAAAAATCTGCCCTGATCGTCTGCAGCGATAAACTCTCCCCGGTGATGAATTACGGGAATACGGATACACTCCCATTTTTTGCAATTGGCGACGGTGCAGCTGCTGCAGTCCTTACCCGGGATGAGCCTTCAAATGAACTCCTCACCTACGAGGGCATCACAGACGGTACATGCGGGGATTATGTAAAAATCCCCTGCGTTGGCACCCGGGTTGCAGAACTTTGTAGCAACCAGAAACACGCATCCCGGATCTCTGTTGATCCAGCGAAAGCCCTCGCGGATATCAGCCCTGATGTTTTCCTAGGCAATTTTATCAGTGTTATCCGGAAAGCAGTTCTTAAAAGCGGTTACCAGACCCCGGAGATCTCATGGCTGCTGACAAACCAGATCAAAAAGACCCGGGTAATGGATATCCTTGCAGAACTGGGTCTTGACGCTACAAAGACCAGGTCAACCATGAAGGATTTTGGCAGCATCGGTCCCGGGGACACCATATTTGCACTGGGCCTGCAACGGGATGATGCGCTGATCAAACCCGGAGATCTCGTCGTGCTGGCAAGCAGCGGGATCGGGTTTACGTGGGGTGCCCAGGTAGTAAGGTACCGGTGATAAACGCAACTACGGGATTATCTCGCAACCGTTGAACTTGGTGTGAAGAAACGAGTCCCGGTTAACGACCCCGTCCCTGATCAGGCCTGATACTTCGGGGATACCACCCATGAGGCATTCACGGAGGTGCGTTATCGTCCTGCAGAGGACACGGTTCTGTTCTTCGGTCCACGGCCTGGTGATTGTGGAGTAGAGACATCGTCCTCCACAAAAATCAAGGATCTCACATTCAGTACATTTGCCACGCACAGATAGTTCGGGCAGGTGCCCGGGGTCAGAATGATCGATATGCCCGAGATAATAGTCCTTCATCCCGACCATTACCGGGCAGGCTGCAATACTCCCGTCAGTCATGATACTGTAATTGGCATAACCCGCGCCGCACCTCAGCCGGGACTTGCGACCATTCAGGAGGTCCTCAGTCGGGTCAAGGAAGGGGTACCATCGCAGTACCTTCCGCTCTGCCTTCATGCAGTCAACCCAGTACCGGACAAGCCTGGTGATACCTGGGTTGTAACTGCACTCAACCCACTCCTCAAAGTGCCGCGAATGAAAGTCGTTTGCAAAATTCGCATCAATCTGCCAGTGTACGGACGAAAAACAAAAATCCGCGTTCTCCGAAAGGAAGGTAACTGCATCGTAAATGTCAGTCCTCTCGTTTACCGTCATCCGGGCAATTAATTCACCAGGATGACCCATTTCCCTGATAAAATTCAGGTTATCGACCACAGTCCGGTACGTGCCGGCACCCCGGTTGGAATCGGTCAGCCATTCCGGCCCGTCGATTGAGACCAGGATGGTCTCGAACTTCCTGAGATCCGCGGGTTCCAAGGTATTGAGAAGTGTCCCGTTGGTCTGGAGCATGAACCGGTTTACCGGGGCATTGTGCAGGATCTCGTGGACAAGATCCGACCTCATCAGGGGTTCACCTCCATAAAACGTGAGGACCGCCTCGGGATCAAGCGATAAAAAATGATAGAGTTCCGGAAGGCTTACGCTAAATTCGGTAGGGAGTTCCGGATCAATGGTGATCCCATCTATAACCGAATCCCCGCATACATCAAACGATTTACCGCGGCAGTAAGTGCAGCAGAGATTGCAGTCGTCGGTAAGGATGATATGGTAAAACAAAAGTTCCCTCAGACATATTTCCGGTGATCTAAAAAAAATGACCTGTACCAATAACAGGATGCCTTTTCAGGGTTGCCGGCGTTTCACATACACTGACCAGAGTGCCAGGACAACGAAACCAACGACTGGCATATATGGTATCATGGGTGCGGGTTTTTTTGTCGGCCGTACACCAGTAACTCCCGTAGTCGGTAAAGTTTGTGGTAATGATACATTTCCCATCGAATCAAGGGCTGATAGGAGGGCTTGTTTATTCTTAAGCGCTTCAATATGCTTTGGGTCTATTGACAGTGCCTGGTCATAGGACTGGAGCGCTTCCCGGTACCTGCCCTGTTTTGTGAAGGCCAAAGCCCTGTAATTATAGAGCTCGGCGTCGAATTTGGCATCGTTGGGATGTACACGGATCTCTTTGTCAGATAACCTGATCACTTCGTTAAAGACTTTCTGGGCCTCTTCCTGGTTTCCCAGCTCCTGCAGGTCTACTCCCTTGTTGACGAGGGCGTGGAGGTCGTTTGGGTTAATTGCGATGGCACGGTCGTATGCCTCAATCGCGTCCCCGGTTTTACCAAGGTTTTTCAGCGCGTCCCCCTTATTCACCCATGCCTGTCCAAAATAAGGGTCAAGCTTGACGGCTTGATCAAACGAGTCCACTGCACCCGCGTACTGTCCTAGCTTTCTCTGCGTCATCCCGAGTTTATTCCATACCACGCTGTTATAGGGGTCCTGTCCGACTGACGCGGTGTAGGACGTAAGTGCCTCTGCATAAAGGCCCTCGCTATAGGAGATGTCTCCTTTCTGTGCCAGCGATATCGCTATCTCAAAGGTGGTATCAGCACTTACGGGCTGAAGGAATACCACAATAACCAGTACCAGGATTGCCACTCGTGATAAGCGCCGGGTACACATAGGTAGTAAATTGTTTTTGTCCTTATGAATATTAGCCATTTGTATGGTACACTTCGGGAAATACCCGGGAGGTCCTTATATTCTTAAAACAGGATGGGCTCGTCGTGATTCGAACACGAGATCTTCGCCGTGTGAAGGCGACGTCATAACCAGCTAGACCACGAGCCCAGAATGCATCGACCGGGAATCGAACCCGGGCTATAGGCTTGGAAGGCCTAAGTCATGCCTCTAGACCATCGATGCGAAGCAATGTGCCTTCTTATTATTGAGGTAACCCCCTTTATTATTTTTGTTCTGTTCTGAAAAAATCCAGGGGAAAAGACCAGGTTTTAGGCGATGCATATCCACGCCACTGAACTATACAGAAATCCCCTTTAATTCCCGTTCACCGGTGTTGTGATAACTATCCTGCCAAAAAAATATTCTTTATAACTACCCTGATCTGAGCTCTTCTTCCACTCTTTCAAGGTTCGCAATACGCTTTTCAAGTGGGGGATGGGTTGCGAACAAGGCAAGGAATTTATTCCCGGAAAGTGCCGGAATGATAAAGAACGCATTTGAACCCTCGATTTTTGCCTTTGCCTCCGGCGGGATACTGTCCATCCTTCCGCTGATTTTGTTCAGGGCGGAGATCAGGGCCCGCGGGTTATTCGTGATATACGCGCTGCCCCGGTCAGCAGCAAACTCGCGGTACCTGGAGAGTGCCATCATGAGGAGTGTCGCAACGAACCAGACGATTGCCGCAACAATTCCCGCGATAATCCATGCCCCGGCACCATCGCCGCGCCTGCTGAACAACGATGCAAAAAGGAAATTCTGCATAATTATTGCAGCGAGCATGGCTATAAAACTGGCAATCGTCATGGTAAGGACATCACGGTTTTTTACGTGTGATAATTCGTGTGCGACCACCGCCTCGAGTTCATCTTTTGACAGTAAGCGCATGATGGAATCCGTGCATGCGACGACGGCATGTTTCGGGCTCCTTCCGGTCGCGAATGCATTGGGGACGGGACTCTGCATAATCGCTATCCTCGGTACAGGCAGGTCTGCCTCCCTGCAGAGTTTTTCTACCATCTGGTGCAGTTCCGGGTACTCATCATCCTGGATGACCCTTGAACCGGTCGACCAGAGCACCAGTCTATCTGAGAAGAAGTACTGGATAAATGCCATGACCACTACGATAAGGATCATAAACGACATTGAAATACCCAGCGCCAGAAGTACGGCAATGAAAACGAGGTATACTACGAACAGCAGGAACATCGTTAATATGACCCTGCTCGTCAGACCCCAGTCTCTTTTCCATTTCATAATCTGTACACGTTGTTTCTTTTACTCTTAAAACATTCGACAATGGCAAAAATACCGTTCTAAATCCGGGGGAATTGCCCTCATTGCCGATGACCCGGTATAAACAGGAATACGGGACTGCTATGGAAGGATATATGAGACACCAAACAGAACCTTTTTTTCACACGACATCGGACGGTTAACTATGGCTGAAGTCGGACCTGAAGCACTGGCTGATGTGGCGTACGGACTCTTCGAACTGGCATTGAATAAAGAGCTCCGCGCGGAAGGGAACTACCTGTTCCAGCTGGTCGAACAGAACATCGACTTCAAAGACCATTTTGTCGCTTTTTTTTCCAGGTTCGGGGAAGAATACCCCCAGCTTGGGGATGCACTCCTGGTGAAATTCGGGGGAATTGACCAGATATACGAGATGATAACCAGGGGAGAAGGGGTGATCCCGTCCAAGACAACCCGGATGTACTGGATTATCCAGGAGGCCCCCGACATTCCGCCTGAAGCAATTGAAGACGAAATTGCAGGAAAATGGCTGATTTTCCTCCCGCCTGACCAGGTTGACGAACCGTGGAAAAAAATCAGGGACGCGACCTGCGCAAATATTCTTGGGATCTCAGCCAAGGTCAGCACGGCCAAACCTAACCCGGATTCAAGAGACCAGATGAAAGTGATCTATGTATACACCGCAGACTGGCAGGACGAGGCAGAAGTTATGCGGGTACGTGAAGAATTGCATAAACTTGGGTTCGCGGACAGGTTGGGTTACAAGCGCAACATTGAAACTTTCAAAGGGGAATACGCCCAGAAAGGAAAAAGAGTGACGTTCTATAGTGCCTGAATCAGGCTTTTCGCTCTTTGTTCTTAGGGCGCAGATTCTGGTACCCGCATTTTCGGCACTGTGTCGCACGAATTGCATTCCTTGCATTACAGCGCATACAAATTTTTACATTAAGAAGGCGGGCTTCTGCTTCAGGAAATCTTGCCATTTTCTACACCACATTCCAGTTTTATTCTGTCTTATAAACAAAGCTCTCTTTCCACTTAACAGTTGCGGGAAATTCCTTTATACATCCCCTTCTGCGAGCAGCCAGCCTTGTAATTCCCCGAGTGCTAAAGCCCGGTGGGATATCCTGCTCTTCTCATCGAGCGGGATTTCTGCAAGAGTCCGGCCGTTCCATTCAAAAATGGGATCATAACCAAATCCCTCCCTACCACGGGGTTCAACAATGTGACCCGGTAATATCCCGCGGAATACCCTTATCCCCGAAGAGTCCGCATAGGCAATGGCAGTTTCGAAATGGGCCACCCTGTTTTTTCCTGCAGTAAGCCTGAGGATCCCTTCGTTACCGATTGTATAGAATACATAGGCTGCGTACGGACCGGGGAAACCAGCCAAGGATTCGATGCAGAACGCAGTATCGTCCACGATCAGGGGCCTTTTAAGTTTTTCCCATGCAAATTCTGCTTTATATCG
The DNA here is from genome assembly GCA_037137755.1 of Methanomicrobiales archaeon. Lineage (GTDB taxonomy): Archaea > Halobacteriota > Methanomicrobia > Methanomicrobiales > Methanospirillaceae > CAIKOD01. The sequence continues at coordinate 67,694 of JBAXJR010000004.1, read as the reverse complement.
TGCGATTTCTGCAACATCATCATGGCGGCACTCCGGGCATTCGAGCCGGACATCTTCCACCTCAATCGCGCCACCAAAGTAAGACCTGATCTCGTCGGCCTTGTGGGGGTTACTCGTTACGACAAGAAGTTTCATAAATAACGCCCTCTTTGCAGGATCTCCTGTTCCCGGGCAACAACCTCGCCTGCATGGTCAAATTCCCCTGAGTAACCCTCGATAAAGCACTGCCGGAGTTGTTCGTGGTTTTCAACCATACTTTCCAGGGTCTGGAAAAATACGTGAATATCGACACCCCGCGGTTCAATCTCCGACGATACCTGTGCAAGACCGAAATCAATCAGCACACACCTGCCGCCATGTACCAGGATATTACTCGTTGTGAGGTCCCCATGGATGATCCCAGCCCGGTGAAGACGACCGACCATTTTACCCGCCTCGCATACGAGGTGCGGTTCCAGGCATTCTTTGAGCATCGGGCCTTCGATTTTTTCCATCAGGATGGAATTCTCATTGATATCCCTGATGACAGGCGTAGGTACCCCTGCCCTTCTCGCCATTGAGATGAGGCGTGCCTCCGTGCGGGTGCGTTCGCGGATAAGCTGCCGGTCGAGGCCCGGGGACCGGTAGCATTTCCCACCTCGTTCTTTACAGACCTCATGCCGGCCCATCGTTACGGTGGCCTCAGCTCCGATTGCAGTGGTACGTCCGGCCCGGTGAACAGGGACCGCCGGTGCCGTCTCACCTGACCGCCACACAACATCGACCTGGTCCACGCGGAAGGAGGGATTGACATGGGAGGACGCAAGAGGGGTAGTGACACCATGTTCGAGCATCACCCTTCCCGTGTATGCTATCATGGCACCATTATCCCCCAGGAACCCTGTATCAGGCACATGGAACGATGCACCTCTCTCTTCTGCCATTACCTTCAGCATATCGCGAAGTCGCCTGTTTGCCCCGACACCGCCGACCAGCAGCACTTCATCTTTCCCGCTATGTGCCAGCGCCCGTTCAGTCACCTCGGCACACATGGCAAATGCAGTCTCCTGGAGGCCGTTACAGACGTCTTCAATAGCCTCCCTTCTATCTTTCGCCGCGCTTACAAGGCCGGAGAATGCCAGGTCCATCCCTTTCACGGTATAAGGCAGCTCAATATAACTCCCTTTTGCGGCAAGTGCCTCGATGACGGGCCCGCCAGGATGAGGGAGCCCTTTTGTCCTGGCAAATTTGTCCAGCGCATTGCCAAGCCCGATATCAAGGGTTTCACCGAAAATGCGGTACCTGGATTTCAGGTAGCCGATTACCTGGGTATTTGCCCCGCTGGCATACAGGGTGACCGGGTCATTACAGCCTGTTGTATACCGTCCAATCTCGACATGAGCAACACAATGGTTAACCCCGACAAGTGGCACGCCAAGCGCCAAAGATAACGAACGGGAGGCGGTAGCGACGGTCCGGAGACAAGGGCCGAGGCCGGGCCCGATAGAAAAAGCGACCCCTTCAATGCGTGACGTGTCACCAAAGTCCTCGAGTACACGGGAGATGACCGATCTCATCTCCGATGCATGGTGCTGGGCAGCTTCCCTCGGGTGAATACCCCCCTGTGCTGGTTTGTAAGGACGGGAACAGATCGCCCGGAGGGACGTATCAAAAACAGCGGCACTGAGATTCCAGGCAGTGCCTTCAATCCCCAGGACCGGCCCAAAAACAGGCATCTAATCTTATTTAGTAAATTCGGTATAGCCACATTTTCCACAGGCAGAGCGGTCTTTGTGCCCGGCCATAATAATTCCGGGACCGCACCTTGGGCAGTATTTCTTATCGGTGGTGACCTTGTCTCCATCGACTTTGTAATATGAACCGCGTTTGGCTGCCTTTGATTCCTTGGCTTTTTTCGCTGCCATGACTACGCTGCCTCTTCCTTCGGTTTTGGTACCCCGCGGGTCATCAGGTATTGCCGCTCGGTTTTCACCTTTGTCTCTTCGTTATCATATATCCGGGCCATCCCTGTGAGTTCCATCCTTCCGAAACCGGTCTTTAATGAATCAATTACCATCTGCTTCTCATTCGTATTGAGAAGTGCTGATAATTTCCCGGTGATTTGCATCCTTGAGGGGGTAGCACCATCGTATCGGAGGACGAAATTGAGTTCTCTCCTCATGAGAAGCTCGTTTCTCTTATCCTTCGTTATCTCAAACTCCATCGATATCCTCTAATTATAGGTAACGACTTTATATAAAATATGATCATGGTTCGTGCGGATACCTAGAAATGGCATGAAATCGTTGTTTTGTTAATAAACAAACTATTCAGGGCTATTTACAAAATAGGTCAGCATATCCCGGGCTTTCTCCTTCGCTTCCAGATCGACCAGACGGAACACAACACCCTCACGTGGCTGGCCGTATAAAACGACGGATCCTTCATTTGCAGCGATTACAAGGGGAATAACTGCCAAATCTTCCTCCCCGTCCACAAAGATCATTACCTGCGGGTGTCGGAGGGCCTCCTTCAGCCCCTTCATCAGTTCATCAGAGAGCGAACCTGGAGGATTTTTTACCCGTATGCAGTGGGCATAGATAACGGGCGTCCTGTCGCACGGGGATCTCATGGTATGCCCGTCGATAATCGCAATATCAGGAGTGATCCCCAGCTCAAGGAGACGGTGCGTGACTACGTCCCCAACCGTGTATACCTGTTTTCCCCTGATAAGTGGAATAATATCAGCAATGTCAGGATAAAGAATTCCAAAAGGGACTTTAAAAAATTTTCTTTGCTCCCGGGGAAGGATGAGCATTACCTGACCTTCAACGCGTATTTCCCGGGCAGCTTGATATTCATCTTTTTGGAGATCTCTGACCGTTCCGGGTCAATAATGACAAGGTAACCAGTCCAGTCGGTACTCAGGTTCCCTGACCCGCACACTGCACATGCTTCCCCTTCGACGACCCGGTGGCATTCGCGGCATACACGACCCTGCTTTTTCCGGCTACTGGCTACCACGTTCCCCACCCTTTTCCTTCTCTTTCTCCTTGTTCATATCGTCTTCAAGCCATACACCGGTACCCAGACCTGACTGTCTCATCGTAAGCCCTATCTTGCTATCCCTCGGCTCTCTCTCGTTGAGGCTGAGCGTTACCACACGACTCCGGATGGGTTCACCGACTGCAATAAATCTCTTGGATTCCTGGCAGATCAGCCGTGAATTCTTCTCGTCAAAGCTGATATATTCGTCTGAAATCTGGCTGACGTGGAGCATCGCATCGATTGGCCCAAGGCTTACAAATGCACCAAAACTGGTTGTCTCGACAACAAGTCCCTCCATGACCTCCTGGAGTGACAGCCTGAGGACCAGTGCCTCAAAATCTACGTCGTAAAATACTGCACCATCTCCGGGAATTATTTCCCCTTCCCCGATTGTCAGCACTTTCGTAACGCCGATAAAGATCCCTATCTCCTTGTCAATACTGCCCTCGAGCTGTTCCTGGAGGACATCGAGAATTACCTTATCAAGTGCTTCGCCAAGACGGTGAGGAGGTACTCTCACCTTATCGCTAAGCTTCATCCTGTAATACATAATCCATTATCTCCTTATTACACCGAGTTTTTTCTGATTTTTTAGTGATATTACCGGAATTTTTTGAGTGAGCAGCTGGTTCCGGAGTGCGCGGTCATTTGTCAGGACCATGCCCCCGTGTTGTCCGGCATAACCTGAAATCCGTTCATCCACGGTACCTTCGCCTGAACCACTCTCCACGATAGTGCACTTCCGGGACATTTCGAGGCCCAGCCTTGCAGCCGCGGCATCTCTTCCATGTCCTGCGGACAGGCGCTTCAGTTCCTCCACCACTTCGGCAAGGACAACCGGTTCATAGGAGCCAAGGAGATCCCTTAGCTCTTCAAAGAGGTCTATCCTGAACTGCGATGGCATCATAAGCGCATTGGTATCCAGGAGGACGGTCACTCGGTGAGGATTCCCATCCCGATCAACCGCCATCTTGCCCCCACCTGCCGGCTAATCGCAATTCTTCCACCCAGCTCTGCACATACGGGCCTCTTCAGGGTCACTTCAACCGCGTCTTTCTTGGTATTGGTCACGACACCGACGGTCACAGCAGTTCCAACTGATAGCATCAGTGGTTCGTTGTGCTTTAATGGTTCAATCGTTAACTCGTTCGATGCCCCTACAACACGCTCCATTAGCATAACCCGGAATTTTAATTTATCCCAGACCGGGGGCAGTGAACCCACATGACCTGCGACCTGTCCTGCAAGCGCATCGCTTTTCGTAAGGGCAGGGTCTAACTTGGTGGCAATTCCGAGAAGCCCGCCGGGGGATGCCTCCAGCACTTTCTTTGAGCCGGCGTTAATCGAGGTGATTTTTGTTTCAATCGGGTCCCATCGTATCCGGTTCTCGACCTGTTTCTGCCGGCCGGGGCGGATTTCGATATCATCACCCTCCTTGAATTCACCTCGGATAAGTGAACCCCCGATAACCCCGCCCTTTACTTCTTTCCAGTTACACCCGGGTTTATTTATATCAAAGGACCGTGCAATCAGCATCATCGGCTTTGCTTCGGGGTCACGATCCGGTTCGGGAATGGTCTGGTCCAGCGCTTCAACTAGTGCCCCGATGTTAATGCCTTTCTGGGCAGATACAGGAATGATGGGGGCATTTTCAGCGATTGTACCCTTGATGAATTTTTTTATCTGGTCATAATGGGCCCTTGCCTCTTTGGCACTGACCACATCGATCTTGTTCTGGACTATGACTATGTTCTTAATTCCCACCAGCTCAAGCGCCATGAGGTGCTCTTTCGTCTGTGGCTGCGGGCATACCTCGTTTGCAGCAATAACGAGCATTGCACCATCCATCAGTGCTGACCCGGAAAGCATGGTCGCCATCAGGGTCTCATGGCCCGGTGCATCGACAAACGAAACAGAGCGGAATGGTACCGCTTTAGACCCGCATACCGTACATACCGGCTTTGGAGAAAATGCGTCCGGCCCTTCGCAACCGGGACATTTATAGAACGTCACATCTGCATATCCGAGACGGATCGAGATACCGCGCTTAATTTCTTCGCTATGCCGATCCGTCCAGGTGTCAGTTAGCCCGTACACCAGAGTTGTCTTTCCATGGTCCACATGTCCGACAACCCCTATGTTGACACTTGGAATTGTTACATCACGCAAATGTGATCAAACCTCCCTATTGAATATATAATGATCCTACTTATACGTAATCAGTAAAACCAATTCGTTTTTTAGGCGCTTTCGGAAGACAAAAAAATTCACGTTATTCCTGCCGGATTTGTCCGAATCAATCCTGATTTACAAATTGCGGGTTACTAGTGATCATCCCACCGGAAAGTTCAGAAGAGAGAAAAATCAACTGAAGTGTCCAGACTACAGGCAAGGGGTTGTCCGGGATGGAAAAACCTAAAAATAATATTACCCGCCGCCTTCGCAGCTCTGGTCAATATTTTTGAGGGATTCCTGGAATGCAGAGCCTGAAATAAACTCTCTTTCTTCTTCAATTGTTTTCTTAATATCTTCCTTTTTCTGGTATTTCTTTTCAGTTCCAGCCTCCGCCGGGACTAGTTTGTCAGTCAGGTAAAGGAGGTGTGTTGAATCGAGTTCTGCAAATTCTTTTCCCTCCTGTCGTTCGAACCTGACTATGGTCCCCGTGGTCCCTGTCCCTGTATAACGGACCCGCATCCCTGCCTCTATTACTCCTCCAACCATTGTGCGATCACCTGATAAGGTGTTATACAACCCCAATATCAAATGTTGCATGATATCACTTACCTTCGTCAGTAAGCAATTCAAAAAAATATTATTTTTAACATACGACCTGTGGAAGAGGGGAGATAAGATTTTGTGGCGGTTTAATTTACAGAATTTGCCAGGATCGCGTTACCAAAATGTGCCTACGATAAAATACAGCAAACCGGGTAATGGTTTTTAAAAATTCAGGATAATCAGACATTTTTGTCTGATTCGAGCATTCATTTGTAAAAATGAACAATCGAAACAATGAATTTGAATAATTGTCAGCCATCCAACACAAGTAGCATCTGGAGATCTTTTTATCCCCGGCCTCGATACCGATTATCGCAGTGTTTTCATTCTTCCCGATATTTATCGCTTTGGAGGTTTTTGATAAGATCGTTCCATTGTCCTGCAATCACATCCCATCTCAATTCTCCCGGCGGCTCGAATAGTTTTTTGTCTGATAATGTTTGCTCGATAACCCTTGCGAGTTCATCGGGATCCATAGGATTGATAAAATATGTTCCTTCATACTTCCCAAGGCTCTCCTCAAGCCCACCAACCCGCGTTGCAATGATTGGAATTCCAAATTCCATACCAATATGGGCAACTCCACTCTGGGAAGCCCTAATATAGGGCATTACCAGTGCATCCGCTGCAGAAAAATAAAGTGGGATTTCGGAGTCCCCAATATATCGATCAATAAGGGAGATATGAGATCTAACAGGGGATCTCTCGATGATTTTCCCCAATTCCTTATCTTCCCATGCTTCCCCGACTATTAACAGGCGTGATTCCTGGATGAAACCGGGTGGAAGCCTTTCGAAGGCTTCGACCAGATATTTAACACCTTTATAGGGACGAACCAGTCCAAAGAAGAGAATAACATTTGGTTCCCTGATCCCAAGATGGTCTTTTGCCAGGCCCCTGTCAATTTTCTTATATTGATCAAAAAGTCCAATCGGGATTACCCGGACTCTGCTGAGATCTATCTCATAATGTGAACTGATTAATTGTCGATCGATCTCTGAATGTACAATATAAAATGTTGCCAGACGCCGTATCAGGGTCCCCATAATTTTTGAATAAAGGCGAAGAACAAAAAAGCCGTGTTCCAGAGGATCAACTATCTCGTGAAATTCGATTACTATCGGCTTTTTCTTCATATTCATGAGCGCAATTGCAAGATACATGTGAGCAACACTTGAGGTCCACCACTGGAAAATAATCACGTCACCCCGGCGAATATATTTTGAGGCCTGTACCCATGTAAGGGGATTATACCAGTCGAGCAACTCAACCACAGTTATATCTTGCCGGTAACTACAATCTGCCAGGGTTTCTCCAACCCTTTTATATCCCGGGAAAAGTTTTTTCGGGAGCATATTCCGGAACAATAGCGCAGTAACGCTAAAATAATCTGCCAGAGAATTCGAAAGAAGCAGGGTAACATAGCTGATACCGGAGAGAAATCTTAGGGAGGGGCCAAGGATTACTACTTTCTGAACGCGGGCGTCTATTTTCATTATCGGGTCATGTTATCCAAATATTCGAACATTCTGTACTTACTCTGAAAAGTGGGGGGAAATCACCATTTTTCGTTACTCGCAAATGAATCACGGGTTTTTAATACTAATGTGGGCGAACGTCGCATGAATTTTTTGGTTTCCTTTTTGAAACCCGACCATAATCTCTTTCGATATCTGTCCCGATATTAACCCGCCGATATTGCAATTATTTTTCAATAAATACGGTCTTCCAGCGAAAAAAGTCGTCATCTCCCGTACGGGCACCAATGCTGGATTTTTTTCATGCCCGCCACCCCGGATGTTGAGGGGCCGATAAAAAATATTTCCTTGCCGGGATACGGGCAGGTAATTGACCGGACAGCCACATCGGATACCAGGCCATCCCCGTTTATAACGATAACCTCAGCATCTTCCATCTTTTCTACAAAAAATGCCTTCAACTCCATTTCCAGTCCGGGAGAGGAGCCGATTAGGGAGACAGTACGTCCGTTTATCTTTTCTTTCAACTCAGCCAGGCATGGCTGGTGGCACCCGGGAGAGCACGAGTGGCTGATCCGGTTAATGCAGAGAAATCCGGTCAGGGCATTGATTATCGCGCAGGCCGCAGCCCTTATCCGTGGATTTTCAAATGTTGCCCCGAACATAAACGATAGTTTCGTCGTTGCCCGTGTCGGGTCACTGGTGACAAATTCTGCTGATTTTCCACCAAATGTCGCCACCATGCACACACCATGCTCATACGGGCATTTAGTACTATCAGGATCGACACGGAGATTTACTATCCCGTCTTCGCAGCCTGAACCCTGGATTTGCTCTTCCAGGAGATGGACCGATTCTTCAATAACACCCATTTTGTTTCACCTTCGTACCATTTTTCAGTGGAATATTTTGTTGTCCGGCAACCCGGAGTCGTAAAGTATCACTCGCGCAGGGGATCCATCAAGTCCACGGAGACGAAGGGGCAGGGCAACCATCTGGTAATCGCCTTCGGGGACCTGTTCAAGGTCAAGAAACTCCATCACCACGATTCCCTTTCCCAGGAGCTCGAGGTGTACCTCCCCTGTCCCATGAAATTTTTCGATGGACGGGGAATCGATGCCGACAGCAATTATTCCCCTTGCCGAGATTGCTCGTGCTGCAGATATACCGAGGCCGGTGTATCCAGGATCAAACCTCCCGCAAAAATTACACCCGGTTTTTAATAATATCCGTGAGACTCCATCGATCCTGCCTTTCAGATCGTCCCCGGAAATTTCCCCTGCTACGTCAGATAGGTCGAGCACCCTGCACGGCCCGATCAGCGCAGCGACAGGGATCCGGTCAATACTCTCATCGTTTTTCAGGTAGTGAGATGGAGCATCGATATGTGTTCCGGAGTGCGTACTCATCCGAAGCCCGGTCAGCAGGTATTGCCCGCAATCCTCAGGGAAAAATCGGGGTTCAATATCCCCGGGATATACCGGGGTCTCTTCAGATAATTCATGGGTTATATCGTAGAACGCTTTCATGCTATCATTCCTGCCAGCCATGGCAACCTAACAGGGGTACAAACACCACACCACCAAACGTTTCACGGCTGATCAGGTCACCCTGCTTTCTAATCCTGACAAGCTGTTGCAGGTCACGCGATCCTACAGGTGCGACCAGTCTCCCCTTATCTGCCAGTTGATCTATCAGCGGTGGTGGTATATCCGGTGACGCAGCAGTGATGATAATCCCGTTATAAGGGGCATCCGGGGGGTAACCCAGGGTACCATCTCCCACCACCACGTTTACATTGGAAATTCCAAGACGTTGCATCATACCCTTTGCTTTCGTCGCAATTTCCGGCAGCCGTTCTACGGATACCACAATCCGGGCAAGCTTTGAAAGGATGGCGGCCTGGTACCCGCTCCCGGCCCCGATTTCGAGTACCTTGTCATTTTGTTTCAATTCGAGCAGGGAAGTCATCAGCCCTACAATATAGGGCTGGGATATTGTCTGCCCACTGCCGATCGGGAGAGGACGGTCATGGTATGCAGCGACCCCGAAGTCATCGGGGACGAAAAGGTGCCGGGGTATTTCCCGCATCGCATCAAGCACCCTCCTGTCTTCAACACCCCGGGCTTCGACCTGGTCCCGGACCATCCGATGACGTTCTTCTGTCCGAAAGTTCTCAGACATCGTTTTTTTCCTCGTCCTCCTTCTTCTCCGCAGGCTCAGAAACCGGCCTTTTCCGCGACATCGATGGCCGCATCTATCTGTTTCTGGAGTGCGTCCGGTAGCCCGGCAATCTTGACATCGAGGAAACCCCTGATGATTGTTGCAGTCGCGGACTCCTCATCAAGTCCCCTGGCCATCAGGTATTCGATTTCATCCCTTGCAATTTTTCCAACCGCTGCCTCGTGGGAGAGTTCTGTCCCGACAACGGTCCCTTCTATTTCAGGGATAGCATAAATTGTCCCGTCTTTCAGGATCAGCCCTTTACATTCAAGATGGCCTTTGGTCCCCTCGGTTTTCCCGAGGATATGGCCGCGGGAGATGATCGTACCACCCTTGGTGATCGCACGGGTAACCAGTTCAGCGCTTGCGCCCTTCGCACCAAGGATTGCACGGGAGCCTAAGTCGAGGTGTGAGCCCGGCGTCGCGATGACAACGCTGCTAAACCTCGCTACTGAATTCTCCCCGACCAGGTGAGCGGTAGGGTACATCTGGACTTTGTGTACTGGTTTCATGCAGACATAATTCGATAAGAATACCCCATTTTCCTCTATTTTTGCGGCACTCCGGGGATAAACATCGATATCTTCCCCCCAGGTATGGATCATGGTAAAACTGATCTTTGCATTTTTTCCCACGTAAAATTCGCTGATACCATAGTGTGCCCCGCCTTTTCCCACATGCTGGCCACTTGCACAGCCGGACACGATATGCAGTTCAGAGCCCTCCTCTGCAATGATAATATTATGGACATGCTGGATTTTTTCCCGGCCGAGATAGAGACATGCCTGAACAGGCAGGATATTTTTGCTACCTTTGCGGGCGATAATTACGTAACCTTTCGGATCAGTGGCTTCTCCAACATACCTGGTATATTCATCCTTATCCTTCGGTACCAGATTCCAGACATAATCCTTTATCCATTCGTACTTTTTCAGGGCGTTCCCGATGGAGAGGACTTCAATACCCTCTTCAACGCAACTCTCCTGAACAACATCCTGGTTCATCTGGATATAGCTGCCACACCGGTTACCCATGTGAAGGTCAATTCCTGACTGGGCCAGGCGTTCCCTGTCTTCCGCTGAAAGACCAAGATCTCTCCCTAGTTCTGCCGGCATTCGAGACACTCCTTGTAACCACGTGCTTTGATATCTTTTAGGATCTCTCTCGGGTTACCATGACACCGGATCTCCCCGTCGCACATGACATGGCCCTTATCCGCGTCAAGATAATCGAGGATATACCCGGTATGTGTAATGACAAGCCCGCTTTTTTTCCGCTTCATCAGGTGGGATTCTTTCTCAAGAAGGCCCCCTATGGCAGCCCCTATCAGGGTAATATTTTCCAGGTCGACACCACTTTCGGGTTCATCGAGCATAACGAAGTCCGGTTTCTGCACCATCAGCTGGAGTACCTCGCTCCTCTTGATCTCCCCGCCGGAAAAACCCTTATTGATATCCCGCTCGAGGAACCGGTCCATATGCATCTTTTTCGCGTACTCATTGACCTCTTCTGTTTTATTGCCCGATGTCGCAACAAGAAGTTTTCCAAGTTTCAGGCCGGATATGGTAGGCGGCCTCTGGAACATAATTCCTATGCCGAGTTTTGCCCGTTCGTGAATCGGAAGGTGGGTAATATCCTGATCTTTGAATGATATTCTCCCCTTTGTGACCGTGTAGTTTGCAAAACCCATTATTGTCATAAGCAATGTACTCTTCCCTGAGCCGTTCGGCCCCATGAGCACATGGGTCTCACCTTCCTTTATCCGGAGGTTGACATCATGGAGGACTTCCCGGTCCCCTACCCTCACATGGAGATCTTCAATATCGAGCATAATCAAGTCAGGTAGAGTGTATGGCAACCGAACCATTAAACGCTTTTCAAAGAGCTAATCCAGATGATTTATCCCTGATACAGATTCCGGCTGATTCCGGTTCCTTAGGGGCTGCCACAACGTAGTAAGGGGTCTCCCGTATCCAGGTAATTACACCCCTTGCGGGTTAGACGAGAGAATATAACCGTAATAAGCGATTATATACAGTAAATGGTCCCTCTGAACGGGAGAACCGACAAGGTGCAGGACAAACCGGGTAAAGCAAAGATCAGGAGGGGTACGGGATCCAGAAAAGACCTGATTGTGTCCCCGGATCCCCCGGAAATCGCAAGGTACGTGAACCGGATAATCTGTGGTGATGCACTTCATGCATTACGGTCCATGCCTGACCGGTGCATCGATATCGTGATCACCTCACCACCCTATAATTTCGGACATGCCTATGCCCAGGACGAACGTGATGATACCCGGGAATGGAATGAATATTTCAAGACCCTTAACGGGATCTGGGCCGAGTGCTACCGTCTGCTGAAACCCGGTGGCCGAATGACCGTCAATGTCCAGCCGCTGTTCTCAGACTATATCCCGACACACCACGTAATTTCCAACCAGCTCATGACCCTTGGTTTCCTCTGGAAGGCCGAGATATTGTGGGAGAAAAATAATTATAACGCGAAATACACGGCATGGGGGAGTTGGAAGTCACCTTCAATGCCATACCTGAAGTACACCTGGGAATTTATCGAGGTGTTTGACAAGGAGACCCATAAAAAAGCGGGGGACAGGGAACGGATCGATATTACCGATACAGAGTTCAAAGAATGGGTAATCGGAAAATGGTCATTTCCCCCGGAAATCCGGATGAAAGATTACGGTCATCCTGCAATGTTCCCGGAGGAATTACCGAAACGGCTGATGAAACTCTTCTCATACCAGGGAGATATTGTCCTGGACCCGTTCAACGGCGCCGGGACAACATCGCTCGTCGCTTGGAAACTGGGGAGACGGTTTATTGGCATCGATATTTCGGAAGATTACTGCGAATGTGCCCTGCGGAGGATTAAAAACTTAGACCCGGCCCCCACCACTTCATCCGGAGATCAGTCCCCGGAGATAATCCATTTGTAATGGTTAGAATAGGCACCCGCCAGATCCAACCGGTAGCACGAATAGAAAAAAATGGCTGGTCCGGTTAGTCCGGAACGATCACAGGATTTTATGGATTTCTGCAATCGAACCGACAACCCTCGTAGGAGCCGGGTCTGCACCGGCTAGCGATTCCGGGCTGAATTTTCCGGTTCTAACCAGGATGCCCTGCATCCCTGCTTTCATGGCACCCCCGGTATCGGTCACCACGTCATCCCCGATCATTACTGCATCACAGGGTTTCAGGCCCATGTCCCGAAGAGCCATGCCGAAAAAATCCGGTGAAGGTTTGCCCACCAAAGTCGCAGGTTTTCCTGTGGCATATTCAATCCCGCAGACAAACGGACCGGCAGACAGCATCAGCCCGTCATTTCCCATCCAGTACCGGTCTTTCTCAAGGGCGATTATCCCAGCCCCCCCCTGGACCTGCCGGAATACCTGGTTCATCGTATCGTAGTTGAAATTATCCCCTGCGTCACCTACAATAACCCAGTCTGCCTGAGATTCCCGGTGAAAAAGCCCTGCTGCTTCGAATTCTGAATGGAGGTCCATTGTTGTCAGGAGATGGACCCGTTTCAGACCTGTGCCAACAATATAGTTAATTGCTGCAACGGAAGGTGTAAAGATCTCATCCTTCCCGATATCGAATCCAAACGCCTGAAGGCGGGACTCAATTGAGGCCCGGGTTTTCCTGGTGCTGTTTGAAACGAACCGTATGATATATCCACGTTCTTTCAGGTACCGGACGGCCCCGGGTGCCCCGGGTATGGGGTTGTCGCCTGTATAGAGCACCCCGTCAAGGTCAAGTAATACACCCTTCACGTTCATACGGCTGACCCCGCAAGGAAACAGGTAAATAAAGACCTGCAAACCTGGTTACTGTCTTTCATATAACGGGAAGTCTTCAACATGATTTCGTCCTGCTCTTTTCGCCCGAAGGGTGCAAACCAGTCATGAATAATCTCTTCGGTAACTTCCGGATGGAACTGGACACCCGTTGCAGATCCAAAGGTAAACATCTGGTTCTGAACGAGGTCGCCCCGGTATACCAACAGACTCCCGTCCGGGAGTTCAAAGTTCTCGCCATGCCACTGGAACACAGTCAGGTTCTTCCCGGGCATAGGAAAACAGGGTGGCAGGTTTTTCCTTATTCCACACCAACCTCTCTCTTCCTGGCAGCGAAACACTTTTTTCCCTAGAGCCGAGGCGATCAGTTGGGCACCGAGGCAAATGCCGAGAACAGGAGTCCCTGATTTGATTGCTTCACGAATAAGTTGTTTCTCCTGGAGAAGCCAGGGGTATTCCTTATTGTCGTTGACACTCATCTGCCCTCCAAGGAATACCATGTGGGTGGCATTAATTCCTCCCGGCACCTCGCCTGTTTCAAACATGGGAATAATTTTGTATTCCAGGTTTCTTTCTCTGATCAGTCCCAGGATATATCCTGGCGGCTCTCCGGCCCCATGCTGGTATAGTGCGATCATTGCGGCAGAATATTCTTAGGGCACGTCCTTTAATGCATTTTTCCCTGTTCCTTTTTTGGGAAATGTGATCGCTGAACCTGAATGCCCCCAAATACCTGCGAAATTATATCCCGGGGTGTTCATCTGGCGCAACAAAAGGAAATGAAAATTTGTTATCCTTACTGGATCTTTCACTTTCACCCCCCGCGGCATACCTTTGAAAAGAGGGGAGTCTATGTTGGATCAGCATGATCTCCAAATCGTCTTATGATGTGGTCAGCAGGCAATGGCGATCAAAGATTGGTGAGTCGCATGATTTCTCTGTAGTGAGGAACGATTCGGTATTCAGGGCTGGTTTTTCGGGGTCTTCTGTTCTTGAATCTGAATACCATAAGGCACGTGATATAAAAGCCACTTTCATGACCAGACATGAGGGGATGGCCGTTGAGGATGTATTTAATGGCAGGACCAGAGCTACCCCTGAAGGAGAATGTTTCGAGATTGTTACCACTACTGCTATTCCGGTACCTCGCCCTGACCCGGATCAGGTAAAACGGAGGATTCTGGAAGACCTCACGCTTGTCCGGGGTATCGGCCCGTTAACAGCCGGACGGTTGGGAAAAAAGGGGCACAGGACGATAGAAGACCTGATCCCTCACCGGCGTTTCCGTGACGGGGCAAAGGAATGTGTCAACAGGATCCTAAACGGTAAGCCGGACGAAATTGTCTCGTTCATTGAACGCCGTCATTCTCCATCCCACCCGTTATCAATCCTGGCATCTGGATTATTCGGGCGTGATTCCTATCTCTTCCTCGACCTGGAAACCATGGGATTTTTCTCAAGACCAATCATCCTTTTCGGGATTGCAACAATCGAGGAACAGCGTGTGGTAGTGCGCCAGTTCCTTGTCCGTACCATGGAAGAAGAATTACCAGCACTTGACCTGACCCTTCAGCACCTGCGGGAAAAACCGGTCGTGATTTCATATAATGGGAAAACGTTTGATATTCCCTACCTTATCTCAAGATCTGCATTCTATGGAGGTATGATGGAGAGACCATGCCACCATGTTGACCTGCTCCACGCATCCCGGCGTAACGCAGGACGCCTGCTTCAGGACTGCAGGCTCAGTACCATTGAACAGCACCTCCTTGGATCCTCAAGATCGCATGACCTCCCGGGGAGTATGGTACCTGAATTCTACGAGACCTACCTTCAATCGGGAAACCCGGGCCCTCTTGTGCCAATTGTGCAGCATAACCTTGAAGACGTCACCAGTCTCGCAAAATTACTGTTTCATTTTTGGGAGGGCCAGACATGACCATGGGAGATGTGGTCACCTCGTTACAAAACGACCCGGAATACAGTGAACACACGGCACATATCGAGACTATCCCGGCCCGGGATGCGGTACAAAGCGTATTAACAAAACCCCTGCCCGGGCCGCTGGAAACTTACCTTTCGGGTCGCGGGTTTTCCCTCTATACCCACCAGTGCGATGCGATCGAGTCCATTCGTAACAGGGAGGACCTGATCCTTACCACCGCCACCGCCTCCGGGAAGACACTTGCCTTCTCTCTCCCCATTATCGAACGTCTTTTCAACGAACCTGAAGCCACGGCCCTTTACCTGTACCCCACCAAGGCCCTTTGCCATGACCAGCTGAAGACCTTGCAGGATATCGAGAAGAACACGGGGATCTCTTTACACCCGGCAGTATATGACGGGGACACTCCGGCCGGGCGACGACCCCTTATCAGGTCAGGGTCCCGTATCATTCTCTCCAATCCTTATGAGCTTCATACAATCCTCCCCTGGCATCACCAGTGGTCAGATTTTTTCAAAAATCTTACCGCGGTGGTGATCGATGAAGCCCACCAGTACCGGGGGGTATTCGGCTCAAACATGGCATTTGTTATCAGGCGCCTCCGGAGGATCTGTGCACACCACGGGACTGACCCCCTGATGATCCTTTCATCGGCAACAATCGCAAATCCGGAGGATTTTGGGAGTCGCCTCACCGGAAAACCTGTCACCTGCATCTCGTCTGACGGCTCCCCGCGCGGGACAAAAAACTTTGTCATTTATAACCCATTCCGGGGTGGCGATATGTCAGGGACAACCTACCATGAAAGCGTTAAAATTCTCCGGATGTGCATGAACCATGACCTCAGGATGTTATGTTTTACGGGTTCACGGAAACTTACCGAACTCATCACCCTGCAGGTTCGTGATGACCTTATCCGAAAGGACAACGCAGACCCGGCCCTTGTCTCCGCGTACCGGGCAGGGTACCTCCCGGAAGAGAGGAGAGAGATTGAAGACCGGATGAAACGAGGATTTTTACGAGGTATTGTCTCGACCAATGCCCTCGAGGTCGGCATCGATGTCGGCTGCCTCGATGGCGTCATCATGACAGGGTTTCCCGGCTCGATCATGTCCACCTGGCAACAGGCTGGCAGGGCTGGGAGGACCACTGCGGATTCACTTGCTATCCTGGTCGCACATGCAGACCCGCTTGACCAGTATTTTATGCACCACCCGGATCAATTTTTCCAGTCCCGCCACGAACATGCGATAATAGACCTGGACAATCCCTACATCCTCTCGGGCCAGGTACTCTGTGCCGCCGCCGAACTGCCGGTAACAACAGGCAATGATGACCGATTTTTTGGAAAAGAACTGGGGAATGTCCTTTCCTCACTTGCAGGGGAGCACCTTCTCAGCATAACACGGAGAGGTTATATCTACTCGGGGAGCCGGAGACCGGTTGAACTGGCCAGCCTTTCGGCAATCCCCACGATCACGTTTAAGGTTATGTGTGATGGTGAGATACTCGAGACACTGGACCAGTCACAGGCCTTCCGGGAGGCCCATGAAGGGGCCATACTCTACCACCAGGGGGAGAAATACCAGGTCCTCTCGATGGATTTCGACCGCCATGTCATCCGGGTTGAACGTACCGATGTCGATTATTACACAAAACCACTCCGGTCGGTGGATGTCAGGATTATCAGGGAGGAGACGAACCGGATGGTTGGGAACAGCAGGCTTTCCTTTGGAGAGGTGACCGTCACCGAGCATTGTACTTCGTACCGGGTCATGCTCTATGATACGATCATCAGTGTCGAGCCGCTTTCCCTGCCCCCGGTCACCTTCAATACACGGGCATTATGGTTTACTGCACCCCCAGGGGTATCTGCAGATATCGAGGGCCGCATGCTGGATTTTGGGGGAGGGCTCCATGGTGCCGAGCATGCGCTGATTGCCGTGATGCCATTCCATGTAATGTGTGACCGCAGGGATATCGGGGGCTTCTCTTCCCCTGCATTCCCCGGGTCGGGTGAACCAACGGTTGTCATATACGACGGGTTTCCGGGAGGTATCGGCCTTGCTGAAAATGCATTTTCCAAATTTGAAGAGATCATAACGATGACTACCAGCCTGGTCCGGGACTGCAGGTGTGAAACGGGATGCCCGTCCTGTATTTATTCACCCAAATGTGGAAACGATAACCAGCCCCTTGACAAGCATGCAACGGTAATCCTGCTTGAATCATTACAGGACTTACGCTTCCGTGGAGACCCGGATTCGACCTGCCCGCTAGTTTGTGGCGTATCCGGGGAATCCGAACTTTAGAAAAATGTGAATTCTTGTAGAATCCCGGGGAATGGTACTCTCCGGGTCCGGGTATGCGATGAATACCCATACTACCAGAGAGGGTTGAAAAATTACTTAACCCATGATGAGGGGTTATTTGTCAGGGTCACAGCCTGATCGCCTGATAATTTCTTTTACAATCAGGCGGGAACTGCAGATTGCCCCCTCGGGGTACCTGTTTATCCTGACTACACGGGCACCAAGAGATTGTTCCATAAGTTGTCCTACCAGTATTTCCGAATCAAAGTGCTGGTTGAACCCGATGGTTATCACGTCGGGACGGATCTCCCTGACCGGCCTGAACATATCGGTTGGATCACCAAGGACCGCATGGTCAACCGCACGAAGGGCTGCGACCATGCACCGCCGCTGTTCTTCAGGGATTACAGGCCGGGGCTTGTGCCTGACATTTGCATCCCGGGCCACGATGACAAAGAGTTCGTCCCCGAGCTTCCGTGACTCCTCAAGATAGTAGATGTGGCCCGGGTGTAACAGGTCAAATGTCCCGGTTGCCACGACGCGGGTCAGGAGATCACCTCCATAATTGCAGCAGCGCCATTTGCATGGTAGCACCGCCAGTCTGACAGGGTGTAAGGAGACCCGATGATGAAATGATACCGCCCGATGCTGGGGAAAAACCGGAGGTCTGCATCAGAGGGCTGGAGTGCGCCGTTTGGGTGGCTGTGAGCGCTGCCGGCAACGTGCGGGTCAAGTGGCATCATGTCATAGTGCAGGTTCGCATGGCTCTCTCCACTCGTGGTGCCGGGGAGGAGGTTCAGCTCGGCTATGATGCCATCTTTCTCGAGCAGTACCGCAACAAATTCGTTGGGATGGCTCTCAATAGCGATCTGGCACATAAGGTCCAGCAATTCAAGACGTACTCCCCGGATGTTCATGGTGGTATCAGGTCCTTTGTCAGATATGATTAAAAATATGCAGGTTTCCCGGGATACGGCCTATTCGGGTGTTATTTCTGGCCGAGGATTTTAATCATGTGGTACCCGAACTGCGTTTTAACGGGCCCAACGATGTCTCCTACTTTCCCTCCAAACGCAGCTTTCTCGAATTCGGGTACCATCATATCCTTCCCGAACCAGCCAAGGTCACCGCATTTCTTCCCTGAAGGGCACGTGGAAAACTTTTTTGCCAGTTCGTCAAAGTTCTCGCCGTTATTCAGTCTTTTTTGCATGTCCCGTGCCTGGTCTTCGGTCCTGACCAGGATATGTGCTGCATGCACCTGTCGTACCATACGTATAGTAAAGGAGTGTGCGTTCTAAAAAGGTTACGGGGTTGACAGGAATTACAAGGAACTTTTCAGGCAGATCTTACTCTCCGCGGAAGGTTTGAATGACTTTTAAGGGCCTAAAAATCTCCGTCCTGCACAAAACTCCTGCCGAAACGGATGGCGAGTTCTGCCTTGTACAGCTCTTTCCCGAGGTACGCAGCATGATCGAGCAGCGACACATCGCCATTTTTTAAAATTTCTTCAAAAACGGCCATCCATGTCCGGCCCTGCACTGCCCGGCCATTAATGACTGCCACGATCTGGTCGTCTTCCACCCCGATCCTGAAATTACCTTTTGGGTCATACCGGAGTTCCTCTCCATGCAGGCTGGCATGGGTCAGGGAATTGTAGGACAGGGGGGGTTCCCTTCTCCTCCTTTTTTCCTTGAGGAGGAGGAGATCGATTCCAAGGTCTTTCGGGTAGGGCCGGTCTATGGCAAGCGCCATCATTTCTGTGGCAGTCCGCATCTCCCGGACAGAGCCTTTTGTCTTGTCGCTGTGTTCACTCGTAAAAATTACCGATGCCCCGATCTCTTTTGCAATTCCGGCGAGAAGGGTATTCAGCCCTGGAGAATCGGCATCCAATAATTCCACGACGTTCCCTGCCCCGAAAAAGAGCGGATACCGGAAGTGTTCCGGAAATGCTGCAAGGGACCGGACAAAACCGGAACCAACCGGCTGGAGAAGCGGGTCGGCAATGAGGCAGGCGATTCCTGCCTGATCGGCCATCAGAAGGTTCTCCTCAAGGGTATGCTGGCACGGTACCACAACTGCTGCTGAACCTGCATCCGCTACTGCCTTCCCGATAGCGGGTATATTGCCATCATGAAGGCTCAGCACAAGATCGGCCCGGAAAAGACCTGCCGCAATCAGGGCCGGTTCCTGCGTGTCAATCGCAAGGGGGCCCGGCTCATCAGCTACTTGGGAAAAACACCGGATAACATCGTCAGTTGTCGCATCAAACCCAAAGCCCAGGTCGACAATGTCGGCCCCTGACTGGAATGCCTTCCGGATGGCCGTTTTTAAGTCCTCGTGCCGGTGGGCATCCATGATTTCGGCGAGGACTTTTATCCTTGAGGTGCCCCCGATCCTGACACCCCTTATGCAGTAGTCATACGAAGCACCCTGTTCGAGTTCATCGAGTTTCCTCCAGGCCTCTTCGCGTTTTACTGCTGTCATGAATTCATCTGCCGGGATCGATCTTGAAAGCGGCAGGGTATCCAGCAAGGAAAGCACCTTTTCAAGGTCCGCAGCATGCCGTGGACCAAGATAAACCGGGATACCGGTCTCCTCCTCCACCTCGCGGAACGAGGCAGTCACCATTCCGGATACGATCACCATATCATACTCCCCATTTTGTATCAGCTCGCGGAGTTTTCCGGGGGTTAAAAACGAGGCAATTTCCCCGGTGACCACTACTTCGGCGTCAAAACCGGCTGCAGCGTTCAGTACTGCCTCATATGTTGCTGCACCTGTCGGGAGGAGAATACGCATAAGTTCCCTTGTTAATAATAACAAAATAAATAATTGGTTTAATCCACCGGGATCAGACTTGTCCTCATTAGGCCCGATATTACCTTAAAATTCCGGATAACACTTGAATTTGCAGATTTACATTGCTGTACCAGATTTACACAGTTTCCCTGACCGTACCTGATATATCAAAGGTTGGGAATTCTTGTTGTGAACTGCCTCGGTGCAGGGCCGGTGGAAATGCCCACGGGGGTTGTCGAAAAAGATGTAATAATCAGTTCTCCTATAATCACTTTTAACCAACACTGTGTATTTTCGCCGCAGTCGTTAAATCGTCAGCCGCGAAGTATGGATAAAAACAGGTATCAGGGGAACTCGATGACATCAAACTGGTATGAATCAATTACCACAACCGACATTAAATTGATCATTATTATAATTTCACTCACTTTTGCATTCTGTGTTATCCTGCTGGGTCTGCTCAGGGATATCATGATTATCACCCCGCTCCTTTTTTATATTCCTGTTATTGTTACTGCATACTGGTTCCCTAAACGGGCAATACTCTTTGCCGTTGTTATTAGTGCCATAAATATCCTCTTTGTATATCTTTACAGCTACCCCGGTATCCGTGACCTGTCATTTACAACCGCAACTGCAAGTTTTTACGTCCTTGTTTCCGTGACCCTTATCATCTCTTCATTGACCCGTAATCTGAAGATCCAGGAAGTGCGATATCACGGGGTTTTCGACTATTCGGAGATCGGAATTCTGCTTGCAGAAATAAAAAACGATGATTACACAGTCATTGAGGTGAACGGAAAGCTTCTTTCAATTCTTGGATTTGGAACGGATACGATAACCGGAAAAACCCTTTCGAGGGTATTACCGGATCCCACCTTCCGTCACCTTCTGATAGACCATATTCAGAAGGATAGTCAACCAATGATCAAAGAATTTACTCTTTTCAGGCAGGATGGGACAACCATTCCCGTCCTGATCTCAGGTTCACGGATGCCTGACGATATAGTTATTTTAAACATTATGGACATCAGCGACAGGAAAATTTCTGAAGACCATCTTCAGAAGTCACTTATCGAGAAAGAGATCCTGCTCAGGGAAGTGCATCATCGGGTGAAGAATAATATGCAGGTGATTTCGGGTCTGATTGAACTCCAGTCTGCACAAATAACCGATCCAGATACACACCGCCTCTTACAGGAGAGCTATGAACGAATAAAGGCCATGGCACTTATTCATGAAAGCCTGTACCGTTCGAAAGACTTTGCTCGGATTGATTTTTCCATCTATCTCAATGAATTAATTTCATATTTGCTCTCTTCTTACGGGCGGACCCGTGATGAGATTTCTGTAGATATCCAACTTCAGATTGTCCACATGAACATGGATATCGCAGTTCCCTGTGGCCTCATTGCTAATGAACTCATTTCAAATTCCTTAGAGCATGGATTTCCCGGGGGTATGCATGGGATAATCTCAATCAGGCTGGTAAATGCAAGTGAGAAAGAGTGTGAGTTCACGGTGAGCGACAATGGAGTTGGGTTTCCTCCAGGCCTTGATTTCCGGAACACGACATCTTTTGGACTCCAGATCATAAACGGGCTGGCTACACACCAGATGCGGGGAACTGTCGAACTCCAAAGGGAAAATGGAACCACATTTGTTATCAGGTTTCCCTGTCCACCAGATTCCAGATAATCTATCCTGGTACCCAATCCATTAACCATCCCGTTAAATCCAGTTTTTTCTTCCGGGTATAACGACAACTCCTACCTGCTATCTCTGCACTATATTTAATGAGGCGAAGCACGGCGGGAGTTACAAGACAGTTATATGTTATAGTGGCGTGCCAGCTCAAAACATCGGTTAGCTTCGCCGTCTTTACCCATTTTTTTCAACAGTGTCCCTTTTGAGTACAGGATCCTCGAATTTTGGGGGTGAATTGAGAGGGCCTCCTCAAAGGCAAGCAGTGCCTCCTGTGATTTTCCGAGTTTTTCAAGTGCAATACCCTTTCCATACCAGGACTGGTAATTTAACGAGCCCATTGAGATAGCATTCTCATAAGCGTTGATGGCATCCCTGAACCGCCGAAGGAAGAGGAGGTAGTTACCGCGATCATACCACCCGGCCTCATCGAAAGGCCGGGACGGTTCCGGGACCCGCCCTTTCTGATTTTGAAACGCAATACTGATCTCCCTAACCGGGGTATCAGGCAGATCGGTATCCTGAACCTGGCTTCCCGATAGGGGTGTTGTACTCTTTGGATAGAGTACTATGACCGCCCCGCTGATTTCTCCCATGTTGTCCCTGATGGGCGAGGCAAAACTATCTTCAATCAGGATACGGGTCATGTTCTTTGAAAGGACAAATGAGTCGTTGGGGATTGTACCGATTATACCCTCCTGAATAATCGGTGTCAGGTAGTAGTGAAAGGATTGCCCGCTGATGGGATCAATAAATGTCAACACGGTATCAAGTGGCTGCTCAAATGCCTCCCTGTTCGTCCACCCGGTCATCATTTCTGCAGATGGGTTGACCAGGACGATCTTTCCCGCTGCGTTGATGGTGAGGATCCCCTCCGGCAATGAACTCACGGTACTATCGAGCCAGCCATGCAGGTAGGTAATTTTCTGGTCAGCCTGCTTCTTGTTCAGGGCCACCCGGATCGTGGCGGAAAGGGTATTTTGAGAGAATGGCTTGATAATATATCCGTAGGGTGCGGTGACAAGAGCCCGGTCAAAAGTCTGCTTATCAGAAAGTGCGGTGAGAAATATTACGGGGATATTGAATGCCGCATGAATCTTTTCAGATGCACTAATACCATCCATATCCCCCTGAAGCTGGATGTCCATAAGCACAAGATTAGGTCTCTCACTCCCAACCTTCGCTATGGCCTCATCTCCTGTTGCGACCAGTCCCACAACCGCATAGCCGAGATCTATCAGGTTTTTCTCAATGACTTTTGCAACGATGAAGTCATCCTCAACTATCAGTACCGATTCCTTTTTCACGGTGTATACCTTTATGGCAATGCTATTGCTTCATAATTGATAAAAGTGATTGCTCTTCATGGTCACGGTAACCGGAAAATCATTCACAACAGGAACCCTTATCAAATAGATCTGACAACACCAGAGAAAAATAAAAGATTGGTGAAAGATCTTCTTCTTTGACCCCAGTGGTTATTTGGGTTCCATTGGTAGATTTCCGGAATAAAACATAATGGATAAATAATGATCAGGACCCCGCACCATTGCTACTATTAAGAAAAATCCGGGGACTGGTTGTTAAAATCAACATTCTGAAGAATTGAGATTCCGGATCCTGGAACTGCCATGATGTACTACCCTGGGTAAAGTCAGGTTCCCTTAATATCATGGAGATTAAAAATTGATATGGTTATATGCTCACCTGCGATCTCCATGTTCATACTAACTATTCCCGGGATGGGGAAAGCAGTATAGAAGATATCATACGCCGTGCGGAAATCATCGGACTCGATGCCATTGCAATCACCGATCATGATACGATAGAGGGGGCAAGGGCTGCCCTGAAAATCCCCACAAGGGTCCTCATTATTCCGGGGATCGAGATCTCAACAAAACAGGGGCACCTCATCGCCCTCGGCATATTGACAGAATTTCCAAAAGGGCTGGATGTCCTTGAAACTATCGCAATTGCGCATGAACAGGGGGCACTTCTCATACTTCCTCACCCGTTTCACATGATGCGGCATGGTGTAGGGCTTCATTTCAGGAGTGCCCTCAGCTCGGTGGACGCCATAGAGGTCTTTAATAGTAGGTATATCGTGGGCTCAGCGAACCGGAAAGCCGCAAAATTTGCAACCAAACTGGGAAAACCCTGTGTTGGAGGGAGCGATGCGCATAATGCCCGTTACGTGGGATATGGGAAGACCCTTATCAACGCTGAACCTAATATTACCTCAATTCTTGAAGCAATCCGGAGCGGGGATTCAGTTGCCACGGGAAGGAAGACGCCCCTCCGTACCTATACCCGCCAGTCGCTGAGAAACACATGGAAGAAACTGAAACGCCGGGTATACCACAAGTAAAACTGGCATTCAGGGTTGCCTATCGTGGTGACAATTTCGCCGGGTCGCAGATGCAGCCCGGCTGCCGGACCGTCGAAGGAGAATTCATCGCAGCATGCCTGCGCCTCGGGCTGTTCACTGACTGGAGGGAGGCCCATTTTTCTGCGTCCGGGCGGACGGACAGGGGTGTGCATGCTACGGGCCAGGTCTTTTCATTCCTGACAGGGATTCCGGACCGTGCTGTTGCGGCCCTGAATTACCAGCTCCCCCCGGATTGCTGGTGTAGTGGGTATTCAGTCACCTGGCCTGGGTTTCACCCCCGCTATGATGCAAAATCCAGGACCTACCGGTATTTCTTCCGCGAGCAGGACCTTGATGTTTCCCGGATGGAAACAGCAGCGACGCTCTTCCAGGGAGTCCATGACTTTTCGGGTTTTGCACGTGTAGACAACAAAAACCCCAGGCGGAAAGTCCTCTCAGCGTCAATCGGAAAAGATGACGGAATAGTATACCTTGAGATCACCGCAGAGAGTTTCCTGTGGCACATGGTACGCTGTATCGCAATGGCATTGCGTGATGTGGGCATGGGTACCTGCGAGATGGAGAGCATTACGGGGAGACTCGAAGGGAATTATTCAGGTGGCATCCACCCTGCTCCTCCGGAGGGACTTGTACTCTGGGATGTATCGTACGATTTGCAGTTCACTCCATTACCCCAGGAAGGGAGAAGACTGGGGACCATAAACGACTGGCACGGCTACCACCGGGTTATGACCACGATCTGCGGTATATTTTCTGAACCTTACTCACGGTAATCAGGATAGCTGATATTTTCCCAAACCATTGAATTCTGTCGATAAGTGGCAGTTTCGTGCGAAAGAATACAATACCTGATGAGGTGTATTGGTACCATAATGAAATTTGACTGCACCCGGTGCGGAAAATGCTGTATGGTATCGGGAAAGCACATCCGTATCGAACGGAAGCTCGGGGAGAGGGACTATTATTGCCGGGATTTAATCTCAAACAACCTCGTCATGGCCCACGTGGAATCCCCCTACCTGCCGGGATTCAGGGATAAAGGGGGATACCTGGAAGAAAACGCCCAATGCCACTTCCTTGTCAGGACACCGGAGGGATATTCCTGTGTGGTATACAACACCCGCCCCTTATCATGCAGGGAGTTCAGATGCTGCCGGATGCGGATATATCATGACGGAAAAAACCTTGCCGGGACAATAAAAGGAAGGCGGAGCCTTTCCAGCACGGACGCTGACCTCGAAACTTTATGGAATGACCGTATCAGGTTGCTCGGGATCGAGGAGGACGGACAGTGGGACATGAAAGTGAAATCGGTCCTTGAAGATGCAGGCTATACCGTTGAATTATACAATTCCTGACGACGGAAATCACCCTTTTCCTCGTACTAATAAGTTAATACCGGATAATCAACAACTATTATACTGAACATAATGACGGAAATCCCAAAAGAGGAGTATCTTTTCAAGTGTACCTCGGCCTGCGCCGGGTGCAGCTCTTCACTGGTGCTCCGGTATGTCCTCAAGGCGGCTGGCCCCGATACCGTCCTTGTAATGCCGGCGTGTTGTACCAGTGTGATCCAGGGTATTTATCCGAATACTGCAATGAATGTCCCGGTCTATAACGTGGCATTTGCTGCAGCAGCGGCTTGTGCCTCCGGAATGAGTGCCGCGTTCCGGGCAGGGAAGAAAGCCACCAATGTCATCGTCTATGCTGGTGACGGGGGGACTGTTGATATTGGTATCCAGGCGTTATCCGGTGCCTTCGAACGCAGGACGGACTTTCTCTATATCTGTTATGACAACGAGGCATACGGGAATACCGGGATGCAGAGGTCAGGTGCAACACCCACCGGTGCAAGGACCACTACCACTCCCGGTGGAAAACCGGATACGAAAAAGGATATCGACAGGATCGTGGAAGCCCATGACCCGCCCTACATGGCAACCGCCTGCAGTGCATACCCCCAGGACCTCTTTAAAAAGGTAACAAAAGCCCTCTCAATACGGGGCCCCAAATTTATCCATGTGCTCGCACCATGCCCTCCCGGGTGGCGTTACCCGACCGAGCAGACGGTCGAGATGGGAAAACTCGCCGTGAAAACGGGTATGTGGGTCCTCTTCGAGCGTGAGTACGGGAAGGTCACGATAAACGGGCCATCCAAGGCTGCGATGATAAAACCACACCCTGTTGAGGAATACCTCGGACCACAGGGACGGTTTAAAGGAATCAGTAAGGAAGCAGTCGATTCCCTGGTCTCGCTCGCAAGAAGGAATGCAAAACGACTGTCACAAGAGGAGGAAGGTCTATGCTGACGATTGCAACCGGAAACAAGGCAGTGGCGGCCGCAGTAAAACAGGTCTCGCCGGAAGTGATTGCGGCCTATCCGATCACCCCCCAGACGGAAATTGTCGAGCAGATAGCCGAATATGTCACGAATGGCGAGCTGAAAAGCCAGTATATCCCGGTCGAGAGCGAGCATTCCGCGATGGCAGCCTGCATCGGGGCGAGTATTACCGGTGTACGGACGTTTACGGCCACCAGTTCACACGGTCTCCTCTACATGCACGAGATGGTGAACTGGGCAGCTGGCGGACGCCTCCCGATTGTCATGGCAAATGTGAACCGGGCACTTGGGCCAGGGTGGAACATCTGGGCCGAACATACCGATTCCATGCAGGAACGTGATACGGGATGGCTGCAGGTGTATGTCAGCACGGTGCAGGAGGCCTATGATACGACCCTGATGGCCTTCCGGATCGCGGAACACAATGATGTCCTCCTCCCGGTGATGGTGAACCTTGACGGTTTTTCTCTCTCCCATATCAACCAGTCGCTTGAAACCGTGGAGTTAGGAGATTTTATACCCCCATTACGCCTCCCTCACGCAATTGATGTGAAGAACCCAAGGGGATACGGCCCCCTGACCGGACCTGAAGAATATTTCAAGTTTCGCTGGGATATCGAGCGTTCGATGCGTGATTCAGTTAAGGTCATCGAGTCCACGGAAAATGAATTTTCCCGGCGGTTCGGACGTTCATACGGTGTCACCGACGATTACCAGTGCGAGGACGCCGACGTAGTCGTCGTATCGATGGGGACGCTCGGAAAAGAAGCAGAAGTCTCAATAGATCTGCTAAGGAAGGAAGGAATTAAGGCCGGGTCGATGCGTATCCGCTGGTTACGGCCATTCCCGAAGCTTGACCTTAAAGGCCGGGACGTCGTCGTGATAGACCGCGACTATTCCTTTGGGTATGGAGGAATTCTTGCCGATGCCGTCAGGTCAAAGTGCAGGGCTGACCCGTACAGCGTGATCGCCGGGCTTGGTGGTCAGGAAGTGACCTATGACGATATTGCAGGGTTCATCCGGGGCAGGCGTCCCGGGGAAGAGTCCTGGTTCGGGGTGACCCCTGATGTATGAAATACGCATCCATTCACGGGGCGGACAGGGCGGTGTCACCGCTGCGAAGCTGCTCGCACTTGCTGCGTTCAGGGACCACAAGTACGCCACAGCCTTCCCGTTTTACGGGGCGGAACGACGGGGTGCACCGGTGGTCTCGTTCGTGAGGATTGACGAGAGCCCGATCAGGGTATACAGCCAGATCAAAAAACCGGACCTCATTGTCGTCCTCGATAACAGCATCATGGACGTTGTCGATGTCCTGCAGGGTCTTAAGCCTGGCGGGGAAGTGCTCCTGAACGGCACCCTGCCGCATGATATGAAAGGTTTCAAGACACTGTCGGTAGACCTGACCACAATTGCACTCCGCCTGAACCTGGTGGTTGCGGGTAGCCCGATCCTGAACACCCCGGTAATCGGTGCACTTGCAAAGATGGGGATTGTATCCATGGACTCGGCAAAGCTTGCGATCTCGGAAATGTTTTCGGATGACAGGAACGTGAAGGCTGCAGAGGCTGCGTACCAGGAGCTGGTCCTATGAGGCAGCGGCTTGCGGTGAGTAAACCGGTGGTTGGTGCGTGCGGCAAGACAGGTTCATGGCGGGTATTCCGGCCTGTCGTAGACAAGGAAAAATGTAACCAGTGCGGGCTTTGCGAGATGTACTGCCCTGACCAGGCAATTAACAAGGAGTTCGAAATTGACCTTGGGTTCTGTAAAGGGTGCGGAATTTGCGCCAATGAGTGCCCGAAGAAGGCAATTGCAATGGTCCGCGAAGAAAAGTAATACAATTCCGGATAACTATGGGTTTTTCCGGATAATCTATTATTCTTTCATCTTTTTGTCTTTATCGAAAACCAGTGTAGACCATGATTACCTGAAACGCAGGATTAAAGAAATTGGTGAATACTATGGGATACTGAATGCCGGCCATTTTCACTTTTATTTTTGGGCTACCAGTGGCAGGTTATTTTGGCTTGCTTGTGCCAGGTGATATTTTTCCTTTATCCTCGCTAGAAAATACGGCACTGCGAGCACCAACGCCACACATCCGAATGCAATGAACATAGTACTGTATGTTGCCACAAGAGCGATGACGGGCACTACGGCAATTGCGGAGGCAAACTGGCCGAGGTTAAGGGATACTGAGAACCCGCCCATTGCCCTCCCGAGGAACTGCCGTGGTGTGATTGCGGCAATCCAGGTTAAGATCGTCGGCATCAGAAGGCCCTCACCGATACCGACCAGGATCACTGCGCACCCGACCATGACAAGAGACGTGGCAAACCCAAGAATGCACAGGCCGAGTCCAAAGGCAAGAAGGGTAACAGTGAGGATCGTGTACCGGTGGAATCTCCAGGCAATTCTCCCATAAAAGATCCCCAGGACTGCTGAGGCACAGCCCCCGATTCCCAGGAATAACCCGGCAGTAAGTGCGGTATTTTCGCCTAATATCCGTGCTGCATCCATATTTGCAATCAGGTAGGGGAACTTGGTAGGCATCAGGAAGAAGAGCAGGTTACCTATGAACAGGGTTGCATTTGCCAGGACGAGGGGGATAACAGGGATGGTTTCCTTGGCTTCAGCCACTGTTTCACCGGGTTCTACCGTTCCCTCCAGAATGACCGGCCGGGCGGGCTCTTTCATCGTTAAGAGAATCCCGGCGAGAATGACTATGCCAAGCAGGTAAATAAGGAACGATGAACGCCAGGAAATACCGGCAAGTAATCCCCCGCTTGTTTCAAGAATTAATACCCCGACACCCATTGCAGCGGCCTGGTAACCGAGGACCTGGGCGCGGGTAGTCCCCTCGTAATAACAGACAATAAGGGCCGAGGTGGTGCAGATGATACCGGCAATGCCGATCCCAAGGATAAACCTGCCAGCTAATATTGCAGGTATCGTGGTGAGATAATATCCGGAACTTCCCGCGATGGTGAAGATAACAACTGAGGTGACAAGGACGGGAATTTTGCCGACTTTATCCGAAAGAACCCCGATGAATATTCCCGTGATCGCAATTGCAAGAGCGGGAAGCGTTACAATTAAGGAGATTGAGGCATCAGTGGTGTCGGGAAATGCCTGGCTGATTAATGGCAAAGCCGGAGCAACCGCTGCACCCCCCATGAGAATCATCATGGCTGCAAGCATGAGAAAAAGCAATGTCCATTTTGTTGGTTTAAACCGGGTGGCAATCATGTCTTATCTAATCGCCAAGGACAGGATATTAAGAAAGTGCTCCTGAATATAGTAGCTAAGAATATGATTGATGACTCGTTACTTTCGCAACTAAAAGGGATAGGGATGAGTGAATACGAGGCGAAGGTGTACGTGATTCTCTCAGCGTTGCGGGTGGCAAGTGCCCGTGAAATTCACGAACAGACG
Source organism: Methanomicrobiales archaeon (assembly GCA_037137755.1). Classification (GTDB taxonomy): domain Archaea; phylum Halobacteriota; class Methanomicrobia; order Methanomicrobiales; family Methanospirillaceae; genus CAIKOD01. The sequence goes on along the minus strand of JBAXJR010000004.1, from coordinate 37,437 downwards.
AAAATCCCCCGTGGCAGAATCTATGAAACACTTACCTCGTTAGGCGGGAAAGGGTTTATTGTCGCTTCCAGTAAGTCGCCAGTGCGGTACTCGCCTGTTGATGTCATCCAGACGTTTGAGCGGCTTAGACGGGAATCTGTGAGGTCTCTTGAAGGATTGTATGAGCGGCTGAAAGCCCTGGAAACCGAAACCCCGGAACCGCTCATGCAGGGATATAAACTGTTTACAGAGTGGACCAGGGACAATCAGATTCGGATGATCCTGCGTCGGGCGAAATCAGAAATTATCCTGCTCTGCAACGATAAAGAATTTCTCACCAGGTATGGCCGTGATATTTCACGTGCGGCAAAACGGGTTCCTGTGTATCTTGTTGTCGGAAGAAAGGAACTTGCCGGATTTGCTCCAATAAAATGCTATGTTGGCGGGAGTGATATTGCGGTGTCCCTCTTTCAACACGAAGAGGGAGAAAACATCGGGCTCTCGATGAAATTGTTATTGATGGCTGACCGCCGGGAGTCCCTGTCGGTCCTGGAAGATAACGGTAGATTGACAGGAATTTTTATATGTCCTGATATTTACGCCAGTTATCTGTCGCGAAAAGTTTTGCAGGAAATTCAACCTGTTGCAAAAAATTAAAAATCCGGTCTGGTACCGGTAACAGTCAGGATTAAAAAGATATTAGGGAAATGGATTTAATAGTCGCCCATTCCGCCCATGTCACCCATGCCGCCCATTCCACCCATGCCACCTGGTGGCATGCCTTCAGGGGCTGCAGATTTGGATGAGGCGATTACATCATCGATCCTGAGGATCATGATGGCTGCTTCTGCAGCGCTGGCAATTGCCTGGGTCTTTACACGCAGGGGCTCGACGACGCCGGCCTTCTGCATGTCGACAGTCTTGCCTTCGAATACATCGAGGCCGAAAGTCTTCTTGCCCTTCTCGTGGGCTGCACGGATCTCGACAAGCATGTCGATCGGGTCGAGTCCTGCATTCTCTGCAAGAGTCCTCGGGATGATCTCGAGTGCATTTGCAAATGCCTCGATGGCGAGCTGTGCACGGCCACCAACACTTGCGGCATACTCACGGAGACGGAGCGAGAGTTCTGTCTCGGGTGCTCCGCCACCGGCAACGCACTTTCCATCTTCAACGACAACGCTGACGACGCGGAGTGCATCTTCCATGGCACGGTCAAGTTCGTCGACGACATGCTCAGTGCCACCGCGGATAATGATCGATACTGCCTTCGGGTTCTTACACTGTTCGACAAAGATCATCTCTTCGCCGGATACCTTCTTCTCCTCGACGAGGCCGGCGTGTCCGAGCTCTTCCTTGGAGATGGCATCGATACTTGAGACAAGGTTTGCACCTGTCGCACGACCGAGTTTCTCCATGTCGCTCTTCTTGACACGGCGTACCGCAAAGATACCTGCCTTTGAGAGGTAGTGCTGTGCGATGTCATCGATACCCTTCTGGCAGAAGAGCACGTTTGCGCCGCTCGCTGCAACCTTATCGACGATGTTCCGGATCATGCGTTCCTCTTCGTCGAGGAATGCCTGGAGCTGGTCGGGGCTTGTAATATTGATCTCTGCGTCGACTTCGGTCTTCTTGAACTCGACTGCTGCGTTAAGGAGGAGGATCTTTGCCTTGGTTACCTTCTTGGGCATTGCAGGGTGGACTCTCTCCTTGTCAATCAGGACTCCCTCAACAATCTCGGAATCGTCGATTGAACCGCCGACTTTCTTCTCCACCTTGATATAATCGGTGTCGACTGTGCCGTCTGCGTCCGCAACCATAGTGACTGCCTTGACGACGAGGTCACAGAGCTTGTCTTTTGATGCTTCTGCGCCCTTACCGGTCATGGCGGTCTCGGCGATCTTCTTGAGCATTGCAATGTCACCGGGCTTGATGGTGATGGCAATCTCTTTTAAGATCTCCTGTGCCTTTTCGGCGGCCATGCGGTACCCTGCTGCAATAACGGTTGGGTGGACGTCCTGTTCAAGGAGGTCTTCCGCACGTTTCAGGAGTTCGCCTGCTATAACGACGGCTGTGGTTGTCCCATCGCCTACTTCGTCATCCTGGGTCTTCGCGACCTCGACCATCATCTTTGCCGCTGGGTGCTCGATGTCCATCTCTTTGAGAATGGTCACACCGTCATTGGTGATGACGACATCCCCGATGGTGTCGACGAGCATCTTGTCCATTCCTTTTGGACCGAGAGTGGTGCGTACTGCACTTGCTACTGCCTTGGCAGCAGTAATGTTCATGCCCTGGGCATCGCGGCCGCGGGTACGTGAACTACCCTCTTTTAGAATCAGAATCGGTTGTCCTCCAAGCTGTTGTGACATAGTTTTCACCACTTTGAGCGGTAAAAGTTGGTTTGTGGTTCTATATAAACATTGTCACTTATCGATCATTTCGATCAGTTCTTCGCCGTCTGCAATGTGATGGAGGCGTTCCTCACCGATAACCAGGGTTTTCCCGATTTTTTTCTGTTTATAGTAATCGGTGAGGACGCACATGGCCCTGGTACCAGTCACCTGTGAGATGTTCCCGATCAATGCAGCGCGCCTTACTACACGATCAGCCGTGCCATATCCTGTCAGGATCGTGTGGTCATGGAAGGTGATGAGGGCCTGGAACGGTGCCCGCTGGAGGGTATGCAGTTTCATCCCGATTTGCTCGAGGAAACTCATCGGCACCTCCCTGACAGGGTTTTCCACCCGTTCTTTGGACTCCCCGTGCGGCTGAAGCAGGTCGATGGACTGCACGAGCCCGCTGTCGAACAGTTCTTCTATCTTCTGGGCAACTTCGAGCGTTGTCCCCATACCGCTTTCATACTTGCTGATCGTCCGCCTGGATACCCCGAGGAGATGGCCGAGGTCCCCGAGCGACATGCAACGCCGTTCCCTCTGCTCACGGAGTGCATCTCCATTAATCGCGACGTAAAGCCCCCCGGGCGATGCATAAATCAGTGGTGGGATCGCCTCGACCACGTAATCGTAGAGCGTTGAAACGCTGATCGCATAGATCCCGTACCGGAGATATACGGCGCCACGCTCGAGTTCCGCATCCCTTGCCCGCTCTCCGATAATAATCGCAGAACCCTTGAGATGGCGTGCGACCAGCTCAAGGTCGGAAGCTGTATCCTCGCTGACACTATCAATGTGGGACACGACTTTTATCGCGAGCGTCATCTTCCCGTTGCTCGCGATGAGATCAAAACTCCTCGGCCGCATGCTGAACCGTTCGGAGACGAGATAACCCCCCGAGATCATCACGCTGATGACCATCTGGAGGAGCCGGTCCTGTGTCATTTACCGTTAGGAATGGATTTAGTACGTGATACAATAAATAATAGGTTATTTGCATGCTTCTCGGCGTTGACGATACGGATTCACCTTCCGGCATGTGCACCACCTATCTCGGGGCACTGCTGGCCAGGCGACTGATAACAATGCATATGCCAGTACGGGAAGCAAGGCTCCTCCGCCTGAACCCGAACGTGATCTACAAGACGCGGGGAAATGCAGCGATCTGCCTGGAGGTAGATGGAGATACAGACCGGGTGTTTGAGATCGCCTGCGATATGGTAGCCGGACTTGCCCATTTTTCACACGAAAATACAAATCCCGGTGTAGTGGCCGTGGAAAATCGCCCTGCACCGGATTTTTACTGGAAAGCAGTGCGGGACTTCTGTACCACTGAAGAAGCGGTGGCAGTCCTCGAGGCCGCAGGGGCCCGCTATAAAGGCTTTAAAAATGGCAGGGGACTTATCGGGGCAACCGCTGCGGTATGCAGTGTGGTCCCGGACAGGACATACGAATACCTGGCATACCGGGATAGCGACACCTTTGGTACCCCGAGATTTGTCGACCGGGAAAGCCTGTTTGATGCCGAGGCGTCCACCTTCCCGCACACCTGGGATACGGTCGATGTCGAAAATAACTGCGTAGTCTGTGTCCCGCATACACCTGACCCGGTCCTCTTCGGGATCCGTGGAGAGAGCCCGTCGTGGGTTGCATTCGCAAGGATGCAGGTGAAATCCGAGCCGACAGGAGTCGGACAGATTTTTGTTACAAACCAGGGTACCGATGCGCACCTCGTTGAGGGAAAGATTGGGGGACTCAATGAGGGCTATTCCTATCGTGTAAGTGGTACGGTGTGTTCCCATTCACAAACGGGGAGAGGGGGACATGTCTCGATCGAGATCGGGAACGGGGATACAGTTGTCCGTTGCATGGCATATGAGCCGACCAAGGGGTTCCGGAACGTCCTTCGTGCATTATGGTCAGGGGACCGGGTCCTCGTCACCGGGAGCTATAAAGGGGGAAGTATTAACCTCGAAAAGCTCTGCATTCTCACACTTGCACCCGCCGTGACAACGCGGCCACCCATATGTCCTTCCTGTGGAGCCCGCATGACCAGTGCAGGTTTAAAGAAAGGATACAAGTGCAGGAAATGCGGGGCACATGAAAAAGAGCCACAAATCACCTTTCATGATCGGGCGATCACCCCCGGGTGGTATGAAGTCCCGCCAATCGCCCGCAGGCATCTGGCAAAACCACTCTGCCGGGGCCCGTGACCCCCGGTGCAGGCCATCAAAACGGGAAGGTGTTATGCTTGGACGCGATCAATAAATTCACCAGTATCTGGTGAGTCCATTGAGTCACGAATGCCGTGTGCCGGTCAGGCAGGTATGCCTGAAAGCAGGAATGACCGTAGGAGAACTTGCCGAACAGATGGGGCAGGCGGGAGCATACAATGGCGGTGCACTGTACCGTGCCGTCTGCATTTACGAAAAAATGCTCCGTGACCCCGATGTAACGAAATTTTTTGGTCTTGCGGGGGCCATGGTGCCTGCGGGCATGGGCGGGATAGTCAGGGATCTTATAGAAGCAGGACATATCGACGTCCTTGTCTCGACCGGCGCGAACCTTACCCACGACATTATCGAGGCGATCGGCTGCCGCCATTACCACGGCGATGCCGGATGTTCGGACGTAGAACTGAGGCACGAGGAGATAAACCGGATCTACGATGTCTACCTCCCGAACAACGCGTTTATCAAATTTGAAGAGTTCATGCAGGGGATTTATTCGGAGCTCCCGGAGGGAACAACGGTCTCAATAAGCGAGCTGCTCACCCATATCGGGTCGCGTCTCGACTCCGGTATCCTTGCAACAGCTTCAAACAGATCGGTCCCGGTATTCTGTCCTGCAATCCAGGACTCCATGATAGGTCTCCAGTACTGGTTGTTTTCCCAGACCGGACACGTCACCGTGGACGCGTTTAAGGATATGCCGATGTTGCTCGACCGCTGCTTTACGGCAAAAAAAGCAGGAGCAATGCTTGTCGGGGGTGGCGTGCCGAAAAATTATATCCTGCAGAGTATGCTTATGACCGAGAACGGTTTCTCCCACGCGGTCCAGCTGACAGGTGACCGCCCTGACCTCGGCGGCCTTTCAGGGGCCACGCTTGATGAGGCCCGTTCATGGGGCAAGATCACCGAGGAGGCATCAGCCGTGACGGTCTATGGCGATGCAACGGTCCTCCTCCCGTTCATGGTTGCAGCGGTGCTCGAGAGGCTGGAATCATGACCTCGCTGATACTCGCACTCGATGTGACGGACAAACGCAAAGCAATAGCAATTGCCACCCGCTGCGCACCGCATATTGATGCGGTGAAGGTGGGCTATCCCCTCGTCCTGGCAGCCGGGCTTTCAGTTGCCGAAGAACTTGGCGACCTTGACCTCCCCCTGATCGCAGATTTTAAAGTTGCAGACATCCCCAATACCAGCAGGCTTATCGCAGAAGAGGTATTCACGTCAGGTTATGACGCATTGATCAGCCACGGTTTTACCGGCCGTGACTCCGTCACCGCGTGCGTTGAGGTTGCCAGGGAGTACGGCGGTGACTGCTTCGTGGTGACCGAGATGAGCCATCCAGGGGCCACAGAATTCTTTCATGGTGGCATCGCAGAGAGGATTGCCGTACTCGCGAAAGAGTGCGGGGCGGAGGGCATTATTGCCCCGGCAACCAGGCCTGAGCGCGTTGCTACCCTGAAGGGGCTTATCGGCGATCTGAAAATTTATTCCCCTGGTGTAGGGGCACAGGGAGGAGATATTTCATCAATTGCAGGGATTGTGGATGGGATTATTATCGGCCGGGCTATCTACGAAGCAGAAGATCCGGAAGAAGCTGTATTACAGTTTGCAGGTATCCGCCAATGATGAGAAAGGAAGACTGATAAAAAAAGATGAACCCTATGAGTTAACTGAGGCGGAAACTCTCCCTGAACGGTCTAAAAGTTTAAAAGGATGGCATTCTATCTGATAGTATGGATTGGACCGCAGACCAGAGAAAAATTGCAGAAAAATACCCGCACCTCGAAGATATTCCCGGAGCCGAACGCAGATACAAGTGTCATACCTGCCACCTTATTGTCGATGAGACACCGTGCCCGAAGTGTGGCGAGGAACACCTCGAAATTATGTGCCCCCTTGACCACTGTCACTGCTCCCACGAGATCCTTTCCGGGATCGATTATTGCCCGCTCTGCCGGGCCGCCGTCTGCCCGGAATGCGGGTCTCACGATGTCGTCCAGATAAGCCGGGTCACCGGTTACCTCCAGGACGTTTCCGGATGGAATGCGGGTAAACAGCAGGAATTGAAGGACCGGGTCCGTTATACCGTAGCATAAACGAAACCCTGGGTTTTCATGAGATATTATACCAGGAAGGATACTCTTTTTATCAGGGGCCCATTTTCTGCCGCGAGTACCGGACCCTGCGGTGGCCTTTGTCCCGTGTCAACGGTAGTACTTTACAGCCCCGGAGAGACTCATGTGCCGCATGGGGACCCATGCAGGGAGATAACACGCCAGGTCAGCCGTGAGGGCCTTCCAGTGGATTTTTTCGGCTTGGTTGCGGGAAATGATATCAGGCGTCTTTGTATTGTCCAGTACGATTATACCACCGTCTTTATCCAGGCCTCCGCCGGTGTTGACGACCAGCCGGACCAGGTCGCGATAATAGCATATTCGGGGGAAGGACTTGCAGAGAATGCACTCCTGCAGATGATCGTTACCGTAACCAGTGCAAAAGCGATGGCCCTCATCAACATGGGGCTTCCGGTATCGTCCACAACAGATGACCATGTCATGGTGGCATCCGAAGGGGAGTCCCGCCACAAGGAGGCAGGACTTCAATCAGAGGCGGGTTGGCGCGTGTATGAGAGCATCCTGTTCGGTCTTCCGCATGCATTACATAAGGAAGACCGTGGAAACGGTCCGGCCCTGTATGTTTATTCCCGGCTGGGAGGCGGTCACTTTGTCCTGTGGCGTCCCGGGGAATGCCCCTATTATCCGTGCCATTTTCCCGGCCAGCGATGTGATTACTGTTATTGCCCGTTTTACCCCTGTAAAGATGAAACCCTTGGCCAGTGGGTAAACGGTTCAAACGGCGGCACCGTCTGGAACTGCAGCAGATGCACACTTCTTCATTCACCGGAACAGGCAGATTATCTCCGGAGTCACCCGGAAGCCTCGCTTGGGGAGATGAAAAAAAATGAACAAAACAGGGTTAAAAAACAGGATTTATTTTGAGATCCCAAGTGCTGCGACGAGTTCGTCCAGCGGGACACCATGAGCCTCGGCTGCCTCACGGACCGTTTCCCCGCGGGCTATCGCACATCCGACGCAACCCATTCCAAACTTGAATAAGACCTCGGATGATTCTGGTTTGGCTTTTAGAAGATCATAGATGGTGCTGTCTGCTGTTATTGTCATACGGTACTATTCACTATTCCGGTACTTAAACCTGTGACTTATGGCAGGTGATCTCCACGGAAGGTAGTACCGATCAGTTTCACCCTGCGCATCCGACCACCATTAATATGCGGTACCGGGTGAACATGTAACTGGAGATGTAAAATGGATATTTCCCAGATTGTTGACAGAATCTCCCAAAAAATTGAGTCAAAAGGACATGCGGCAGATAAAGCAAAGATTGAGCAGAAACTGCGCCGCCTTATTGAGGAGTTCGGGGTTCAGCCGGCTGATGCCGAGCGGACCGTATTGTACGATATTGCACGCGATTATGGCATCCAGCTCGGTGGTGCCGCGGGTCCCGGTGATCAGAAGCAGATCAACTCGGTCAGCCCGGAAGAATGGGTCACTATTGAGGGGAAGGTCGTTGCACTTGGCAGTTCACCCTCGCCATCGATCGCCTACTCAGGGATTATCGCAGACGCTTCAGGAGCGATCCGGTTTGTAGTCTGGTCAAAGGCATCGGTACCGGAGATCAAAAAGGACTCGTGGTACCGCTTTGAGTCCGCGGTAGTTGATGAGTTCAAGGGGGCCCTCAGCCTGAAAGTCCACTCCGGGACAACCGTGAAGGAGCTCGAAGGTGACGGGGTAATAATCCCGGTCATAACTCCCATAGCCGAACTGGCGGCAGGTGTTGCCAGCGTCAGGGCGAAGATGATACAGGAATGGGATGTCACCCACGACCGGATGCTGCAGTCAGGTCTTCTCGGGGATGAGACGGGCACCGTAAAATTTGTTACCTGGAAAGAGGAGGGAAAAGAACGCCTGACACCAGGAATGGTGTATAATATCTATTACGCCCTTGTGGACGAGTTCAACGGGCGTCACTCACTGAACATGAATACGGCAAATATTGTCGCCGAAGAAGGAGATATAGCCGTTTCTTCCGGGGCCACCACGTTCCAGGGGGCACTTGTCCATATTGCCCCGGGTTCAGGGCTGATCAAGCGATGCACCGCCGAGGGGTGTAACCGGGTGCTTTCGCGGCAGAATTATTGCCCGGTCCATGAAATGCAACCAAAATTCAACTACGACCTCCGGATCAAGGGCTGGCTCGATGACGGGATCCGCACCGAGGAGGTGCTGGTGCAGCGTGAGGTTGTAGAGTCGCTAACGGGTATGACCCTGGAAGTGTCAAAGGAACTTGCTGAGAACAACCCGCTCGGCATGGATGAGGTGTTTTTACGCATGAGGGAGAAGATCCTCGGGCGCTACCTGCGTTGCGAGGGGAGAGAGATCGACCGGAGGCTGATCGTCAACTCATGTGAATCCATCCATTTCGAACCGACATTGCTGGCTGAATTATTAAACCGCACGGGAGGCGAGGTTTCATGAGTACCCCGGCAACCGGCGGATTCCCCAAGAGGGAGAACATGTTCGAACGTGAACCGGCCCGGAGGGTGTTTGCCGGAGAACTCCGCGAGATTCGGGAACAGTTCCGCGATGGGACCGATGAAAAGAGTCCTTCCTACGTACTCCTGCCCACTGGGCAGCGGTGCAACAGGGTATTCCTCGTCGGGTCTATGACCGAAAAGAAGCGCCAGGGTGAACAGAACATGTTTTACCGGGCACGGATTGTTGATCCAACCGGTACCTTCTTTGTCGTTGCCGGGAGTTACCAGCCCGAGGCGATGCAGCAGATGGCCCGAATAGAGCCGCCTGCATTTGTGGCAGTCGTTGGGAAACCATCGATGTACGAGACGCCTGATGGCACGGTCCTCGTCTCGATCAGGGCAGAGTCCATCACAATTGTAGACCGCGAGATCAGGGACACATGGGTCCTCGACACTGCAAAAGCCACCTTAGACCGCCTGGACAACCCGGTTCCGGGCCCCGATTCAGTGCATGCAACCGAGAAATACCATATCGACCTGGTCGCATACCGGAAAATGGTCTACCATGCGCTGTCACAATTAAAATTCTAAAAATCATCCCTTTTTTCTGTTACCCTGATTCAGATACAGAGATCTTATAGAGTATCTTCGCCCCTGACCGGAATACCTCCCCGCTCCGTTCGTTCAGCGTGACCTTCTTTGGTATACCGTCAAGTTCACGGAGAATCCCCTGTTCCGCGAGGTGACGGATAAGGGCTGCGAGGTTTTTCCCGGTCCAGCCCCTGACCGTCCGGTAACTCTTCAGTCTATCATGGCCATTCCCGGTGACTTTTTTATTAACGGCACCGGTCAGGACCCCGGCAATATACGACGCGGGGTATGGAGTTTCGAGGTCGATAATACCCTGCACAATGAGCTGGGCGACCAGAGTTACTTCAACTGCCTGCCGGATAGAACGCCGCCTGGCCTTCCGGGGTTCGGGTGACGCCTCGCCTGGTGTGTCCATGACCGGGTGTTCAGACGGATTACAGGTATCGCAGCACCGGTCTACCTTACCAGGGTAGTCCTCTTCGAAGTAGCGGAGCAGGACGGCCCTCCGGCAACAGGTTGTCTCACAATAACGGGCCATCTGGTCGAGTTTCTCCAGGGTCTTTTTCCGGAGTTCGTACGAGGAGGAATCCTTCGTGATGAGGGCAGTTAAACGGGGGCGGTCGGACTTCCGGTAATAGAGGATACAGTCCGCAGGCCCCCCGTCCCTTCCGGCCCTGCCGCTCTCCTGATAATACGATTCAATGCATTTCGGCATCCCGTAATGGATAACGAACCGGAGGTCAGGCCGGTCTATGCCCATCCCAAACGCGACCGTTGCACAAATCACCTTCGTTGTACCCTTGTTGAACGCATTCTGGACCCGGGTGCGGGTCGCATCTGAAAGACCTGCATGGTATGCAGCGGCAGAAAACCCGTCATTTCGCAATTTTTTCGCAAGTGTCTCTGTCTCCTTCCTGGTATGGCAGTATATGATACCCGTTACATTCCTTCGTGACGAGATATCGGAGGTGATATGCCGGTAAATATTGGGAGTCAACCTTACGTCGTAAAACAGGTTCGGCCGGTTAAAACTGCCTACGTATACCTTCGGGTTCACGAGATGGAGCTGGTTGATAATATCCCTTCTCACATCGGGCACAGCCGTGGCCGTTAGAGCAATGATCGGTGTTCCGGGATACTTTTCCTTCAAGACTGAAAGGTTCCGGTATTCAGGCCTGAACTGGTGGCCCCATGTCGAGATGCAATGGGCCTCATCAATGGCAAAAAAGCTTATCCGAGCTTTCTGCATAAGCGTAAAAAAAGATTTGGTCGATATCTTTTCAGGGGAAACAAAAAGGATCCTGAGGTCCCCTGCAATAATTGCCTCTGTGATCTCCTTTGTCTCGCTGTACGACTGGGTGCTGTTGAGCGAGGCAGCTGCGATACCCTTTTTTTGTAATGTGCCAACCTGCTCCTTCATCAGGGAGATCAGGGGCGAAACAACAACGGTCACTCCCTCGAGTAATACTGCAGGAAGCTGGTAACAGAGAGATTTCCCGGCGCCCGTCGCAAAAAGACCCAATACATCCCGCCGGGCCAGGACATCCCGAACAATCTCCTCCTGGAACGGGCGGAATGCCGGGTATCCAAGGTTATGGAGCGCCTGGGAAATGTCTTGCATTACATACCATTAGGGTTTTGGTGCATTTGATCTTTGTGAATGCTCCATGAATCGGGCGGATCACATCGTCATGAGACGGATCCATGCTAATGTGACGGTACATGTGGCCCCACGAGTGCGGGTTCTTAAAAGGGCCCGGGATATGGGTTTTAAACAGGTTGTTCTGCATTGCAATGCATGAATTGATGAATAATGCGGTATTTCTGAACATTATCAGCCATAAAGAATGGAAAAATGAAGGGTTATTGATGCCTTTTTTGTTCTTCCCACCGCTCCATCACTTCGGGACCTTCGACAAATTCAAGGCCGTGCGTTTCTGCGTAGATCCTTGCATCTGTTTTTGTCAGTGCGTAACCGGACTCATCATCCAGCATCTCGCAGATGGTGATTGCCGGGGTGACACCTGCCATCTCTGCCATGGCTATCGAGAGCTCGGTCTGGCCTTTCCGCCGGTCGAGCAGCCCGTCCGCCGCCCTCAGGAGCGCCATATGCCCGGGGGTGCGGAAAACCTCGTGGAAGTTAACGTTCCCGCCATTCAGTGCCTGTTTCACCTGTTCCGCAATCGCGTTGACAGTTAGTGCACGGTCACGGTCGGTGATGCCCGTGAACGTGTTGCGGTGGTTCACCCAGAGAGAGAAGGAGGAATGGTTCTTGCGGTCGTACGGGATGTCCCCCTCCCGTTCCGCCACGGCAATTGCCCTGAGTGCGTCGCTTGCAAACGGCAGCCCGAGACGCTGGGCTGCGACCGGATGAACCGCCGTGCAGATTAGTCCGCCACCGTCCTTCCTCATCTGGAAAATATGGCGCGGGGTGACCGCATCAGACCGTATTGCAAAATCGGTCTCCCTTTCACGGTCATCAAAATCGTAGAGCAGGATGAACTTGCCGTCACGTAATGCTTTGAGCGCTTCATCGATCACTACTCCACCTCAACGGTTACCGTGTCGGTGTCTTCGACACCAAGTTTCCTGCGGAGGGCTATCGGTGCGATCACTTCTATGATGTCCTCAGGGTAGTGTGTCCTCCCCGGCATGACAATGCCGCAGGATATTTCCCCGATACGGCAGGGGAGGCACTTTGCATCGCCAAATGTCCTGCCGTCAGTTGAAAATCCCTTGATCCGGATCCACTCCAGTGCATCGATCTTCTTGCGCACCGGTATGCTTGAGGAGGAGAGGCGGATGTTGAGTGTGCCCGGGTAGGGTTCAAACCCCAGGTGAGTATTGAACTGCTCCTTGTAAGGTGCGAGGCTCATGTAATATTTGCCCTCCCCGATACCGCTGACCACGGTCCCGTTCAGGACATACCCCTTATTGTGCTCGGAAAAAATCCGGCTGTATTCCTGGTACTCCTTACGGAGCTCTGCTTCCCCGGCCCCGGTCAGGGTTACATGCTGGCCGTCAGGTACGATCGTCCGCGTGAGGAACCCACGCGTTTCGAGTCCTTTCAGTCGCCGTGATGCGGTTTGCTGGCTTATTGCAAGCATCTCACCTATGGTCTGCGATGAAACAAAGATGGGGCCTTTACAACCACCCCGCAGTGCTATTACCTTGAGACACTGGAGGTCTTCAGGGGGTATCATGCTTATCAAAATTGAGATGCTTATTATTTATGAGTTGGCATCATGCGGAAACGGCACCGGAAAAAAATCATGGGGAACATGAATCGTTTCGTCAATTTTTCGCTTTGAAATTGTTAGGAGTTCAAAAATTCCGGTACCAAAAAACCAGAATGTCACAAGCGAGGGTCTTTTGAAACCATGAAATACCGGTATTCTTTCCATACTGTTTACGATATTTTTTCCACCCATTAATTCGTGAAATGTCGAAGTCACATTCGTTAATTATAATATCTTTTGAGTTTTACGTACTTGACCATGAAATCCGGACTGCGGAATCAGCTGGCCGAAAAAATGGCTGGGGAAATTACGCTATCGGACTCTCCGGGAAAGGCCCTGAAGAAATGGAGAATGAGTTTTGACATTCCCCAGGGGGTGCTCTCCGACCATCTTGAGGTTTCACCTTCGGTCATCAGTGACTACGAAAGTGGGCGGAGAAAGAGCCCCGGGACTGCCGTTGTCGGAAAAATTGTCGACACAATCCTCTCGATTGACGAGGCGAACGGCGGCAAAAACATTCAGAAGTTTGCAAAGATGCTGTACAGCGACTTTGACGAGGATGTCATCTATGACATGCACGACTACGCCAACCCCGTCCCGCTCGGGTTGCTTTCCAGCGCAATTGCCTGCACACCAATCTGCGGGTCGATGGACCAGACGATCTTCGGCTACACGGTCGTCAACAGCTTAAACGCGATCCTGAACCTCTCGTCCAACGAGTTCAACCGCATCTATGGCTGGAGCACCGAACGAGCCCTGATATTTACCAACGTGTCCACCGGGAAATCACCCATGGTCGCCATCAGGGTAACACCGTTCAAACCGAGGTGCGTAGTGCTGCAGGGGATCGAAGCGTCGAAAGTGCACCCGCTTGTGGCGAAAATGGCAGAAAAGGACCGGATCACGGTACTCTGTACAGAAATGAGCATTGACAAAATCGTAAGCGCATTGAGGGAAGAAAAATGGTAGGAATTATCACCTACGGTGTATACATACCGCGATACCGCATTAAGGTTGAAGAGATCGCCAAAGTATGGGGCGCAAATGCCAGTGATATCACCGGCGGCCTCGGAGTTTTTGAAAAATCGGTCCCTGACCTCGATGAGGACACGGCAACCATCGCGGTGGAAGCTGCAAGGAATGCGCTGTTACGGCGGCATATTGACCCGGAGAAGATCGGGGCAGTCTATGTCGGAAGTGAATCACATCCCTATGCGGTGAAACCAACGGCCTGCACGGTCGGTGAAGCGATCGGGGCAACCCCGAGGATGATGGCAGCCGACTACGAGTTCGCATGCAAGGCAGGGACTGCCGGAATCCAGACCTGCATGGGCCTTGCGAAAAGCAACATGATTGAGTACGGCTTTGCAATCGGCTCCGATGTGGCCCAGGGGGCCCCAAGCGACGCACTTGAATATACCGCGGCAGCCGGTGGCGCAGCATTCCTGGTAGGCAGGCAGGACCCCATTGCACGGATCAATCACACGTGCTCGTTTACCACTGACACCCCGGATTTCTGGCGGAGGGAGGGGCAGGACTACCCAAGGCACGGGGGCCGTTTTACCGGTGACCCGGGATATTTCAAACATGTCGAGGGTGCCAGCCGTCTCATGCTGGAAGAACTCGGTAAATCGGCAAAGGACTATGATTATGCAGTGTTCCACCAGCCGAATGCGAAGTTCCCCCAGAAAGTCGCAAAAACTCTCGGGTTCTCCATGGACCAGATAAAGCCGGGGCTTGTTGTCCCAAGACTCGGGAATACCTACAGTGGCTCGAGCATGATCGGACTTGCTGCCACCCTTGATATCGCTAAAGGTGGGGACAGGATATTTGTCTGTTCATTCGGTTCCGGGGCAGGAAGCGATGCATTCGATATCTCCGTGACAGATGTAATCGAATCGTCAGACTTTAACCGGGCTTCCGCCCCTTCGGTAGAACAGCTCCTGAAAAGCCCGGTATATATCCAGTATGCACAGTATGCAAAACACAAAGGGAAAATCGTGATGCAGGAATGAGAGAAGTAGCAGTTATCGGGATCGGTTGTACTCCCTTTGGGGAAAAATGGGGAAGTTCATTCCGCGACCTCTTTGTCGAGGCAGGCACCCTCGCACTTGACGATGCAAACCTGTCTGGTGAGGACATTGACGCGATGTATGTCGGAAACATGAGTGCCGGTCGTTTTATCGAGCAGGAGCATATCGGCGCACTGATTGCGGACTACTCCGGCCTTTCCACGCGGCACATCCCGTCGACCCGGGTTGAAGCTGCCTGTGCTTCAGGCGGACTTTCGTTCCGGCAGGCTGTGATCGCAGTCGCCAGTGGCATGGAAGACATCGTTGTTGCGGCGGGAGTCGAGAAGATGACCGACGTCGGGACTGGTGCGAGCGTGGATGCGCTTGCCGGTGCAGCGGACCGTGAATGGGAGGGGTTTGTCGGAGCGACCTTCCCCGGCCTCTACGCGATGATCGCAACTGACTACATGAGCCGCTACCCGCTGACGCGGGAACAGCTTGCTCAGGTCGCAGTGAAAAACCATTATAATGGTGCAAGAAATCCAATTGCGCAGTTCCAGCAGGAGATCACGATCGACACGGTGCTCAGGTCATCACTTGTTGCAGATCCCCTGCGGCTTTTCGACTGCTCACCAATTACGGACGGGGCTGCAGCGGTAATCGTAGCGCCCCTGGACCGTGCCCGTGAATTTACCGATACCCCTGTACGGGTACTCGCGAGTGAGCAGGCAAGCGACACCATCACCCTGCACGACAGGAGAGATATTTCGACGCTCGACGCCACGGTGGCCGCGGGACAACGGGCATTCAAAACCGCCAGGATCACCCCAAAAGAGATCGACCTCGTCGAGGTGCATGACTGCTTTACCATCGCCGAGATCTGCGCAATTGAGGACCTCGGGTTCTGTAAAAAAGGTGAAGCAGGAATGCTGACAATGGAAGGTGTGACCGCATTGAACGGTGACCTGCCGGTCAATACCAGCGGGGGCCTCAAGGCCTGCGGACACCCGGTCGGGGCAACGGGCATCAAGCAGGTCTACGAAATTGTGACCCAGCTGCGCGGCGATGCCAAGCGTCGCCAGATCGATGGAGCGAAGATTGGAATGACCCATAACGTGGGTGGTACCGGTGCAACGGTTGCCGTGCATATCTTCGGGGTGTAAAGGCCATGTCAGTAGCAAGGTTCTGGAGAAAGATCCCACAGCGGTATAACCTGATTGGGACGGTCTGTAAGACATGCGGGAGGCATTTCTTCCCTCCACGTTCATTCTGTCCCGACTGCCGCCGCAGCGGTGAGATCGTGGAGTATAAGTTCAAGGGTACAGGGACCGTGGTGACCCACACGATCATCAGGACAGCGAGTGACCAGTTTGAAGACCTCACACCCTATGCCCTCGCAATTGTCAAACTCGATGAAGGTCCGCGGATTACCGCCCAGATCGTCTGTCCTCCCGAAGATGTGAAGATCGGGATGCGCGTGAAGGGAACATTCCGCCGGATCGCGGCGGACGGTGCAAGCGGGGTTATTTATTACGGCACGAAGTATGTGCCGGATGAATAAGGAACCTCTTTTTCCGTCTATTTTCCAGCCGTGATATCATACACGGTATGCCATCTTCCAGGGGAATACGACCTTACGGTGTGCTCCCTGACCGCAGAAGGCTGAAACGTGCTGATTTTTTCAAGGTGCTCCCCAACGGACGACACAAGCGCGTAACAATGAATAGTCCCGCCCGGCCGGCACAGCCGGAATGCTTCCTCCAGGAACTGTGGGGCAAGGAGGGGCAGGTTCATCACCACGCGATCGAATTTCCAGGGCAGGATCTTTGAAAGCCTGCCGGAGTCCGCAAGCACGGGCATTACATTGGTACAGCGGTTATCGAGACAGTTTTCTTTCATCAGGATAACTGCCGCAGGATTAATATCTGATGATATGACGAGCCGGGCGAATTTACTCATTGTAATTGCGAACGGCCCCACCCCGGCGAACATATCGAGCACGGTCTCATCTCCCCCCATCAGGTGGAGCACCCGCTGACGCTCCGTGGCAAGCCGGGGAGAGAAGTAGGCCTCCGAAAGGTCGACGGTAAAACGGTGCCCGTATTCCAGGACACTCGTCCGGGTGGTGGGGATACCCGCCAGGACCTCAAACTCCTTTGTACGATATTCTCCCTGTACATCGCTTGTCGTGGCGAGCACCGTATGGATCCCAGGCCGTGATGCCAACAGGGCCTCTGCAGCCGCATTGTCGCCCTCCTGCATTACCGCGATACCACCGATTAGTTCATGGCGTGCTAACGCGGCCAACTGTTTTTCGTGGGCGTCGAATGATGCCCGCAACCTCACGTCACCACTTCTGGTCAAAGGGAAAAAAATGTTTTCCCCTTCAACAAATGGCTTAAGACTGGCGTCCAGCAGCCCGTCTGCAATGAGCTTCTGCCGTTTCTCTTCTCCCTTTTTTTTCGGGACCAATAATGCCCATTGTTCGACCTTCACCTGTACACTCCACCACTAAATCATTTACCCCGGAAAAGAAACATTATCTCATGCAGGATTATCTTGAGAGACTTAAGTCCGGGTCTCTTAAATTATATGCCCTCGAGAAGGAACTTCCCCCGCCCGAAGCTGTACGCATCCGGAGGACATATATCGAGCAGGTAACGGGTTCTGACCTCCGGAGCCTCGGTTCCTTTTCCATCGGGATCGATAATATTGTCAGGAAAAACTGCGAAAACATGATTGGCGCTGTGCAGGTGCCGGTGGGTGTTGCCGGACCGCTTGCCGTCCATGGTGAATATGCAAACGGGGAGTTTTTTCTTCCGCTTGCGACGACCGAGGGAGCGCTCGTCGCCTCGGTCAACCGGGGCTGCGGGGCGATCACAAAGGCCGGCGGGGCAGAGGTCCGGATTGTAAGGGACGGGATGACCCGCGCACCTGTCTTTGCGGCACGAAGTGTTGCCCATGCAAAGGAGATCGCGGACTGGGTCTCGTCCCACCGCGAGGAGATCCGCAAGGTGGCAGAGAGCACGACTTCTCACGGGAAGTTCCTTGATGTTACGACGTCAGTAACCGGGACCAGCGTTTTTGTCCGGCTGGAGTTTGATACCAAGGATGCGATGGGAATGAACATGGTCACGATCGCCAGTGCAAAAGTCGCGGACCTGATCGCAGATTCCACGGCCGCGAGGCTTATTGCCCTTTCAGGGAACATGTGCTCCGATAAAAAGCCTGCAGCGATAAACATGATACGCGGCAGGGGAAAAAGCGTGGTTGCCGGAGTATTCCTGCCGGACGGGCTGATACACGAGGTCTTAAAAACCGATGCTGCGACTCTTACCGAGGTGAACCTCCGTAAGAACCTCGTCGGTTCAGCACGCGCCGGTTCACTCGGGTTCAACGCGCACGCGGCCAACGTGATTGCAGCCATGTTCATCGCATGCGGCCAGGACCCTGCACATGTCGTTGAGGGGAGCAGCTGCATTACGACCGTCGACCAGGCACCGGGAGGCATCTACATTGCTGTGACTATTCCCTCCCTGAACGTCGGGACGGTCGGAGGGGGTACCGGTATCGCCACACAGGCGGAATGCCTTTCGCTCCTTGGGGTTTCCGGCGGCGGGGACCCTCCTGGCTCCCATGCACGTAAATTTGCCGAGATCGTGGCATCCGGTGTCCTTGCCGGGGAATTGTCGCTTCTCGGTGCACTTGGCGCCCGACACCTTGCGCGTGCCCACCAGCAGCTCGGACGCGGATAATAACCGGAGATAGCAGGAAGTACCCCTTCCTGTTCTACATACTTTTTTCTAATCTACCGCACCCCCAACAATTATATAACTGCACGACCACTCCCACACTATGGCCGAACCTAAACTATATTCCCTTCCGGCACTGCCCTACGACTACGGAGGCCTCGCACCCGCCATATCCGAGGAGCAGCTCAGGCTGCACCACAGTAAGCACCACCAGGCCTATGTCAATGGAGCGAATGCAGTCCTTGAAAAGCTGGACAACGCAAGAAAGGCAAATCTTGACCTTGACATGAAAGCTACATTAAAGGAACTTGCGTTCCATCTCGGCGGGAACCGGATGCATACGATGTTCTGGGAGAACATGGCCCCTGCCGGAAAGGGCGGGGGCGGGGCACCTTCAGGAAAAGTTGCGGAAATGATTACAGACGAATTTGGATCATTCGATCGTTTCAGGAAGGAGTTTACCCAGGCTGCGAACAGCACGGAGGGATCAGGGTGGGCAGCGCTCACTCTTTGCCTGACCACGATGCGCCCGCTGATCATGCAGGTGGAAAAGCACGGGGTCAATACGTACCCGTTCCGGATCATCATGGTGCTCGATGTCTGGGAGCATGCTTATTATGTAGATTATAAAAATGACCGCGCAAAATATGTTGAGAACTTCTGGAATATCGTGAACTGGGATGCCGTGAACAAGCGGCTTTCCGAAGCCCAAAAAAAATAACCTTTTTTTAAAACCTGAACCATTTCATCATGACGAACGCGTCCTCACAGTTCGCATAATACTGCACGATCCGGAACACGTCCTGGTACCCGAGCTTCTGGTAAAACTTCTGGGCCTTCCGGTTCGAGACACGGACTTCAAGCTGGACACCGGAAGCTGACTCCAGCGCAAACTGGTGCTCGATACGCATGACGAGCCGTCTCCCGAGGCCTGCATTCCGGAATGCCTTTGATACAGCGATGTTGCAGATATGGCCGTATACCTCGTCACCGGTGTCCTCGAGTCCCCCGACAACAAACCCGGCGAGCTGGTTACCCTGAGATGCGACAAAGAATGTACTGGGGAAGCAGGCGACTGATTCCGAAAAGATATCCCCACCCCATGGATCAGGGAACGATTCCGCCTCTATTGAAGCGATCGCATCGACATCGGTGATTCGTGCCCGCCTGATCTGAACCTGGTCGCCTTCCATTGCTCTCGATCACCATTTGTCACTGCTATAATATCTATCATATAGAATCAGGGCCCAATTATATGAGAACGTGAGTGCCGGTTTCCATGGTTAGGATCTTTCGTTTTTCAGCGGTGCGTCCTGCACCAGCACATGCACAGGGGATAGCCGCCGTACCCTATGATGTCGTAAGTGCAGAAGAGGCGCGGGAGTGTATCAGAAAAAACAGCGGGAGTTTCCTCCGTGTCAGCCGTTCTGATGCACTGCTACCGGATGGTTCACCGTATGACCCGCCGGTGTATGAACTGGCAAGGGAGAACTTCCATGGGATGATCCGGAACGGGCAAATGGTCCAGGACGAAAGTCCGGCCCTCTATCTCTACCGGGTGACCCAGGGGGACACCTGCTACCTTGGCCTCGCCTGTTGCCTCGACGTGGAAGATTACCAATCAAACCATATCAGGCGTCACGAAATGACACGTTATGACAAGGAGGAGGACAGGACACGGCATATCGATACCGTCAACGCCCATACGGGCCCTGTTGTCCTCCTTTATAACGACCCGGGCGGGATCTATCCGTTTATCGAGTCACTGGTCACAAAGGGGCAAACGCCTGTTACAACAGTAAGGAGTGAACAGGGTGCGGTACATGAGATATTCCGGATTACTGATGATGCAGCATATAACCGCATCCGGGAAATGTTCCAGGGAATCGACGCCTATATCGCCGACGGCCATCACCGTGCCAAGTCGGCAGTAAACGTCGCAGAAAAGAGAAAGGCAAACGGAGACAAATCGGAAGAGGCAGGGCATTTCATGGGCGTTTTGTTCTCGCACCGGGAGGTCACCATCCATGGATACAGCCGGCTCGTCACACAGCAGAAGAAGGTCCCTCCTGAAACACTGCTCGGGAAAATCAGCCAGACGTTCGAGGTGACCTCGATATCCGGCGTCGATCCCACTGCATACCAGATCCTGACGAGGGACCTCTACTTTTCGCCACACCATGTCTTCCATATGTACCTGAACGGCATCTGGTACGAGTGCTCACTGCCATACGAAGAGGCTGCAGGGCCGATCGAGTCACTGGACGTATCAGTCCTCCAGAAACTGGTACTTGAAAAACTGCTGGGGATCACCGACCCACGTGGGGACACGCGGCTCCAGTACCTCGGCGGGGCGAGGCCTGTTGGTGACCTTGAAGACCTTGTTGACCGCGGGGAGTTTATGGCGGCGTTCTCCATGCAGCCGGTCGACGTGGATACCGTTCTTGCCATTGCCGATGCCGGATGTATTATGCCCCCGAAATCGACATGGTTCGAGCCAAAACTGCTCTCGGGCCTCCTTGTCCACCTGCTCGACTGAACCGTCAGGGTTTAATCCATTCCCTGCTATTTCTATTTCCTATGATCAATATCGCACTCCCCAAAGGGAGCCTTGAGGAACAGACCCTCCAGCTCTTTAAGGAGGCTGATCTCGGGGTCAGGAGGACTGACCGTGATTACAACCCGCAGATCAATGACGAGCGGATAGGAAAGGTCAAAATCCTCAGGCCACAGGAAATCCCTTCGTATATCGAGATGGGATATTTCGACATGGGGATTTCAGGGCTTGACTGGGTCCATGAATCGGGTGCAAAAGTCAAAGAGATTGCAAAACTCAATTACAGCAAGACCGGTCAGGGAAACGTCAAGATAGTGGTCGCAGTCCACCGTGATGAGCCGATCTCAACCGTGAACGAGATCCGCCCGGACAGCAGGGTAACGACCGAGTACCCCGAGATGACACGGGAGTTCTTCAGTCAGCTGGGCATACCCGTCCGCCTGTTCCCGTCATATGGCGCGAGCGAGGCGAAGGTCCCGGACCTGATGGACGTGGTGGTCGACCTGACTGAAACCGGGACAACCCTCCGGAAGAACGGGCTCAAGATTATCGGCCAGATCATGGAGTCGTACACGGTCATCATCGCGAACAGTGAATCCTTCCAGGACCCGGTAAAACGTAGGGAGATGGAAGAGATTGTTACACTCCTGATGGGTGTGATCGAGGCACGCACCAAGGTGCTCCTCACAATGAACGTACCCGCGGCGATGCTCGAATCATTGGTCTCCACCCTTCCTGCGCTGAAGAAACCCACCGTTTCCCGGCTTCACGGGATTGATTACTTCAGTATCGAGACGGTAGTCCAGAAGAACCTCGTGAACACACTCATTCCGAAGCTCAAGGCATCAGGTGCAGAAGATATCCTCGAGATCCCCATTACGAAGATTGTACGCTGAACCCCGGTCCTCCGGGGTTTTAGGGTCATGTGGCAACGGAAAAATCCATTTTTTACCAATAATCTGTTTTCCACGGTTTTTCCCGACAGTAGATAATCAGCTGAATCAATGACTGCAATAATTTATCGGGAGAGATCGTTGTTCAATCATCGTGATTATAAAATTTAAAACTGTTAAGCCGGCACTTTTTCAAAATAAATAAATATGTGGTGAATCTATCATTCTATCATAGGTCTCGGGGAGGTCATAACCTGCTGCCACGGGAACATGCCCCAATGGTCCAATTCCCTGATGGGAACCCCTCTCTCCCCATACTCTCACTTTTTTCGGACGGAACCACTCTTTTCCACCCCTTTTATCCGCTAAAACAAAGATTCCAGGGAATACCATCCCCTGATGACACCCAGGCACATGAGCGCCTGGACATCACGGTCGACGGGAGCGGGGATGGCCATAGCGTGGCCCTGTTCCCCGGTGAAGAGGTCTACTTCATGTACGAGAAGGGGGCCTCGAATAACGAAGCGGAGTTCAATGCCATCATCCTCGCGCTTGAAAACCTGCCACCACGGTCACACGCCCGGATACGCACTGACAGCCAGACCGTGGTCTGGCACCTGACCGACGAATGCAGGTCAAAATCTCCTGCATTTGTAAAAAAATCGGTCGAAGTCCAGGACCTTATCCGTGGAAAGGAATTAACCATCGAGATCCAGTGGATCCCACGGCGGCATAACACCGCCGACCGCCTCCTCAAACAGTACGTGGCGAGCCTCTGCGGAGCCGGGGGCAGGGAGCCGATGTACCAGCGGATGAAACGGCTGGAAGCAGAAAACAGCCGGCTGAAAGCACGGTTAAGAAAAGTGATGCGTTTGTTGAAGGCCCGCCCTGGAATCTGCGAGGACCCTGCCACTGCGATGGACCTGCTTGAATTTTAAGCAGGATTTACTACGTTCCTTTTTGCCGGGCGCTGTGCGGAATGATAGCTGCCGTTTATTACGATCCCTGACTAGAAACCGCTACCGTGTGGGAGCTGACCTTCAGGGGGTTCTGTACGCCTGGCAATACTCATCCGGGATATCCTTGGGAGCAGCAGGGGCATAAGGATTACTCTTTTTTCTCTGAACACGGGATACAGAGCGTTTTCCGACCAACGGTTACTACCCGGTGTTCTGATACCATCTCACCACAGCAGTCACAGGGAACGGATTTGTATATCGTCGCCGGGACGGGGACCTGCATCCCGGTGTGCCGGACTGAAAACATATCATGGTAGGGGACCGTGAGGATTGCATGACAAACCCCATCACGGTGTTTTTCGAATTGTTCCATTTCTTCGGCTGTTGCGTTCCCTGACATCACCTTTGTCCTGAGATCGCCAAATGCCGGATCGAGAGATGCGGTAGAGAATGAAGCTTTCGTTGCAACCCGGACCGCTTTCCCGTTCCGCCGGTTGAAAAGGGTATAGACATGTTTTCCGTAGTCAAGGAATATGAGGTTTCCCTTTCCTGCGGTGCATCCGGTTACGACCTGGAGTGCATCGATCCCACAGGCATCGTTCTCCACGATTGCGACCAGTTCCTCGTCGTGCGAAGGATCACTCCTGAGCTCTTCAAGGGCGATTAATGCAGCCCGGTAACCGAGCGCAAGACCGGGACAGCTATGACCATGGAACGTAACCGCATCAGAGAATGACGGTATCGGGGCTGGAGATTGTACCATAGTGACATATCTGTTTCAAAGGACTTGAAGGATGAGATTGATCTTGAACAGGGAGGTGAAATGAAGCGAGGATTTCACAATTGACCTGGAAGGTACGGCCTCATGAAATATTTCCCTCTACTGATAAAAAATGATAAAGAACGGGAAGAAGGAAAGGCGGTGTAGCAAAACTCAACCTGCTACCATTCTCATCTGAATACGATACCGGAAGGCACTCATTATTAAATTGCTCAATATCGAACGGTACTGATCATGAAGTGCTGGCGAGATCTCAGTCAAACTTGTGCCGAAGAGGACTGCCCCATGTGGATAAACGATGAAACGACACCGGGACTGCCTGTAGGCGGGTTGTTTAACATAGATCAGGGGATGTGTGTCCTGGCCGCAAATGCACGGCTGGAGGTTGTCCAGAACGTCCTTCGGATGGCTGAATGCATGGAAGAAGACCTCATGTTCGAAGATGAGTGGCCGGATGAAGAATGCATACCACTTCCGAAAAATGAGAAAACCACACCGCAGGCGGGAAAGAAACGAAAACCAAAAGTATGAACCGGGGAACATCATCCCAACCTTTTTTCTTTCATTAAAACCCTTGTACTCGCAACATCACTTCACACCACCCGATAATGGGCAGGGAAGTAAATCGCATCTGTGCTACTATCGTAGAGGAGTCCTTCGGTGAGTGTCTCATTTTGTCCCATGTCATTCTGGTTTCTATAGGTCACCAGGTAATGTCCTGATGAGACGGTTTCCCATGTGCCGTTAAACTCCGAACCGAGTGCTTTTGCGTTAAATGAATGATCTGCATTGAAGGTGTAACGCTCGGTATACCCTTTCCCATCCGACCATTCCCATGTGCCTGAAACGGGATCTTTTCCAGGGGTTGTACAGCCGGTAGATAACAATGAGCCGGTAAGAAGCGTTATTCCAAGGACTACGGCAAGTACACGCCGGGAATACGATGAAATCCCTTCCTGGGTAATCCGGAGTGGATCAGTCGTTGATGATCGCATGTATACTCATCCCTGTATCGGGGAAAGTATCTTTCTTCTTGATCGCGGAGTCGCCACACTCCGCATCGGGCAGACCGTTTGCACCTGGCCATTTCACCGAAGCAGAAGTGAACCGGTCCTTTATCATCTGCGGCAGCCGGTATTCAGGGATGGGAACGAACCCGAAGGTCTTGTAGAAACTGATGAGTTACAGGGTTGAATGCATATACAGTACCTCATGCCCGCAGGTGTCGATCAGTGCCTGCACTACTAGCCTGGGGAGTCAGTGACCACGGAATTCTTCAAGCGTGAAGACACCGTCGGCTTCATGCCAGTCAGGATGAAGTCTGTACCGTGCGGCGGAGGCAATTCGTCCCGTCGATGAAAGTGACGAATATGCGGTCTTCGGCGGGGTTGGCCACCACAAGTAACCCGCAATCGGTTGCGGAAAGCGGGCGTCGGGAAAGAGATTAGGGGGTTGTTTAAGGGACTCATGCAGAGAGCATTCCATGGAGGACTATCGACTTTGGGAATGCGTGAGAGGAACTATATATTATTGCACAAGGAATACCAATTATTAAATGAACGAGAAGAGGAAACCTGCATGACCACTTCAGAAACCGTGTACCGGATGATTGACGAACTCCCCCCTGACCTCCGGCAGGACGCAATCCACTATATTGAAGAGCTAGTCCGCCGGAAGAGAAAAACATGCACAAAAAAGTTCAGCCTGACATGGGCAGGGGGACTCTCCCACCTCAAAAGCAGTACAACATCCGTGGAGCTCCAGCATAAGGCACAGGATTGGCGGGACTGAAACGTTGTACCTTCTTGATACCAATATATTTCTCGAACTGTTACTCGATCAGAAAGAAGCCGCTTCTGTCCAGGCTCTGTTCAATACCAGAGTTCCCAGAGATCTTCACATCAGCGATCTTGCATTTCATTCAATCGGGATCATTCTCTACCAGAAAAACGCAGCCCGCCTCTTTTCAGAATTAGCCTGCGATCTCTTTGGTGAGGGAGGGATCACTATTCTCTCCCTAGGCAGTGAGGATATCGTGCAGGTTGAAGAGGTGGCAGCGGCGTTCGGGCTCGACTTCGATGATGCCTATCAGTATGTTATTGCAGAAAAATTTGATCTGATGCTTGTCAGCTTCGATTCTGATTTTGACCGAACGGACAAAAAACGGATCATTCCAGCCGGAATTCGATAATTACCTGGAAATCCCGGAGCCGGACACTTCCCTCCTTATCCGCACAAGGAAAAAAGGTCAATCTGAATAGAACCAGATAAAAGAACCAAATCAATCCCAGCAGGAATGATCTTCCTGGTTTAGAATTTAAGCGCCTTCGCTAGTTCCTGTGGACGCTTTGCAGCTGCCCTGCTCCGGTCATTTTCGAAGGTTCCATGGATTGTTATCGTACTCACGGAAATGACGGGCACCCTCATTTTTTAGTATGATTGCTGTATTAAACGGTTCTGCTATTTCTATTCCCTGCATATCTGACTGGTATGCTCCATTTCACACAACTGACCTGTATTTCATCATACTATACTTTGTAATAGTATGCCAGATTGGGACCACCCATGGAACATTCTGAATAAATCGGCATTTCTTAATCCATTTCCCACACAACCGCTATCAGGAGTACATTCCATGCACCTCACCTCTAAACTAAAATTCAAGATTGACCAAGATCTGGGACAAGATTTGGAGCGACGGGCTCACCCGCCAGCCTCCCTCCGCATGGGACAGATATTGCACCCGGCCATTTCGCCGAAGCAGAAGAGGAACCGTTCCCGGATCATCTTTGGCAGCTGGTCCTCGGGGATCGGCACAAAACCGAATGTCTTGTAGAAGCTGATGAGTTGCAGGGTCGAGTGCATGTACAGCTCTTCATGCCCGCATGCATCGATCAACGTCTGCACCACGAGCCGGGCAAGGCCACGCCCGCGGAACTCTTCAAGAGTGAAGACACCGTCGACTTCGTGCCCGTCCGGATAAAGCCTGGTACCTGGGCAACAGCGGCAAGAGTCCCGTCTATAAAGATGCCGAATATGCGGTCTTCGGCGGGATCCGCCTCCTGTTGGTGATAGTGATACCAGACTTCTTTGAGGAGGGGGAATCCGGATACGGTGAGTTCGCGGGTGAGGGGCGGCCGGGAACGAGGAATTCATTATATGACAGGAATGCATGAAGACCAAAACGGTTCATTTCCCTGCTGTTTGCACCATAATCTTCTCATTCTTACGAGGATATTAAACAGTCATTGGTAAGAGTGTGGTTTGGATTGAATATTTACCGCTCTGGAAATTCTGTTTCAGGAAGTAATTGGACCTGGATCACGGTTGACCAGAGGGGATATTTGTCAAAATTATTTATCCTGCATCATTTTTCTTTTTCAAGGATGGTGTGAAGAGCTCTTATGACCGCGGGAAGTTTCAACTCAATTGTCTCCCAAAGAAGTTCATAATCCACACCGATATACCCATGAATCACTTTGTCACGCAGTCCTGCTATGCTTCGCCAAGGGATGTCAGGATGTTGTGCACGGACCTGATCTGTCAGCATTGTTGTGGCCTCACCCATTATTGCGAATTTATAGAGTACGGCTGATATTGTCTTATCATCATCAACGAATTCTTCAAAAGACATCCCCGTGGTGAAGACCTCGATATCTTCCGCGGCCTTCATTATATCAACCAGGAAAAGGCGGTATTCTCTCATGCGTACACAACGTCCCGGAAGACGCTTTCCCGTATCTCAGGCCTGAGTGCCCGGGGTGTTGCCAGGTCCACATGCCTGCCGATTTTTTCCTCCAGATACTGGGAGAGTTCGATGAGATCGAAGAGATCCGCGCCGGGATTGAAATCAACGAGTATGTCCACATCACTGTCAGGCCTGGACTCAATTCTTGCAAAAGAGCCGAATATTCCGATCCTTCGGACTTTATACCGTAGGGTAAGATCGCTTTGTAATGATCTGAGGAGATCGAGGATTTCATCGCGGGGTGTCATCTGTTCTCCAGTTCATATTCTATCGCTCCTGACAATAATTATTTCCCTGATTGTCCGTTTACCCACGGTCTTTCACGCCACATTTTTACCACAATCTGACTGCATCCTGACTCACCCTCCCACCTCCCTCCGCATGGGGCATACGTTGCACCCAGCCATTTCGCCGAAGCAGAAGAGGAACAGTTCCCGGATCATCCTGGGCAGCTGGTCCTCGGGGATGGGTACAAATCCGAATGTCTTGTAGAAGCTGATGAGTTGCAGGGTGGAGTGCATGTACAGCTCTTCATGACCGCATTCATCGACCAATGCCTGCACTACGAGCCGGGCAAGGCCACGCCCGCGGAATTCTTCAAGGGTAAAGACGCCGTCGACTTCATGCCCGTCCGGGTGAAGTCTGCACCGTGCGACGGCGACAAGCGTCCCGTCGATAAAGGTGCCGAAAATGCGGTCTTCTTCGGGGTTGGCCTCCTGCTGGTGATAGTGGTACCAGACCTCTTTGACGAGAGGGAATTCAGCGGGGGGGAGTTCGCGGGTCAGGGGGGTTGTGGTTGTGGAAAGAGGAATCCATTATATGACTGGGATATGAAGTGCAATTCCCCTAATGGTGGCTCGAAGGGGAATGTATATGGACAAATAACCATACACTATAATGAGTAACCGTGTCTGCACAGGCATCAATTCATAATGTTCGGATCTTTCCCCTTCTTGGCTATGTTGAAGAAGCTTTGAAACGGGCAGAATATCATCCTGATGACCAGGGTATCTTTATTGGAACGGTACCTGAATGCCCGGGATTTTTTGCACAGGGGAATACGCGAAAAGAGGCAGAACAGAATTTACGGGATGTTATTGAAGGAAATCTCCTCCTCGCACTTCAGCTCGGCTTTGAGATACCACCAATTAAGGGGATTACTATCCAGTATGTCGAGACTGACGCCACTCAGTACAAATGAAGTAATCAGAAAACTTCGCAAACTGGGTTTTATTGGCCCTATCCCAGGAGGCAGGCATCAAAGGATGGTCCACATGACAATGAAGAAGCTCATCCCGATCCCGATGCATTCAGGTAATGATATCAGCGTGGGACTTATCCGCGAGATTATCAGGGAGATTGAGATTTCACGGGAAGAATGGATCGCGTTATGAGAATCCTCATTCATCTCTAAACCTGATAGAGCCAGTACCTTGGAATATACGATTATAATCCACAAAGCTGAAGAAGGCGGATTCTGTGCTGAAGTTCCGGCGCTTTCTGGATGCTTCTCGCAGGGGGAGACGGTTGAGGAGACGATTACGAATACCAAAGACGCAATCGAGCTTCATATCGCCTGCTTAAGGGAGGATAACGAACGGGTCCCGTTTTGATGATGAGTTCATTATCAGCCGGGTGAGGATTGAAACTGTTACCGTATAATCTCGTCGTGCCGGAACAACAGAAATTTTTTTTCTGTTCTTTGACTATATTCTGGCACAACCAATACCATTCAAATCCCAGCCTCCCTCCGCATCGGGCAGACGTTGCACCCGGCCATTTCACCGAAGCAGAAGTTGAACCGGTCCTTTATCATCTGCGGCAGCTGGTCTTCGGGGATCGGCACAAAGCCGAATGTTTTGTAGAAACTGATGAGTTGCAGGGTCGAGTGCATGTACAGCACTTCATGCCCGCAGGCGTCGATCAGTGCCTGCACGACGAGCCGGGCAAGGCCACGCCCGCGAAACTCTTCCAGGGTGAAGACCCCATCGACTTCGTGCCCGTCCGGATGAAGCCTGCACCGTGCGACGGCGGCAAGCGTCCCGTCTATAAAAGTGCCGAAAATGCGGTCTTCGGTGGGATCGGCCTCCTGCTGGTGGTAGTGGTACCATACCTCTTTCACGAGAGGGAATTCGGCATGGGTAAGCTCGCGGGTGATTGGGGGGGTTGACATTTTGGGCATTATTGATCCTGTGTCGGGAAGGAGTGATAAATATCCCGGTTTCGCACGAACATTAGTATTAAGGTTCTTAAGGACGAGACGGACTAGTGTGAAGATTAAATTATTGACAGCGGTCCTTATTCCCGTTGTGATAGCAGGTGTTTTGATCGGATTTCTTCTTCTGGGTGGTATCGGATTCCTTGAGCAACCAACTATACAAACCCCCCAAGGGATCGGGATCACTGATATTACTAACAGGGAAATTCCGGGAAATATTTCATTTTCCGATGCAATAATATCAGCAAATTCATATTTTTATTTGAGTAATGACACTAAAACCACACCGAGTATCCGGTACATTAAAGGTCAGGGGGTTGATCTCAATGGACTTGCAAGTGAATGGATTATTGGGATGAGGGTAAATAATCAAAACTATTTTTTTGAATATGGACCATATGGTGAATCAACAAGAATTTGGAATGGAGATCTCCCGGAAAAGGAGATCAAAACGGATAACATAATACCGCCTGTTGATTTATTCAAATTCCAGAAATCCAAGGTAACTGGTGTTGGTTCGAACCCTAATAATATACAATATGGAGTTGAGATCAGAGATGGATATTATTATATTTCATCTGAATCGGGGACCACATCGAAGACGTTCATATTTAATGCATACTCAGGAGAGTTCGTGTCAGGATCGGAGTGAAAGATCACTCCCCTTTTACGAAAAATTTCAATAGAAAATATTTATTCGAGGATAATCTTCCCTCGTGCTTGTTGAAGGATGAAACGTGGGGGTTTCCAATACTCAGGAGAACCAACATCTGGTGCTCTTCCAGTGACCCTGAATTCGATTCCTCCGGCAGTTTTCAAACTACCCAGATTTGAGGGGAGATTTGTTAAATCAAGGATGTATTCACCTTTCGGATTCTTTGCATCAGCCCCGGATAATGTTCTTTCACCGATCTTCAACCAGTTCATTCCATCGATAGATACTTCGTACAATTCGAATAATTGTTTCGTCCCGGTATAATTCCTGGTCCATGTAAAACGGAGTTTATCATTAGTTACCACTGTCACGGGATCTGAGGATGATTCATAATCCAGAGTTGCCTGTTGTATACCGGTGCTCTTCAGGTCTGCTTTCGCGGTAATATAGGTATCAGGGAGATATAATTTACTTAAAACACCATTATTTACGAAACTGATATATGAATCTTTATAGTCCGGGCTGAATATTTTGATATTCCCACCAGATTCATTGATCACCCTTAACCGGAAAGTTGCCTGCCAGATGTCATTAACAAGCATTTTCCCAATACTGAAATTCATTGATCCGGCTTCCCACTCAGCTTTCTGATTGATAAGATTCTGATTCCAAATGCTGGTTTTATCATGGAATTGCTTCACCATTGTAGACTGGTCCGACGAGACATAACTGAACTCGTCCGTAGCGGGGACCATAATGGTATCTACCTTAACCTCATCGAATGTAAGATTTGTATATACATCAGCCCCCGCTTCTTCCTGCAATACCTTCGCAATATCATCATAAATTCCCTCAAGTTGATCTGCCGATGCTGCATTGTAGAATTTTGCATTTGTCTCAGTCGCATACGCCTGCAATTCAGGTTGGGTAACTGAAGATTCATTCCCGACGGCAATGGTGTAAATTTTTATACCATGTTGAGCCGCCCACTTAATGACACTCTTATTACCACTAGAATCTATTGCACCACCTGCAGGTCCACCTTCCGATGTGAAACTCGTGAGAGTCCGAGTTGTCCCGGTGTAATCTTTAGCAACCAACCCTCTTGGGTCTCCACCATCTTTCCACCCCCCGTCTGTAAGGAGGATAACAGCCTGTATTGTATTTGTGGATTTGGAATTTAATTCCTTAACAGCACGCCAAATCCCTTCCCTTGTAGGTGTTCCACCAGCTGGAACAGTTTTATTTATGACATCACACATTTGACCGACACTGAAAAGTCCCGTTAAAGGTTTATCGAGATTTCCATTGTTGGAATATGATACTATTCCATTCCCAGGATAACTTTTGGAGATATAAGCGACGTCATCAGTAGTTCCATCAACCCATACACTATGAGTAGAATCCCAGACATAATCGGCACCCGCCCAATGCTTATAATCCGCATCCGCACTTGCAATACTTACAGTTCCTGTTTGTGTCCCAAAGGTCACCAGTCCAAGTTTATCTTGTGCAGAATTCATTTTTTTGACAAATGCCGTCTGGGCACGCATTGCAAGTACCATTCTATCATCGGTAGATTCTTTTTTAACCGCCGAAAAATTATTTTTTTGACTTGATGGAATCCAATCATTCACATGATGACCATCATTGTTAATGCTATCTAGTGGGTGTGTCGTATTCTGGAGCATACTCCCCGATCTATCCGTACATAACATCACGTCAATCGGTTTAAACTGAGTAAATGCATAACCATCACCTTTCAAATAGATGGTGACATCAACCGTATCAGTAACATTTACCGTTGTGGGACTTATGGATGTGCTCACACTTAAATACGGATAATTCTTCCACCATATCCTGACGGAGAGATTGAATTTATCTGTTGTATCCGGTGTTGTCCATTCAGCATAAACATCCGAATATTCGGTGGAATCTTTGCTTTTACTTGAGTTGAAATATCCCGGGTAGAATTCGATCGTAGCATATCCATTTTCATCCGTTACTGCAGATGCCAATGTATCATGCACACCAGAATCATCATTCAATTTAGACTGTGTAATGATGGAACCTGCAGGATATGAATTATGGGTCACCAGCGTGAAGTTCACAGTCTGTCCAGAAGTACCTGCTCCTTGTGAATCCATCACTTTAGCAGATACTGTAGCATTTGACCATGCTATTGCATCCCGACTTGCAAGTGTTTGAGGTGATGCAGTAAGAAGCATATCCGTAGGAGTAGTGTTTTTAAATTCCACAACATCGACATACCTGAGACTTATGTTACCAGCGGCTGTGGATGTAACCCAGGAGGTTAATTTCTGTTTTGGACCATAACTGACCGTTGCTTCTCCCACACTGTTCGTATATATCGAGCTATTGAATTTGGATTCAGCACCACCCATCCTTTCAAGGGTATCCACATCAATTCTTGAATTTTCTAACCCGTTGCCATATCGGTCTTTCAACACATAGTCTATGGTAAAATGCTGTATACCATCTGCATAAACCCACTTTACCGATGGGAAAATGGTCCGTGTTAAATACCACGGTTCACCATTGGCAATCCCATGAATTAGGAAAAAGTGATCCGATGAGGTGGCACCATCAGGTTGCCATCCTGCAACTTTGAAATTCGCGGGAGTCGCATGCAGATAATGAGTTCCCGTCGTTGTATCCAGAAATAGGATGGATGAAACGGTCCCATTCAGGTCGAGGTTTATCGTCGAGTTTAAATGATAGAGTGTACCGTCCCAGAACCCGGCCCTGTCTACATGGCTCATATCGGGTAGCGACACATCGAGTTTCATCTGCTCGGGGGGAAGGCTTTCATGAGTATCGTCATTCCGCCGGTTATCGATTGGATTCCCGTGCTGATCCCTGAATGTAAAGGTAATAGGTGTCCCAGTCCCCACAGTTACGGAGGAATTATACAAATAGGTACAGGTAATTTTTATATCGTGATCAATATTCTGATCCAATGTAACAGTTTTTTCCAATTCGGATAAATCTGTATCGTTTGTTCTGTACGATATGGTTGCAGTTATCCTGGCCGTACCCGATTTATATGCTGTCGTAAAATTGGTTGTTGCCTTCCCTAATTTTGTGGTAACCTGTGGCGACTCGATAGTTCCATACTCCGAACTATTTACCAAGAACGATACTTTTGTCTCATTCATCGGTATGGTCTGATTATAAACGGTTATCGTTAGCCTGGTACTATCTGCCCCATTTGCCACCACCCAGTTATCCTCAGATTTAAAGGTGATATTATCCGGGACCATTGCCGCCGCCGTGCACGACAGTAGGAAGAGAAGGATAATTACCCCTAATAGAGACCGAGACCCCGCAGTGTATACCATTAATGGTATGTATTACTTTTCACATGATAAAAGTAGGTGCTATAACATTTCTGGTATTTTGTGAAGATTGTCAAATACCTGTTTTCCTTTTCTATTGAAAGTAATCTGCCTTTAGAGTAGTTCTAAATTTAACCTTTGCGCGGTATTTATTGCTGAATCAAAGCGTTTTAATAATCAGGCATCACAAGGCATTATTGGAGACGGGGATTGGTGAGAACTCATTAATTCCAAAATTGAGGTATGAGAAACGATTCCGGACTATTATCTATAGATTTTATCGCAGGGTTTACCATATTTATGATAGCCTTTATTGTCGTCATCACCATGATCTCCGGATACTTTGTCGGGCTAGAGAGCCGGACTATCGATAATGATGCTATTGCCTATAGAACGGGTGTGATCCTTGTTGAAGACCCAGGTTATACTGCGAACAGCCAGACATCCTGGGAACTAAATGATATTGATCATACGTTCAACATATTGAGATTCGGCCTTGCATATTCCGATGATCCACTCGGAGCTTCCCGTAATTATCCTAATATCCTCTCGTCATCAAAGGTATCCAAGTTTTTTAACAAGACATATTTTCCTACCAGAAATAACGCAGTTTCAGATGATTACCAAAGTCGGTTGATGTTTGGGGACAGACCATATTGGTATAATATAAGCCTTTGTGAAATCGGGGGTTCGTGTTACCCTCCAGCAACAAATGCACTTGGAGATCCCCAAGGGTATGGTTATATTCGCCGGGTTGTGAAAATAAGGGAGCCAGGCATTGTCAATATCGATGCATACTATCATAACTCATCTGTGGCTGGCGGAACATATGAGATCCCAATGAACTTCTCCGCACTCTATAGTTATAGTGCTCCCTATCTTGTTGACCCATTGCAGGACCCGGTGACTATCAGAATCAATAACATTTCATCACTGAACGCATCTGGACTTCCCCATCTTAGCCAAGTCAGCCTCGTAGAATCAGCCCCAATTCAAACACTCGATGAATTTGTAACAATTGATGGAGTCCCCTCGAAGCACCCACCGAACGATGTTGTCAATACGATTGATCTTACATTAGAACCAGGTTTCTTTAAGTCCTATGCAAGTAAATCAAGCAATTTTAAAATAAGGTATACCTTTTTAGGCCCCGGATACGGAATGGGTGGAAGTACACCAACAACAAATTTTACACCTGGACCAGGTAATATAAATGAACCGGACTGGCCATGGCCCCGTTTCATTCCTGCCGTGTTGGAGGTGAAGATATGGTGAACGATTCAGGCCAGCTGTATACCATTGAAGGACTTTCAGCTGCAATTCTCATGATCGTCACTGCCTACATTATTCTGAGTACTACTACGCTTTTCACACCCGGAGGGGCACACGTTGTTGATTTGCAGCTCGAGCAACTTGGGAATGACGCACTCACAATGATGGATACACCCGATTCAGCACCTTCACCGACATTCCTTCCTTTTAAAAGCAACCTCTCCAAGTATATTGAGAATGATACAGGATTTGGAGATCAGTATTTCCGGTCGAACCTTACGAATTATATCAGGACTAAGACGAACGGGCAACCAGATACCAACCTTCAATTCACTGCAAACGTTACATACAGCACGGGGTCAGTGGTCGGCTCTGTGCCCTTTAACTCGTCCGGCCAGATGATGACCGGCAGGGAACATGCCGTAACGGTTTCGAGACTTGTCCTGGTCACGGTCCCTGCATCAGGCAATCCTCCATTAACCATACCCCCTTTCATAGCCAACGACAGACGTTACGTTTTAATTGAGGTGACCTTATGGCGAGCCTGAATGACGAGGCCCAGTGGCTCATACTGCTTGGATTGATCGTCTGCGTCGGTATGTTCTCACTTGCGGTTATCATCAACGAATCAGTACTTGTTGGGCAGACCACTGCCGAAAGCGTGTTGGACTTTTCCAAATCAGATATCCAGGGGTTGCGTGGCGAAATGCTCCGAACTGTCGAAAGCGACCCGCTAAACGCCAAAACGGTAATAAATGCCGGTACCCCTGATATTGAGAGATTATATTTACTGCGAAAACATGCAATAGTAAATATCAAACCAGTGGATGGCCCAGGTTTGCTAAATATTTCTGTTCATTACAACAATGGAGTGACGGCGTATAATGAAACGATGGTCTTCGTCAATCAGACATAATGCAAAAAAACAACACAGGATTGATGACATAGGGGTGTCGACTTCCATTGAATACCTGATGATCAGCGGGGTGCTTGTAACGGTGATGATTATTACCATGTTAATGATGAACTCATTTTTTGTTGAGCAACCGATGAACCGGGTAAGAGATGATGCATTTGTTGATATCGGGAACGGGATAAGTACACGAATTGTCGATATATACATCATCGCCCCTCCTGTTGGTAATATAACGTCGAATTTTGACATCCCGGATTCTGTGGCAGGGCGAAGTTACAATGTAAGGATTGAAGGGATAAATGAAAGCGAAATGATAACGGTGGAAGCAGACAGTATTAAACATAAAACATCGCTATCTGGTATTGGTGCAACACTAGGCATTAAGGGGAACACGACCGGATCGGGATTGAATCGGTTGAGTTACTATTCAGACAGGGAGGTATGAAAAGTAACATGTCAATTTTCAATAATACCGGGGTATCAGAAACGATTGGTTTTGTCCTTATCCTTGGCATTGTCATTACAGGGATTGGACTTGTTACCCTCTATGGTTATCCAGTCCTCCTCCAGCAACAGCAAAATGCGAATGTCAAAAATATGGAGAAGAATATGATTGTTCTCCAGAATGATATGAAAGGCCTGGCATACAGGAATGTCCCCTATACGGAAACCACGATGCAGATAAGTGGGGGGACACTTAGCGTAGTTAATACCAATCCAGGCCCATCAAAATCTAATTTTGTCATCACAGTGGGTGTGACCCCACGTACTTATTCTACTGGGTTACTCCAATTCAATTCCACTTCGGACGCTAACATCATCGGTTTACAAAACGGTGCCGTGGTAACAAACGGGTTTAGTCAGACAGATGGATCAACCATGCTCTCTGAGCCCAGGTGGTTCCTCGATACCAATCAGTCAAATAAGCGGACACTCGTAATATCAATCGTAAATATAACTTCTGACTACTTGATGAGCACATCGGGTGGAATTAGAACCGTCCAAATGAATATCACGGCGGGAACTCCGATTGAACTGGGGTCTGGCGACGTGACAATTGAATATAAAGATTTGGGGGATGGATATTCAACCGCATGGTATAATTATTTCAATAATCCCCAAGTTTTTCCTTTAGGCCCGTTAGATTCGGTATCGAAACCGGCAACGTTGAAACTTAAAAATGTTGATCGGACTGTGATCAATACTTATACCGTAACCATTCTTAATTTATAAGGTAATCCCGATCCATCCCTTTTTATTGAATCCTCGTTCCCATTACCCTCTTTTTAAGTTCGAACAACTGCAATAAACGGTACCTTAACCC
>JBAXJR010000003.1:0-117714 GCA_037137755.1 Methanomicrobiales archaeon | reverse complement strand
CAGGTGCCGATCTCTGTAGACCAAGCGCTGCGCCATTTTCGGGTTTGATTTCCAAAGTGAATGCTCCCCTTGGCTGCAATGCAACTGCTGGCCTCGCCCTGACTGTATAGAACTGACCTTCCTGAAGCAGATTTCCTACCCTGTCCGAGCTATTGGATATGACCCACCATCCGCTGGATGTAGGGGTTGCTGTCGACCAAACCAGGTTAGTTGGCGGGGAAGTCGGAGTACTATAAGTCATAGTAATTTTGGACACATCAATAGGTAATCCACCTGCTGCCAGCCCGATATCAAACTGTAAATCCTGTACCGTTGCATTATCAGGACTAATTCCATACACGTTCCCCTTGACTACAATGTTTGATGCAGCCTGGGTAACACCTGCATGGACAACCTGCTGGCTTTTCTGTGTGGTGAAGAAACCTGCACCGAGCACGACGTAACTGAACACTGCGGCGACGACGACGAATGCAATCAGGACGATTGCCGCCTCGAGACCGGTGAACCCGTCTTCATTTCTGTTTTTCATTGACATTTACTACACCTCGCAGACGCTGGATCCCTCCAGAACATACTGCAAATGTATGATTGTTCCAGTTCTATATAATTATATCGCTCGTTTTAACACTAATGCCTGAATATTATAATGGATTCAGTGAAGGAAGGGAATCCTCCTTTATCGCGGTCACGAACTTTCAATAACAACGGTGTTATGTAGGGCCCTTATTGCACGTGGGTCCTTGGTTTCTTCCAACGCCTGGACCGCACGGAGCCGGACACCGCTATCGCTGTCTTTTAATGCTTCTATAAGAGGATCAATTGTTGCATCGCCGCCATATTTTGCAAGTGCTCCCACCGCCCTCATCCTGACACTCCGGTCTTCATCCCTTAACGCTTCGGTCAGGGGGACAACCATACGTCCATCACCAATACGCCCCAGGGATTTTACTGCCTCCCTTCTGACAAACCGGTTCTCATCCTTTAAGGCGTCAATAATATCTAAAATTACCCGTTTATCCCCGATTATCCGCAGTGAGACAAGGGCCCCCATCCGGACATGCCAGTCCGGGTCTTTTAAGGATTTGATTAATGGAGCCAATGCCTTGTCTTTCATTTCGGCAAGACCTTCTGCAGCACCCTCACGTCCAGACCGGTCATCATCCTTGAGGGCATTGAGTAATGCCGGGATGGCACGGTCATCACCCAGCCGGCCAAGAGACTTCGCCGCCTCACGACGGACATAATGGTTCGGGTCCTCCAGTGCTGATATAAGTGGTGTCACCGCCCGCGGGTCCTTTAGTTCCCCGAGGGCCCGTGCGGCTTCCTCCCTGGTGTCGTCATCAGTGCTTTGCAGGGCCCGCGTGACCTCATCAAAATCACCCAAAACCTTGATGTTTGCTTTTGTTTTTCCATCATCCGGGCCCCCGGTTACGGTATCCATCATACCCGACCGTTCGAAGAAATCCCTTAATGCGGCATCAACCATGTTCCGGTCTTTGGCATACAGGGCAACCGCGACAAATATCATAATATCAAGGCCGGCATTCAGGAGCGAAAGCACAGGATTCAAGGTAATTCCCGTATTGTACAGGATGGCTGTCAGAATGATTATTGCCGTAATGATAAGGACCGTGATCTGCAGGCCGCGTTTCGGGTACCAGAGTGCCACAAGGATAACGGGAATAATATACAGGTGCGGTAACAGACCATAGATTTGGGAAGAGAAAACCTGGTCCCTGACCTGGATCGTAAACAGGGTTACGAAAAGGGCAAATATTGCAAAGGCACTAATCACCATTATTTTTAAGGATTCGCCATTTTGGATCTCCTGAATATGTTTATCAAGCCTTTTCATTTTCAAAATCCGCCCGTAGACTTAATAGATCCTTATGGTTCCTTGTAACAAATTAAACCGATTGGTGCAGTTCCTGATCCTTCAGTTCCTGGTAATAAGGATCATGAAAACAGAAATGATTCACATCTGTGACACGAGCATACAAAATGAAAATGTCCCTTTTGGGTATTCAATTTTCATCCTGTATGCTTGTGGCCCTTTGGCATCAGGTCTGTTTTCATATTAAACCATGTACCATTCAGGGGTATCCGAATATCCCCGTTATTGATGACGGGAGTACAGCTGAATAGGAAAACAAATCTAAAAGCCTGATGCGGGTCTATATACCAAAGACAAATTCTGTCGCAACACTTTCAATTTCCTCCCCTCGTGTTTCAGCATCGCGGAGGTGCTCCGGTGGTTCCCAGCGGTACCATTCCTGCATCCTCATCATCATCAGCCACCGGTTGGTAATCTCCTGGCCGAATTCATACATCCGGTAATAATAATTTTCATCAAGATTACCGGAAAAATCAAACATCAATACCATTTTGATGATATTTGTCATCGCGTCCCCAACGATTTTTGTATGGTACCAGTATGACTGGCTCCACCGGTGCGACATCATCTCTTTTACATCAAGATTCTTGAATTTCTGTAATTCAGGAATATTTATCAGCGGATTTAATTTCAGCTCAGCGGTAACATCTGCAAGGTACATATCCCTTGCATAGTACATCGCATTGTGCAGGACAAAGTACCGGCGCGGGAGCATATCTTTAAAAGATACCAGTTCGTGCATATCCTTCATGCTCTCTTTTACCAGGAAGTATGTCTGGGCATTCTGTAATACCTCGCACCGTTTCGCGATGAACACGTTGGATAAAATCTCCCATGGAACATCTGATATCGATTCGTGAAAGAGCATATAGAGGTAGTACATCAGTTTTTTCTTCTGCCAGACCCCGAGATTTCTCGTTTTTTCATCCTTTAGTGTATCAAGATAGATCTGGGTCATTCCAAGCCCGGCAGTACCGGCATCATACGAAAGGACTCGGTAAGTTCCTCTCCGTTTGGCAATTCCTCTGAGTAGCAACCGGATACTGTTCTGGGCAATAACAAAATCCTTTAATAAACCGAGTTGTGCGCTTGAAAAAACGATGACATTTTTATTGGTGTTAAATGAATAGGTATCAAGTAAAATTCCGTGGGCAGGGGCTTCTGTTTCCCTGTGTACCATTATCTCGGTATCGAGGATTTCCTCTATATGGCGTATCAGTTTATCCAGGGCTGGGGAACTATTGTGTGAAGCGGTCATTTCATTTCACGAATGAGCAAGCAGATCTCAGGGAACAGGTACACATGTTGCATGAAAATATTGTTATTGATATCCAGTCAATAGGCAATTCCTCGTTGAACTTGTGATTTCATCGGTTAATACAATTTCTTATTCATTGCAGACAGGTGGGAGACATCCAGATGTGGAGGTTCCTGGTAATTTATCAGTCTCTTTAACCCCATGGCTTTCGCACATAAAAGATCAGATTGGACCAGAAAGGAATGAAGGGTTCATTTGGGGGAAGTTACGGCACCGGGACCATCAGTATGATACCTTTATATTTCCACTTGCTGATACAAGACCAGATTTATATGGATATTCTGAATTTAAGGACATGGATTTTTTTTTATCTGATTTGTTTTGTTGCGTTACTCTGGGCGGTCTTCCTGCTCACGCAGGGGATGATGCTCTGGGTTGGTCTCGCACTGGTCCTTATCGTTGTCGGGTTTAACTTCATCCTTGTCGCCGCAGAAATGAGGGCACATAAAAAACAGGAACAAATGATGAAGAATATTACTGCAGTAAAACCAGATAGTATACCCGGGGATAAGAATAACGGGAAGTAACATGACAGATAACCAGATCGAATTCAGGGGAAAAACGCCTGACGACGAGTTCTGGAAACGGTATTCCGGGGTCCGGACAATGCTGGTCCACATGAAGGTTCGTGCCGACCTTATCAGGGGGATACGTGAGGAGATCGTAATCCCCGAACATGCCAGGGACCTTGCAATGAAAGCGTTGTCCACAGAACTGCAGGAAAATAAACAAGTATTCTTTGATTATCTCCTGAATTTTATCAGCGTCAGCATGCAGGTCCTGCACCGTGCTGACATCGAGATGGAATTTACCATGTTCGAAGGAGGCAGGATCGAAATTGATAGTAACAGGCTCATTGTTGATCGGGAAATCCTGGATATTCCGATCGAGATTGGTACTAGGTTCACTAGCCTTATCCTTGATACAAAAGGACCTAAAAAACTCGATGCAATCCTTTTGTTTTTCCGGGAGGAAGAGGCGCGTTATGATAAACTTTTCGGCGGTATAATAGACCGATGTTCTTTGCAGATAATGGACGAACTCTATCCGAAACGGTGTGCCCATGTCAGGTTGACATTACCCGCCCAGTCACTTATCGAATACCGGGTTACAATATAATTATTACGGTAAAAGAAGGGGAGATTACTGCCTTAAAAATATTTTCAGGAGAGGGCGGTATGCCTTGAAGAGATGTTCCATTTCCTTTCCCAGGTATTCTGAAAGCCCCATAACATAATAACCTCCGGTAACAAGACCACTATGGAATTCCTTGCATAGATCGTTTTTTTGCTGTTCATTAAAATAGATTGTTACATTCCTGCAGGAGATGAGATCGAGATATTTTGCAATCGGTTCGCCCCGCATCAGGTCATGGTATTGAAACCTCACTTTCTCCCGGATATGGGGTTTGATTTCATATTTTCCATCCGGCCTCAGGGTAAAATGTTTCCTGATCTGCAACTCACTCATATTGTCAAGTGCAGGTCTTTCATATACCCCTTCTTTGGCCCGTTTTAATATTTCATAGTCGATATCAGTCGCATAAATCAATGCGTCCATGGTCGGATTGGTCAGACCTATTTCATACAGAACAATAGCATAGCTGTACGGTTCCTCTCCGGATGAACACCCCGCACTCCACATGCGAAACCGTTGCTTTTTCTTGAGAATTTCAGGAATCAGTTCCCGTTTCACCGTTTCAAATACTTCCTTGTCACGGAAAAATTTCGTTACATTAATCGTAAGCGCATTCCGAAGTTTCTCCTGTTCCACCGGGGTTGCGAGCAGGTACTTATTGTATGCCAGGTATTCTTTGATGCTCACGGCATTCATTCGGGAGGCAAGACGACGCTTGATATAATCTTCCTTATAATTTCCACATCGTATGTGAAGGAGTCGTTCTATTGTTGCAGTAAGGGTATGAAAATCATCCATTTCTCTATCCTCAGCTCATAGTGCAGGGCAGATGAAGTTCCGAAAGGATCCTCTCAATATCCAGGTACAGCATTAACCGTGAATTTTTTCCTGCCTCTTCCAGTCGTTCCTTGTCACCCGAAGTAGTTTTTATAATTCCTTTCACATATCCTCCCGAATCGGTGGCAAGGATACCACTGAATGGTTCAATATCTTCAACGGGTATCGACAGGACACTATGAACTTCTCTCACAATAATCCCGATATTTGAACCCCCGGTAAGATCAGGGACAAGGACAATTATCTTCTCATTAGTTTTATCGGATTGCCTTTTAATGCTGAGCAATTCGCTGATGGATACTATCATCGTCACTTCTCCCCTGAGATTGATCACGCCGACAATACAATTCTGGCTTCCCGGGAGGCGGGTAATGGGGAGCATCTCGACAATCTCACGGACAAGGCTGATATCCATTCCGTAGAGTCCGCTCCCGATTTCAAACTCAACAATATCTTTTATCTCCGCCATAGCACACAGTCCCGGGGATTGTCTTACACCTGGATTTCAAACCTGCTTTGATAAATGCCTTGTTTGAATTTTTTTATTACATTCTGCTTTTTCTTCAATCCAGCTGAAAATCAAATATTCATGGATCATTTATCAAATTTACATCAGAATTCATCTGTTATAGACTTATTGATTTTTAAATTACGTCTAAGGTTTTTTAGGATGTGCAAAATTGACCAGTTGAAAAATAATGTTCCAGACATCCCTTACATTAATTGTTCCGGCTTAAACCAAATACTGACATCGAGGAGATTACTTCAGAATTCCTGTCAGAAATCAAAAATTCCGGGTCCAGGCGTTAATGAAAATCAGCTACCTGGTACGGAGACATTGTCCAGATCATGAACTCCTAGAATAAAGAAGATTTTTACTACAATCATCCCGGGATTTTGAAATATTTTTTATGAATCGGGATAAAAACAGGTTGAATTTCTTCACAGGAGCCCCACCTTGACGCGCTATACAAATTCAGGGTAAAAAAAAGGCCCATTGATTTGTTAAATATAATTTGTTCTCATACCCTGCAATAATTTGGAAGGCCAAAAAACTCGTTTTTAAAAGAAAAACGGTTATAACCGGGGTTACCTATCTTCAACATACTTTCTGATGGGAGAGATCCTCTATAACCTTGAGCATATCGAGCCAGATAACCAGATCTTTTTCATCGGTTTCTGATTTTTTATCCAATCCCCTGGTTCCGATTTTAATGATACCTTTGATATGCATCGAAGATTGAGAAGACAACCCGTCACCAAGGTGCTCGACATCACGTTCATTTATCTGGATGACACTTTGGACATCGTCCACGATCACCCCGATATTCTCTCCCCCTGTTGCCTCTGCAGATAATACAATAATTTTGTTCCCTGAATCTTCATCCTGGGCTGGAAGGCCGAGAATTGTGGTGATATTAATAATATTGGTTATTTCTCCCCGTAGATTCATAATGCCACGCAGGTAGTCGGGAGAGCAGGGGATCGGGGTGATCGGCATCATCTCGACAATCTCGCGTGCGAGATTGATATCCAGGGCGTATTTTTCTCCGCACAGTTCAAATTCCACGACATCAAATGTCATGCTTTTTTCTGCATCTTTCTTCTCATGTTGCGGGATATCGTCGTTTGAAGGGGGAACTATGGAAAGTACGGGCTCGATCGCAGGAACAACTACATCAGGGATGGCAATTGTTTCAGACAGTTGGGGGGAGACATCCTTCTTTTTAGATTCTTCTTCGAGGAGTAACTTCAATTCCTGGATTTCACTCTTCATCTGCTCCTCTTCCTGCAAACTGGAAGTCTTATCATAAAAGACTACCATTATCCCGGATAGTGAACCGGAACCCGTGATCATGGGGATGCCATACTGTTCGAATGCATGAGCCCCGGAAGGGAATTCTATAATCAGGTCGCTGACATTGTGACGTTTGAATTTCAGCACATCTGATACCCCGTTCCCCCGCGTGGTGACAATTTTAAAGTCCTGGTAGTTCATATCCTTCAATTCTTCAGGACTGATCCCGCTTACCCGGCAGAACGCCTCATTTACATCTTCTATCTGCTGCGCAGGGTTGAGGATAAGGAGTGGCATAGGGTTTTTAATAAAGACGCTTTCTTTTAAGACAGATAATGCTGATAATTGA
The DNA here is from genome assembly GCA_037137755.1 of Methanomicrobiales archaeon. Lineage (GTDB taxonomy): Archaea > Halobacteriota > Methanomicrobia > Methanomicrobiales > Methanospirillaceae > CAIKOD01. The sequence goes on along the minus strand of JBAXJR010000003.1, from coordinate 110,381 downwards.
GATTCATTTTCATTGCTGGCCTCCTCCACCATGCGAAGACGAAGAATTTCTGTGTTTTCCTCTTCCAGTTTCCTGTTAATGTCATTGACTGCCTTCACAAGGGGTTTCCAGGACTCAGCAACGTTTGCTTCATCAATCTGGCCGGAATAGTCCCCTTTCAGTCCTTTCCAGAGTTGTTCTTCTATATCGGAACGTATTACATTTTCTCCCGGTGCCGGGAGAACAGGGCCGGACACTGTCCTGCAGGGTACTCCGAGGAGGAGTGCTTTCCTCCCAGCCTTGACATTCAGTTCAGAACCAGAACCTTCAACTGCGTTGTCTGCAACCATTCTGAAATCCCCTCCCAAAAATTACTGTTACCATTTTTGTATTACCTCTGCTATCCCGGAATATGCCTTTCCTGCCGGACTTTCAGGGGCAAAATGCGAGATTGGCAAACCTGCCTTCTGGGCCTCGTATATCTCCCTGCTGTAGGGAACAGGATATACGAGGTTGAAATATTTCCGTACTTCCCCCTCAAATTCCCTTATCATCTCTTCGTCTTTTACACGATCTGATGACTCGCCTCGTGAAAAAAGTGAAAAAAAAGCCCGTATCCCTCTTTTTTCTGGCCCATTGCAGTCCCAACGGGTCAGAATTGCAAGATCGGGTGTGATTCGGCTTCCAACAATTTCTTTAATGTCTGAAAAAATTGTCATGAGGGTGTGCAAACCCTGTAATGCAAACACACCCCTGTCAAAGGTAACTATCGTGTGGTCTGATGCGACCAGTCCGTTTATGACAAACTGTCCCATGCTGGGCGGCGTGTCTATCAGGATATAGTCGTACCTGTTTTTGACCGGGAGTAGAATTTCGGCAAGCAGTTTTGCCCGCCCTTCGATTGAATAGAGGAACGGCTCGGCACCGACCAGCTCAAGACTGGAAGGGGCTATATCAATTCCGGATTTAGTTTTCTGGATGATATCCGCAATTGATAGTGGTAAATAACCCGGGCATTTCCCCATAAAAAGATCATACATGCTGGTCTTCAATGAATCCGGGTTTATTCCAAGACCTGAAGTTGCATTAGCTTGTGGATCTACATCAACCACCAGCACATTTTTACCAGATTTTACGAGAAATCCTGCGATATTCAGGCAGGATGTCGTCTTCCCTGTACCTCCCTTGTGATGGGCAAATGCGATGATAGTTATCCGTTCCACCTCAACGTGAATATTCATCTGTCATCTGATTTGAATATATCAGATTTGAAATTTCACAAGTCCATTGCTGATAGAAAGGGCTGAGGTATGAATATCATATCAATACGTGACGAATACCAGATTACGTAGCTGGCAACCTTATTTTAGATACCATTTTTATAAATATCCAATTGTTATCTGCGAATATTGCAAGGAAATCTTTTTTTATTGCCTCTTCGCTGTTTCGAGCGGGAAATAATCTGAATAAAAAAAAGCAAAGAAATCAAAAGGCAAGAAAATACAGGTTTGGTATATATACCTGTGAATAGTGGAAATAATGATATTGAACAATCCCTTAAACACCCAATGAACCGCTGACGGGGGACCCTTCAGGGAGTCGGAACTCTCCTGCCGGGGTTTGTGGCGGAGCACCAATCAATTCGATTCTTTTCCATCTCATAATCTCCCATACGTTTGAGCAGAGACCCTATTTTATAATATAATTATGATTTTTCAGGCATTCGGGGGATAATTTTATCTGATTGTTCGTTCATGACACTGTATAAGGAAGATCAAATGGATGATATTGTAATTTACCTGATCAGCGCCGTGATTATGGTTATTATCGGAGTTATTGTAGGATACCAGGTAACCGTGCGTTATTACACAAGGCGGTTCTTCGTCGTAGCCAAGCAGTGTGAAAAAGTGCAGACAATTGCACCACTTATCGCCGAACTTGAGAGGGAATCATGATAGTTATGAAATATTTGTTGAGAGGTGTTCAACGTGGTTGATCTTCTGGGGGAGCTTGTTATCTGTATTGTCACATTGTGCTTTGGACTTCTCATCAGTTTCCAGATTGCCCATATTTACCACGTGCGACATATTACAAGGATTGCCAAGCGGTGCATAGACTCCGGGACAATTGCACCGGTCCTCGTCGAACTTGAAAAAGCGCACCGGATGGGCTATGTAAAAGATGTAGATCTTGATGAACCACTAAAATAATAAAAGACCCATGATGTATGGGAAAATATTATCTACAGCTATCCAGCTGTTCTTTCTGTTTTTGCATCAGTTGCTTGATTTTATCCCGGATATTGTCAGGCATCCCGCATAGCACCGGGCTGCTGAATACCTCGCCCTCGTCTTTTTCAATTTTTTCCACATCGAGGGCATCTGCCAGAACAGGGTCCAGTCGTTTTGCATTCTCCCATGCTTTCCTTGCTTCATCATCATTTTTAAGTCCCCCACTCAGGTTGATTCCCTTAAAAGCCCACAGGTTCGCATTTGATGGGTTCAGTTGCAGTGCTTTTTCATAGTACTGGTCAGCTTCCTCGTACCTGCTCTCATATGCGAGGAGATCTGCCTTAAGCGCCATTTCATCTGACTGATTCAGGAGGTCCTCTTTTTTGTTCCAGGATTTTTTCACTCCTTCGGAAATAATATTCAGCTCCTGATAATCGTTTTTGCAACAAGACTATTAATAATGTTCGGGATAGGGAAATTTCTGTCTTGATAAAAAAATGCCCGATACCATTGTGTCCGGCATCAACGCAGGAATAGTATTCTGCAGCACCCGGAAGCCGTGAGTTTAACAATACAACAGGAAAGAAAGAAGAGAGCACAAATCTCCCGATGTGAATTCATGCGTTATTCAGAGGAATATTTTTTTACTCTCCCGGGAAAAGTACTCTCTATGAGTGAGACCGGATCAGTTTGCCGTTATTTCTGTCTTGAGTGCGCGTATATTTATGACCCTGCAAAAGGTGATCCAAAGGGAAATATCCCTCCGGGAACCCCATTCGAAAAAGTTCCCGACACATGGCGATGTCCTGAGTGCAAAATATTAAAAGTTAAAAAAGGTGTATTCAAACGATTGGAAAGTTGACAACTATTTAATTGGGTAATAACCTCATTTTTATCAGGATCAGTTTATAATTGAGTTTCCGGTTCAGGAATTTTTTTTCCTGCGGGTAGGCTGGCGGGAAAAGATAATTTAAGGCAGTTGATTCTAAAGGAATATATAGGAGCCAGAATAAGTTGGAATCAATGAGCCAGACCATCAGATATTGTATCCTGATACTCTTCATCATGGCAATTATATTCTCCGCGGGTTGCATAGTCCCGACAAAGGATAAACCAGCACCAGCAGGTACCCAGTCAGAAGGCACAAATTATTTAGTTCCCGGAACAGGAAGTGCTCCGGCGCAACAATCCCAGGATGGCAATCAAAATCAGGCAGCCCCCGGCCAGAGTCCTACCCATACACCGATCCCGGATGACACACGCTACCTTACCCAGGTCCCAACATATCCGGTAACTTCTGACAACGGCCCTGTCTACAGGAACCTGTCAATATATGCGGATCCGACCCAGATCATACGGAATTACCAGGATATCTACAATAATGAACTTTCATTAAAAGATTATACCGTCGCTTATGCCTACGATCTTAAAAATCCACCATTAATAATAGATTTTAACGTAAAGCCCAAGATGGATGATCTGACAATATGGTCTGAAAGCAGGAGTGGAAGTTTATCGGGTGCAACAACCGGGTCGGGTGGGGGGTTTGTGGACCCGAAACGGGCGGATGTATATACACAGGTAACCCAATTAAGTCCTGATGCATGGTTTGAAATTAAAGTCCTGGATAAAACTACAGGAAATGTTGTCCTTGATGAGGGATTTGGAAGAACCTTCGGTGGTGAATTGAAAAAGACAGTCAGCGTACGTAGTTTCGGGAACTACCAGATTGAAATGTCGGGAAATAAAGTGAATGTATCTGTCAGGATGTATATTATCAACGGTACCGCCTGAATATCAACCAACAGTTTTCTTTTTCATTTCCTATCATTTCCCTGTTCAAAAGAAGAGTCAGTGATAAAATACCAGCAGCATTCCGGATTAGTGAATTATATCAAATGGAATTTAATGCTCAAACGTTTCCCACTTTTTTTGTCTCCCATTTTATAGGAAATTTCCGGAGGTTTTTTTATAATTTATTTAGTGTCGAGAGGTCCTCAACCTTATTTATATTCATAAAAGTGCGGAGATTAGGGTCATCCTTTCTGAATTCATCAACATTAATATAATACGTGTAAAGGCTGCGGATCATTGTACGAAGAGACAAAGATTCGTGGGATGTAAGATATTGTAATAAGGCATCTCTTTTATAAACAGCATGAAGGGGCTCAAATTTTTCATCATTCCAGGCGGGTATGATTGCATCGTATCCATTAATCCGTGAAAAGAGCTGATTTACAATTTCCCTGCAAACAAACGGCATATCGCACCCGGATATGAAAACATTCTCCCCTTTTGCAGCAAGGACACCGGCATGGATACCCCCGATTGGACCAATACCTGTCCTGATATCGGTAACGCAAAAAATATTCTCATAGTCTTTAAAACGGATACATTGCTCAGGATTTCTTGCAACAAGTATCACCTCGTCAACTACCGGTACAAGAGAATCGAGTAATCTCGACAGAAATGTCTTCCCTTCATGGAGAAAAAAATATTTCTCCCGCCCTTCTGCTCTTTTTGCTTCGCCTCCCACGAGAATTATTGCAGTCCTCATCAAAATTTTCCTGTCTTACAAGATCAGATTATCATTACGCTGTTTCAGATTCATGTTTATTTTATTATTACAATGTAAACCATTTCAGTGACGGAATGCAGAAAAGACTGCAATTTACTTCATCAGGGTTATTGTACTAGTTTGGTTAAGAGGGTTTAATAGTTTTTTTTCTCCGGATCAACAAAAATTCTGAAAAAAATTTATCCAACTTCACCGCGTCACCTTGTGCTCCCTCACTTTATTCTATCCTTGGTCTTTCTTTCCATCAGTATCAATGCTTCTTTGATTTCAGGAGAGGGCGTAAACCCTCCGACATCATGTTTCCCAACAATTCGGTGGCACGGGATTACCAGGGGTGTCGGGTTCCTTCGCATCGCCTGGCCCACTACCCTGGGAGATGTGGTAACCATCGCGGCAATTTCACCATATGTCCGGGTTTCTCCATACGGTACCTTCCTGGCCTCCTGGTAAATTTTCCCATATATTGTCGGATAGGTGATGGCTACGCTTTCCTGTGACTGAAAACTTTCTTCTTTCCCTGCACAATAGCGGATAAAGCATGGGGGTACCGTACCAGGTAAAGGGGATTTTGAAAACAATACCTGGAAAATCATAGAACCCGACCACCTTACATGCACAAACCAGAGGCCAAATCTGCATGAACCACTCATCACCTCCATTTCGACATCATCTCCCGAAATTCGTGAAAATCGCACACTACTATCTCACCCCTGATCCACGCAGGGAGTCCACGGACTACCTTTGGCTCAAGGAACCGTTTCTCACCGAATACTAATACACCCCGGTCTTCCGGGGTCCGTATAACCCTGCCAAGAGCCTGCTGTGCGCGGTTGATCGCCGGGAGTGTATAACAGATAAATTCACCTTCTTCACCGAATTTATGGCGGAAGTAATCAATAACCATCCTCCTCGGCCGGTTAAAGGGGGCAAGCGGTAATCCAATCACAAGGGCTCCCGAAAGCATATCCCCCCGGTAATCAAGCCCCTCGCTCCATTTACCACCGCAGACAGCAAAAATAACCCCTGATTTATTCAATGAAGGAAGCGCCATAAACTCATGTAATGCAATATTTGCATCTTTTGCATCTTTCGGTTCAATAAAGACCTTTTTTTTCGAGATCCCGGATACCACCCTGGCCGCGTACTGGTCAAGGATCTGGTAGGAAGGGAAGTATACTGCAAGATTCCCGGGAAGCGTTGTGAAAAACCTTATATAATCAACGATATTCTGGGTATTTCCTTTATTTTGCCGCTGTGAAAAAGACGTGGTGATATCACGTGCACATATAATCCTCCGGTTCTGTTTCGGGAAAGAATTCGGGAGGGAACAAAGGGTTACATCCATATCTCCGAAATAGTATTTCCTGTAACTGGTAACCGGAGAAAGGGTCCCCGATATCATAGTACAACTATAATGCGACCCACCAAGTTCGCGCATTTTTGGCCCTGGATCGATATTCCGGACTTCAAGGAAGATTGAATCTTCATCTTTTTTATAAACGGTAAGATATGAGGTATCAGACGCTGACTGTTCGAGGCGGAACATGAAGGCGGTGAGGCGTTCAATGGCTGTTTCCTTAAATTCGCCTGCACGGATATTGCTCTCCCTGATGCGTTCGCTGATGGTCATCAGTTCTTCGACAATTTCTGAAAGAGACCGGTATAATGAACCTTTAAGGATAATCCGTTCGAATATCCCGGGGTCAAACCAATCTTCAGTTTCGAGGGAACTCTTCAGCCCCTGCATGTAGTCCTTGATCCTTGGTAATAGGTGGTGAACTGCCTCAACACCTTTGATTGTCCTTTTCAGGTGCAGGAGCTCGTGGGCAGCCTGCTCAAGGGACTGTTCTTCCAGCCGGACGGACTGTACATCCTGTAATACGTCACCGCAGTTATGCGCCTCGTCAATGAGAAGGAGTACATCTGATGGTTCAACTCCTATCGACTGGTAGAGCTGTTCCCGGACCATATCATCAAACAGGTGATAATAATTGAGGACAATAACGTCCGCTTTCTGCGCAGCATAGAGCATCGTCTCGTACGGGCATATGTCACCACATAGCTCAGTTAATTGCTGGGGCTGGACACCCGGGAGCAGAACCCTGTCTGCTTTCAACTTCAGGGGCGGTGAGGGGGCCATCTTCAGTGCACCCCCTTCTGCCTTCATGTAAATCCTGCTGTTGATAAAATACGGGCAGATCATGGGATGTTCACGGTCGATACGCGCAACCTGTTTTTTTATAACCGGGTCTGATGCCGGGACCAGTGACCCCTGTTCTGCACGTTCGCGCATCAGTGAGGTAGTGAGACCTTTTACCCCTTCGCATCTCCGGTAGACATCCCCTTCCCCGCCAAGGGGGCACAGGTTAGATTTACCAACCAGAAATGAAAACTTTAGAGAGGGTTTCTTTTTTTTAATAAGCGATAATTCACGAATAAAGGTAGTCAGCTGGCTGATGGTCCTGACAGCGATGATCACCTTGCGGCTCCCCCGCTCTGACAGTAATGCCGCAACAGCGCTCGATTTGCCACTGCCGGTCGGGGCATCAATCATGACAATACCCCCCTGTTTTGCACTGAGCGCAACCACTTCAAGCATCTGGCGTTGATTCGGCCGGTAGTTGTCGTAGGGAAACCATTCGTCGAGGTGATCCATTAACATATAATAGGTTTCACAATGCTTTAGAATAGCAGGAGAGATCTTTTCAGATGGCAGTACACCCGATCGAATACCGCTATGGAACAAAAGAAATGCGCCACACCTGGGGCGAAGAGAACAGGTTCAACTGCATAATCGCTGCCGAAATTGCCCTGGCACGCGCAGAGGCAGCTCATGACATGATCCCGTCAATGGCAGCAGATGAGATTGAACGATGCGCAAAAAATGCCAAACTTTCACGGGCAAAAGAGATAGAGGAAGAGATCAGCCATGACATGATGGCGATTGTAAAATCGATCTCGGAAGAGTGCGGGGGTTCTGCCAGGTGGGTACATTATGGTGCTACCTCGAATGATATGCTTGATACCGCAACCGGACTTCAGTTACAGCAATCGCTGGACCTGGTAGATATAAAGTTAAAAAAACTTCTCAACGTCCTTCTTACCCGCAGCAGCGAGACAATTAACCTTGTATGTGCAGGCAGGACACATGGCCAGATTGGGGTGCCTACCACGTACGGTTTAAGGTTTGCGATCTGGGCAAGTGAAATCGGAAGACATATTGAGAGACTGAATGAGATAAGGCCCCGGGTAGCGGTTGGCCAGATGACCGGGGCAGTCGGGACGCAGGCATCGCTTGGAAACAAGGGGATCGAAGTACAGGAAACGATGATGTCAATTCTTGGCCTTTCACATGTTGACGTTTCCAACCAGGTTATTTCCCGTGACCGTTATGCAGAGTATTTTATGTTCCTCGCGAATGTAGCGACCACGCTTGATAAAATCGGAATCGAAATTCGGTCCCTCCAGCGGACAGAGATCGGCGAGGTCGAGGAAGCGTTCGGAAAACACCAGGTCGGTTCAAGCACGATGCCGCATAAAAGAAACCCGATAAAAAGTGAACAGGTATGCGGGCTTGCACGTGTGATCAGGGCGGCAGTTGAACCTGCACTTCTCAATAATACCCTCTGGGACGAACGTGACCTGACAAATTCATCCTGTGAACGGATAATATTCCCGGAGGCCACGATATTAACCGACCATATTCTCCTGGTAATGATCCGTGTGCTCGAAGGATTAGTTATCAGGGAAGATCGTATCCGGGATAATTTAAATTTCCTCCACGGGATCAACATGGCGGAATCTGTCATGATAGAACTGACAAAAAGAGGCATGGACCGCCAGGACGCGCATGAGATCGTCAGGATTACCAGCATGGAGGCGTTGGCAGGGAAACGCGCACTTGCGGACATACTGGGTAACCACTCAAAAGTGATCGATCTGTTAACTCCGGGGGAAATAGGTGAACTATTAAACCCGGACAATTATATCGGAACCGCAGTCCGGCAGGTTGAACTTGTAATCAAAAAACTTCGTCCCATAACGAAGTGAGTCAAAAATGATTCGAATTAAGACCAAATAATTTTTCCTGTGGTACAATTAAAAAGTCAGAGAAATATTGAGAATCTATTCTTCGGCTTCTTGTCCGGATTTTTCTGGTCTTTTAAAGGATTCAACAAGTATAATCTCCTGGATATCGGGAATGAATTCAAAAGATTCATGAATAACCCTGCTCCTCCACATTACCCAGCGGCGGTCATAGTTGATACCCGGAGGAAGATTGATTGTGAGGTTCCCGTCGAGGAAAGAGATCTCCATGTCGCGGCCTGCGTAAAGGTGAATCAACCCCTTTACCTTTTCTATGAGGTCGTCAACCTTCGAATCGATCCTTACATGATAACTGAGGGTTTTTCCTGAGAGCGGGTGATTAAAATCAACAATTACCCGCCCACCGATGACATCGATGACAACCCCTTCTCCAAGTTCCTCGACTTTAACCGTCATCCCCTTGACAGGCTTCTCCCTGAACTTGTTTTTCGGGAACGATTCGACATGTTTCGGGTCGTGGAGGCCGAACCCCTTCTCGGGAGAGATCTCAAGATCTCCTTCGAAACCTTCATCTTTTTCGATAAGTGCTTCATCCAGACCGAGAATTACATGGTGACTCCCAGCCCGTATGACGATCGGGCCGTATAATGCCTGGGGGTTATGAATACCGGCGGTCTTAGCCTCCTCTTCGTCAGTGGTGTCAAAAATCTTTCCATTCACGCCACCGGTATAGCTCAGTTTAACAAAATCTCCTTCCTGTATTGCCATCTTTATCACTTGCTATATAACGTCGAGGCGATGATAGATAAACCTGTGTCACTTGTATGCTTGAAATAGAACTAAAAGTCAAGGTACCCGATCTTACGCCAGTCCGTGAACGCCTGTTGGCAATTGGCGCCCATATGACTGAAAAAACCGGTGAGCATGATATTTACTATAATGCCCCTCACCGGGATTTTGCCATCACGGACGAGGCCCTCAGGGTCAGGTACAGCAGCGGCAGGACCATTATCACCTATAAGGGCGCCAAACGTAGGGACCTGGCGTTCAAAGCCCGTGAAGAACTGAATGTTATCGTGGAAGAGGGGCTGGAATTCGAACAGATACTCGAACGTATCGGTTTTCGTAGAACTGCCGTCGTCGACAAAGTCCGTGAGTATTATTCGTTCGAACAAGCTTCAATTGCGCTTGATGAAGTAGGCGGTCTTGGATCTTTCGTGGAGATTGAAGTAATCAGGTCGGAGTCCGATGTAGCGGATACCAGTATTATTAACAATATTGCAGAAAAGATCGGTGTCCGGGGAGAACAGATTCTCGCCTCGTACCTTGAGCTTATCCTCGCTAAACAGTGAGAAGCTCGATCTTTATGTCTTTTGCTTCATTACCGAAATGAATCATCGCACAGTTTCCTGTTGATGCCATACCAGGGTTTACCACTTTAGTACCCTCGACGTCTACAATGCCACGCTGCTCATGAATATGAGCACAACAGACAAGGTCGAAGGATTTCATGTGGCGCTGGATACTGGCGCTGCCTACATGTTCCCCGTTAATTACATCAAGACTACCATAAGGTGGTGCATGGGTTAACAGGACATTATGAACAGTCCGTTCCATTTTCGGCATGATTTCTTTCAAGATATCGTCAATCTGTTTGTCCGTCATTTCGAACGGAGTATTGAACGGGGTCGGATTTGATCCACCTATCCCTGCGATTGAGATCTTCCCGAGGTTGATCTGAGACGCATGAAGGCAGACACTGTCAGAGTGTTCAAGGACATCTAATATCTCTTTTGGGTCACAATTGCCCGGTACCACAAAACAGGGTACGTCTATCCGGGACATCAGGGGTTCAACGGAATCTGCGGGTCCCATATCGGTGAGGTCGCCGGCAATAAAAACTGCATCGGCCCCGAGATCCAAAAATGAATCAATTTTACCAAATTGACCATGCAGATCTGCTAACAAGAGCACATCCATCATGTAATATCATTCGAAGGGGTTTGTAAAAAACCTTATCTCATGATCACACCAGGAACCTGTCACTTTTCCCCGGAGTGCAAGGTTCCCGAGGACCTGCTGTACCTCATTTATAATGAGAGCGGGTAATGTGCCGAAAAGCGCTGTGCCGGGTAACGGGAGAAACTGGTGGGCATGGATATGCCCGTATTTCGAAATCCACCTGATAAGGTCAAGGGTTTTCAGCTGGTCTTCTTCGTTTTCAAAGGGAAGGCCAAGGATGAAATCTACAACAGGAGTTATGCCATTTTCATGACATAATTCTACAGCCGAGACCACATCGGCCACCGAATGGCCCCGGTGAAGCAGTGAAAGGATTCGGTCGCTACCAGACTGCGCGCCAAAATGCAGTTTCGTGTTCCTGCAATAATCTCCGACAATATCCAGTGCCTCGCGGCAGATAAACTCAGGGCGGACTTCACTGGGAAATGTACCAAAATAAATATTAGATGTAATTTTAGAGAGCAATTTACGGATCTTTTCAAACCTCGGTGACCTTCCATCGGAACCATATGCAAATGCATTAGGTGTAACAAATCGTGCGTCCCTGACACGGTTAGCATATGAGACAATTGAATCAATACTCCGGTGCCTCATTGATCCACCAAAGAGCGAGGGGGTCTGGCAATACCCACAATGGAACGGACATCCCCGCGAACATTCAATATAGCCTTTCACATCACTGAAGGGTGGATATGCATCAAGGAAGACGCTCGAGTCTGGAGGACAGAAGGCTTCCGATGTTGCAACGCCAGAGGGAAGTTCCGTTTTTTCTGACCCCATAATATGGTGAAGTAATGCAGGCAGAGTATGTTCGCCTTCACCAACGACAACATAATCTGCATATGACGCTACCTCACGGTAACACGCGGAAGCATAGGGACCGCCTGCAATTGTAATACATTCCGCCTCCCTTATCTCGCGTTCATATTTTCTGGCGGTCACAGAATTGAGACTATAACAGGTAATATCCGCTGATGGGGCCTGTACAGGATCGAGAAGGATCCCATGGATGCCACATGCTGCCCTGAGTGCCGCATAGGAATTGCCGGCAGCAGTTATAGTCCTCCAGCAGGTTTTCATCAGCCTTTTTCCATTCACCCGGGGTAGTAATCAAATCATCCTTCTGAAAAAAATGAACTGTTCCAAAAAGCACTGGACCGCTCTTGAAAACCTCCATGAATTACCCCCTTCCCATCCACGGTTCACCTTGTTATCATATTTGATGATGCCGTTGGTCAGCTACCCGGAACCCCGGGACATTCGCTACTGGTAAACTAAAGGAAATACGTATTCAAAAAATTATTTTTTTTCACCTTTTTTTCCATCCGGCAACGGTGTAATTAAAGGGGTCTTATCCCCGTGTCCGGTACGGGACCTGCTGGTCAATGATCTTGTAGGTCTTTCCGTCCTTCATGGTTACCGATACTTCAACACGGTCGGTTCCTTTGGTCCCCTGCAGGGTAACGGTTGCACCTTTTTCCGGTTGCAACTGCCGTGTTTCAGAAGTCCCATCACTCCGGGTCATTACCACGTTGCAGGAACTGACCATGACCTGGCCATTTCCACCTCCAAATACTACATCGACCGTCTGGTAGACCGAGTCCTTCTGCATGACCTGGACCTCGACAGCAGTGGTTACAGGGAGGGTGACGACCGGGCCGGGTGTCGATGTCGCTGCCGGGCTCTGCCCTTGTCCCGGTGAAGAAACAGGTAGTGAGGTACAACCTGCTACAAGGATCACCATGAGAGCCAGGAAACTAATAATTACCAACAATTTCATAAAAATGGATTCTGCCGGGTACTACTTCATTCTTTTGAAGTTATTCTGGGGAATTCTCCTCGTAGATGAGCTCTCCCGTATCCCCGTTTACCGTTACCTGGGTTCCGGATTTCAGGTGCGTAACAGGGACCCCTATCCGATCGATCATCGGGATACCGCCCATAATTGCTCCGACTGCAATAATCGGTTCAGCTTCGGTATTCACTATGGCCGCAGGGGCATGCCCGTTTTTTGAGAGGGCATAAATTACATAGGATCCCACCGTTGAGCCTTTTCCATGATCAAACGCAATTACCCTGCCTGAAAGACTCTGACCCTCTAGGGGATGCCCTTTCTCTACAACCTCGCCTGTATCAGGATTTACACCTGAAAGGAACGAGATCGGCTCAGGACTTACCAGAAGTTCTCCTGATGCACACCCTTTTGCAATGCCCCTGCCTCGAAATATCACAATCGCACCTGATATATGTATGAAAATTGGAATATATTAGTAACATGGAAGAGACCGTCATTAATAACCCCTTGCAGGAAGGGGAGCTGAAATTAAAACTCAGGCTCCAGGAGGTAGAAGCACATATTCTGGAAGTCAAAATAAAAAATGACGAGCTTTTACGGGATAATACCCAGCTAAAACGCGAGAATGCCCAGCTCAAGCGTATGCCGCTGTTCATCGCCGTTGTAGTTGACATACTTGAAAATGGAGAGATCTATTTACGGCAGCAGGGTAACAACCAGGAATACCTGACACATGTAAGTGCAGAAATGGGGAAAGAATTAAAGCCCGGGGCAAAAGTCGCGGTTAACAATGCACTCTCCATTGTAAAAATTGTGGGCAATGTTTTTGATTCACGCGTCCGCGTTATGGAGCTTGAAGAGTCCCCTAGTGTTACATTCAGCCAGATAGGTGGACTTTTAAAGGAGATCGAAGAGGTACGGGAATCAGTAGAGTACCCGCTCACGAGGCCGGAAATCTTCGAGCGGATTGGTGTGGAACCGCCCAAGGGTATTCTTCTTTACGGACCTCCTGGAACGGGTAAAACGCTGATTGCGAAGGCTGTTGCCCACCAGGCCAAGGCTACCTTTATCAGGATGTCAGGGAGCGAACTGGTCCATAAATACATCGGAGAGGGCGCCCAGCTGGTGCGTGAGTTATTCATGCTCGCCCGTGAGCGGGCACCATCAATTGTATTTATCGACGAAATTGATGCAGTCGGTAGTACGAGGACAAATGACGGGACCTCCGGTAGTGCTGAAGTGCAGAGAACACTGATGCAGCTCCTCGCAGAGATGGACGGTTTTAATAACAGGGGGGATGTGAGGATAATGGCTGCAACAAACAGGGTTGATATGCTTGACCCGGCACTTCTGAGACCGGGAAGGTTCGACCGTGTCATTGAGATCCCACTACCAGACCGTGATTCCAGGCTTGAGATCCTGAAAATCCACTCATCAAAACTCCGTCTCGAGGGCGTCTCCCTCGAGGAGATCGCGGATCTCACGGAGAACACGACCGGTGCAGAAGTCCAGGCAATATGCAGGGAAGCAGGGATGATTGCAGTCAGGAAAGAAGCAGATGTAATAAGTGCAGAAGATTTCCTTGCCGCGGTACGGAAAGTTAAGAGCGAGATTGCATTCGATAACCGCATGTATACCTGAATATTTCACATAAATAATTACCTTTTAGTATTCCCAGAAGGTAATAAACGGAAATTTTCATGATCTATCGAATAGTTTATGGACTATCCCTAATTGATAAGTATTCCAGCTGTCGGCACAGCGCAGTATTTTATTATTGAAAAATGGATTATTCTCTTGGAATAGCTCGAATGAACATATTTTTTCTCCAGCGTGAAGGTATCGACCTCCATCACACACTCTATGCCTCCGAGACCTCCAGGGAGGCATTACGGTTTTATCACCCGAAAGAAAGGCCGGGAGGGGTGATCATCCCAATCGAATCACTTGTAAGCGGCTTATCCATTGCAGGAGAACTGCGCTGGTATATACGCCGCTACATGCAGGACGTCCTGTTCGAGTTCCCTGGCAGAAATTACTGCACACTCGCCTTTGCAAGGCAGGTCTATTATGACCGGGAGATCAAACCTGAAGAGGACTGGCCTTTCCGCCGCCTCTATGTGATCCATAACGGACACCTTGTCTCTGCTGAGCCAATCCCACAAGGAATGACCGGAGGAGATAAGCCAGCATTTTCTCCCGGATTGACACGTTTTGTAGTATGGAGCACAGAACAGGAATATCTAGAACCCCGCAAATCTGCACTTCACATTGAAGAAAATGAGGAAGAGGGACCTGGATGTTGAGACCGGGGACTAGTACCAGTATACGTTCAATAATCACACTGAACTAAAGGTATTGTAATACCACCAGGAAACGCAATAAAGGACGGCGATGATAAGATGCTTACTTTTGTCGGGCTTGGGCTCTATGATCTTGAAGACGTATCAGCGAAGGGTTTAAAGGCTATAAGAAATGCAGATCAGGTCTATCTTGAAGCATATACCTCGCTTCTCACCGGGACCTCACGGGAAGCGATGGTGAACTACTATGGTACAGAACTGAAGGTCCTGAAAAGGGACGACGTGGAACAACACCCTGAGATATTCCTCACTCACGCGCTGACAAAAAATGTGGTCTTCCTTACCGGAGGAGATCCGATGGTCTCCACTACCCACATCGATCTACGAATCAGGGCTGCGCACATGGGGATCAGGACAGAGATAATCCATGGATCATCAATTGTATCTGCGGTCTGTGGTCTTTCCGGGTTGCAGAATTACCGGTTTGGAAAGTCCTGCTCACTTCCATTTCCCCACGGTAAATGGTGCCCGACAACACCTGCTGATGTGATCAGGAAAAACCAGGAGGATAACCTGCACACCATTGTCTACCTGGATATCCAGGAGAAGCGGTATATGACAATCCACGAGGCAGTAAACCTCCTCGAACCAATGGTTTTTGAAGCAGGGTTTCAAATTCCCTGCTATATCGGGATAGCACGGGCTGGTTCACCCGAACCAATGGTACTGGCAGGAGGGGCTGCTACAATGAAAGAGGCCAATTTTGGCGGCCCGCTTCATATAATGTTGATTCCTGCAGGACTCCATGATATGGAGCGGGAATACCTGGAGGTGTTTGCGGGTTATGGAAATCAGAACGTTTCATAAGGATTTAACCTGGAATTTAGAGCATTCTGATATTCTGGCGCCCCAAAAAAGCCTGCTTGCTCGTGCCGGCAGTGAGATTCTCGGCATGGCTCAATGCTACCAAAAAGACGGCAACAGTTTTTCGGCCAGGGATGACCCGGTTAATGCACTTGCAAGTTTTGCATATGCTGCAGGCTGGCTGGATACCGGTCGCTATATAGGTATCATTACATCCGGGCAACCTCTTTGCAGAAACCTGTTGTCAGACGGTACTTCAATCCCGGTCAATTGTAACCACCAGCTTGTTGAAAAGGCCTGCCGGTACCAGCGGCTTCTCAATAGTGCTACAAGATCCTCAAAACCCGGTTCCGAGACAGGTATCTGCTGGTATGAAGGTGGTGAACGGGTAATTGCTGTTGCAACAACCTATTTGGCGGGGGGGGGAATGTTTTTGCGGATAGAACGGTATGAGGATGCACTCGCTTGTTTCAGTTATGGTCATGGATGGCTCGATGCAGCACTCAGAGCAGGGGTTCTCAGGATTGTTGGGAACCGGGACCTTTTTGCGGTCTGATGATATAAGACTGCATATGACGCGAACTCTTTATCATCATTCAGACAGATGGATCCTCACATGGATCTGATTCCCTGTAGTGTCAGGGGGGTTTTTGTCGCTGTATCACAAGGCGGTACTTCACCTGCTGTTATTCTTGATGTAACGAGTGACACCTGCGTCCCGATATATATCGGACTTTGGGAAGCAATTTCCATACATACTGCATTACAGAACGAAATTGCCCCACGACCCCTGACACATGACCTTTTTCTTGACTTCTTCAACCGTTACCAGGTCTCACTGAGGGCACTTCATATCGATTCTCTCGAAGATGGGGTATACTATGCAAACCTCATGCTCTACCGGGACAACCAGGTAGAAATGATAGACTGCCGCCCGAGCGATGGGATTGCCATTGCATTACGATGTAAATCAGATATATTCCTTGAACGTGCGGTAGCCTGGGCCTCAGGCCTGCACATCTCTGACCTCCCGCCATTTATAGGGTTACAGGCGTACCTCTATGGATAAAAATAAGGGGAAAACATTATAGGAACGGGCAGAATAACCAGCCCGATATCCTTGGCTATTGAAAAATACATTAAAAAAATACCTTGTTTTTTAAAACCGGGTTATAACAATAAGGACTCAAAAAATTATGTAAAAAGTTATATCCAGCAAAGAATTCTTATTTCCTGCGTTTTTTCAACTCTTTCATAAGGTCGGACAGGTCTATTCCCGCAAGGCGGAGTGCTATCAGAAGGTGGAACTGAAGGTCTGCAGCCTCTTCAACCGTGCGTGCAGGGAATCCATTTTTCACAGCAATAATGAACTCTGTTGTCTCCTCCCCAACCTTTTCAAGGACTTTATCAATCCCTTTCGGGTCGGTCACAAGACTGGTCACATACGACCCGGGTTTTGGGTTGACGATCCTGTCATCGATTACCCTGAACAGTTCTTCGAGGACGTCTGTATCACTCATTCGATCCCACCTTCAACAAGGACTTCGCATAAATCAGAACCAAAAAATCGTTTCAGTAGTACCCGGCCTTTCTCTATATTACATCCCCCTTTGCCAATAGCGATACCAAGGTCATTTTTTTTCTTAAGAAACACATCTACCTGTAGATCGCCGTCCTTCTTCTGGATGTGATCTATTTCAGCTGGCCGGAACACATTCGCCACGAATTCATCCATTGAATCAGCATACTCAACCATCTCAACCCGTTTTCCAAGCACACTCTGCATTCTTCGGATATTTTCCCCCTTTTTTCCAATGGCAAGACCCATGTCCCCGATTTTTACAACATATATAACACGGCAGAAACGCTCGTCTATCACACAATCAAGTGCTGTTGACTTCGTGAGGATCCGTAATTCCTCGATATATCTCCTCTCTTTGAACCCAATATTTCTTTCCATTATTTTAAATCCGACATAAGTTACGGCCTCAAGCATTAAAATTGTTATTAACGGTACAATCCAACAAATTTAACCGGATTTTATTGGATTAAATAAAAAAACTGATGTACCCGTTGGACTGGGGAACGGGTATTAACGTAAAAGATAGCTTACCATGACAGAATGCAGACACCTTCACATCACCTGGTGTGATCGGCATAGACAAGACTGATGATGCACCACCTTCCATCTTCAATGACCTTAACTATCATAGACTACAGGCGTCAGACTGCTACCGATAACGCCTCTTTTTCACCGGTAATGTTTACACCGATCGCTCTCGCAGCAGTATTGACATCAGCCCTCGTCGGCTGAACCGCCTTTGCCGGGGCAACACTACGATGGGACTGTGCAGTTTCGGCAGCAAGTATAAAAGAGCTGTAATTGACCTGGTTTGCACCATAAGCAACCGAGATATCTATTACATCCCCCGCCCGACTGATATCGTTTAACGTGATAACGAAGGTATTGGTAACCAGGTACATCCTGACTTTCCTGGAAAACAGTTTGTTGCTATTGTCTTCATAGATTGGTAAATAGTATACCCGGTCGTGTTACTCTGATCTTTTAGTACTCCGGCATTCACCAGAGAATTCAATATATCAGTCATTATTTTCACATTTTCACTCGGGGTTACCTTGACATCAGCACGTTGTGTCTGGACTGAATAGTAAGACTTCCGCAACGTCGGGTGTAACCAGGAGTTCTGCTGTTGCACTGCTTTGTAATTGCATTATTTTCCAATGAATTGCCTGTTGCGGCGGTAACAGTCCCTAGGGTGAGGACTATCAGGAACATGCATACCATACCTCGTAGCATCAATTGCTTTCGCATATAAATCGTCGACTTTGTGTCTTTTCCGGATATAATAGACCTTCTGCTGTTTGCAAAATCTGTAGGTGTAATGTTACCTGTGAACCATATCCTATCAGGATTTTTTTGTACCTCGTTTCCTATCCCTGCCTGAAATGACCAAAATAGCATTACCTTACATTTGATTACCATAATAATCCGTCGTCAATATCACTGGAGGTAGTATAACCTGAAGGTAACGGCTTTTATTAACAGAAGTCAACCCAAAGTGGAATATAATAAAAAATCAAATAGAAAAGGTGATCGAGCATGGGTGCAACGATAGTTGAAAAGATATTTTCGATGAAATGCAAAAAGGATGTCTGTGCAGGTGAGGTAGTGATGGCGCCTGTTGATAACGCCATGATCCACGATATCACCGGACCACTTGCAATCCGAAAATTTTACGAAATGGGGGGGAAACATGTCCATGACCCCGAACGGATCACCATGCTCTTTGACCACCAGATCCCTGCTGACTCGATAGAGGCTGCCGAAAATCATGTATATATGAGAAATTTTGCTAAAGAGCAGGGAATTTTCAATTATGACCTCCGGGAGGGTGTCTGCCACCAGGTGACCATGGAGATGGGTAAAGCAGCTCCGGGTGAAATCGTCGTGGGTGCTGATTCCCACACCTGCATGTATGGCGCCGCAGGAGCATTTGCTACAGGTATCGGCTCCACGGACATGGGATTTGCCCTGAAATTCGGGGCATTATATTTCCGCATACCGGAAACTATCAGGGTAACTGCAAATGGAGCGTTCCAGAAAAGAGTGGGGCCTAAAGACCTGATCCTCTCAATAGCTGCAGATATAGGGGCAGACGGTGCGACGTACAAGGCGATTGAATTTATCGGAACTACCATGAAGGCCATGGACATGTCAGGGCGTATGACCTGCTGCAACATGGCAATCGAGATGGGAGCAAAGGCGGGGATAGTACCTCCGGATGCTATTACCTGGGACTATATTAGCAGGGTACGGAAAATTGTCCCTTTTTCACTGGAGAGCGACAATAACGCGTCCTTTACTGAGGACCGCACCTATGATGTGAAAAATCTCGCACCACAGGTCGCAGAACCACATAATGTCGACCTCGGAGTCGATGTGACCAACGTTGCCGGGACGAAAGTGGACCAGGTATTTATCGGTTCATGTACGAACGGGCGGTTTGAAGACTTTGTTGAGGTTGCAGAAGTACTTGGGAACAGGAAATTCTCAGATAATGTCAGGGTCATCATTATACCTGCATCACGGCAGGAATATTTAAAGACGCTGCGTGCAGGACTGGTAGAACGCTTTGTTACCGCCGGGGCTCTTGTTGAAGCACCCTGTTGCGGACCATGTATGGGAGGCGCATTCGGGCTCCTGGCCCCCGGAGAGGTCTCTCTCTCCACGTCCAACCGCAATTTTAAGGGCAGGCAGGGTAGTACCGGTGCATCGGTCTACCTTTGTTCACCTGCCACGGCAGCAGCGAGTGGTATCTATGGTGAAATAACCGATCCAAGGGAGGTGGAATAATGAGAGTATGGAAGTTTGGAGATAATATCGACACAGATGCAATAATACCAGGAAGGTTCCTTACCATTTACGACCCCCATGAGCTTGCAAAACATGCATTTGAAGGCATACGGGATGAATTTACCAGTGAAGTGAAACCCGGAGACATTATTGTTGCAGGCAAGAATTTTGGATGCGGCTCATCCCGTGAGCATGCACCGATTGCATTGAAAGGTGCCGGAATCACCATGGTGATTGCCGAATCATTTGCTCGGATTTTTTACCGCAATGCGATAAATGTGGGCCTGCTTCCCGTAGTCTGCGATAAGGCCGATTCCATTATCGAAGGGAATAGTGTAATGGTTGATTTAACCGGGGGTTATCTTATCGTTGAAGGACAGAAATTCCCTATAGAGCCAATTCCGGAGTTCCTGATGAAAATAGTAACATCCGGGGGCCTCGTAGAATATGCCCGGGAATTCCAGGAGGTGCCGGTTTGTATCGCATCGCATCAATAGGCGGGGATGGTATCGGCCCGGAAATCATTCTTGAAGGAAAAAAAGTCCTGGATGCCGCCGGTGAGCGGTTTAACTTTGATATCCAGTGGACTGACTTTGATATCGGTGCAGAACGATACCTCAAAACCGGTACTCTCCTGACCGAGAAAGACTTAAAAGAATTATCAGCGTTTCCGGCAATTTATTTCGGGGCAATAGGAGATGAACGGGTAAAACCGGGTATCCTGGAGAAGGGAATCCTTTTATCCTTGCGCTTTTACTTTGATCAATATATTAATCTGAGACCAATCCGCCTGCTTGAAGGTGTGGCTACACCACTTGCAGGGAAGCGTCCTGAAGATATTGATTTTATCGTGGTGAGAGAAAACACCGAGGATTTCTACGTTGGCATTGGTTCCCGGTTCAAACAACAACAGAAAATTGAACTATTAATCAACCGCGAGCTCTATAACGTAAAATTTGATCTCGATGTGGAGAGCGATGCGGAAGAGATCGCCTACCAGATCGGGGTTATTACCAGGGAAGGAGCACGTCGTGTCATAGATTATTCATTTAACCTTGCAGAGAAACGAAAGAAGAAATTAACATCCGTAGACAAGGCAAACGTGCTTTCTGATATGTATGGCCTATGGCGGGACGTCTTCCTCGAAAGATCAGCCAGGCACCCCGGAATAACGACTGAGTTTAATTTTGTCGATGCCATCACGATGTGGTTCGTAAAGAACCCGGAGTGGTTCGATGTCGTGGTCACCCCGAACATGTTTGGCGATATTATCACCGATCTCGGTGCAATGATACAGGGAGGGCTTGGCCTTGCCCCGGGCGGGAACATCAATCCGGAAGGGACCTCGATGTTTGAACCCATCCATGGATCTGCTCCAAAGTACAAGGGTTTAGGGGTAGCGAACCCGATGGCCACCATCTGGGCGGGTTCCATGCTCCTTGACCATATCGGTGAGCATCAAGCTGCCGGTGCAATTGTCAACGCAATCGAGAAATGCATCCTGGCTGGAAATGTAACAAAAGATATGGGGGGCCAGTCAGGGACCACCGGGGTCGGGGATGCAATTGCAGAGATTATTGTAAAGACCTGATTTTCATCTCATTTTTTTATATTCAGACAATGGAATAGTTCCAGCTTATGTCACATGCACCGGGATTGTCTGCTGACCGTGTGCGATTTTTCTTCCCCTGATATCCCATGATGAGACGGGTTCCGGAATCTCTCCAACCGATGCATATACACCTCGCCGGGAAAGTGCTGAAACCAGAGAGTCAAGGGCAACGGTATATCTTCCCCCTTCAACAAGTTCAATATTCAATGCCTTTCCCGAGCGGGATATGTGGGCAAGTCCTGCAATGCCACCCAGGTACTGTTGCCAGTTCTGAAATACCCGCTCAACCCGTGCCGGGTGGTGACCATACAGGGCCTCCTTCAATTCATCGAGCCGGATCCCGTATTTTGTTCCGCGGATATTGAGCTCAGCGATCTGTTTTGGCGTTCCTTCGTCATCAAGTGCTGCATACCCGTTCTGCTGAAAGTATCCTGCTTTTGAAATCATGGTCATTTCATCTGCCAAAGATCCACTCTTATTATCGCGATATATAAATTCTCGATATGCGCAGGGTGAAAGTGATGGAAAATACACATGAAGCAGAAGAGGTAAATAAATCGTTATCGATGGCTATTTCACTGGGTTCCGTTGCTGGCGGTCCATACAGGCATTCAGAATGTCTTCCATGAACACCAGTTCACCTTCCGTACCGGCGAGTGGTTTTGATGAAAGCCGGAACTCCCCACGGATTGGAGGGGTGAGCCCGAAAAATGCGGCATTTCCTGCAACAGAACGTTCAAAGGTCGACCCGAGGACCAGATCGGGAGCATGCTCATGAATTGTTTCCTCAATTATTTCCAGAGAAGTTACCCTGATGGCGTTTGTACAGGCAGGCTGCGGTTCATTTCGTGACCCGCAAAACACAATATCCGCATCAAGGTACTGGTGTAACGTGGCAGCGGCAAATCCTGAGTATGAACAGGTGGAGAAAATGGCTACTGATGGAGGATCAAACCGTTTCAGGTACTTGTCAGCTGCTTTTGTAATCCGTTCTTCGACCATGAGTATCTCGGATTCAATTCCCACGATATCTGCATTACAAAACCTGTCTGCCAGGTTATTTACCGTTTTTCGTAGTGAAGGAAGGCCGAGGAGAGAGCCAAGTTGACACCCATAACCTGCAGGGAGGTCCGGATTTACCGTAACTGAATAGCCGGCTGCATTGTTAAGCGACTCGTATGAATCATGGCAGAAGACTGTGCCTACAGAAACTCCCACCATTTGAAGAAGCCGTTCTGCTTCGCGCTGGTTACCGCGGGCAAACGGGTCGATAAGATTTACCCCTTCAACATTCACCTGTTCTGTACCCTGTTGCATACAGACAGGCAGGTCTTTTACTGCATGAAGATAACCGGACTCAAAGTCACCAGTAAATCCGGGGCTGTCAACGAAGATTATGTCATATTCTAAAAGAATATCCCGGACATCTTCACCAAGAACAGATGGGACACACGAGTTGACCACCGCCACTTTTTTGTAAGTCAGGGAAAGGTCCTTCACAACTTCAACAAGCCGTTCACTCGTACCGAAAATCACTTCCTGTTCAACAAGGAAGGTGCTGTGGAGATCATGGTGCAATAAGGTGGCAGGGTAAAAATAACAACCACTTGAGCCGTGAATTACTACCGCGATGCCAGAAAACCCGGAAAGAGCCGCAACTGCCCCGGTCAGCGCACATGGCCATACAGGGTTTAAGCAACCAGGCAAGGTAGTGTCCTCCTCCAGAGGTGAAGCATCCTTTTCATTCCACTTGTCCCCACCGGGAATGGATAAGGCACCGGCAATAAGGTGCCATCAGGGGATTCCTCAAACCCGATAGCCATGGAGATCTCCTTAACCAGGGGATATTCCGGGTGCCCTGCCGGAATGGTAAATCTTACACGGGCACCACGGAGGTCTGAAAATCCATTAAGTATCTCCATCTGGTGTTCTTTTTCACTATCGATCGCTTCATCCGGCGAAGATCCAGACCGGGCAGCTATATTCCTGATAAAGGACAGGGTCCCGCGGATACCGAGCGGAAATGAGTTGAGGTACGGAGTACCGAATGTGGACAGCAGGTGATCACCGACTCCTGATAGTGCGGGTTCTCTTAAAATATTCACCGATGCAAGGGGGAGACGGTCAATATCGGAGCGTGTAATATCATGGGCAAAACGAAGATTGATGCTAAGATTAAGCAGGGAAACCAGGCGCTTGACTTCCAGGAAGTTTTGTTTCACCTCATACTCAAGGTTTTTTTCTCCTATCAGATTAACGGAGCCGGAAATTTCCAGGTCCCGTTCAGGAGGAATAATCATGGGAAGTGCAAGGTTTGAAACTGCAATCAGCGCCCGTGAAAAACCTTTTTCGAAATCGCCTCCCAAAAATCCCCCGGTAGGTACCATGCAGACCGGAACTCCCGCATTCTCCGTAACGGCCAGGACATCATCGCCAATCGTATCGGTGATACAGGTCGAAAGAACGAATATTATTCCTGGATCCCCGGATGCGACCTGCTGGATCACCTTCATAAGCGCTTCCTCACCTCCGAATATCACATCATGTTCGGAAAGCCCTGAAGACATGACTTTCGGGATTACCATGCAGTCGTTATCAAGGATTGTCGCATGGAGGAGCGAAAAGTTATGATGCGCACAACCAGGAGGGCCATGAATTATCGTCACCGAGTCCTTAATCCCGGTCGTGACCGAAAGCGCCCCGGTAAGGGTGCAGCCACCGGTCCTAGAGGTACTCAAAGGCAAGGGATTCAAGGTCATCGGTACTCATTGGTGTGGGAATTGTAAACTGTTCATTCGTCGCAACAATCCCTGCAAGAGACCGGTAAATCCCTGCCTGCGTGGATTCAGGGGCATATTCAATCACAGTTTTTTTATGAACCTCGGCCAGCTGGACAGTCCTGTCACGGGGGATAAACTGGATAAGCCGGCTGTTGATTTGCCTCGAAAATTCGACGACGAGCTGCTCTTCATTTTCCATATTTTTTGAATTGCAGATCACACCCGCAAGGCGGCACCGGTTCTTCGCCCTCAGGGAGAGGCGTTGAATCGCCTTGCAGATATTATTAGCCGCATATAATGACATGAGTTCCCCGGAGGTAACAAGGTAGACCTCCTGCGCATACCCTTCACGCATCGGCATGGCAAACCCCCCGCATACAACGTCTCCGAGGACATCATAGACAATGATATCGCCTTTCAACGCACCCAGGCGTTCAAGGATCTGGAAGGTGGCAATAATCCCCCGCCCGGCACACCCGACACCGGGTTCAGGCCCTCCTGCTTCGACGCACCGGACCCCGCGGTACCCGGTAAACATGATATCTTCCAGCCTGACATCGGCATCACCTTCTGTCCTGACATGGTCCATTACCGTAGGGATGAACCTGCCCTGCATCAGCATTCTCGTGCTGTCACGCTTGGGATCACACCCAATCTGGAGTATATCGAGGCCCTTCTCTGCCAGCGCTGCTGACAGGTTGGCCGATGTGGTGGACTTGCCGATCCCACCCTTCCCGTACAGGGCGATCTGCTTCATTGGGATAACAGGTTGGACGGTGAGGTTATTCAATTTTCTGATGTTAAAGTAAAAATAATTGATTTTCTATGAGCCCGCCATGGAATAATGTCGGTTAATAGTTCGATAATTAAAAAGTCCTGGGAGCAGCTAAAACGGTATCTTATTAAAACGGGCACCAAATAGGAATGGAAACATAATAAAATAAATAAACCAGGGGTACTGGCAACTGTTTTCTCACGCAATCATTGAGGTAACATACCTATTTCTTTGTGTTTCCGGGCAATATCGTCTGCGAGACGGTCGAGATCCCTGATACATGCTTCTCCTGGTAATCCCTGGACAAGCACCGGTTCGAGCAGTTCAGGCTTGATGTGAGTCATCATGGATTTAAGCACATCGACCGTCTTTCCCCCCCAGCCATACGAACCGATCACAGATGCAAATTTCACTTTGGGATGGAGCATGTTCGCAAGGTACGTTGCATAGACAATCTGCGGATGCGGACCAAACAGGACAGTAGGGGTGGCGATTACCACCGTCGCAGCATCAACCAGTGACATGGCAAGGTTCCCGGTATCAGTAACTGTCATATCAAAGGGTTTCACCGCAATGCCACGTTCAATTAATGCACCTGTCAGGTAGTCCACCATCTTCCGTGTACTGCCATGCATCGATACATAGGGGATTACCACTTCATTTTTCACCGAATCTGATATCCACTCATTATACGCATTGATGATGAAACCTGGGTTATTGTAAACCGGGCCATGACTCGGTGCGATAATATCAATAGCAACTGCTCCGATTTTTTCCATATGCCCCTTGATGCTAGCCCGGAAGGGCATCATAATCTCCGCATAATATCGTTTTGCGGCGATATAGATGATTTTTTCATCTTTCATGAACAGGTCAGTAGTTGCGTAGTGCGTTCCGAAAAGGTCGCATGAAAAAAGTACCCGGTCCTCCCTGAGATAGGTGAGCATCGTTTCAGGCCAGTGGACCCATGGCGTAATGATAAATTCAAGGGTCTTATTTCCAAGGGAGAGTGTTTCGCGGTCTTTTATTGTAATAAACCGCTCTTCTTCCAGATCGAGGTGACTGATAAGGAGATCCCTGCATTTCTCGTTTGTCACAACCTTTGATGATGGAAACAACTCGAGGATCATAGGAAGGGACCCCGCATGGTCCTGTTCAGCGTGATTTACAATTACATAGTCTATCGAATCAACACCAAGGCGGATTAGATCAGAAACCAGTTCCAGCTCTTTTAAAGGGTCAACCGTATCGATAAGTGCAGTCTTCTGGCTTCCTTTAACTATATAGGCATTATAACTTGTTCCATCAGGTAATGGGACAAGTGCATCAAAAAGCCGCCTGTCAAAATCGAGCGCGGCGATCGAGTAGCAGTCCGGAGTTACAGTTCTGATAACCATTATTGCACTTCCCGTTACATCATGGTAAACTTTTCTTTTGGTGATCGAAAGGCTGGGAAATGCCAGAGGTCCCGGGATGTGAATCAAATGCTGTGCCTGGACAGATTACTGCATCCAAAACTCCCTCTGCGGGACCATAAATCTGCCCGCATACCTGACAAACATACGTTCCCGTCATACGTGTAAAACCTCACCAAGAGTTCAACTGCATCATCGAATGATTATCCAACCATTCATCACGATTAGGATAACATGATTTCTAGATGCGTGCCATTTCACTTAGTTTCGAAAGAAAGGGCCAGGAATTAGTATTATATTATTTCATTTCATAAGGGAAGGGATTATTGAAAGCTGGTCAGGACTGCCTTCACCATCTCCATACTGTTTTTTCATGACAAAAATACACTGGATATTTCATTCCCGGGTACAACGACAAAGTATTTTTCAACGAGGGGTTACCATTAACCAGAACCAGGAGACTGTAGTACTGATGTGGATAGTTGGGCACCGCGGAGCCCGGGCAATAGCCCCGGAGAACACCCTGAAGGCAATCAGCGCCGGGATGGTATGTGCCGACTATGTTGAGGTAGATGTAAGGCTGAGCCGCGATGGTATCCCGGTTATTATTCATGACGCAAGACTTGACCGGACCACCAGCGGTACAGGACAGGTCAATGACCTGTCATTAAAAGAATTAAAAGAACTTGATGCAGGTAACGGGGAAAAGATCCCTACCCTTGAAGAAGTGATTACCGTGGTAATACAGGGAAACCGCGGGATTATTATAGAGATCAAAGAACCAGGCAGCGAGGAAATTATTTGTAGCGTCCTCGGAAATTTTATCGTAGCAAATGTTATGGCGGTCTCATTTCATAGCGGGAGCCTGTCAATAATGAAAACATGTCTTCCCGGTTTAAAAACCGGAATTATTGTGCCGAACAACCAGTGGAACCATCATGTTGAGGAGAGCGGGTTTTCGTTTGATTGTATCCTTCCCCGGCTGGATATCCTTACACCGGACCTTGTAAGGCATGCTCATGATTCAGGAAACCGGGTCCTACCCTGGACCCTCAACACCTGGGGTGAGCTAAAAATGGCTCTTATTATGGGAGTTGACGGATTCTTCACCGATGACCCCTGCAATGCATTGTACTTCATGCAAACTAACGGATTCCTGATTTCTAAGTAGAACCTGGGAGGAAAGAATTTGCAGGAATATCAAAACACCGAATCAATGAATGCCGCTTCCAGAGACCTTTAGAAAATATTGTTGTCTTATTCACAACAAATACTTTATTACCAATCCATGCGAAAAATTATCAGTAAATTGAAACAAGAACCTGGTTTCAGACTATCGGGAGTGCATTGAAAATCCTGGAAAAAAACATTCTGTGTTCCAGACTACTCGTAATTCCCTTCCATTCCTGATATATGACTCCATAATGGTATATGATGTATCCGGGTATCAACCAGATAAGAATTTGTTAACACCAACGGGATATTTTATTACAGAATACCCGGAGTTTAAAAAGACCCGAAAAAAGCATGAAAAGGACAGGATATTGTGAAACGTATATTTGAACGACTTGCCCGGGGAATTACCCATCACCCGATGCTGGTCGCAGGAATCGTTGTAGCGTTATTTATTGTCTGCCTTTACGGCATGACGACGATTTCCATGCAGAACGGGTGGGAAACATACATGGTGAAGGACTCACCGGAAGGAAGCCAGTATAATAAATACATCACCACCTTCCAGTCTGACCCGGTAGTCTTATTCATCGATACCGATACCCCAATAAGCCCTGATATGCTGAGGTTTATGGACGGGCTGGAAGGGTCGATCCGCAGCCAGCAGAACATTAAGAGCGTTAGCGGTATTGCAGACCTCCTGGAGCAGGCCAATAACGGGGCACTTCCCACCTCGATTGGCGAGATCCAGGATGCGGAAACCAGGGTACCGCCACAAGTCCTTTCGGTCTACACCCAGTCAAATCTCATTACTATCATCAGGGTGGATGTTAATGAAGGGCTTTCTGAAAAAGCCAAAACAAACCTACTTAACAATTTACAGAGCCTCGTTGATAATTCCAATCCGCCGCCTGGTGTAAAAATATCCTTGACAGGTAGTGCAGCATTCTCACAGCAGATGAAGAGCTCGATGGGATCCGCAAGCGGCGTACTTATTTTTGCCGCACTGATCCTGATGATCATAGTCATGGGGATACTGTTCTCATTCGTCAGTCACCGGTTCCTCCCCGTGCTGATGGTCGCAATTGGCCTCGTATCCGCGATGGGGCTGATGGGACTGGTCGGTATACAGTTGAACATGGCAGTGATAGGGGCATTCCCGGTCATGATAGGTCTGGGGATTGATTACGCCATACAGTTCCATGCCCGTTTTGACGAAGAGATCAGAAAGGGCTCAATGGAGCAGGCAGTATTCATGACCGTGACAAGGACAGGTCCTGCGGTCCTCTATGCAATGCTCGCTACCTGCATGGGTTTTGTGGCCATGTTTATCTCCCCGGTGCCGATGATCCAGGGTTTTGGCCTGGTCTCAATCATCGGGGTGGCCTGCTGTTACCTGGCCTCCCTCGTCGGCATCCCCACTGCAGCCATACTCCTGAAATACAAACCAAAAGTTAAGAAACAATCATCAAAAGGCGGCTTTTCGTACAGTGCACTGCTGACAAAAACGTCGATGAAAATTGCAAAAAACCCTGTCCCGATCCTCCTCGTGGCATGCGTCATCGCAGTCATAGGGTTCCAGATTGATTCCTATATTCCTATCCAGACCAATGAAAATGCCTTTGTGCCTTCCGATATGCCGGCAAAGGTCTTAAACGACAAGGTAACGAGGATGTACGGTGCGACGAGCACCGCACCAATTTACCTGAACGGGGACGGGGTAAGTTCCCTGTCCACCATTAAATGGATGAAACAGTTCCAGGAAGATGAACTGAACCGGCATAGTGAGTTTACCAGTGCCACCAGTATCGTCACCTACATCCTAGCTTACAATAATGGCCAGATGCCGGCAACGCAGAGTGAACTTGACGCGGTTATGTTAAATATCCCACCAGATATAAAAAAGACGTACCTTGTGGGTTCCACGGACGGAGTAATCCAGTTTGTTACGATAAAACTCCAGACAAACCAGCAATCCTCGTTAAAAGAACAAATGATCCAGGATATCGCATTTAATCCACCACCTTCCGGCATTAATGCAGTCCCTTCCGGTAGTTTTGACTTGTTCACCCGCCTGATTGGCTCATTGTCATCTTCTAAAGAGCAGATGACCGCACTCGGGTTCGTCCTGGTATTTGTGTTCCTGTTGCTCGTCTACCGGCGAGTACATGCAATTACACCGCTCGTACCGATTATCCTTGTCGTGGGTTGGAATGCGGCCGCGATGTACCTGCTCGGGATAGATTATACCCCGCTGACAGCCACGCTGGGGTCCATGACAATCGGAGTCGCAGCTGAATACACAATCCTTGTTATGGAGCGGTATGCCGAGGAGTTTGATAATCTCGGGGACCCTATGAGTGCCATTCATCACAGCGTTGAGAGGATCGGTACCGCAATTACAATCTCGGGACTGGCAACATTTTTCGGGTTTTCGGCCCTCTTATTTGCCAGTTTTCCGATTATCAGCAATTTCGGTATCACGACACTGATTGCGGTCGGTTTTTCACTGATAGGGGCCATCATCATCATGCCTGCGATCCTGTCCGTTATGGGTGGGTTTGAAAAGCCAAAGCCACATGAAGAAGGACAAGCATGCCTGCTCCCGGACGAACACAGGTAAGGACCAGGGATTTCATTTTTTTCTTGTCTGTGTTCCGTATTGTAACGGGTTCAAACGGAACCCACCCTGTTCGATGAAGAGACCACTATTTTATTGTGAATCCACTCCAACGTCTGGTACAAATGCCCGGGTTAGACCTTGCCCTTCTTGACGTAACATTCCCTGACGGAAGAAGAGCGGATATCGGATTTAAGGGAGGCAGAGTAGTTCATATTGGTGCAGCCGGGCAGGCTGATGAGATTGTAAAAGGACATGGCATGCTTCTCGTGCCAGCTGCGACGGACATGCACGTGCATATGCGGGGGGGAAGCCAGGTAGAAAAAGAAGACTGGCATAGCGGGACAATGAGTGCAATTGCAGGGGGTGTAACCCTGGTGGTCGACCAGCCAAATACGGTCCCTGCCCTCACCACTCACTCCCGCTTTACCCGTCGCGTTAAAGAAGCTGTATCGGATGCATGCTGCGGTTTTGCAATCAATGCGGGAGTGACACCCGGCTCTGACCTGCCTTCATTATGGAGCGCGGGGGCAATGGCATTCGGCGAGATATTTGCAGATGCTTCAAGTTACGGGGAAGCATTGTCATCTCATGACCTTTCAGAGGCCCTCACGGTAATCCACCATATGGGGTGCCTTGCAACGATTCATGCAGAAGAAGTCGGACCATCCACACCGAAAACAATGGCCGCCCACGATTCCAACCGCACCCCGGATGGCGAGGCAGATGCTGTAAGGAAGGTCTGCCAGCTGAATAGTTCCGGGTGTCAGCTCCATTTTTGTCACATGAGTACAGCCCGGGCAATAGCGGTTGTTATGGAGCAAAGGAAACTATTGGACAAAATGACCCGGGAATCTAATGAACATTCCAGGGTTTCCAGGACCTCGTTTGAAGTGACACCCCACCACCTCCTCCTTGCAAACGAGGACTTCCTTCCAAAAGATGCCTGTGCAAAAGTTAACCCGCCGATCAGGGATAACAAAAACCGGGAAGGGCTCTGGCATATGTGGGACCAGATTGACGTTATCGCATCAGACCACGCACCGCATACGATAGATGAAAAGGCAGTGGATTTCATAGATGCACCATCAGGAATACCAGGTGTGGAGACCATGGTCCCGCTGCTCCTCGCCGAAGTACGGCGGAGAAATCTCCCTGTTTCGTCACTGGTAGAAAAGGTATCCAGAAGACCCTGCGAAATCCTGGGGATACCTCCCGCGGGGTTTCAAACGGGAGAGCGTTCAGATTTTGCGCTCTACTCACAGGAAATTACCAGGATAGACCCCGGAGAACTACACAGCCGGGCCGGATGGACACCGTTCACGGGAATGCAAGCAATATTTCCGGAACTGGTGATAATGGAAGGGAAGATCGTCTACCACAACGGGGAATTTTTTAACGGGGGCTCGCGGTGGTACCCGGGGAGAGGGTACCACGCGGTGAAATGATACAAAGGCATTGGATAAATACCGGGACGACGAAAGGCTAATGGTGCCGATACAGCACTTCCATAGGTCCCCGGGTGATCGACTGGCAAGCGCCTGGAAATGAACTTCGGGACAACCCGGTTTTGCGACAGGCACCGCCCGACAGGGTTAAAAGCGGGTGAAGAACGGCGACATGCCACTGGTGATCCCAACTTGTTAACGTCGGGCGACATTTCAATTATATTCTGGAAAAAACAAAACAAATTTACCGGACACATGTTTTTACCATGGATTCGTATTCTAACCTCTTGTTATTGAATAGGTTATAAGCTGCTACAGGAACCGGGCAGATTATGTAGGTACCAGGTGATAGTTAGTGGATGGTGAATATATCTGAGGCCCTGACTACCTCCACCAATGGGACGATTATTACCATCGAGGTCTCAACCGGGAGTAAATCTGGCACATTTCCATCCGGTTACAATCCCTGGAGAAAAGCGCTTGGTTGCCAGGTTTCAGCACAGCCAGTTGATGGTAAAGCAAATATTGCCATTATCGGGTTGATAGCCGGGGTGCTGGATGTTTCGCAAAGCGATGTGAGCATCGTATCTGGTTTAACATCCACCCGGAAAAAAGTCCTTGTACGGGGACTTTCCGCAGAGATGATAACTTCAAGGATTGAAACGAAAGTTCCGGGTTAATCAGAGGTAACCAGATTGTACCTGCAGGCATATGATTAACCAACTGGTCGCCCGGGTAGAAAACAAATAGTACCTGCAGATATTCAATGAATGGATGATAGAACCATGAAATTCAATACAAGGATTGCTGTACCGGTCCTTTTCCTCATCGCATTGCTCCTGTCTGCAGGGTGTACAAATCCTGCTCCGGTTAACCAGGTATCGCCGGTTCCAATTCCAACCACTTCAATTGCCACGCCAGCGATTACACCCCTGGTTTCCCAGATTACGGCTCAGGGAACCATTGCACCTGCAAGCCCGGTTCCGGAAGAGACACCCATCCAGGTGGAGGCATATGTACAGCGGCCTTTTGGATTCGTGAAATATCAATATAATCCCGCACATAAAGTACGACTTCTCGAATCCCATGTGGAAACCGATCCAACCGGGGCTAGAATGATCGTCGGCACGATAAAGAATATCGGTGCCGAGCGGATCGACCTGGTTACCGTGACCATCATGCTCTTCGATGCGGATGGTAACGCCATTGGGAGTGCCATCGCGGCAGTTAACTATCTTGAACCAAACAGGGTCTGGAAGTTCAGGACAACCCCGTTCACCATGAGTGATTTCAGGTCTCACC
Source organism: Methanomicrobiales archaeon (assembly GCA_037137755.1). Classification (GTDB taxonomy): domain Archaea; phylum Halobacteriota; class Methanomicrobia; order Methanomicrobiales; family Methanospirillaceae; genus CAIKOD01. Next base: position 77,062 of record JBAXJR010000003.1, on the reverse strand, counting down.
AGGTTGCGGAAATATTTACAGGATAGCTATGTTGCCTATCGGAACAGACACATCTTTTTTCCCTGGAGTCCGCTATAGGGTTTCTTTCACAATTATAGTCAGGATTCTTTGATGTGATACAATTTGCAATAGTTAAATGGGCAAAAATGGACAATCTTTGGAAAAATTGGATTATTGAAGCTAAAATTATAAAACAGTAGTAAATGCCATGTCTTTGACTATACGTCGACAATAATTACACAGTTAATCCATTCGCTATAAAAAAAACAGGTACAACACGTACTTGAAAAAAGGAAAACCTTTTACAATATCACACATTTTAAGAGATCCTGCATACCACTAGGAACTACCTATGATCACGCGAATGAATTATTGCATGACACATGGGGGGGCATTACCTTGTATTCATCTGATACTACCAAGTACCTTATTCACATCCACCTCACGGCAGAGGGGGTGGTCGAGAAACCTGATGTAGTCGGTGCCATTTTTGGCCAGACTGAAGGGTTACTCGGCGAGGAACTCGACCTGCGGGACTTACAGCGCACCGGGCGGGTTGGGAGAATAGACGTCCAGATAACCAGCAGGAAGGGGGAGACAAAGGGAGAGATCCTGATATCTTCTTCGCTGGACCGTGCGGAAACAGCGATCCTTGCCGCATCTCTCGAGACAATCGACCGTGTCGGGCCATGTGTAGCCCATGTGACGGTTGAAAGTATAGAGGATATCAGGGTTGTAAAACGAAAAATTATCGTGGAAAGAGCGAAGGAGTTGCTCACCGGTTATTTCAATGATGCATCGATCGACAGCTACGAACTGCTGGATGATGTCAGGGAGAGTATCCGTATTGAAAAAATCGGTGTAATCGGGGAGGATAAAGTTCCGGCAGGCCCAAACGTACAGGATAGCGATGCGATAATCGTCGTGGAAGGTCGCGCGGACGTCATTAACCTCTTAAAATTCGGCATAAAAAATGCAGTCGCTGTCGAAGGAACAAAAGTCACCGGGACCATTATCGAACTTACCGAAACAAAAACATCAACTGCGTTCCTTGACGGGGACCGCGGGGGAGAACTGATACTTCGGGAACTGTTACAGGTGGCTGACATTGATTATGTTGCACACTCACCCCGTGGAAAAAGTGTCGAGGATATGACCAGGAAAGAGGTCATCAAGGCACTCCGGAACAAGGTCCCGGTGGAATATGTGCGTGACCAGTTCTTTACCGGGGAAGAGGAGGAACGATCGGCGGACATGGCCCTGGAGAAACCGGAGAAACCACCTATGGAAAAATCACCCGGTGAACCGGCAGGAGCAACAGCCGGCATCCCCGATCGAAAAGTAAAACCTCGTCTAGCTGAAAAACCAGGGATAGCAAAGACGCTTACTGATCACATCCGGGCTGTGCGGGGCCACCATATTGCGCGGTTCCTTTCCAAAGACTATGATCTCCTCCGGGAACTAAAAACAGGGGAGGTTGAAACGGCTCTCGGTGAACTGAATGGTGATTTCCAGGGTGTTGTCCTGGATGGTGAGGTGAACCAGAAACTCCTTGACCACATGGTCGAGACCGGCGTGGAGTACGTCGCAGCACGCGAATTCAAGGGGATTATAAAGCGCCCAATCTCAATCAGGCTGATAAAAATCGCCTGAATATTTCCTTCCCCATACTTATTTAAGATAAAATTTACTATTTGATCTTGGGGATGATACGAACAATGCATAAAGAGGAATTAATTACCTTACACCAGATGCTATTCAATATAAAGGACTATTTTGAGAGCATTAACCCGGACCTTAAGTTCGCCCAGTACTACTCCCTGAAGATCCAGCCTAACCAGACACATAAGAGCAAGATGGAGCATAAGTATGCAATATTTGTCCTCGGTAACGAGCTTGCAAATGCCATGAAAGACGTGGAATTTTCAGCGTCAGGCAGGATTTCCGCGCGTATGAAGGAACTGGCAGAAAAAACATTGAAAGAAATGGAATATTCCCAGTAACCAATGGATAATCATCTCTTTTTGAATAATAACTGATTTTTCGGCTCTTCGTCAAATTGAGTGGGTAATTATGCGGGTGATATAAAAATGAATTGATGGGGCTCCGCCCCAAACCCCGATTAGGAGAGTTCCGCCGCCCCCGAAGGACGCCCCGGCGGCGGTTCAGTGCGTGTTGATGCAATTATTCATAGTATTTCCAATATTGAAGGCTATTTTTCAATTCTAATGCTTTATTGCCTTTAGATTTTATTTGTAGATATCTTATGTTCAGGTTATTTACCCACACGAAACAGCGAAGAGGCGATTTTTCTTTGTTATCAACAGGGCCAGAGCCAAAAAACTAATCTTTTGCGATTAACACCTGGACTGTCGTTGCTTCGCGATAAGGTATTCTGCAAGGAGTCTCGGTATAGGGGCGCTCATGCAGTGCCAGTTGGGAGTCCCGTTTACTTCAAGCACCGTATAACCATCATCATCTTTGAGAAGGTCAACACCCCCGTAATCGACCCCGACCGCCATGGCTGCTTCCCCGGCCATTGCATCCATCTCGGGGTCTATCTCGACCGGGATACCGATACCTCCCTGGTGAATATTATGCGCAAGGGAATCAGAACGACGTACAATTGCACCGACTGATCTCCCGTTAATAACAAAAATCCGGTAGTCCCGGTCATTTGGGACATATTCCTGGAGATAATAGGGGCCGGACCCAAGTTCTCCAGCTGTTTTGATCAGGCGGATACCATTTCCGTCATACCCGTACACGGGTTTGTATACCACCCTGCCATGCGTTTCAATAAAACGTCCAGCAATTTCCGCAGAAGCAGTGAAAAGGGTATCCGGCGTCCTTATGCGTTTTTTTATCAATTGTGCAGATGTTTTTACTTTACTCGCGCAGGTAAATATCGAATCAGGGGAGTTGACAACAAGATTATCAACAGAAAGGGCATTGATCACCTCGAACTGGTGGTCATCCTGGCGGAGCCCGCATACCCAGATCAGTTCACCAGAGCAGGGATCTGAAAGAGGGTCAATGGAATCAGGATTTATAAACGTATAGGCTGCGCCGGCTTTGGTGAGTTCTTCAGCAACCATTGAGGTAGAATTATCACCTGCGGTATCGGTTGGTTTTGGTATGATAGTGATCATGAGGCTCTCCTCTGCACAATATCCCTGATGACATAATTTGTTGCGGCTCACTATTAATCACGATTATGTTGTCCTAGATAAATCAATGGGAAACCCGGATCCGGAATATCGCACTATATTTTTCCGTCCCTTAATGCTTCAGAAATAAATACCAGAAATTTAGTTTCAGGTGAATGAGAGATGAGGATATCAGATTTTTCGAATAAAATTTCTGGATTTATAATTATTTAAATGTTCAATCGGCTGGATAAGGTTTGCAGAAACAGAAAAACTGAATATCATTCTGCTTACCAACAGGTCCGGCATGTTTATTTTTTGGCCCGGTTCTATAGGTAATCATGGAAATATCCGGGGTTCTAAAGAAAAGTTGCGCATATTGCAGGGGAGATGGGAAGATCGGTTGTATGACATGCCCTGCCTGCGAAGGCAAAGGGTTTATCATGGTTTCTCAACCCGCCACCCGTTGTGCGTGCTGTTATGGAACCGGAATAGCCGGATGTTGCAGGTGCACTACCTGCAGGGGTACAGGTTATGCGAACGTTATCATGCATATTGATAATGATCATTAAGCCCTGGAAATGTTAAGCCTGAGTCAAATCATCTTTTTTCCTGGATACTATGGCCTGCAATCTTCGATTATCAAAAATAATCCTCATTTGGAAACAGGGACGGGTATAATTCTCCATGTAGGTTGTTTTTCGATGAAATCTTCCTGTTACGTCACTCGATGCATTTTTAACACAGTATCCTTTTTTTCTTTACACCCGGATAATGCCTGATAGATACAATGTGGAAGACAGGTAAGCTATTTGATTATCCCGATCAATTTCTTGTCTGAATATCCCGTGAGGCCGGGCAGGAGACCTGATTACACCATGAAATATTATCCAAGACCCGACTCCGGACTTGATATCCACGAGGTAAATATCGCCGTAGAAGCAGCATTCCGGGAACATGGGGTGGGTAACGTCCAGATGCCACCTAAAGTCTATATTACATTTCCAAACGGCGATTTCAGGACAATGCCGGCGTATATACCCGCAGAGCAACTGGCTGGAATAAAATGTGTAAATGTCCACCCCGGAAACCCGGGTAAGGGTCTCCCTACGGTCATGGCGCTTACCACAATACTTGATATTGCGACAGGTCTTCCCATTGCTATACTGAATGCCACGGGGCTGACTGATTTGAGGACCGGGGCCGCAGGTGCTATCGCAACAAAATATCTTGCCGGGAAAAAATCGGTTACGGTTGGCCTGGTTGGCACCGGGCGCCAGGCAGCAGCCCAGCTCGAGGCGATATCCCGTGAAATTGAAGTGACCAGGGTCCGTGTATGGAGCAGGAAAGAAGTGTCATCTGATAATTTCTGCACAAGGTATTCCCGCTTTGACTGCAGGACCGGTACACTACCCTTTGTCTGCGATAGCGACGTGATTGTTACAACCACCCCTTCACAGACACCCGTTGTAATGGATGAATGGGTCCACGAGGGGACACATATCAATGCAATCGGGGCGGACGCTCCTGGGAAAGAAGAACTTGACCCCGCTATTCTCAAACGGGCAATGGTAATCGTCGATGACCCTGTTCAGGCGGTTCATTCGGGCGAGATCAATGTCCCGATCAGGCAGGGATGGTATTCCCCTGAAGAGATTTCAGGAACTCTTGGCGAAGTTGTTCTGGGCCGGAAGAAGAGAGTAAACAGCGGGCAGATTACAGTCTTTGACTCTACAGGCCTTGCTATCCAGGACCTTGCCATCGCTTCGATCGCCATGAAACATGGAGAATTCCTGGAACTGGAATTCCCGTAGGAAGAAAATATTGCATGCCAGATGTACAAAGAACCGGGCCAAAACACCTGACATTTCCCACCCGCCGGTTTTCTAAACGGGATTTGTGCAAGAAGGTACCCGAATGGGTGTTCCCATTTTTTAATTGTAGCAACAGTCTGCAGTTTGAAATATATTTTTTAAAAATAAAAAACATGATTTAGGGGAATATTCAGAATTGGCAGAGAATTTATTAAATAAATCCTTCAAGAGGGTTGTAATGAATTGGCAAAATTCATCATGTTATCAACAATGGATTTATCCAAATTTATGGATTATTGTAATCTGTATTGGTATCATTGCATTTTTCTTTAGTATCTGGCTGAGTAGTTTTAGCTAATGTTGGTCCCGTTCAGACTATTTTGGAAATATTTCCTTCTCATACGTATTCAAAACCGCAAAACCTTTTTCAAAATTATTCACAGTCAACTGTGTGTTTAAAAAAAACATTGGTATTTTCCGTATCTACAGGATTAGGGGATTGATTATTCTTCAGTTTTTTTCCATCGCTGCCAGACCTGTTCCCGGTATACAGGCCCTGAGTTATAGGTGCAGAACGGTATGAGTGTCCCGTCTGGGGTTGCATAGTGGATACAGCACCTCTGGACACGACAGATGTCGTAGTTATACCGGTCCATGAAATGCATGGTGCCTATGAAGAGTGCATTCCAGTGAAACTCCCTTAATGCATCAAAATTCTGCAACAAGAGGGCTTTCCCGATAAGTTTCCAGAAGTCTATTGCACTTCCCTGTTCGCTGTTCTTCACGGAATCATGGAGTCCCTTGATCCCCTCAAGCAGGGTCTTGTACTTATTAATGGACCCTCCTTTTTTCAGTTTTTCAGCCATCGTATCAACAGATTCAAAGAACTGGTCTACGTCAAGCATGCGGTTTATAGGGACCAGGCCTTCTTTTGTTACAAATACATAGGTGGCAGCCCCGCAGTGCTGGTGGGCGGTGAACTGTATCTGGGGTTTTCCCCCGTACGCTTCAAATAAGGCTGATATGGGTAACACACAGGGAATCGGGTAAAAGTCAGATTTCCTGATTACACCATCGGTCTGTTTCTCAACAGCTGCGGATATGTCCGGGACCGTAATCCTTTCCCTGATAACATCGTCCTGGCTGGCCGCACCGGTAAATGCAATCGGCTGGAAATTAACACCGCGGACAGCTGATATGTGGTCGGCTGCGTACCGGATGATGTCCCCTATCTGGTGGTCATTCCGTCCCCTGATTATTGTGGGGACGAGCACGATACCCAGGCCGATTTTCTGGCAGTTTGCAACAGCTTTTTCATCGATTGCAAGGTTCGGGTTGGTATCCCGGGTTACACCGTCAAAATGGAGATAAATGGTTGAGAGCCCTGCGTCTTTAAGTGCCTGGGCATAGGCAATATCTTTTGCAATTTTTATGCCGTTCGAAGCGAGCTGTACCTGTGGAAACCCGAGTTCTTTCGCCTTCCTGATAATCTCCGGCAGGTCTTCGCGCATGGTAGGCTCACCACCGGAGAACTGCACCGCCGGGGCTGGAACTGGTTTTTCATTCCTGAGGAGTTTGAGCATCTCAACAATCTGGTCAAAAGTGGGCTCATAAATATATCCACAGGCACGGGCATTTGCGAAACAGAAGTCACAGTTTAAATTGCAACGGTTTGTGAGGTCAATATTCGCAAGAAGAGTGGCAGATTTATGGTTGCTGCAAAGTCCACAATTGGTAGGGCAGGCCTCCTCCGAACCATCACGCTGCGGGTTATCGACTCCCGACCCGATATTCTCATAGTTATCGAACCTGCGGTACATATCCACGTCAGACCAGTAGAGATCACGGAATGATCCATGCTCCCGACATGAACGGCGTATCCATACCCCGCCTTCTTCCTCCACAATTTCCGCATCAATCACGGTATTGCAGACAGGGCACAGGCTCTTCGTCTTTTTGATCAGCATAATACTCAAACCAATGCATCCTTCCGAGGAATTTCTCCCTTCGATACCTTAATGTTTATACCTGCTCTTTATTTTAGGTATTGGGGTGCTCCAACTATTAGTATCGAAACAATAATAATAGCATTGGTTTCCGCTCTTTGGATAATGTTACCCGCTTATATCCCAAACTCCTCGGCAGCTGCATTCGGGGGGGGCGCACCCATCGACGGGGGGAAAAATTTTAACGACGGGAGAAGACTCTTCGGGAGTGGAAAGACATGGAGAGGCCTTGTTATAGGGATTGCATGCGGGGTCATTACCGGGGCAGTCCAGATTGTACTCGCGTCATATTTCAACTGGGATTTTTTTCCTGTCCTCACCATGCCCGCAGTGTTCCTCCTTGCAACCGGTGCACTGCTTGGTGATCTTGGAAAGAGTTTTTTCAAACGTCGTCTCGGTAAGAATTCAGGGGACCCCTGGCCGGTAGCAGACCAGTATGACCTGGTGGTTGGGGCATTTCTTCTTACAGCCGTATTCGATCCGCAGTGGTTTTTCAGCGTAATGACTATCCCGATTGTGATAATAATCCTTATTATTACGCCCCTGCTCCACCGTGCTACCAATATCATCGGGTACCTGGCTGGCGTGAAGGAGGTCCCATGGTAATCGGAATGAAAGACGAAATACAGAGTGAGGGAATAGCATGGTAAACGGGATCGCAGACGCACTTATCCGCCATGGTGCAGTTGAATACGGCCATTTTATTCTTGCATCAGGTGAGACCAGCTCGTATTACCTGGACATCAAATCGGCAATGACGGACCCTGTCCTGCTGGAGCTCATCTGCGAGGAAATTGCAGTCAGGTTCCCATCAGAAATTGTAGCCGGTGTCGCTGTAGGGGGAGTCCCGCTCGCCGTCGGGGTGTCACTTATCGGTAAACGTCCGTATGCAATCATCAGGAGTGCGGAGAAGGACCATGGAAAAAGTGGCAGATTGATCGGGGATGTGAACGGCAGAAATGTCCTTCTCGTTGAGGATGTGACAACCTCAGGCGGCTCAGCGATATACGGTGTACACGCACTCCGGGAAGCAGGTGCCAGTATCAGTAGCGTCGTGACCGTGGTCGACAGGGAGCAGGGCGCCACCGCTGCACTGGCAAAGGATAACGTGACATTGCATGCACTAGTTAAAGCAAGCGAGATAACCAGAGAGTAACCAGTAGTAATAGACGGTAGGTCTGATACATGACATTGAAGATCCTGGTTGTGGGAGGAGGAGGCAGGGAGCACGCGATAGCAAGCGTCCTATCCCGCAACAGCGAAGTAGAACTTTATTCAGTAATGGCTAAGAAAAACCCGGGTATCTGGTCTGTTTCTGAACGAGTCCTTGTGGAGAATGAGACGAATGTCAAACGGATCGCGGATTTTGCATCAGGTGTTGGTGTCCAGTGCGCGATTATCGGGCCCGAAGCCCCCCTGCAGGCAGGAATTGCCGACGAGCTTGAGTCCCGCCAGATCGCATGCGTAGGCCCAACGAGGGAAGCAGCCCGTCTCGAGACGGATAAAGGATTCTGCAGGGTCATGATGGACCGTCACGGGGTGGCAGGATGCCCTAAATACCGGGTTTTTCACGACCAGGAAGATGCGGTATCTTTCATTTCACAGTACCCGGGGGACCTCGCAATCAAGCCGATCGGCCTCACCGGTGGAAAAGGTGTACGGATCATGGGAGAGCACGTGGACCGGAACGGTGCGATCGATTATGCAAAGCAGCTGGAAGGCCAGGTCGTTGTTGAGGAACGCCTCATCGGCGAAGAATTCACCCTACAGGCATTTGTTGACGGCGCACACCTGGTGCCGATGCCCCTTGTACAGGACCATAAACGTGCGTTCGAAGGAGACCAGGGCCCGAATACGGGGGGTATGGGCTCCTATAGTATGCCGGACCATACATTGCCGTTTGTTACCCATACAGACCGGGAAAAGGCCCTTCGTATCATGAAGGACGTGGTAGCCGTGATGGCAAAAATCGGGCAGCCGTACCGGGGAATATTATACGGCCAGTTCATGAATACCAAAAACGGCCCGATGGTGATTGAGTTCAATGCCAGGTTTGGTGACCCGGAAGCCATGAATGTCCTTTCACTCCTTGAATCTGATATGGCTGACATAATGATCAGGATTACAGAAGGGACGCTCTCACAGGGGTCAGTGAAATTTTCAAAGGAGGCTACCGTCTGTAAGTACCTTGTTCCGGAAGGGTACCCTGACACCCCGCGTACCGGCAGGCAGCTCACATTCGGGGATTACGGCAATGCGCTGCTGTTTTATGCTAATGTTGAGCTGACCAACAGCGAACTCCTGACCCAGACATCACGGACCCTTGCATTTGTCGGAAGGGCTGACACGCTTGATGAGGCAGAAAAAATTGCAGAATCAGCTGCCTCGTCGGTCAGCGGGGATGTAAGTCACCGCCGTGATATCGGCACACAAGCGCTGCTCCAAAAGCGAATAGACCATATGAAGGAGATACGATGAAAAAAGACCTTCTCTCGCTGCTTGATATTTCCGAAGAGGAATTGCAGAAGATCCTCGCAGAAGCGAAACATCTCAAAAAAATGAAAAGCACCGGGACTCCTCACGAACTGCTCACGAGAAAGGCACTCGCGATGATATTTGAGAAGCCTTCAACGCGAACGAGGCTTTCCTTCGAAGTAGGTATGCATGACCTTGGCGGGCATGCACTCTACCTTAACTCACAGGACCTCCAGATTGGCCGTGGGGAAGAGATCAGGGACACGGCACGGGTAGCCTCACGGTATGTATCAGGGTTGATGATCCGTGCATACAAACACCAGACAATTGTCGATTTTGCAAGGTATTCGAACGTCCCGGTTATTAACGGGCTGTCAGACAAGGAGCACCCATGCCAGTTGCTTGCTGATATCCTCACGATCTGGGAGCATTTTGGTTCTACGATCGACATCAAAGTTGCCTGGGTGGGTGATGGGAATAATGTCTGTAATTCGCTTGTGTTGTCTTCAGCGATTACCGGTATGATTGTGAATATTGCAAGTCCTGTCGGCTTTTTACCAAAAGAAGAGGTAGTTGAAAGAGCAAGATCACTTGGCGGACGGGTGGAAGTGATGCACGACCCGGTTCAGGCAGTCAGGGATGCTGATGTAGTGGTAACAGATACCTGGGTCTCGATGGGAGAAGAAGCACGATATGATGTCCGTATCAAGGCATTCCAGGGATATACCGTCGATAATAATTTATTAAAAAATGCCTCTCCCGATGCAATTGTCATGCATTGCCTCCCCGCGCACCGGGGACATGAAATAACGGATGAGGTGATCGAAGGACCGCAGAGTGTGGTCTGGGACGAAGCAGAAAACCGCCTGCATGCCCAGAAAGCGTTATTAGTAAAGATGCTGGGAGATTCGAGCGAATTATAATACTCCGGGTAAATTTCTTTCTATTTTAACCATTATCCTTTAATTATCGCTGGTTTTTTTCGAATTATTGTATCTTTTTAGTCCACCTGTATATGGAGGAATGGATTTCAAAACCCTAACTTTTCCGATGCATTCGGACGTGAATGTTACCATAAATTTCCCGGGTAAATAAGTCCAGATGGTATTAAAAGACTGATTATTAATAAAAATGGAATCTGGCGTTAAAGGAACCCCGCAAACGTTTATATGTTTTTGATAGAACCAGTTAATTAACCTCAATTCAGAATTGATGTACCACACTGGCATAAATTTCGTGAATTCGACTCAAAACGCAGACTGTTTGAATGACTAATTACATTGTACCACGAACGGGCTGTTCCATTTGCTGTGCTTGCACCGGTGAATAGGAATTGACGGAATTACATCGTTCTGCCGGAATGTTCTGTGTAACCTGAATATTCAGGATGATGAAATTCATCGGGCAGCCGGAATTAAAGAAACAGCTGTCGGAATAACACCTTATCGCCCAAAAAGAAAATTCGGAGTGGTATGTGAATATCCAGAAGGTATTTTGGCCGGGAGACACCGAAGTCCATCGAAGACTGGAAGGTGGAACTACAAAGGACCTCATATCGCTGCTCGGTCACCCTGACCAGGATATACAGAGAAAGTCAGCCGAAAGACTTGCAGAAATTGGCGAACCTGCCGTATCACCCTTAATTTCTTCACTGAAGCATAGGAATATTGCCGTACGCATTGGAGCAGTTGAAGCGCTGGGAGTCATACATTCCAGGAAGGCAGTTGGTCCCCTGATCGAACTACTCAGGAATGATCGGAGCAACGAAGTACGGTGGGCTGCTGTATACTCCCTTGCCGCAACAGGTGATGAATCCGCGATAGCTCCGATCGTTACCGCATTGCGGGATCCCGATAAATATGTCAGGTCCGGGGCGGCCACTGCGCTTGATACGTTCGGGTGGAAGCCTCCAGAAATCCCGGTGCAGGCATATTATTATATCGCCAAGCAGGAATGGGAGAAAATCCCACCACTCGGAGAAGAGGTGGGTGCCCCGTTGCTATGGGCACTAAAAGACCGGGACCCACGAGTACGGGCTGCAGCAGTAGATTCGCTTGGTGAAGTCCATACCCCGGATGCACGGGGTGCCTGCAGTATTGCACTGCGTGACCCTGACGCGTTTGTCCGTAAGCGGGCAGCACTTTCATTCCCAAAATGCGGCATCCCGCTGACCATTCTCCCCATGGGGCTCTCCAGGCGGCCAAAAACGAAACCAAGCCCATATATCGCAGCCCTCCTGAACCTGATGTTCCTTGGCATCGGGTACAATTACCTCGGGTACTGGTTCGGGTTCCTCTTATTCCAGGTCTTTATCACGATAAACTTAATGACAATTGCAGTCACTGGCAGCCACCTTCCCTTCCTTGTGATCCCCCTGTTGTCAGTGCCGTACTCGATAGCGTTCGCTGTGCATGCGTGGTACCTTGGAAATAAAATCCCTGAATTGTGATACCATGAACGCCCCCGACCTGCAGCCTCCCAAAAATAAAGTCCCCTCAGTAAGGGACCATCCCTCCCATAAAAACAACGGAGGAATAACCTGCAATTTCGCTGACATCCTGACCTTGAGGTGGTACAACTGAAACTACTGAGCATGTTCCGGCCTGAACCACCTGATATCGACCAGCTGAAACAACACAAAGATATTCACGGTCTCATCCAGGCACTCACGTATAAAGACCTTGATATCCAGTGGCGGGCCGCCGAAGCCCTTGGGGAGATGGGGACGGATGGGACGAAACATCTGCTTGTGGCATTACAATCACGAAACAAGCATGTCCGGCTTGGTGTTATGGAAGCACTCGGTGAGATAAAGGCCACAGAGGCGGTGCAACCCCTGAGGGATGCAATCCATGACCCGGATAACGAAGTACGGTGGGAGGCAGCACTTGCACTCGGGGAGATTGGAGATGACCGGGCAATACCCTCGCTCGTGGAAGGATTGAAAGACCGCGACCGTTTTGTCAGGTACGGGGCTGCAGTAGCCCTTGATAAATTCCAGTGGCAGCCTGATAATGATACCCTGCATGCCTATCTGCACCTCGGGAAACAGGAGTGGAAGGAAATGGTGGCTATTGGAGAGGCAGCGATTGAACCCCTCAGTGTGGCCATGACCGATCCCGACAGTGAGATCCGGGAAAAGGCAGTCCGGGCTCTGGGATCTATCGGGTCAGAAACGGCTATTCCCATAATTTACCGTTCACTGAGTGATGCGAGTGATAACGTCCGGTGGACTGCGGTAAAGGCTGCACCGCGTGTCGGCCTCTCACTTGCATATCTCCCACGCGGCCTCTCATTACGGCCCAGGCTACGAAAGAATCCCTACATTGCAGGGTTCCTGAATTTCGTCCTGCCGGGAATGGGGTATTTCTACCTTGGGAAATGGTGGGGCATTATCATATTCCAGATCGACGTGTATGCAACAACCCTTGTATTTGCAACAAATGGAGAATTTAACACATATGGAATTAACTACCCGATTTATTTCGTCCTTGCTGCCCATGCATGGTACATGGCCATTAAAATGCCGGACCTGTGATCAGATTGAAACAGGGAACCTTTACCGGGAGTATAAACGCCTTATAATCACGTAATATTGTGTCGGGAACCATTGGGTAATAACCTGAAACAGTCATCTTTGAAATCCCCTTAAATCCAGATATAGTTGTAGATTATGTTATTCCAGGACCAGACTTCTGGAATTTTCGTGAATTCTTTATTTGAACCCAGCCGAAGAATATCATAGTAGGCGTCGGGAAAGGAGTTGGTTGAACCCCATCGTGTCTATTTATCGGCAGTTTCCTGGACCAGTAGATCAGATGCTGCTGTTTTTTCATCTTTAATGCGAAGTTCCCGCCTGAATATATTCAGGCTTGCCATAAGGCCGACAATGATATTAAAATAGAACAGGAGTAACCGCCAAAGAAGTACGAATAGCCCGAGTACCGATGCAGGTACAATCAGGGCATAGAGTGAAGTTGCCGAGAGTTCTGCGATTCCCGATGAACCTGGTGTCAGTGGGATCATCATAACGATAGCGATAATCAACTGGAAAAGGTAGGACTCAGCGACAAACGGAGACTGTCCAAGAGAGAGCAGGAGAAGGGAGGCAACGAAAAATTCGGATGCCCAGAATAACGTGGTGAATACCGTACCATACATGAGACCTTTCCGCCCGCTCGTAGTAAAACGGTGCAGGCTTGCAAAGAAATTGTCCATTTCCATGTCAGCATACCGCGTAACCTTCTGCATAGTCTTTCCCTGCCAGCGGGTACCGGCCCAGGTGATTAAACGGGTCAGAAACACTTTAACACGCTCAGGTCTCCTTGCCGAGTAGAAAAGCAGCAGTATCAGCCCGATCATTACGGCAAGGCCGACAAACATACCTATAATCAGGGCGATGTTCAAGCCTCTCCAGATACTCTGGAGGAGGAGCATCGCCAGTACTCCCATAATGACCAGGACCACGCCATCGAGGACACGTTCCATGAGAACAACCGCAGTTGCATCGCCGATTTTAACATCAGCCCTGTATAATTCATGGATCCTGACCGGTTCCCCACCTGCCTGCCCGGGGGTAATTGCACCGGCAAGGAGATTGGCGATAACGAGGTTGAAGCAGTGTGAGAATTTCACCTTGTACCCAAGCGATCCTGACATTGTCCTGACACGCAGGGCCCAGAACAACAAGGAGGCTACCCGTAACAGGAGGGCAAGTAACAGGAACCAGAGATTGAGTTTGAGAATTGCCAGGAGTGTATTTGCATCGAAGGTCGTGGCGAGGACGATTAGCAGTACTACGGTTGAAAATGCTACGGATATCCATATCCACCGGGCCTGGGACTTGTCCATCTCTCGTTAGACCTCCAAAAAAATACTTCCCTTACATTTCAATACGGGTTACCACACCGTGAATCTTATGGGAGGGTAACTTGTAGAATTGCACAAATGACGGGGAAAGCCGTTTGATTGCAGAGAATATTTTCCATACAAGGTTATCAGTGACGATCTCCTCTAGCCCGTAAAATATCGTTTTCTCCCTTATATCGGCATCGCGGAGGATTTTCGGCATGTTGATAATCTCCATATACCCGTATTCAATCCGGAAGACCCGGAGCCCTGGTTCCAGGTCTTCCTCAAAACTTCCGTTCACCCCGAACGGGTTGTCGAGCTGGTGAAGACTGATGATAATATTGTCATCGTATAAGATGTTGTTATTGAAGATGGTATGGGAGATATAACTCGGGATCTTCTGGACGTCCCGTGCGAAAAAGAGAGCGGTCCCCTTGATTTTTTTCACATGGGTATACACATGATTATATCGTTCCCGGAATTCAGGGAGGTCCATTGGGTTCATTGCGGCAAAAAGCCGCTTCTGCCCTTTTATATATATCATGATCAGGGTGAACGGGATAGCCGCGATTAGCAATGACCAGTACCCGCCGTTCGGAATTTTGAAGGTCGTTGAGAACAGGAATACGAGGTCCACCAGGAGTACGCTAAATGCGATGGCAGTACGGATATACTGCTTCTTTAGCAGGAAAATCGCGGTGATCATAATACCGGTTAAGGTCATCGTCCCCATCACGGCAAGCCCGTATGCTGCAGCCAGGCGCTCGGAATATTCAAACTGGAACAGGATATACAGCACGGCAAGCAGCATGAACCAGTTTATGGAATCGATATAGATTTGCGATCGGAGCTCAGCCGACGTGTAGTCAATTTTTAAGAGCGGAATAATACGCGTGGTAATTCCCTGGTACACAATGGAAAATATACCGGAAATTACCGCCTGTGAGGCAATTACCGTAGCGACAACGGCAAGGAGCAGGAATGGGATATAGAGCAGGGGGGCAGTAGTATATGCCATCTCAAAAAGGATATTTTTCGCTTCCGGGTGATGGAGAAGATAGGCACCCTGGCCAAGATAATTAATTGCAAGGGCACAAAACACGACCCCCCATGCCTTGAGGATCGGATCTCTCCCCAGCTGGCCCATATCGGCAAATAACGCTTCTCCTCCCGTGGCACAGAGTAATACCTGTGAAAGGATGAAGAAGGCGGTAATGCCATTCGATACCATAAAATGGATTCCATAGTAGGGATTTAGAGCCTGCAGAATTTCGGGTGCCTGCAGGATGTAGAAAAGCCCGAGTACTGCAAGTATCGTAAACCATATGACCATTATCGGCCCGAATGCCCAGGCAACTTTTTCGGTTCCTTTCTTCTGGAAGGAAAAGAGTATGATCGCAATGAACGCAGCAATAATAACCAGGATACTCTGGTTAATCCCGCCAATTCCCGGTATAAGCCTCAGGCCTTCCACGGCTGAAAGAATACTGATAGCAGGCGTGATTACCGCGTCACCAATCAGGAGAGATACCCCAATAATTGCCAGAAGGGAAAAGAATGCGATGGCCCTACCCGATTTAAGCATCGGGAGGATGATCTCCTTTAACACGATCGTGCCTCCCTCGCCTTTCCTACCCAGCTGCATTGCCAGCCATGCATACTGGATCGTTACAAGAATAGTCAGGGTCCAGATAATGAGCGAAATTATCCCGACCAGGTTCTGGATGTTGGGCTGGACCAGTATGAAAATAACGGTAAGCGTGTATATCGGACTTGTCCCAATGTCACCGAAGACGACCCCCATCGACTTCATGACACCCTTAAAATAATTCGGGGAAAGCAGGCCGGACATATTCATTAAAAGTTCTCAATCAGAGTATATTATAGGTTTGTAGTTGACCGGTTCCTTGTGCACACCCGTTGCCTGAAAAAGACCGTGGCCCCCATTGTGGCGGCGTTACCAGGGAACAAAAGACCCACCGGGAAATTTCTTGTGCACATGATACCATATCGGAATAGCGGTTTTATAGTCCCTATACCAATCCCGCCAGATAAGATACTATAACCTGTAGCAGGTGCAGATCACCTTTCAGGTGGAATGAATTGAATGAAACGCGATCATTCTTCATAACGGAACCCCCGGAAGACCCCGGACTATTGTTTGAAAAACTGGATACAGCGATACGGGGTATGAGGGAGTTCTCGCTTATCAGTGCTGCAGTCGAACTGGGGGTTTTTGACGTGTGTACAACCCCGGTGACCACGCCGGAACTGGCGGTCCGTATTTCTTCCGATGTTGAAATGTGTACCCTGCTCTGCGAAGCCCTGGCAGTGGAAGGACTGCTGACCGAAAATAACGGGATTTACTCAGATACAGGTGTGACATCAACATACCTGACCAGCAGTTCCCCCTATTCACAGGTCCATTATATCAGGCAGCTTGCACAGATGAGACGGGACCTCTGGACTCCACTTGCCCGGATTATCCATAACGGGCCAAAGGAGTACGATAAAGAGAATTTTTTCCGGGAGTACTCACTTCCTGCGATGGCAGAGAATGCCGTCTCCGGGAGGTTGCAGGCGGTGATCCGTGCAATAATAGATCTCCCCGGTTTTTCCCGGGTCAGGCGGGTACTGGACCTTGGAGGCGGACATGGCCTCTATGCAATCGCTGTTGGAACACAGCGCCCGGATATTGAGGCGTGGGTGTTTGACTTACCCCACGTCGTCACGCTTACAGAACATTATCTAGAACAGTACAACGCGAAGAACGTGCACCTGATACCAGGAGATTTTTTCATTGACTCATTTGGTGAAGGATATGACCTGATTATCTCCTCTTCCAATCCAAGTGGAAAATCCATTGAACTGCTACCTAAAATCAGCAATGCCCTGAACGAAGGTGGGTATTTTGTGAATATCCAATCCCCGGGAGGTCTCCCCCGTGACCCGCTCCAGTTCCTTGAATATAAGTTATGGACGTTCCAGGGGGTTAGCAAGCTGCACGGGGGATTTACCAAGGAACAGGCGTTCCTGACACCTGCATACAGAGATGCATTGAAGGAAAACGGTCTTGCAATAATAGATGACCGGGATATCAGGGACGATTACCACAAGGATACGTATGTCAGGATGGTAACCGCCCGGAAAGGAAATAGATAGGAAGAACCTTTGTAGCACTTTTAAAAAACAGGGATAATCAGGGTATAACCAGACCTTGTTACCCGGGTCAGGTCTAACTGCCAGCGCGATGCAGCTTGGTCCCGCAAAACGGACAGAAATTTGCCCCAGGGGGGGCTCTTTTCCCGCAGTGGTGGCAGAATGCTATTTCACCTGTATCCTGAACAGTCCCTGCAGCGGGTCGTTCATCCACAGGGTATGCGGGTGCTGCCACCGGAACATTATCAGGTTCTAACGGCCAGGATTTATCGAGGCCTCGTTGGTGAATTGTCCCATAACCATGTGCCTCATGGACCGTATGTTGAGGCGGGACCTGTTTCTCGTGTGGTTTTCCCCGGGGGGAATCATCCTTATGGACCGTGACAGGGGCTTCGCGGTGGCGCATGACTGATTTTACCGGCCTTAACGGCCTCCCGTGAAGGAGACTGATCCATTCCTCGATCTCTGCGGTACGGTCATTACCTTCCTGGACAAATGCAATTTTCATTGTCCTCGTTTCGTCTTCTGATGTCCGGATGGTGAGGACAAGGAACGGGTCGGGGGTCCCCGGGGATTCGAGATGGCTGCCCATCACAACGTCACGCGGGATATCCTTTGAGATTATACCGGGTTTTTTTTCGTTCTGGTCTACCAGAAATATCCGCCGATCTGTAATGTACGCATTAAAGATGAATTTCTTGATGCCAACAGAGATGGAAGACCGGAGTAGTATCTCCCCCGGTACCAGGTATTGTCCCGGCCCGGAACCCTGATCGTATTCATCTGCCTGGACCATGTATCTCACCTGCGTACCGCTCAATAGTATCCATCAACTCTCGTCTCCCAAGCCATGCGGACTCACGTAATGATACGTGTACCTATTCTCATTATTTTATGTTCCCCATTTGTGCAGTGCCTGGCAGTCCCGGACCATTGAAACCAGGTTTGCCAGGAAGTCCCCAATATTTTGCCATAAAAAATCAGATCAGGTTGTGGATCAGCCGTGGCACTTCTGATGGACGTGATGCAACCGGGACTCCCATCGCCTTCAGTCGTTCAATCTTCGACCGTGCATCGCCTTCTCCACCCTCGATAATAGCGCCTGCATGCCCCATCCGCTTTTCAGGGGGCGCGGATATTCCTGCGATGTAGGCAACAATCGGGATTTCGGCAGACTTTGCGCCTTCCTCTTCGAGAGCGCCCCCAACTTCCCCGATAATAACGACCGCTTTTGTCTCCCGGTCTTCTGAAAACCTGGCAAGGACATCGGTAAAGGTCTGGCCGATAACAGGGTCCCCTCCAATCCCGACAACGGTACTCTGGCCGAGCCCTGCCCGGGTAAGTTCATCTACTATTTCGTAGGTAAGGGTTCCGCTTCGCGAAATCACGCCAATGTGACCCCGAGTAAATAATTGTGCCGGCATAATACCCATCTTTATCTCCCCGGGTGAAAGGAGCCCCGGGCAGTTCGGGCCGATTACGTCACAATCATTCATTTTTGCATAGGAAATGGCTTTCATGGTATCATGGACCGGGATATGCTCGGTAATGGCAACCACAAGTGAAAGGCCGGCGCTCGCGGATTCCATGATCGAGTCCCCGGCTGCGAAGGCAGGGACAAACAGGACGCTTGCACCGGCATCATGTTCTTTCATCGCATCACGGATACTGTTGTAAACCGGTACGCCATGGACTTCCTGCCCAGCCTTACCAGGTGTTACACCGGCGACGACTCCCCTGCCGCCCACGCTCTTTGCGTACTCGTTCATCAGGGCGATATGGAAGGCCCCCTGGTGACCCGTGGCCCCGGTGACGATTACGCCTGTTTTTTTGTCTCCGAAGATCATCGTGTCATCTCCACAGCAGCTTTGACCACTTGCTCCATGGTGTCGGGCATCTGGTACCCTTTGTCTGAAAGTAGTTTCCGGCCTTCGGCTTCATTTGTCCCGGCCAAGCGGACAATGACGGGTTGTGTTATTCCCGCGCTGATGATCCCTTTTGCAACTTCGTCACACCGGGTGATACCCCCTAACAGGTTCACGACAATCGCTTTCACAGACGGGACGCTGGCCACCAGCCGGACTGCATTCATTACGCGCTCCTGTTCGGCCCCGCCACCAACATCAAGGAAGTTGGCGGCCCTGCCACCATAATACTCAATCAGGTCGAGGGTTGACATCGTAAGTCCTGCACCATTGCCGATAACACCAATTGTCCCTTCAAGTTCGACATAGGAAAACCCGAACCGTTCCGCCTCACGTTCCCGTTCACTGAGGTCACGGTTTATCGTGATACCCTGCCTTTTCAGGGCATTATCATCGACAATCAGCTTGGCATCTGCTGCAACCACCCCTTCGGGTGTCGTAACGAGGGGATTGATCTCTGCGAGTAATGCGTCTTTCTTCTGGAATACATGGTACAGCTGGTTAATTACCGGGCCGAGTTCCTTCGGTGCACCCCCAAGGAGGTCCCGTACCATGAACTGCGGTACATCATGCATGATAAGGGGGAGTGACGCCCGCCGGATTGCGTCCGGGTTCTCTTTTGCAGTCTTTTCAATCTCCACCCCACCCGCATCGGCAAAGAGGATAAGCGAACGTTTTGTAGACCTGTCGACGGCAATAGACAGGTAATATTCATGCCTGATATCGAGCCGTTCCTCGACCAGCACTTCCTTAACAGGGATATGTTTAATTTCACGCGAAAACAGGTCTTTCGCGGTCATCATTGCATGGACCTTATCTGCCATCAGGATTCCCCCTGCCTTCCCTCTTCCACCAACATCCACCTGTGCTTTTAAGACAAGGTTATCCGGTAGTGCCGAGAGGTGCGCTGCAAGTTCATCAGGTGACCTGATGAGAACACTCCTCGGAATGGTTATGCCCGATTCTGCGAGCACCTTTTTTGCTTCATACTCGAGTATCTTCATGCTGACGTTCCTCTCTCTTTAATAAGTTCAAACCCGCGGGTCAGGGCACTCTGGTTCAGCTTTTCAGTTCCTTTTGGAACACTGTCCAGGATTGCACGCTCGATTGCTGTTTCAGATACGACATGTGTCGCAGCTACCAGTGCACCGAGCATTACGATATTGGCAACAATATCCCGCCCCAGTTTTTCCCTGGCCTCTTTCGTTGCCGCTACCTCGATGTAGGTACAGGCCGGCCTCGAATGGACCAGCGTGGAATCGAGAATCATTACCGCACCCTCCGGGGCGGAGGCACCGTACTTTTCGAACCCTTCCTGTGACATGATCACGTAGATATCCGGAACAGTGACTTTTGGGAAAAGAATAGGCTCATCGTCGATTATTACAGCGCTCATCGATGCACCACCCCGCGCTTCGGGCCCATATACCTGGGTCTGGACAGCAAACTTATTGTCATACATCACGGCGGCACGCCCAATGATAACGGCAGACAGGATAATTCCCTGGCCACCAAAACCTGAAAACCGTACTTCGTGTCTCATCGTGGTAACCCCATGACCGGACGGTTCCGGTTTACAAATTCCCCGACGACAATCGTAGCATCAGGAACAGGTTCTCCCCTCTCTTCATGCAGGAGATATTTCTGTCTGAGCATCGAATGCGACCGCAGGTACTCAACCTGGTCGAGGACCTGTTTGAATTTGTTTCGCCTGCCATAATTTGTCGGGCATTGGACCATTGCTTCTATAAAAGACATTCCGGGTGTTTCCATTCCAACCTTTACTGATTTTGTGAGTTCTTTCACATGGTAGGAAGTCCAGCGGGCAACGTAATTCGCACCCGCGGCGATGGCAAGTTCGCAGAGATCGAAGGCTGGTTCGGCCGAGCCAAACGGCGTAGTGGTAGAGAGAGCCCCCATCGGAGTGGTCGGACTTCCCTGCCCCCCAGTCATCCCGTAAATCTGGTTATTCATACAGACAACCGTAATATCGATGTTTCTCCGGCACGCGTGGATAAAGTGGTTACCCCCGATTGCCGCAAGGTCCCCGTCACCGGTGAACACAACGACGTGGAACCCGGGCTTCGCCATTTTGACCCCTGTTGCAAACGGGAGGGCCCTGCCGTGGGTGGTATGGAGGGAGTCAGTGACAATGTACCCGGGGGCCCTTGATGAACAGCCGATACCGGAAACAAAGACGGTTTCTTCCTTTTTCCAGCCCATTTCATCAATGGCTTCGAGGGTGCAGTTTATGATTGTCCCATTCCCGCATCCTGCGCAATAGATATGCGGCAGGCGGTCCTGCCGGAACCAGTCCTCGTACGTCATGCACCAACTCCAGCCAGTTTTTTCAGTTCTGCGGGCAGGTGAAGGTCTCCGCCTAGTTTCGGGACCTGGATTACGGGGACCCTAGTATGGCGGTCAAATTCACGCGCGATTTGCCCGAGGTTCAGTTCCGGGATGATGAATCGTGCCGCGTTCGGGAACTCGGCTATTGCATGCTCCGGAAAAGGCCATACCATCTTCAGGCGGAGATGCCCGATTTTTTTATTTTTCGTATCATGGAGAACCTGTTCCACGGAGCGGGCAGGTGAACCGTACGTGACGAAAACCGTTTCGGCATCCGGATTCGTAACAACATAGTCGGCAATCTCCTTCCGGGCATTCTCGATCTTATTGAAAAGGCGCATAACAAGTTGTTCATGAAGTTTCGGGTTCGTGGCACACGGGTACCCCCGTTCATCATGGGTAAGGCCGGTGACATGGACTCCGAACCCTTTCCCGAACTCAGGGAACCCAGGTACAAGGTCACCTTCGGGGTGGAACGGCAGAATACCGGGAGTGAGTGGTCTCCTGGGCGTATGTTCAACATTGTCCGGGATGACAATCCGTTCACGCATATGCCCGATAATTTCGTCTGCCATCAGGAATACCGGAACCCTGAACCTGTCAGCCAGGTTAAAGGCCTTCACCGTGAGTTCATACATCTCCTGGACGCTGGATGGACAGAGGGCGATTGCACTGTAGTCACCATGTGACCCGAACCGGCACTGCATCATGTCACCTGCTGCAGCCATGGTAGGCTGGCCGGTACTCGGACCGCCACGCTGGATATTTACTACAACGCAGGGAGTTTCCGTCATCACCGCGTAGCCGATGTTTTCCATCATGAGAGAAAATCCAGGGCCACTCGTAGCGGTCATTGCCCGTGCACCGGTCCACGAAGCCCCTATTATCGAGGCCATGGATGCGATCTCATCCTCCATCTGGATGAACGTCCCATTGATTTTCGGCAGTTTTACGGCCATATGCTCGGCTACTTCGGTAGAGGGTGTAATCGGGTACCCACCGAAGAACCGGCACCCCGCGGCAAGGGCACCTTCCGCACAGGCAATATTTCCCTGCATGAATTCAGTCTTGCTCAATATTCAATCGCCACCTTCACGGTCTCGCCGGGGTTTTCTTCCCGGAACCTGATTGCCTGGTCAGGGCATGTCATCTGGCAGACCCCGCACAGCACCCTGCCGTGCAGGTGCCGGAGCCTGCAGTTCGTACAGCGTTCAGGCCGGTCGAGCAGGGGCACAAGAATACCTTTCCGGTTCGGTTTTTTGCCTGCCTGGAATATCTTGTAAGGGCATCCAACGGTGCAGAGGTTGCAGCCTTTACAACGGGACTCGTCGATCTCGATCTTCATGCGGGTGTCCTATTCCTTGTACTTAAATTCCTAAGGTTATTTGAATAGCGAACTGAATTGTAGTTTTGCTTTGCAGCTCACATCTGAAAAGAGATCGTTACCCTTCGAATCGATACCGACCACCAGCGGCACCTTGTCAAATTCGAGCTCCCAGACTGCTTCTGCCATGCCAAGCTCCTCGTAGTAGATACCCCGGTATTTCATGCATGATGCGGCGAGGGCTGCACAACCGCCCGTAAACGCCAGGTAAACACCCCGTCCTTTGAGTTGCCCACGAACTTTTTCGCCCATCCCACCCTTTCCAATCAATGCCCTGACACCGTTATCCAGGAGGAAACCTGACAGGTTGTTCATCCGTGCCGAGGTGGTCGGCCCTGCGGCAACGACCTTTCCATCGATTATTATCGGGCCGCAGTGGTAAATCGCAGCGCCTTTGGGGTCGAACGGGATCCCGCGTTCCTCCATCATCAGGTGGGCTTCATCGCGGGCGGTATAGACAAGTCCTGACAGGGTAACCCTGTCGCCGGCCAGAAGGGACAGGACTTCCTCACCAAGCGGTGTGCGTAACGCAATGGTACTCACAGGGGCACCACCACTGTGGCACGCCGTGACGCCCAGCACTGCACGTTCACCGCAACGGGTAGGGATGCCGTGTGACAGGATGCACGTTTTACCTTCACCGCCAGGGCAGTGGTATTTCCACCAAGGCCCATCGGACCGATTCCCAGTTTGTTCACGGTATCACACAGTTCCTGCTCGAACGGGTCCATGGTGTCCACCGGGAGAAGCAATGCTTCTTTGGCAAGTGATGCCACCTGGTCAAAAGTACCACCGATACCAACACCAAGGATTACCGGCGGGCAGGGCCGGCCCCCTGCGATGAGCATCGTTTCGGCGACAAACTTCGGGATACCGGCCTTTTCTGACGGGAGGAGCATTGCTATCCGTGACATGTTCTCTGCACCTGCCCCTTTCGGCAGCACGGTGATGGTGAGCTGACTTCCGGGGCTTACATGAACAGACGGCATACCAGTACCGGTATTGTCCCCGGTATTTTCCCTGCTTACCGGGTCCACCACGTTCGGGCGGAGCGGGACTATATTCGTAGCCATCCGGACACCATCCCTGATGGCATCAAACAGCCCGGTGCAATAGGGGACTTCCGGGGGGAGTGTGAGATATATGACCGGTACCCCGGTATCCTGGCATATCGGGAGTTTCGACTCTTCAGCGCGCGAAAGGTTATCAAGGATATTGCGGAGCTCACTTTTTGCTACGGGACTGGTTTCCTGTTCCATCGCGTAATTAATTGCAGACTTCACATCAGCAGGGAGAAATATTTGCGCCTGCCTGATGGCATTACAGGTCGCCTTCACGATGCGACTATAGAGTGCCTGATCGATTGCTTTGGTATTCATTCCGGTTCAGACTATCGGGCTTGCATGGATGCCGGGCCGGTACTCCTCAATTCACCTACAGGTTCTCATCTGCTCCTTTAAAAAAGATATGTGATCGGTTTTTGCTCCCGATCATTTTTCCCGGGATTTTGTCCACCTGGAAGGTTCAATGTACCCCTTATGAATGCCTTACTACGAAAATTTTCATCAATCCGTGATTTTTCCAGGATATCGACCCTTGGGGTTGTTGAATTTTTAACGGATGAACGTAATCCTCCCTTTCATCTTCGTAATGAAATACCCGGTGCGTAGTACCCGGTGAATGGTATCAAAGGACTAAAATGCCCGTAGTACCGATTGATTGATCAGAGAAGATACTACGGAGATTAATGCTGTGAATCGAATATTCAACTGGATTAGGGATCCGGAAAATAAAAAAATCACCATGGTCCTGCTTGTCCTCTTCTGCCTGCTCCTTGAATAGACGATTCACCTCTACTGGGGAATCGAGGCGGCTTATACCCATGTATTTTATATTCTCCTCGTACTTGCCGCCATCTGGTACCACGAACGGGCAGTATTCCTTGCAATTGTACTCGGGGTGATGCATATAGTAGTCAGTTTCGAGGTAGTAGGAGAACTGACCTGGCCCCCTCTCCTCCGTGCCATGAGGTTCATCCTGGTCACGGCAATTGTCGCCGTGATATCTGCAACAAAGGATAAGTACCAGCAGGAACTCGTCGAGTCAAAAAAAGGTTATCGAAGCGAACCACGGGATCCTGATTGCCTATATTACTGAATCCGCCAACCGGCTGCGTCACCCGATAGAGATAGTCCATGATAACCTGAAGGAACTTGTAAAACAGGTCGGGAATGAAGGGCCTCCTGATGACCTCAAAATACGCCTCCAGCTCCAGGTTAAAAACACAGGAACAAATCATTGAAAACCTCCAGGAACTGAACCAGGCGATTGTAACCGATAACCAAGAGAAACCGGTGGCATACCGGGAATTTATCAGCAGGTGTGCCTGGATTCGATAGAGACACTGGCGGGGGACATCTCCCGCGGAAAATATCTGCTCCTCCGGCTGATCACCGCCAACCGGTTGAAAACGGAGAATACCGATATCGTGAAAGCGATGGTGGACAAGGGCTACCACGTAATTATCATTACCACCTACCAGCCCACTGAAGTCCTCAAAAAGAATTACGTAAGGGGAGGATTCGATCTATCGAAGATGTTTTTCATAGACGCCAAAACAACCTATGCGATCGGGACAACACCCCAGGTTGAAGCGAATGTGCGGTTTATCAGCAGCCTCTCAAACCTGACCGATCTGGGTATCGCAATAATCTGGGTACTGAACGAATTTTCGGATAAATAACCCTGTATAGTGTTCGACTCGGTCAGTACCATGCTGATCTATCTCCCGTCAGCAAGTATCTCAAAATTTATTCATTATATCTCCAACCGTCTCCGGCTGATTGATACACCCGGCATCTTCCTTGCCGTCATTAAAGGACTTGACCCTATAATGATCTCTAACCTCTCAACATTCATGGATGATAGTATTCCACCCGATCGGATATAATCCGTCAACTTAAAAAAACAGGAGATCAGAAGACATTTGCCTCGCTATGAACGAGGATCCTGTCCTGGAGGATCTCATAGGGTTTAATTTCTCTCGAATGGCTCGATAACCGCATTTTTACCACTTCAAGTGCAAGGTGGACATCGGTCAGGTCACTTGGCCTGACATATCTCAGGATAATAACGGTGTCACACAGGTACTCGATAAGGTTGTGACGGCTTGCATACGGGTTGTCCCGGTCAGTTTCGCTGGTCATGACAACAGTACACTGCTGGTCTCGCAGTCCTTCAACAAACCGGAACATTTCCTGCCGTCTTGTGGAGTTGCTCTCGAAAAGGTCTTCAAACAGTGATATAGGGTCAATTACTACCCGTGTTGCACCAACAGTCCGGATAAGTTCAGGGAGTTCATTTTTAATCCGGTTGATGGCAAGGTTGAAATCCGATGGATCGAGTTTTAATACCGTGATTAACTTATTAACGGCTGGTTTGTAGTCCCAGCCTTTCTGCGCCATATATTCAAAGATCCGTTCTTCACGTTCTTCGAGGCTGATGTAAATTGTATGTTCCCCGAGCTTTACACCCTCCCATAAGAACTGGAGTGCGAAGGATGTCTTACCGGTACCATAAGAGCCGATAATCGCGGCGATACTACCTGGGACCAGCCCCCCACCCATCATCTGGTCAAGTCCTTCAATACCGATGTTCACCCGGCCCCCGCTCATATGATCACCCTGATATTACTCACTTCAAACCCGATGGCAGCGGAGATCCTGACTGAAAACTTTACCAGGTCTTTTTCTTCGAGGTGTGACATCAGGCCCCGGAATTTTTCGAAATACATTACCCGCTGCCGCCGGGCTGCCGAGCTCTCTTCCCAGTGGAAAAGGATTACCGCATCGGCGATATCTGCGATTTCACGCTCATTTTTAACATCCAGTATACCCTGTGCAAGAGGCAGGTATATCGTTGTATTCAGTTTTTTTGCTATCCGCTGGAGCCCGCGCATGAACGCCATAAGATCGCCCCACCGGACAGTCCCTGCATATTGCGTCGCAAGGTCTGTGAGCGAGTCGAGGACGATCAGGTTGTTATCTGCCCCGGGGCCGAACGTTAATGATAACTGTGAGAGGATATCGCGGTTGTTACGGTTCTGGAGTCGTGAAACAATATCCCCCTTGCTGTACCAGTCTATCGGTACGACACTGGCATCAAAATAGAGCTGAGACAGGTCCTCAAATTGTATGGAGTCTATACCTTCGAGCAGGTCGTCGTAAAACGATAATTTCATCTCACGTTTTACATCATCACTCATCTTGGTGAAAGTCACGTACCTGATACTGGACGGAAGAAGTATCGTATCAGAAACAGGGGCTTTATTTTTCTTTGAAGAAATGGAAAGAACGGAACTGTAGATAAATTCATAACTACCGGCACCGATTTCCGAAAGCAGGAGTACGACGGTACCGGGAGGGATCCCCCCCTCCATCATCGGGTCAAGTGATGAGATGCCTGTAGGCATTTTTTTTGTTGAAAGGTCGTGAATTTCTGCCTGTCCCATAGTTATATTTATAATTTGTCCTTCGCACTGTTAATGTTTTCCCGGAAGACCCGAAAAAAATTACCGGCCTGCGAATGGAATACAGGCATACTATGAGGAATCGGCCAGGTATCCTGCGGTGTCACCAGGAATGAACTCCAACATAAAAATTTTGCGGCATAATCGAAAAATATCACAGCGTTCTGAATTATTAAGGTATTTTAGGACGTTCCACCTCCTTCCAAAGGTGTATGACCTTACATATCCTTTTATAGCGATTCCTCTACAACTAAATAGAAAGAATTAAGTGACAGGAGAGGTGGCATGACGCTCCCGGGACTGGATAAACTTAAAAAGATAATAAAGGGAGATAGCAGTTCGGGAAAACAAGCGGATGCTGTCCAAAAAACCTCGTCCCCTGCAACTGTACCCCCGTTCAATCCCGGCAACCCGGTTAAGCCTGATACGGTCAAGGCCGTCCGTCCCCCTGCCAGGCGTACCTCACTCATCGACCAGGTCTCCGCTTTTATTTTAGGACCCAAAAAAACGGGAATAAAATCAAAGACGCCGCCCAAATCCCCATCACCGGTAATAATCTCCCCTGCCGGCACAAACAGCCCGGTTAAACCTGCGGTGGAAAAGGTCACGAATGCCAAAAATAAGGGGCCATCAGTTATCGACACGATCTCTGGCCTCTTACATCGTAGTAAAGGAAAGGGGACATCATCAACAGCGGTACAAAATACGACGGTCGATTTACCTGCGGCTAATGTTACCGGGAGCACACCCTCAACCGTCCCTGAATTACTCCCGGATGAAATGGCCCTGACCGGGAGGAAAAAAACAACCAGCCTTGATTCATTAAAGAGGGCATTTCATGTTGATGAGGAGTCAGGGAAGAAAGACAAGGCCGCTAAAGAGGGCACTTCTGGAAAAAGTAAAAAAGTAAAAAAATTCATTCCCCACTACGATCCCGTGAAGGAAGGGCCCCTTGTTGCCCCTGAACTTCCTGGCGGTTACCGCGAGATTGACCACTACTGGGTTGACGTCGGGGAATCCCTGGTCGTCATTGCATTGAATGAAAAGACCAACCAGAATGAATATCTCCTGTTTGAGCCGGTCCTGTCGGAATTCCAGTACGAACTGATCGAGCGGGTGCATGCCGACCTCCGGAATGTCCTGATCCTCGATGATGATGAACTGGCCAGGGACAAGCGTGAGCTGCTCCTTGAGAAGATGGATGATTTATTCCACGAGTATGGTATTAATCCGGACCTGAACACGCTCTTTAAACTGCAATATTACCTTGTTCGGAACTTCCTCGGCTGGGGACGTATTGAGGCCCTGATGAAAGATCCCTATATCGAGGATATTTCATGCGACGGGACCATGATCCCATTATTCCTCTATCACCGGAACTACCGGAACATCAAGACAAATATCACATTCAAAGCAGAAATTCTCGATTCCCTTGCAATTACTCTCGCCCAGCGATCCGGAAAACATATCTCAACAGGTTCCCCGATTATCGATGCAACATTGCCCGAAGGATCGAGACTTCAGCTGACATTCGGGAAAGAAGTTACCACAAGGGGCACTTCCTTTACGATACGCAAGTTCCGCGAGGAACCGTTCTCCCCTATCGAGCTGCTGGAGATTGGCACGTTTAACGAAGACCAGCTCGTCTATTTCTGGATGGCGATCGAGAACAACAAAAGCCTTCTTTTCATCGGGGGTACCGCATCAGGGAAGACTACTTCACTGAATGCTGCATCACTGTTTATCCCGCCGATGGCAAAGGTGGTCAGTATCGAGGACACGAGAGAGATCACCCTCTACCACGAGAACTGGATTGCCAGCGTAACGAGGGACTCGATCGCTGAAGGCGCGAGCATGATCTCCATGTTCGACCTTCTCAGGGCGGCAATGAGACAGCGGCCTGAGTATATCATCGTCGGTGAAGTGCGGGGTGTTGAGGCACAGACCCTGTTCCAGGCAATGAACACCGGCCACACCACCTTTTCAACGCTCCATGCCGGGAACGTGGACGCAGCCATCCACCGCCTTGAGAGTGAACCCCTGAATGTCCCGCGGAACATGCTCCAGGCACTGAATGTGATCAGTGTCCAGGCCCTGGTATACCGGGGGCAGGAACGGATCAGGAGGGTCCAGGAGATTGTGGAAATCGCCGGTGCAGACCCGGTGACCGGAAGTCTCCGCGTTAACACGGTCTTCACCTATGATCCGGTGGCAGACAGATTCAGTTACCAGGGCCGCTCCCAGGTCTATGCGGATATTGCCGAAAAACGTGGATGGAGTCGTGAGCAGCTCGATGATGAGATCAGGATCCGCAAGATGATCCTGATCGCAATGAAAGAACAGGGAATGCGCGATTATATCAGTGTCTCACAACTGTTCCAGGCGTATAATATTGATCCAGCCGGGGTCATTGAATCAATCGGTGATTTAAAGGCCTTCCTGAAGCGAGGAGTATGAATTTTTATTCTGTCGCACACCGGTTGGTCCCCCGTGATTCAGAGAAATACTCCCGCCTGAGTGCAAATCTCGTCTCCGCCCGCATGGCGATGACCCCTGAGCGGTATGCATTTTATGGATTGCTTGTCTCGCTGTTCGGCGGTATTATTTTTGCGGTGTTCGGTTTTTTTGTTTCATTGACTCTCACCATGAGCATGCCGTCTGGTTATACGGGCATTTACAATGCGTATAAAATCACGTTACCTAATTCCCTTATGATTTCTGTTCCAAATGAGGCCATTTCCCTTATCGGGGCAGTTATTTCATTTATTATCGGGTCATTGCTGATTTATTTTATCGCCATGAAATACCCGGCGATGAGGAAGGGCAACCGTGCGACCAAGATTAACCTCACCCTGCATAATGCGGTCGCGTATATGTTTGCAATGAGGAAAGGTGGCGGGCAACTACTCGTCATTTTTCGTTCAATATCAGAAAATGCCCCAGTTTACGGTGAAGTCGCACTCGAGTTCAGGCAGGTCATCAGGGACGCCGATTTCTTTGGCATGGATGTCGTGACGGCACTCCGGCACCTGATGGAAACGACCCCGTCACAAAAGATGAAACAGTTCCTCGAGGACATGATATCAATTATCGAGACCGGCGGGGACCTGACCAGCTTCCTTGCAGGCCGGGTGCGGTTGTACCAGGAAGAGGCCCGTTTCGAACAGAAAGAATTTCTCCAGTTCCTGTCGCTGATATCAGAGTCCTATGTTACCCTTTTTGTCGCAGGGCCCCTGTTCCTGATCATCATCATGGTGGTCATGGGGATGATGGGTGGCGCCGCGGTTACCCAGATGGGTCTTGTCATTTACCTCCTGCTCCCTATCGGCTCCCTGGTATTTATCATCCTTATCGACATGATCTCGATCAAGTCTGAATCAGTGAACCGGTTTACCAGGACACAGGAACTTTCGGAATATTCTGATGTCAGGATCGAAAAGAAGGAGGGAGAGGGAAAATTTTTTGAAAAACTCCTCCATTATGACCGTATCAGGAATGTGAAGGAATTTATTCGGGACCCAGCCCGGACGTTCATAATGAATTACAAGCTGACCCTGCTTGTTACGGTCCCGGTTGCAGCGGTTTATCTCATCACGGTATACCTGAGTCTTCCTCCCGCCGGTTTTGAACGGTTCATCGATATGGTTGATGACCATGTCGTGATTGCCGTTCTTATCGTGCTGATCCCGTTTGGTATTTTTTACGAGCTCTGGAGACGCAATATCCAGGGGATTGAGGCATCGATCCCTGATTTTCTTGACAGGATGGCCGGGATCAACCAGGTCGGGCTGACCATATCGCAGGCGATCTCGATCATGGTCAATACCAAGCTGGGTCTCCTGTCATACGAGATAAAGCGGATCAAGCGGGACATGGACTGGGGCGCGAATTTTACAGATGCACTGATGAGATTTGAACAGCGGATTTCGACACCGATGATTGCACGTACTGTTACGTTAATCAGCAAGGCGACCAAGATGAGTGGTTCGATCAGTGACGTGCTGACCATCGCAGGGAGCGATGCGCGGATGTCGGAGACCCTTAAAAAGGAACGCATGTCAGAGATGTTCATCTATACGGCAGTCATTTACCTTGCATTCATCGTCTTTGTTTTCGTTGTGGCCGTTATCACGACCCAGTTCATACCCGTAATGGGGAACATCGATACCAAGGGGCTCCCGGCAACAGGTGCCTTTGCCGGCTTTAGTTCCGCCTCGATGTATACCATATCCCGGCTGATGTATCACGGGTGCCTGGTACAGGCGTTCTTCTCAGGGATTATAGCTGGTCAGATGGGAGAGGCCTCACTCAGTGCCGGTCTTAAACATGCAGCAATCATGCTCATTATTGCGGTGATTATCTTCAATTTCTTCATCTGATCTATTGCTATTTTTTGGGGGGGTCGACAGTCATGAACTGACCATGTCATGAAACACATAGTTAAGTATGATATCCCCAGATGGGGCGTATGAATCCTTCAGCTGCGATACCACATAAGCGGACCTGGATAATGTTCTACTGATCTGCTTTGTTGCCATCCTGTGGGCATAATTCCTGTTAGTAACAGAGCAAATGGTCTGGATGAGTTACACGCTCGTCACGATTGCCGCCCTCATCGGGATTTTCACCTTTGTCACGACAACGCAATTAAGGACCTGGATTTTCTTATTCCTGATCTGTTTTGTGGCGATTTTATGGTGTGCGTTCATGCGGAACCTGGGAGTTTTACTCTGGGTAAATGTATTCCTCGTTATTGTATCCGCAGGGAGGGCTTTGTGCATATTTCCTGAGCAATGATCATCTCGAAGAGAGACCCGTGATAAAAGAGGATGCATATATTTAATATTTTGGATTTTTTTCAATCAGCAAGAAAAAATAAAAATAAAAATATTTATCCTTTTAAACTGTCATTCATGCCGTTATTGCCATTTTTTTAAAAAAAATGGGATATTATGCAGAATAGGTCAAAAGGTTCTGCTGTATTTCATAGGCGTTGAGTGCATGGTCATAAAGTGCCATACTACCAATGTCTCCAACATAAGAATATGGCGATCCACTTTGGTATTGATTTCCGATATACATATTATAATCGTTGGTCTTTAAGTCCACGGTTGGGGGGGACAACATTGGGGGAGAAACGTGGTTATTATTGTTATAGTAGACAAGATCCAAGGGAGCACCTCCATTATTATAAATTTTCAGCTTCCCGCCCTCCACATTCACAGTCAGATAATTCCACTGGTTTGCCAGGACGGTCGGGGGTGTCATGGCCTGGTAGTGCAGGTAGGGTGATGCTTTATTATTCCATTCAAACAATAGCTGGTTTCCAATCTGGAAAACCTGGTAATTGTCGTCCTCATTTACTGCAGTGGCAGGGTTTCCATAACTCGGTGCCTGCCCTTTCCCAATGATCTGTCGCGTAGATGAATTATCGCTGGGATTGAACCAGAGGGAAATTGCCATATCCCCGTTAAAATCAAGGGCGGGGTTATCCAGGTACTTCATATACTGGGTACTACCATCAAATGTCCGGTACGACATATTGCCCGGACCTAACGTGGTACTGGTCGGTGCATTTGAGTCAGGGGTAGGTGTAAGGGTACTGCAATTGGAATAATACACATTACTTCCAAGCATGCCTCCCACCTTCGGCAGGGAGGTTGTACCTTTCGTAATTTTGCCATCAGCATTTGACATCACGAGAATATGCGACTCCTCGTCGACAAGTTGAATTGTCCAGACACCATTTACCATAGGCCTCATTGAACCTGTGGGCCGTGTGTCATTAATACACATATCACAAGGTCCCGAACCCGGCCGGTTTGCCGGGTACACGTACAGTTCTTTTCCGTAAAGGTTCCCGGTCAGGTCAGTGCAGTTCACACCGATATTTCGTCCATCCGGAGATATGGCCCTCACCGAAATCGGGTAGCCTCCTGGGGATTTTTTCTGCCCGATAATGTAAAAGGGATCTCCATTTTTCGGGAGGAGCCGGATGACTTCCACCTGCTGTCCGCTTGGCTGGGTGATCGGTGAGGCAGTCACTTCGCTCGCGATATAGGCAGATTTGTGCAGCAAATTCGGCATGAGAAATGCCGCAATAACAGCGGCCAGGCCGATAACGAGGATGACGATAAGAATGGTACCTATCAGATCGGAAACTCCCGTCTCTGTATTACCCTTTTTTTTTGTCATATGAAAATTCCGTATATGAAATGAGAGTCACGAAACGTATAATTATTACTGTTGTATCACAAATCCAAGGATCTTTTTTTCAAATCGTATTGAAGAGATAGAAATATACGAATGACCTTCCAAATGAAAGGTAATGAAGATCCAAGTATATCATATTCTAATCTTCCTGAGTGCGATTTCACTTCTTTTCATGCCGGTATCAGCTCTGGTTCCAGGTAATTCGACCGGTGTTTACCCTTCTGGGACTGTGCAGACTTCAGTAACAACCTTTGTACCCACGACATCACCTCCATTTGCTTTGCCTTCTGTTGCTATTCCGCAGAATGTCGGATTCGTGCCCATATGGCTGGCTTTAGGTATCATCCTGATTGTCATTGCCCTGTCAGGCCTGCTCTGGCGCTATTTCCACCCGAAATATGTTGCACCGGATGAGAGAAAGTGAAATTACAGGAAATAATTATATTTTTTCGTTTTTATTGTTAAAGAGGATTCATACCTGATGTCTCTCCATAAGAACAGGTTATCCTGACATAAGTGTAAATAACGCCATTTTAACGCCTATTTCTCCTGAATAAACCAATATTTATCGATTTTTTAAGACCGGGATAACCTGGAGAGATTAGGCAGATCGGGGTTAATTTCGACCGATTTATCGGGAATACCAGCCCTGAAGAAATACCGCATCAGCTTTTGATACGAATTATTTTTTAAAACCACCCTATTAGCAGTAAAAGAGGCCGAATTATCCTTATTTTCATCAGAACTCACTTTTTTCCCATATATCCTGTGTGAAAAAATGTATGTGCTGACATTATCAGGATGTTGTTTAACAGGTTTCATCTTCCGATCCGGTTGAAGTCAAAATCTGTAGTTTACCACCCGATTTACGTGAGAGTCAATCCATCACATGGAAGAACTATCGAAACGCTCAAAACGAACCTCACCTACACCCGCCACAAGCCTTTTGTGTGCCAGTACCTCACACATTAATAAGAGAGAATATCTTTGCAATCACCGCTCACAATTCAAAGGAGAAGAAGCCCGATCTTTTCCCGACTTAAACAGGCCCTGCCAGGTTTGCGTGCAGACTTTGGTGTGAAACGGATCGGCATCTTCGGTTCGTTTGCCCGCGGCGAGCAGAAACGAACAAGTGATGTTGACGTTCTCGTCGAATTCGCACACGGGCAGGCAACCTTTGATAATTTCATGAAGCTCGCGTTTTACCTCGAAGACCTGTTTTCACGAAAAGTCGATCTGCTGACTGTCAAAGGAATAGACCATTATATCCGATCCCGTGTGGAGAGTGAGGTGATCTGGATTGAAGGATGAATGGGTGTATATCCAACACATCCTTGACGAGATCGAATATCTCCGGTCCATTCGTGATACCATTACGTTTGAAGAACTCACTACAGACAGAACGATGGAGCATGCGATAACCCGTTCATTGGAGATTATTGGCGAAGCTTCAAAAAATGTTCCGGATATAGTTAAAGGTGAGTCACCCCATATCCCCTGGAAATTCATGGCCGGGCTTCGCGATAAAATCATTCATGGATACTTTTCCATCAATTATGATATTGTCTGGGATGTTATACAACACAAATTACCAGAACTCGAACCGCAGATCCGTGCCCTCCTTGATACGATGAAACCGGACAGTTTTCAATAAAATATCCCCTGAATTATTGTTATCGGCTACCTCCAGGGAGAGATAGTAACCTGGGCTATATTTTCAGGATTTAACGTTCATAAACAAATAGCCTCCGGAATACCCGCAAAATGTTTATCACCAGTAAGGATTTGCTGGTTATGGACACGGGCTGTTGCAAGGATCAGGCAATCAACTGCGCCCATTGTTTTTTTCTCTGAGATTTGTTGAATCTTTATGGTACCGCCAAGGAGTCCAATCTGATCATCTATGGGTATAACTTCTGCCTGATCGGTTATCTGTTTAATAACCATTATTGCAAACTCACGGTTTTTAATCTGTTCCAGGCGGTACCGGAGTTCATAGAGCGTCAGGACAGATAGAGAGACAGGTGAACTGTTGAGAATGATGTCACGTGCACGGTCTCCCCTTGGGGACCCACCCATCATCTCAAGCCAGGCCCAGGTATCAACAAGGATTCCGGAGTTGGTCACCCTTTGTCCTCCTCTTCACATTCCCGATCGTGTTCCAGGTACAATTTTTCTATATCGATTCCAGGTAATATCCCAAATAGTGTGTCCAGCGGTTTGATAGGGATCAACTCGATATGCCCCTCCTTTTCCAGTACCTCAAATCGTTTCGCGTTAAAACGGTCCCGTATTTTTTTGGGAAGCACCATCCGGCCTGTTGCATCCACAACGATAACCGGGCCGGACCGGGGCAGGTATTCTGTACCCGGTTCATGCACGCTGGTGTAATTCCCGGTCTTTCCCGATCGTAATCTTTTCTGTTTCATATCTTCACCCGTTGCTACCGGTTTTCGGCCATCAACTATGAAAATACCGAACGTATTTTCATTCCTCCGATCCTGCGTATGAGATAGTATAGGATAATGGATAATAAAGTATTAGGTAATACGATTAAAATGGTAAATAATTATTGTTGGTAATTATTTTGGTTACATGGAATCGAATAATTTTCGGGAAATCCCAGGTAAATAGACATTGTTGGGTTGGGAATGAAGGAAAGACTTCCGCACGACTATTTGTAGCATCCCCCTGATGCCACCCGGTAGCACCATACAACTTTTTTAAAGATCTGGTTTATATACGCTGCAAGTGCTACTACTGTCTTGAGATATGAAGCGCCCTGCATTCCGCTGTTTGAATGATCGAGGACTTGATGAAACGGTCAGCGTTATCCTGATGGTGATCCTGGTAATCGCCGTTTCCGCCATTGTCGCCAGTATCGTGTTCGGCCTTGCAATCTTTTATCCAAAATCTGCTTATATCGCTGTCCAGACCGAGGCAAAAAATGTCTCGCCTGACAACTGGTACCTTTCAGTGTCCCACATGAACGGTGATGCGGCCTACCTGAACCACACCTTAGCTACCAATAACGGGATGCCGGTGGATTTCCAGTTCACGACCCCTTCAGGCGCCACTGTTATTCCCTTCCCGGACCCGGCCGATGGCCCGGAGACCTGGAAACCGGGGGATACCCTGTTTGTGTACAATAAATCAGGTCTCCTAGGGGTCACAAAAAATGAAACAACCGCCCGGAAAGGCACGGGACTACCTGTCGGGGTATGGAGGTTCGATGTGGTTGACAAGACTGACGATGTGCTCATTTATACGAAGAATACCGGCGTAGGTGTGGCCGAACCGACACCTACAACAACAATATCTCCTGCTCCGACATTCACAGGCATCACCCCTGCTTCAGGACCGATATCGGGCGGAACACCTGTAACCATAACCGGGACGAATCTTTTCGGAGCGACTTCAGTAACCTTTGGTGGCACATCTGCTACCAGTGTCACGGTTGTCAGTGGTACTTCGATCACTGCGACAACACCTCCCCATGCACTCGGAACCGTTAACGTTGTCATCACTACGCTTAATGGTACTGCAACCGGGACAGGTGTATTTACCTACATTGCAGCACCGGTGGTAACCAGCGTCTCTCCTACTTCCGGATCAATAACAGGCGGCACACCGGTAATTATCACAGGGACTGGCTTTACCGGTGCAACTGCAGTATCCTTTGGTGGCACAGCCGCAACCTCGTTCACGGTTAATAGCGCCACACAGATCACTGCGACCGCCCCGGCCCATGTTGCCGGAACCATTGATATCACAGTCACTACACCCAGCGGCACATCCGCCACTTCGTCTGCTGACATATATACCTTTACAACAACCCCTACGTTAACAAGCATCTCACCAAATTCGGGCCCGACAGCGGGCGGCCAAGCTGTAACGATCAGTGGGACTGGCTTTACCGGCACTACTGCATTAACCTTTGGCGGCACAAATGCAATCAGTTTCTCTGTCGTTAGCGATACTACGATAACTGCGATAACGCCCGCCCATGCAATTGGGATGGTAAACGTTGTTGTTACTACACTCGGCGGTACTGCATCCACGACATACACCTATGTCTCACCACTTACTATTAGTGGAAGCAAAAGTGGGGGTCAAGGATTAGGTGATGTTTATGCAGACAGCCTTATGGCTTCACCTCTGGGCAATTCATGGGCGGTCAACGTCATTTATGGCAACAGCCAGACATTCTACTTGAAACCGAACTCGAACAAACAAGTTTATTGGTACCAAATTGACACCGACGCAAAGGTATATCCAGCAGCAGGGGATGGCGTTATTGTTAACGCCACAGTCATTAATGTCGTTACCGATCGTACATTTAATGTAGAATTTAAATGATTTTCTTTTTTTCAAAAACTGCTTATCGTTGAGATGAACAGCATGTCCCAGGTAGAACTGGTATCGAAATCCTTTTTCATTCCTGCTCCGATCAAGACCTGTGCGAAAGAATAGGATATACTAAATTCCCTGGAACGTGTCACCCCCAGCTAAAAACCACCTAGTTCCCGTACATCGTACGGAAAGTTCCATAAGGATATTCAAGGGGTTCCATACCTGCATTGACTAATCAGGGACTATTTTAAGACTTCCGGATTTTTCGTACGGAATTCTGGAACTTCACAGTGAGTGGCCGGGCCTGTGTCACTCATGCATTTGAAATTGTACGTGAGATCTAATTTTCCGTAGTATAGACTATCATCAGTACAATTAAGTGTATTAGTACCAGTAATTTCTGAATCAGGGGCTCCCCCATGGAATTTGATCCACGCGGGAAACTTTCCATTTCCTTCAGCTTGTTTCCGTAGTCTGCCATTCTTTTCCAGATGGATCATCCAGAGCCAAACCTCGGTGCCGCTGCTTATGTGACAAAACAATATGATCATCAGAAGTACCGGTTACCGGGACCAGGATACACCACACCAGATCTTTTTCATTGATTCTTTTCGGCCAGTTCAATAATTGTCTTGACCCTGTCCCGCTTTTCGATATAATTCTTCAGGTAAGGACCTGATGAGATCAAATCCACTAACATTTCTTTATCCTCGCTGTCGGATATGATGAAGATTTGAACATACCCGGATCGTAAATCAGTTAATGCGGAGAGATACTCCCTTTTTGCTTCAGAATACTTATCACTCACAGGGATATCAGAAATTATCGCTGATTCTTTATCAGTAATTTTTACAATTTCCCCGCTATGGTACGATAACGCATTGTAATCAATTGCTTTATCGCCGTGAGCAATAGCCATCTGAACCTGATCGAGTTCTTTACTGATACTGGATTCAGAGTTTTGCCACTCATGTTTGAATTGATCATCTGTACTTAAACCCATACAGCCGAAAATAAGATTACCAGATAGAAGGATTAAAACTAATATTAACCCCTTTACGGTTATTTTCATGAAGAAACCCCGCTTAAAATGAATACGACGTTGCACTATAGTGGATACCTTACCATTAAGCATTCGGCTCGTTACAGATACCATAATGACCCGGTTTTCCTCCAGGATAGCAGGAAATCATACTTCCGATTTTTCTGGACGATTTGTGGAATTAAAAAATCCAATTTCTCCACAAGAGAACCATGCCGGTAATCGGATAATGCTGTTTGGGAGGAATTGATTTCCCTGCTAAATGGGACGATAGGAATCTTTTATTAAGAATAAATCAGAATGTTAAAATAGATCATGGTGGATTCCCGGCGAGATGACGCGATTTCGGAAGTAATCGGCTTTGTGCTGATTATTGCATTGATAGCGATAATAGCATCGTTGTACCTCACCTACGTGGTACCTGCAACGGGAAGGGACCTTGAAATTGCGCACATGGACGTCGTCCAGAACCAGTTCCTCGACTATAAATCCACGGTAGACTCGCTCTGGATTAATGGCCAATACAATACCCAGGTCAGTTCCCCGTTTACGCTCGGGACAAATCCCGGCTCTTCACAGGGCTCGTTTGTAAATATGCCACTCTTCCAGCCTGTAACGTCAGGGGGCACGATGGTTGTTACGGACAGGGATTCAATAAATGTGACTGCTGATGCACTATATGATGAAACTGGATCACCAAGTTACACTCCATCACCATTAGTGCAAATTGAACCAAACCATCTTTTCGTAAATTTTCTGACGAGTAATAATATTTCTAATCCGGTTTCTGTAAATATCACACCGACAAATGGCATTTGGAAAGCTCAATTAAAAACCATACCAGGACCATCAACCGCACTAACAATAACAATATTGAAAAATAATATTATAACTGTAAACAATCTGACTATTCAATATTCTATTGCTCCTAATCAATATTACCAAGTAGATCTGACAAACAGTGCTTATGGCATAAAGGAGTCATTTGTCTACCCTTTTAGCTTATCTTTCCAACCCAATGATAATACCGTAACAAATATGCCCACAGGATATCTCCAAAAAACAGGGGTGATTGTACCGACATCGAAAATGGGATCCCTTGAGTATCACTCTAACAATAATTACTGGATCACTCAAAATTATATTTACCAGTATGGGGGTGTATTCTTACAACAGGATACAGGGGCAGTTGTAAAATTAGTTCCTTCTATTACAATTAAGAAAGATCTAACAAACCAAAGTTTAACGCGAGTAACTATTAATAACATCACAATCAGTAAAACAGCACCTTCTATTATTGGCGGTTCTTCTCTGGTTGAGGTGCTGACCTATTTACAAAAACCAACTGTGAATTTGAATAACCTCGTCAATCCTCAAACATCAGGAGCTCCTAACGCGAAATCGGTCACAATTATTATTACGACAGATGACCGCTCGAATGATGATGCGGTAGCAAAGATGTGGTTTAATACATTTTTGAAGATAAGACAAGATAGTGATGCTAAGGATAGAATTACTGTTCTACCACGGAATGGAAATATAGTGACAATGAACATAAATGATAATTCTGGGTATGATATAATATTAGACGTCCAAAGTAGTGTCGCGACTGTATCACTCTCTCCAACATCTTACCAGTTTAATTAATATTACAATGAATTTACAAAATTGATGAAATAGACGACTGGAATAAATAATGAAAATCAAAAAAGATGAAATTGAATTAGAATCTGGTGTATCGGAACTAATAGGCGCAATTCTTCTCGTATCACTTGTTGTAATGCTTATGATGGTTGTAACCACTGTTATAATTTCCCAGCCTCGCCCAGAAAAAATACCGGAATTAAGTGTATCTATTTCCAATGCATCGAATAATGTTACGATAACTCATATGGGGGGAGATACACTAAAATGGGGGGAATTTCAAGTAATAATTGACGGAAATCCAGTACCTCCCTTATACTATCATAATTCTGCGGGAGGATTATTAATAGAAACAAAAGAAGATTGGTCTTTCGAAAACCCTACCATTGTTATTTATTATCAGCCTTCACTTAAAGTTGTCGAATTATACTATAATGGACCTTCCAATAAAATTCTACTGGCCAAGACGAATTTTGTGTAATGGTATTTTTTGAAAAGGAAAAGCTGTAATCAATCAAAAATAAGATTACGAACATTCATCACCAAAAATAGCTTTTTATCTTTTACTCATAAAGGGTTACAACAGTGACGATTATTTCAAGCCATAATCAATTACGCTGAAATCTAACACGATCATGAAATGAGGGGAAATGAAGGATAAGAAAAATTGCCATATATCGGAATTAGGCGTGTCGGAATTAATTGGTGCGTTAATCCTAATTTCAATGATCGTTCTTGTTGTAGCCGTTATTGCAGCAGGACTAATATCAAGTCCATCAGCAGACAAAGTCCCACAGGTAAAGTTTTCGGTTGTTAATACTACCAATCTGGTCAATGGCGTACCCTCCTATTCAATAAGTATCACCCATATCGGAGGAGATGAAATATCAGATGGAAATTATGCGGTATTTATTGATGGAAAGAATATAACAGATTTCACGGTTAATTCAAATCCAGATAAAAAATGGTCAATTGGACGGATAATCACTGTAAATTCTACAAATCCACCGGGATTAATAAGTGTATATTATACTGGGACTAATTCTCCGACATTACTCGGCCAGAGATCAGTCGGACCAATTCCTTTTACGATTCCATGTTCACCCCCTGTTGCTAATTTTTATGGGGTACCACTTACAGGAGACCAACCACTCACGGTCCAGTTTACTGACACTTCAACCAATAATCCTAGCTCGTGGATCTGGGAAAACCAAACAGGAGGTGGCAGTTGGACCCAGTTTAGCACGGCCCAATCCCCGAGACAAGTCTTCACATTACCAGGTGTCTATAATATCCGACTTACTGCCTCGAATGCAGGTTGTTCAAATTCGAAAATCGAACCGAATTATATTACTGTAAATGCCGTCTGCACAAAACCATCAGCAGCATTCAATCCCAATATATCCTCAGGTACCGCCCCTTTAACTGTCAAATTCACAGACCAATCAACCGGCAGTCCAACAAGCAGGAGCTGGAATTTCGGGGATAATGGAACATCTTCACTACAAAGTCCCTCATATACCTTTGTGAGTCCCGGAACCTATAATGTCAATCTTACCGTATCAAATGCGTGTAACTCAAATTCAATTATAAAACAAATCACAGTTTCCCTACCATCCTGCGGATATATATCAGGAACGAAATGGAATGACATTGATGGTGATGGGAGTAGAGATGTGAATGAGCCGGGGCTGGCTGACTGGCGGATAAATGTTCGATGGACAAGCAATAATTCCATCGCCGGATCTGCCATTACAAATGTGAATGGGGACTATATTATAACCGGACTCATTTATACGGGACCTGATGTTGATACCAAATATGATATTGAAGAAATCTCTCAATCAGGATGGATACAAACATATCCAAGTGGAGGTGTTTGGAGGAATGTTCATCTCAAAGATACATCTCCTTGTTATGCAAATAACATAGATTTTGGTAATCGATGTACAGGGTTCACAATTTGGGCATGGGTAAAATGGATAAACAAACCCTCTACACCTTTAGATAACCAGACCTTTGCGACTATTGTTGTGAAGGGCAATTCGAACTTTAATCGCCAGTACCATCTTGAACACGACCAGGACAATACTAAATTTGAATTTAACATTGCAACAGTATTGGCGGGGGGTCAAGGAATTCAGGTATTTTCCACCACAAACCCAATCAAAGGAGTATGGTATCTTATTACAGGGGTATACAACCCCACGTCACCTGGAACTATGACAATTTACGTAAACAATTCTCCACAGAGCTCGAGATCCGTTGACAGTTCAGGTCTAAGGGCTTATTCAGGTAACCAACAGATTGGAGGACCGTCGGGCATCAATTGGCCAAATCCCCCTCCTTCTCAACAGCAACGTGTTTTCAACGGATCCATATACGGAGTTCAGACCTTTGATTACGTAAAGACTCAGGCCGAGATACAAACCCATTATAACATCCAAGATCACCCCACGTAATACCAGATTCAGAAAAATGTCCACTTCTGATAAAGCACTTTTGGCAGTACTGATTCAGCTAACGTAGCGTAATTTCAGA
Organism: Methanomicrobiales archaeon; assembly: GCA_037137755.1. GTDB lineage: Archaea > Halobacteriota > Methanomicrobia > Methanomicrobiales > Methanospirillaceae > CAIKOD01. The sequence goes on along the minus strand of JBAXJR010000003.1, from coordinate 33,629 downwards.
CACAAACCGTTGTTGCAATCTCTAGGTTTCGCAATAAAAAGAACCTCATCCTTACATCCCATATTAAGCAATAAGCACCAAATATCGTTTTATGCACAACAGTGAGAGCGGAGTATCGGAGATTATCAGCGCAGTCCTTGCTGTCATACTCGTCATCGCTCTTGCTGCCATCATCGGGGCTATTTTTCTCGGATGTGTAGTCCCGCTCCCGAAAACCCCCTATATTGCCACCCAGGCAACACCGATCAACATCACGGACGCCTCCGCTGTTCAGTTATTCCTCGAGCAGGGAGAGACGGTTTCGCTCGCACCTGCCACGGCATCAGGGTCACCGGTAAAGTTTTCATTGACGAAAACGGATCGGTTACCTACAATTTTGTCCCGTTACCAGGGGCTGCACTGAATGGCTGGAAGCCCGGGAACTCCCTCTTCTTATTCAGGAATGCAACAGGGTCATGGGTCACAGATTCCCCGTCATTGGTCAAGAACAATACCGGTTTTTCAAATGGCACCTGGAAGGTGAGCATTATTGATGCGACCTCAAAAATCCTCATCGCTCAGCATACAATAGCTCTTACCGGCGGTTTAACACCTGCACCTTACCCGGTGTACCCGGGGTTTACTGTCGAGGCATGGGTAAAGTGGATAAACAAACCAGATATTTCGGATCCAATCCCAACTAATCTGGAAAACCAGACTTATACGACCATCGTTATCAATGGGGACACGAATAGTAACCGCCAGTACCAAATTGAGCACGATCGGCTGGATCTGCACTTTGAAGTAGACTTTGCAACCGTTACACAGGGGAGCTGGGGAACATGGATATTTTCAACCACACAGCCGGTTTCCGGAACCTGGTACTATGTCACCGGGGTCTATAACCAGACACCAGGGGATGTGGAAATCTTCGTGAATGGTCACCTGGAGGCATCCCAACATTTAGATAGTTCCGGCCTTCGGTCATCAACAGGGCCAGTCCAGAGGGGAGGACCCCGAGGAATTACTTTTGAAGGGGTTGCCAATACGCGAATTTTTAACGGGGATATCCGCGGACTAAATACCTATGAGAGGGCAATGGGCTCACCTGAAGTGGCTTCACGGTTTGCCGCCGGACTTCCAATATCCTGACAGGGTTTTTCATCGTCAGTTAACGTTTCGAGTAAGGGGGAATCCCATTATAACGCAATTTGAGCAGGGATCGGTCTATTCCAATCGTAGTATCCCCTGTTAAAAGAATAACCACGACACATTCCATATTAAGCAATAAGCACCAAATATCGTTTTATGCATCACAGTGAGAGCGGAATATCTGAAATAATCAGCGCAGTCCTCGCTGTCATACTCGTAATCGCTCTTGCTGCCATCATAGGGGCTCTTTTTCTCGGCTGGGCAGTCCCGCTCCCGAAAACCCCCTACATTGTCACCCAGGCTACCCCTGTCAATATCACGAATGCCTCTGCTGTTGAGTTATTCCTCTCCCAGGGAGAGACTGTGTCACTAGCCCCATCGAAAGCTTCAGGGTTACCGGTGAAATTTTCATTGACGAATGGATCGGTAACGTACAATTTTATCCCGTTACCCGGGACCGCTCCAAATGGTTGGAAGCCGGGGAACTCCCTTTACTTATTCCGGAACGCATCAGGATCATGGGTTACAGATTCCACATTTCCGGTTAAGAATAATACTGGTTTTTTAAACGGGACCTGGACGGTGAACATTGTTGATGCGACCTCAAATATCCTCATCGCCCAGCATACGATATACCTCTCCGGTGGTGGAGCACCTTCACCATACCCCAGGTACCCGGGATTCACCGTTGAAGCGTGGATAAAATGGAACATAGCCCCGGCTAGTCCACCACCTGATGCACAATGGGCGACCATCGTAGTGAATGGGAACTCGGATAATAACCGCCAGTACCAGCTTCAACACGATCAGACTGACACAAAATTCGAATTTGCCCGTGAGAAAAAATCAGGAGGTATGACATATATTCAATCAACCACGCATCCATCAATGGGGACATGGTTTTATGTCGTCGGCATTTACAACCAGACACCGGGTACGATGTCAATCTTCGTAAATGGTGTGCAGGAGTATGGTTCAAACCCGGGAGGTCCTGACACCACCGGCCTCCGGACACCAACCGGTCCATACCAGGTAGGAGGGCCGGCTGGTATTCAGTGGCCGGATTCTGCAAGTATGCTCAGGAAGTTCAATGGGAATATCAGGGGACTAAATACCTATGAAAGTGCAATGGGTCCAGCCGAGGTGGCTTCCCGGTTTGCGGCCGGGCTTCCATGAGCTTAGTCCCCGGACCATAATATCACCACCCCGTATCAACCAATAATCATACAATGAGTCACAGATCATGAAAAACGATCACGCAATCAACGAAATTATCGGTTCGTTCCTGATCGTTATCCTGGTAATCGCAGTGGCCGCGATTGTTGCCTCACTTTTTCTCGGCCTTATCGATCTCACACCAAAATCCGCATTTATCGCTCCGGATATCACAAGCCAGAACATTTCCGGGAAAAATGTAGTTAAGTTGTATAACAGGGGCGGCGATACTGCAAGCCTGAACCTGAGCAGCCAGGGACAATATGTAATGGGGGTGTATATCGATTCATCCACGGGGAGTACACGGGCAGTTCCACTCTCGCAAACGAACCAGTTCCGCCCAGGTGACACGCTCTATGTGTTCAAAACTGCGAGTGGTTTCTACATTACTAACAACCTTTCAGAATTATTATCACCTGCCATAGGACAATTCCCTCCGGGTGCGATTACAGTACGGCTGGTGGACGAGAATTCACATCTCCTCATCGCAAAGTGGAACATTGATGCAGGGGGATCACAGACATCCCCTGGCGGTATTCCAAATGGTACATCAGGGTTCTGGTCATTTAACGATGGAGCGGGGACTACCACTGCAGACCTCTCCGGGAAAGGGTATACGGGCATCATCACAAATGCAACCTGGGTAAATGGAAAACAGGGAAAAGCACTTCTTTTCAATGGTATTGACAGTAGTGTCCGTATACAGGGATCCGCATCTGAAGCACCGGAGAACGCGATAGCGTTTGAAGCCTGGGTAAACCCAACGGAGCAGAATACGACGAAAATCATCCAGAAGAGGGACTGGGACGGAGAGGGCATAGGCCAGGACAAATATAACGGGTGGCAGGGTTCGATTTATACCGCGGACAAGGTCCTCCACAAAGTAAACTGGGGGGGTGGGCCGGTGCTGCTCAATTCATGGACCCATCTCGCCCTCACGTATGACGGTGCCTCCCTAAAACTCTATGTGAATGGGGTTCTCAAGGGAGAAACACCGGTTACCGGAAAACTAAAGAAAACCTCTGAGGACATTTATATCGGGTCTGATGCAGGTGGCCAGAAATTCTTTAAAGGCACCATTGACGAAGCCGCATTCTACAACAGGTCCCTAAGTGCAGCTGAGATCGCTTCAAGGGTATGATGAATTGTAACTGGTTTGTTATAAAATAACAGTTTATTAACGACCTGACTGAATGTTGTGCCACCCAACATGCAGCAATAGTAATGCGAGAACACTCGTCGGTTATTTTCATTATAGACGTAGTTCCACTTTCTGATTTTCACAGGATTTTAACAGGGGATTTCCTCTGCCCAAACAATCATTAACCCGGATTTTACGTCTTCTCAGCCTCTTCAACTGACTCAACCAAATCGGCAAATGTTGAGATCTGCGTCAGCAGGGCCGGGTCAAGCCCTTTCTCGACAGCGAGGAACACGCCAGCTACATCAAATAACCGGAGCTTGTTCGTGATAAAATGAATAAACTTTGATATGGTGACTGAGGGGGAATAGAGGAGCATTGTTGAGATATCATCAACGAACAGGCACTTCTTATCCCCCGGGAGGATCTTGAGCCCCTCAGTGATGACTATGCCGATATCAGTGAGATTTCCCGGGTTGGAAATATATTTACAGTGAGGGTCGTCAGAAACCGTCTGGCCTCCAGAGTATTTTGTCACTGCATCGACGACGAACACTTTTGACATGTCAATTCCTGCCGCTTCGTACGTCCGCCGGATCACGATGTTAGGGAGTGTGACAGATACCAGCATTACGCTGTAGCCTGTGCTAGTCAGCTCCTTGATTACCGCGGTATTCGTCTGCTTCAGCCTGCGCGAGTCAGCAAGCAGTAGGACGATCCGGTTCTCGTTCAGCGTATCGGCAGAAAATCCCATGTTAGCTCTATCTTTTCAGGTATTTCTGGTATGCTTCAGGTATGTTGGTAAAACCCGTTGAAATTGCCATGTTCAGTTCACGCAGGTTCGAAACAATCTGTTCTGTATTTTTGATCTGGATCTGGAGCTGGAGGAGGAGCTCATCGGGTGTTACATCACCGGCCTTGACCTGGTCCCGGATATCTGCCAGGCGGTCCCCGATTAGTTCAACGGGGTTCTTCAACCTCATGGCAGTCTCAGAGATATAGGCCAGCAGGGCTTTCTCTGTTTCACGTTGTTTCGTGAGATCCCTGGCAATGGTGGCAATCCCGATGATGTTGTTCCGGTGGTCAAGAATTGGAGAGAGTGAGAGTGAAATTTCAACATGGCCCCCGGTTTTTTTTATCCGGAATGTGTTGAAATGTTCAACATGTTCACCTTTGACGACCTGGTCAACAATATCATGAAGGGCTCCCATTTCCTCATCAGGAACGATTTCGTGCAGGTCGGTACCGATCATTTCTTCCCGGGCAAATCCATAGATCCTCTCGGCGCCCCGGTTCCAGGTCGTAATCAGGTGATTTAAGTCCTCGCTGATAATTGCATCGTCAGAAGAGGTCACGATTGCAGCGTGCAGGGCCCGTACCTCCTCACCTTTTTTGATTTCCGTTATATCACGGCTGACCCCCCGGTACCCGAGAAGGGAGCCATTCTTGGCATAGTATGGAATGGCACTTGATTCAAGAACGACGACCCTTCCATCCTTGCGGCGGGTATGGGTCTCAATCAGGTGCAGCTCCTTATGCTCCTTAAAATTTTTTATGAACATATCGCGGATAAAGTTCGCATCCTCGAACGAGATGAATTCAGATGGCATATGGCCAATCAACTCTTCAGGGTGGTATCCAAGCAGGCTGAAGCTCCGGGGGCTCACGTACTTGAACAGCCCTTTCGCATCGATCAGCCAGATCATGTCATGGATCTCTTCGACCAGTGTACGGTATTTCTCCCGGCTTTCGTGGAGTTCGCGCTCAACCTTCTTCTGTTCAGAGAGGTCGATAAAACTCTCTACCAGTACCGGGCGTTTTCCTAGCGTAATCCGTGCAACACTTTTCAATACGGGTATGGCGCTGTGATCTTTCCGTATCAGCAGACGTTCAATACTATCAAATTTTTGCCCGAGATCAGTAATCGGGCATTGAAGTTCTTCGGAGGGACAGACAATGCCAAAACATGATTTACCTAAAATATCAGGTTCCGTTGCTTCCATCATATGGAGTGCTGCAGGGTTTACCTGCACAACAACATGGGTTTCTGCATCAATTACCATGACACCGGACGGGAGAGAATAGAGAAGTTTTCGCAGACGTTCCTCGGATTCCTTGATCGCCAGTTCTGCCTGGTGCTGCTCAACCGCCTTCCTGATCTTGTGGGTCAGAGCAATAAACTCATTTTTCGGGTCACCTGCACGTATGAGATAGAAATCGGCACCATTATTGATCGCATCCATCGCCACCTGTTCCTGCCCTTTTCCGGTGAAGATGATGAAGGGTGTCTGATCCCCGGCTAGCCTGAGGGTTTTTAAAAATTCAATTCCCGTCATAACCGGCATATCGTAATCGGATACAATCACATCGTATGTCTTTGTCTTAAGTTTTTCAAGCCCTTCCGCCGCAGACTGTGCCGCATCCATCACCATCTCCTTATTCCTCGTGAGATAGATACGGGTAATTTCCAACAGGGCAGGATCATCATCTACGAGCAAAACAGATATCATAACGATTCCTCTTTTTGAGTTGTCTCTCCACCAATGATAGAATATATAAGGCTTATTCGTTATCCTTAAATAACTAGTTTATGAATTCTGAAATTTGCAGGGTCGTATTATTCGGTTTACCTGTTGATGCAACCTTGTTTTTAAGAAAAAGATGTAAACGGATCCTTTGTGATGAGCTCCCAAAATGAGGTCAAATGTTTTCCCGACCAGGGTTGAAAGATGTGCATGCAATTAATCCGGTAATCATCCGTATTCTTTTTTTCATTGTCCGGTTTTACGATATTAAAGAAGGCCTTCCAGAACTGATCGTGTAGGTCAAACATCTATGACGAATAAAATATAGATATAGTACAAAGGTCAGTTTCCTCAAGGTTGACAATTTAAACCCCGCATCCCTGCAGGTTGTATTTCTCACCTTAAGTTCTGAATTCCCTGATAGCCTCTTTCCCAAATCAGAGCGTCGAAAAGATAAACGCAGTTCCATGAATATTTATTCATAAAATCGGTTAAAAAAATAAATTATTCTGATGATTCATTAATGACCAGTTCCTGGTCAATGAGTATATAAGAAGGTGAGGGGAGCTTGTGACCTCCATGCCGGAGTGCATCCTTCGCCTTTTCCATGTACTGGGGTGTCGTATAAATCGTGAAAATCTTCTGCTTCGATTCTACGCGCGCAGCAGTCCCTACGGGTTTCCCAAAAGAAAGCCGCATCCCTTCTGATACCCTGTCTGCACCGGCACCGGTTGCCTGCTTGTTTTCGCGGAGCACGTGGTGTGGGTATACCCTGATTTTAAAGTGGAAGTTCATTCTTCCAACCTCTTTCATCAGGCGCCTGTTTATTGCAATACGTGCCGCTTCAAGTGCAGTATGCCTGATCTGGCAGCTCTCTGTTACAACAAGGTGGGCCTCGAGTGGAAACTCGGATGAAAGGTTTCCCATCTCGAACTGGACAATTTTACTTCCAGGCACACCGCCCATGTATTTACGGCGTGTATATGCCTTCTTTGAAATGTTTCTATACATCTTTCCCGGTTTTCGTACCATGGCTCAGAACTCCTTTGATCTATTCGTTCTTTATAAAAAGGAGATATTTGCTATTAAATCTTACTGGATGAGCTGGGGTTCATCGATCAGACCGAGCACATAACGGCGGACCTTCGCGAAGTCCTGACTGGTCCTGTCTCGCGGGCGGGGAAGATCGATATTCACGACTTCTTTCACCGTTCCAGGCCTGTTCGTGAGCACGACTATCCGGTCTGCCATAAAAACGGCTTCATCAACACTGTGCGTCACGAAAAGGACGGTTTTTTTCGTTTTATCCCATATTTCAAGCAATTGCTTCTGGAGCATGTTCCTTGTCTGGGCATCAAGCGCCCCGAACGGTTCATCCATCAACAGGACAGACGGGTCAATTGCAAGTGCACGGGCAACGGCAACGCGCTGGCGCATACCTCCGGAAAGTTCGTAGGGAAAATTTTTTCCAAATCCGCAAAGACCGATCAGGTCAAGATAATGGCCGGCAATCTTGTGACGTTCCTCTTCAGCCATCCCTTGCATCTCAAGGCCAAATGAAATATTGTCAAGGACAGTCCGCCAGGGAAACAACGAATAGTCCTGGAAAATCATCGCCATTCGGGGTGTAGGCCCAGTGACTCTTTCCCCTCCGATAAAGACCTCTCCCGTAGTCGGTTTCTCGAGACCCGCTATGATACGAAGTAATGTGGTCTTCCCACATCCGGAAGGTCCGAGGACGCAGGTGAATTCTTTCTGCTGTACTTCGAGATTTATGGATACGAGTGCAGCCGAGCGGACATCACGTTGCTCGAATTCTTTGCTGATATTTTCAACAAGAAGTGTCATCGGTCTAACTCCCTCCACATGAATTTCTTCTTCTCAACAAATTTAAAGAGATAATCAATTCCAAGCCCGATAACCCCTATAACAACAATACCTGCAATGATTACCTGCACCTGGCCCCAATTATAGGAAGTAATAATGAGATACCCGATTCCAGAATTAGTCCCGGGCATCATCTCTGCTGCGACGACACACATCCATGCAATGCCGAACCCTACCCGGAGACCGGTCCATATGGTAGGGGCTGCACCAGGGAGGACCACGTTGACCAGGACCTGCCTTTCTTTTGCACCGAGCGTCTGAGCAGCTTCGATCCATGTCTTTTTTATGCTTTTCACCCCGTCGAGTGTATTAAGCAGGATGGGAAAAAAAGCACCGATTGCGATTATAAATACCATGGACAAGAGGCCAATCCTGAACCATGCAAGGGCAAGAGGGACCCAGGCGAGCGGGGGAATTGGACGGAATACCTGTATCGTGGAATCAAAAAAATCGTGGGCCTTACCATTCCGGGCCATTGCAATACCAAGAGGGATTGCGAGCACGGCTGCAACAAAAAATCCAATTAATACTCTCCCGAGACTGACCATTGCGTTGCCAATGAGGCTCCCGCTTCCCAGGATATCGGCAAATGGCCTCGACAGCACGAGCAGGACAGATTCTATCGAAGGGAGGATAAATGGGTTATCGATAAGTACCGAGAGCACTTCCCAGCTGATAATAATGATAACCGGAAGCGCAATTTTTAAAAGGATGGATTTTGAGAGGATCCAATGCCACCATCGTTGGTGCTCGGGGGGCATTTGCATGGTGTTATTTCTCCCTGCAGCCAGATGAACCTTCTTTCACGGAAGATCCCGAAATAGGAAAGGATAGTATGAACATCATGTTCCGGACCGGAACATGGGCATCCCGGTTACGATGAGAACGCGATGTCGGATATATCCGTGGAAATGAACGTACCATGGTGTGAATCCCGTAAAAACAGGTTGGTGTCAGACAAATTTTATTGTCACACCGCTTGATTTCAGGGAGTATTGCAACATTACGTCCTGGATGGACCCTTTGGACGGCGCTGCAATCTTTAATGGTTTTCCACTTGCAGAACGCTGTTGCGCATAGCTGATGAAGCTGTTCCAGTCGTGGGCAGGGGAACCCTTTGTTGCGACAAGTCCTGATCCCTCCGTGTTAATGGGCATCAGTACTTTTATCGCGGACCCTTTGTCAATAGACCCGATTGCAGGGGGGACCCCGGCATAACCCATTCCGACAATATCTGTCGCTTCCATCTGCATCAGTTGTGGCCCGGCATCTGCCGAAACGAGTTTCAGTTCAGCAACTGTCACACCGTTGACAATAAGATCGCAGATTTCCGGTTTTGTTGCCGTGGGGTCTCGTGGCTTGATTGCGATGCCGTAGGTGTCGTTGAAGTATTTCCATTCCTTGACTGCTATAATGAGAGAACCACCGTGCATATCACCCTTTAGGTACCCGATTCCGACCTGTTTGTTCAGTTTGGCAGGGGTGACGATCTTCTTGTCAGCAATCATCTGTTTCGCGTCCCTGTACGGCTTGAAATTGAACAGCAGGGCATCCCTGTTTTCGGCACTGGTGTTTTTCAGTGAGCCGGTGATATAACCGAGGCTGATCTGGGCATTAACGAAATTTTCAGTTCCGTTAATCCATTCCGGGGTGGGCTCAGTTGTGTACCGTACCGTGGGGATCGCATCTTTTAAGACACTGAATGCCGGGACAGACTGGTCACCAAACTTAATAGTGTCGTTCCCGATAATCCAGGTAGACATGTCAGCAGCTGCCTCGTTTGGATGATCGGTAATCCACTGGTCAGCGAGGATTGTCTGGGCTGCCATGGCATTAACAAAATCAGGGTTGCTTGCATACAGTTCATCACGGACAGTGAGGACACAGCAGGGGTGGTTATTCCATTCCGGAACCGGGGGGAAGTCCTTGGTATAGGTGACAAGCTGCCCGATACCTGATACCGTTGCAACGGATACGTACGGCTGCCATGCGATGTAGCCATCTACCTGGTTCGTTGAGAGGAGGACCGGCATCGGCCCTACACCTCCTGCATACATGACATCGACTTCTGTGGCGCCAGTGCCGGCAGGAGTTGTTACCTGGGGGGTAACATTTGTTGGGGGAGTTACTGGTTGTGTGCATCCTGCAATAAGAAGGACCATTGCAAGGGTGATGCAGACAATAAGGGAAGCGATCTTCTTCATAAGAGAAAATGTCGACCTGTCAATATTTATATATTCATTTTAAGGATAAAAAATGGATACAATAGTATTGATTAAACCCATAATATTTTACAATTGGATAATAAGCAGGTTATAAATGTCCATAAAAATTGAGTATTATATATTATCACTGGCACAAAACGAATATTTTAATATTAAATTGTCCTTATTGTATCACTACTATGGTACAGATGGACCCTGTTGACAAGCTCATGAGGGCAGCCCTGTTATCAGATGAAGAGTTTGTCGTTGTTCTTAATGATATTCTTCGAAAGGATTTGAGAATAACGATCCGGGAGCTCTCCCTTGAAAGTGGTATAGCCCAGAGTTCCCTCTATAAAATCCTTCATGGTAAACGCTCCCCGAACTTATCCACATTGAGGGCTATAGTCCGTGCGCTACGGCGATATTACCGGCATAACGAGGAGGAGTTTATTGGTCTTATCGCAGCTCGCCCGGTACTCGATATTGTAGTTGAGCGGACTGCTGACGTAGAAGGACACCATATTACGATCCGTGAATATCCTGTGCATACCATGGAGGACGCAATCGTCGCTGCGGTCAGGGCAGAACGGGAAGGTGCAGTAGCAATTGTCTGTGCTCCAATCGTCAGCAGTGTTATTGAACAGCTTGTCCATATTCCCGTTGCCACGATAATTCCGAAGGAATCAGTCCAGCGGGCAATCGAGCTCGCCTCAAGAAAAGCGTGGCTTTAATCTCATCCTGCGGCCAATTTATAATCAGGAGTGATTACTTTCGATGCAGGAAGATGTAGTCAGACGTGGACGACTGTCGGGTGAAAGGGCGCAGGGAATCAAGCAGTTCCTTTCCTCAATGGATGCAGACCGGAGTATCGCAGAGGCAGATCTGCTTGTGGATATTGCCCACCTCCTGATGCTGAAACGGCAGAACGTGATTGGCCAGGATAATGCCGCAGCTATCATGAGGGTGCTGCTCGGTATGCAGGTTACGGGGGTACCTGAAGAGGCCTTTTCTGAACATTTTGAGGACATCCATGCAGGCATAGAGTCCGTGCTTATTGCTGCGGCGGGCGAAGAGGCTGGAGGAAGACTCCATATTGGGCGCTCAAGAAACGATGAGGTAGCCGCCTGTATCAGGCTCCACTTACGGGACGAACTTATCGACCAGATGAATTCACTGGTTAAAGTCAGGGAAGTCCTTCTCGGGTGCGCACAACAACACCGCGAGTCATTTATGCCCGGGTTTACCCACTTCCAGCATGCCCAGCCAACGACACTCGCCCACCATCTCCTCGCATATGAACAGGCTTTTTCCCGGGATTTTGACCGGTTGAACGAGGCATATGCCCGTGTAAACAGGTCTCCGCTAGGTGCAGCTGCGTTTGCGTCCACGGGGTACCGGATAGACCGGGACTATACTGCTTCGCTGCTCGGATTTGAGGGGATTGTTTTGAATACCATGGATGCAGTAGCAACCCGCGATTTTGCCCTCGAAGTCCTCGCGGCCTTCTCGATTTTGATGGCCACGATAAGCAGGCTTTGTGAAGAGCTGGTGCTCTGGAGCTCTTCATTCACCGGTTTTGTCAGCCTCGAGGATTCATTCTGTTCAACAAGTTCAATTATGCCGCAAAAGAAAAACCCGGACACCGCAGAAATTATGAGGGCGAAGGCAGGCTCGGTTGCCGGGGCATTTACCGCGGCACTTATCATCACCAAGGGCCTGCCCATGAGCTATAACCGTGACCTCCAGGAGCTGACTCCGCACCTCTGGCGGGGGACACGGGACACTACGATGAGCCTTCACCTGCTGCCCGGCATACTGTCAGGCGCCAGGTTCAATACCGACCGGATGAGAGCCGAGGCGGGGAGGGGGATGTCAACTGCTACGGATGTGGCAGACCTTCTGGTCCGGGAGTTTAACATGCCATTCCGGACCGCCCACAGCATCGTCGGCAGGGCGGTAAAAGCTGGATCAATAGACAACAATACCCTTGATGATGCTGCACGGGAGATCACCGGAAAAACATTATCAGAAAGGGGTCTTACTGAAAAACAGGTCGTTGATGCACTATCTGTTGAAGGTAGTGTTGCCGCACGGAACCACCCGGGCGGACCTGCACCTTCAGCGACGGCGGAAGGAATTGCGCTTGCAAGAGAGAAGCTGAACATGGACCAAAAAAATATTGAATCGAAAAAACTCCGCCTCAGCCATGCTATTGAATCGATGTTAACAAAAGCAGAGAGGCTTGCACAATAATGGAACAACTAAAAACGGGTGACCTGGTGGACTGCACGTATGGGGGCACCCACCTTAACGGGACATATATTACCGACCGGGATGGAAAAGCGGTAATCAAGCTTGATAGCGGGTATAACATCGGTGTGAGCAGGGAGACCTGCAGGTTCCTTGAACGACCAGTTACGGTAAAGCGACCCGAAATTTCAACCACGCAGGATGATTCCCTCCCATCCCTTTCGATTATCTCAACTGGCGGGACAATTGCAAGCAGGATTGATTACCGCACCGGAGCCGTTACAAGCCAGTTCGATGCCGATGATATTTTAAGGGCAATTCCAGGTCTTTCCGGGATTGGCAGGTATCGGACAAGGCAGCTGTACACCATCCTCTCTGAAAATATGACTCCTGCAATATGGCAGGAACTTGCCAACGCAATATATAACGAGATCAAGGACGGGGCTATGGGTGTAATCGTGACCCATGGTACCGATACCATGTCTTTCAGCTCGGCCGCGGTCAGTTTCATGATTGATACCCCGGTCCCGGTCATATTTGTGGGCTCCCAAAGGTCAGCTGATCGGCCGAGCAGTGATAATACCATGAATGCAGTATGCAGCGCAACTGCTGCAGTCAGTCCTCTCGGGGAAGTCGCCGTAGTAATGCATGCGTCGACAAGCGATGACCGGTGTGCAATACACCGGGCAACCAGGGTCAGGAAGATGCATACCTCAAGACGTGATGCATTCCAGAGTATCGGTATACCCCCCCTGGGGTACGTGGATTACCCGTCACTGAAGGTGGACCTTTCACAGGAAGCGATGAAGAGGAGAACCAGTGAACCGTTTGTCAGGCAGGCCCTCGATGAGTCCTGCAGACTTCTTTACTTTTACCCGGGAATGCCACCATCTGTGCTCCCGGAAGCTGGGGAGGTACACGGGCTTGTCCTTGCGGGTACCGGTCTTGGTCACGTAAGCACTGAATGGATACCCACCCTCAAAACGCTAGCCGATGAAGGAACCGTGACAATGATGACATCTCAGTGCCTAAACGGGCGGGTCTGTGACCGGGTTTACGATACCGGCCGGGATCTCCTGAAAATAGGAGTAATCGAAGGCGCCGATATACTGCCGGAGGTTGCCCTCGTTAAAATGATGTGGGTACTCGGCAATGAAAAGGACCCGGAGAAGCAGCGTCTGCTCCTTTCCTCTTCTCTGAAAGGAGAATGCATGAGGAGGTCACGCCATGGACTATGAAAAGATCGGGCTCCTTGCAGGGATTGAGATCCACCAGCAGCTCGATACTAAGGAAAAACTCTTCTGCAGGTGTCCGACCCTGCTCCGGAAGTCAGGTGAGCACTCGGGTGAATACCACCGGTACCTCCGTGCGACCGAAAGCGAGATGGGTGAGATCGATGACGCAGCCCGCGAGGAGATGAAACGGGAGAGAAAATTCACCTATTATACGTATGATTCGACCTGCCTTGTCGAGAATGACGAGGAGCCCCCGTGCCCGCTCAACCAGGAAGCCCTGTTACTCAGCCTTACCATTGCAAAAATGTTCGGCATGACTCCGATTGAACAGGTCAATATGATGCGTAAACTGGTAATTGACGGTTCCAACACAAGTGGTTTCCAGCGTACGGCCCTGGTTGCAGTGAACGGCACACTCCCAAATGGCGGCAGGATCGAAACACTCTGCCTAGAAGAGGAGGCAGCGCAGCGCGTGGAGGGTGAGGTTTTCTCGCTCGACCGTCTTGGGATCCCCCTCGTGGAGATTACCACATCACCCTGTATGCACACACCTGAGGAAGTCAGGGAGATGGCGGGGTACCTTGGTATGGTCCTCCGTTCAACCGGCCAGGTAAAACGCGGGCTCGGGACGATCAGGCAGGACGTCAATATATCCATTCGGGGAGGGGCCCGGATCGAGGTGAAAGGGGTGCAGGAACTTGACCTCATTGCAGAGGTTGTGAAACGCGAGGCAGAGCGGCAGCAGAACCTGATCCTAATCAGGGACCAGCTGGTATCCCGTGGGGCGTCAGTGCAACCGGAGCCTGTTGATGTTACAGGCCTCTTTTCGGGGACCGGTTCTGCAATCCTTAAAAAAGCTAAAATGGTCCTTGCAGTCCGGCTCAACGGGTTTTCCGGCCTTGTCGGCTACGAGATCCAGCCCGGGAGACGGCTCGGTACCGAGATGTCGGATTATGCGAAAAAGTGCGGGGTAGGCGGGATTTTCCATACTGACGAGCTCCCGGCATACGGGATTACCGCTGAAGAAGTGAAATCACTCCATACTACACTGGGGACAACTGATAATGACTGCATCGTCCTCGTTGCCGCAACGCCGAAGCAGGCACATTGTGCGGCCATGCAGGTCATAAAACGGGCCGGGCTTGCACGGGAAGGGGTCCCGGAAGAGACGAGGAAGATGCTTGCCGAGGGAAACACCGCGTATATGCGACCATTGCCGGGGGCAGCAAGGATGTATCCCGAGACAGATGTACTTCCTGTCCTCGTCGAACCATCCACGTGGGACCACCTTTCCCTGCCTGAACTTCTTACCGTTCGGGCACACCGTTTCAGCACGGAACTCGGTCTCGACGAAGGGCTTGCGCGGCAGATCGCTTTCTCTGAACGGCTCCCGCTCTTTGAAAGGGCAGTTTCAGAAACAATAAACCCGACGCTTGCCGCCCGCACTATCCTTGGAACGCTCAAGGAGATCCACAGGGATGGGGCAGATATCTCCATGATTTCCGATGACCAGTTCATTGAAGTGCTGCATGCGGTTGAATCAGGAAAAGCCGCCAAAGAAGCCATCCCTGAACTATTAAAAATGGTTGCAAAAGGGGCTGGCAGCGAAGAAGCAATAAAGAAGTGCGCCCCTGCTGTCAGCCGAGACCAGCTCCATGCGATTATTATAAAGATCGTCGATGAACGGACTGCCTTCGTGAAGGAGAAAGGGAATGCGGCCCTAGCACCCCTCATGGGGGTCGTTATGGCCGAAGTACGGGGCTCATCGGATGGTAAAGTAGTAAGCGAGCTCCTGCGGAAGGAGATCGAACGGGTAGGTAAATCTCCGTAACCCGGTACCACCCGTCTTTTTTACTCCATATTTTCCCCGTTTACTGGGGAATAATGGCGAAACTTTATGAAGAATCCTGCTTTAATCATAAAGGAGTTTCATGGGAAAGACAGGAACAACACAATGGGTACAGGTCAAAGGCGTTAAAGGCCAGATCAGGCTTGTCCCGAAATCAGAAGGTGAAGTAAAGAGACCAGGACCCAACCAGCGGTTCAGGGCGGGCGCCACACTGAAGAAGCTTGAGCAGCTCGCCGGAGACCAGGGTGGCAGGCCCGGCGGACGAAGGGGCGGCAGCAGGGGCGGCAGGGGAGGCCGTGGCGGCAGGGGCCGCGACATGGGAAACCCGGCAGACACAATCGTCCGGAAATCAATGCGCCGCGCAAAAGTATCAATAATGGGCGCAAAGCAGAAGTCAGCCCGATAATTTGGAATACGTGCAGGAATGTAACAAGCCCCGGGTCATGGCAGGGCAACTTTTATTCCTGAAACATTTTTTCCCGCATCCATACTATCATTAATCAGCGGAGTTTCTATTGAGTATGGATCTTAAAGCTGCAATTAATAACTATCAGTTTGCAGACCGGGCAAAAAGTGAATTGATTGTCTGTTCGCAACTTGTTGCTGCCGTTGGAAGTTTCCCCGAAAAAGAGCGTGCAGGTGGCAGACGGATGCTCATTATGATCATGGAAGCAATACGTGGCGAACTGGCGATGGCACTGCGTTCGACCGAACAGTCAGGCTTCAGGCGCTCAACCGACCTCCTGTCTGAAGCAATCAGCCTTGTCGAGAGTGAACAGTACGGGCCCGCTTCCCTTCGTATCAGTGAGGCAGTGACAGGTTCAACAACGGTTGCACAGGCGTCCTGGCAGGTACTAAACGAACATGGACTCATCTGAATTCCAAGACTTCCTGATCAGCCGGACCTCGGTCAGGGATTATCTCGACGAGGATCTATCCGAGGACGATATCGTGTTCCTCCTCGACAGTGCCAGCACCGCCCCGAGTGCAGGGAATCTCGAAGCATGGGATGCAGTGGTCATCAGGGAAACCGACCAGAAGGAGGCACTCATGGGGGCCGCATACGATCAGCCGCAGCTGGAAGCCGCACCGGTCCTCATCGTTGTCTGTGCCAATTATGTGCGTTCAATGTCCCGGTATGGTGAACGGGGTATATTGTACGCCGTTCAGGACGCGACCATCGCGTGCACGTACATAATGCTGTCGGCCCATTCCCGGCGCCTCCATTCCTGCTGGGTCGGTGCATTCGATGAAGACGAAGTGCGTGATATCCTCGGGCTCCCCCCGCATATCAGGGCTGTCGCAATACTCACGGTGGGAAAAGGAAAACCTCATGGTACGCTGACAGAACGTATGGCCGTGGGTGAGCACGTGCATTTTGATGCCTGGTAGCAGGAGACGAAAGGGTTCAGCCGGGAATTATATTGTTAAAAAAATGGAGATGAAGTAAAAAATGCCTGATTATAATGTCACTCTGGAATCGGCCTGGATACTAAAAGACGTGAAAACCCTTGATGATGCAATAGGGATTGCAATCAGCGAGGCAGGAAAGCGCCTGAATCCCCAGGCCAAATTTGTAGAAGTTGAGGCAGGAATGCTCGCCTGCCCGTTCTGCGAAGGGGAACTGAACAGTGCCATCGTTGTCGCAGACACCGCGCTTGTCGGTCTCCTCCTTGATATGAAAGTGTTCCGTGCCGAGTCACCCGAACATGCATCACGGATTGCAAAGTCAACGATTGGAAAGGCACTCCGGGATATCCCGCTGCAGGTAAAGGACGTGCAGGAAATAAACGAAGATAAAAACAAACCCGTACTAATCGACACAAAAAAACCACAGAAAGGGAGACCTGGACGAAATAAAGCATATTCACCGGGAAGAGGCGAAACGGGAGAACTAAACGAAAGGGACCCCGACGATGAGGAACAATGATCTCGGTGGTCGGCCATACGGCAATTGATCATATCTGCCGTGTCCCCCGGTTCCCGCCAGTGAATGGTTCTATCCATATCCTTGACCGGAAGGTGTATTTTGGCGGTGGGGCGGCAAACATCGCTGCCGGGATAGCAAAACTCGATGAGCACTGTACCCTTGTCAGCGCTGTAGGGAGTGATTTTTTGGGGAGCGAATACGAGCAATGGATGGAAAAACTTGGAATTTCCAGGCAGTTTTTTACCATACCTGGTGCCCATACCGCCACGGCATTCATGTTCACCGATGATGCAGGCGACCAGATCACATTTTTCGAGTGGGGTGCATCCGTGGCGTTTGAACGCGAGGACGCACCGGCACTCCCTTTTGTCCATATGGCTACCGCAGACCCGGGTTTCAATGTAAGGGTCGCCGAACGGAGTGAATTTGCTACCTTTGATCCGGGACAGGACCTTCACCGTTATACAAAAGAACAACTGGATGCAATCCTCGGTACTATCAACGTCTTATTTGCAAACCAGCATGAGATCGCCGGGATGGAGAATATTCTCGGTACTGGTAAACAGGAGATAATCAACCGTGTCCCGATGGTCGTCATTACCATGGGAAATGAGGGAAGTGTCCTTCACGAGAACGGGAATTCTTCCCGGATACCAGCATTTCCCGTAACAATGGCCGACCCGACCGGGGCTGGTGACGCGTACCGCGCAGGTTTTCTGACTGCATATTACCGTGGTTACGAATCCTATACCGCCTGTAAGATCGGCACTATTACCGCGTCCTTCGCTGTGGAAAAGGTAGGTTGCCAGACAAACCTGCCTGACTGGGAGCAGATGGCAGCCCGTTACACGCAGTCTTTTGGAAGCCTTTTAGAACCAACGAGATCGACGTAATACTATCATGGGGTTTGCAGCGCTAACATCGGGCGGAAAAGATTCAATCCTTTCAGTCCAGAAGGCAATTGACCAGGGGATCCAGGTCACCCATCTCGTCACAGTCCGGCCGGATAACCCCGACTCCTTCATGTTTCACAGCTCTAACCTTGACGCAGTACCGGTTATCGCGCGTCTTTCCGGGATCGTGTATGCTGAAATTCTTACAAAGGGTGAGAAAGAAGACGAATTAAAAGACCTTTCAGAAGGCCTGGAAAAACTGGAGATAGATGGTATTACCGTCGGTGCTGTGAATTCAGCGTACCAGAATGACCGCGTCCATGCAATTGCAGAGAGCCTGGATATCGAAGTCTTTGCGCCACTCTGGCAGATGGACCCTGAATTGCTTCTCAAGGAAGTAGCAGCGAGAATGGATGCTGTCATCGTGGTGACCGCGGCAGATGGCTTATCAGAAGAGTTTCTTGGCAGCCACATCGATAACGACCTTATTGAACGGCTCATGAAAATCTCGGCCCGCCATCATATCCACCTTGCCGGGGAAGGCGGAGAATACGAGAGCCTTGCGCTGAATGCCCCATTCTATTCACGCCCACTCAGGTATTCCAGTACACAGGTCATTCATCATGGTGCAGGCCGTTACGAACTATTACTGGGAGGTTTTTCCTAAATGGCAGTCGCGGGGGACGTGCGTCTTGAAGGGCTCAGCAGGTATCTTTTTAATGCACCTTCCTGGCCGGTATCGCTCCTGATACTGGTAATCCTTGGCCTCATCATCGATGGCGCCAGCACCAGGATATACGGGGGTTTCGTCTTTCTGGGAACCCTTGGATTTACCATTCCGGCAATTATTGCATTTCTCTGTACGAAACCTTACATCAACCTGTTTGGCAAACAAATGACCTGGAACAGGTCAGCGTTACTTGCACTCGCATGCACCATTTTTTCGGTAATTATTACCCTGTCCGCCATGATATTTTCAGTCGGCCTGATCCCGCTGTTCTTTGCAATCTCGCTTGGTTTCATTTCCGGGATCCGGCTGATGGTACTTGTTGCCATTTCTGACTACCGGGTAGCCCATATGCTGCCCCCGGCATTATTCCAGGCGGCGACAGCGATTATTCTTGGGACCCTTCTCTTCCCGCCCCCGTTCTTCACACTCGCGATTGTACTCGGGATTGTCTTTGTCCTGATGTTTATCCTGCTCCTCTGGCTGATCGAAAGACCTCTTCAGCGTGCCTTTAATATCAGGGTGCTATCGTTCCTGAACGCCTTTATTGCTCACCTCACAGATGGATCGAAGGGGATGGAAGACTTTTTCCGGGAGATTGGAGAGGAGGTATATGTCCCCCAGGTAAGCCTGTTTTTCAGGAAGAATGGTAAAAACAGCGTCATCTTTACCGTACCGAATGTTCACCCCGGCCCGATGGGTGATATTGGTGGCGGGAACATTCCACGTTGCCTGCAGGAGGCATTTGAAGGTATTGTGATGGCCCCCCACGGGTGTGCCACCCATGATTTCAACCTGGTATCTGAACATGAGATCCAGAAAATTGTCGATGCAATGCGGGGGCCGATGAATGACCTTACGTTCATGCCAACCGCAAGCAGGTCAGAACGAATACAGTTCGGGTCTGTTTCGCTTCTCGTCCAGCGGTTTGGTGACGCACTGCTCATTGTGGGTACCCGTTCACCGTTACGGACTGAAGACCTTGATTTCAATATCGGGATGACAATAATGGCAGAAGGGCATAGTGTGAGCCGGGACATCCTGTTCGTTGATGCCCATAACTGCAGTACCAAAGATATGACACCAGTCCATCCGGCAACAGCGGTTGCACGGGAATACATGAACGCCAGTAAAGAAGCATTCAGGCGTTATCCTGATATGGAAGCCCACCCGTTGAGGATCGGTGTGGCACACATGGCAGTCCCTTACTCCCGTGAGGAAGGGTTTGGAGACCAGGGTATCCAGGTGCTCGCCGTATCGGCAGGGGGCCAGGTCACGGCCTACGTGCTATTCGATGGGAACAATATCCTTGAAGGGGTACGGGAGGTAATCAGGGCGGGTTTTTCGGGAACCGTGGATGAACTCGAGGTGATGACAACAGATTCCCATGTTGTGAACACGATATCAGGTAATAATCCTGTAGGCCTCCATGTCCCCGTTGAATCTATCATGCCCCTTGTTGAAAAGGCCTTGACAGAGGCACTTGCCGATATGGCAGAAGCAGATGTAGCGGGTAGTACTGTTGAATGTGAAAAAGTGGTCATATTCGGATCGCAGCGGATTGCACAGCTTGCGAGTGCTGTAAATGCCATGCTCTCCCTGATTGGACCCATCAGTATCGCCCTGCTGTTGCTGGCGTTCCTCCTGTCACTTATTGCCTATCTCGTCATTACCTGAATTCCAGGGTTATTACATTTTTTCGTATCCCGGATGATGGTCGATCTACCTTCACGGACTCGAAGGATACACGTATGATACCCGGGGGACCCCGACACATTTTTTACAATCTCTGTATTGCCTGAATTTTGTGTAAAATCAGTGTCTGACGCCATATTTTAGTGCAATGCGGGATTATATCTTTAATTAGGTGAGAGTGATGAAACAGCTTATCTCTGATTCGTATACCAGGGCCGGGACTATGAACATGAGCGGAGAAGCAATCGTTCTCGAAATAGGGGGAGGGACATTGTACCTGATAAAATCTGATTGTATCCTTCTGTCATCGGGCCAGTCAGCAGGAGTTATCAATGAGGCAGGCGATGAGGAGGGATGCGCATGGCTCTCCCCGGTACGGGAAGCGAAAAAGAAGGACCTCGTATTCAACCTTCATGGCAGGATTTATGTGGTGAGCTGGCGTGAAGTGCAACGGATCATGAATGGGCAGGTCCACCTCGCAAAGGTCCTGGAATATTCAATGAAAGAAAGGCCCGGGATAACTCCCCCCGCCACGGTTTTACCAAAATGAATACAAGGTACCGGGCAAATCCTATGTTGAACTTCCCGCCCCGTTGTTACGGAATACAACCGTAACCGGAGAAATCAATGGAAAGGCCTGGGCAACACCTGCAGCGGATTGATCTCAGTGGCTCAACACTCTGGCTCCACTATTTCGAACGTACGCTGTTCTCTTTTAACCTGGACAGCAGGGAGTTCCAGAGGGAGACCCCTCCGTTTGTTAGTGCGGTGGACGATTTTTTTCTCCTTCCGGATGGCCGGGTATTGGCTGCAATGGAGAAAGGGGATATCTGGGTCAATACCTCCGGTGATTGGGAGTTTCTGACAGACATCCCTTTTGCCGGACTTGCCAAAGGGACTACCCGGACCCCGCCACCCCGCGTGAACAGGCCGGGATTCGGGTCGGTCCCCGCAAAAGAAAGGACTTACCGCATGATTATACGGGAAGACGAAATCATTGCGTTATCTCCGTTTAACCTGTACCGGTTTTCTCTCGATTCTGGTGTTTGGGAAGTACTGCCGCTGGGGGAGTGGCTGTTCGATGCTGCACAGATTTCAATGGCTGCCGGACCAGGAAATTCCATCTATGTAGGTTTTAACAGGGGAGAGCTGCAGGGCGGGTTGAAACTGGTTGATGGAGAAACCGGCCGGGTAGTAACCGTTGACGGGCGGCAACCGGTCAGCGGTATTATACCGTACCCCTGCATCAATGGCGATATGGTTGTTTCGGCTGGATGCGCCCGCCGTTCCCTGGATTTCGGAGGATTATACCACGTGTGTAAGGAAAGAATGGAGCCATTTTTCCTGGATTCAGCGATTTTTGACATCAAATCAACGGGAAATTCCCTGCTCGCCGCTGGAAAAGGCTCCTTCCTCCATTATGACGGAACAAGGGTCCTGTCAGGCCCGGCAGGTGAATTTTCTGATATGAATGGCCTGGTATGTTCGGAGCTGTCAAAAAGATCATTCCAGGTCTGTACAGATATCAATTCGTTAGTCTCCGGACCGGGGCTCACACCCCTCCTTGCAGTCCGCAGGGATTAGACACCTGCTTTCTTCCGCAATTTACCTGCCCGGGACCTCTGGCTAAAATGATTGCCCTAAATTCAGGGTACCCAAAAAAACATCAGCTGAAATAGAATTGACATCCGACCCTGGGATATCAGATTGACGTCCCCAAAATGACCTGTTGAAATAACGAAGATAAAAAAGCGACCGGGACAATCCGGATAAGTGTGGATTAGTTGAAATTAAAGAATCAGGATGACTTTGCAGCCATCTCGATGTCTTCTTCTTTCAGCGTCTTCCTGCCTGCATGGATCGCAAGCTTGTTTGCCTCTTTGGTGAGGTGTGCAATATATTTTTCAGTCTTCTTTACAAGTGCTGCTGCTGCATCACTGCCGACTCTTTCGGCTCCGTTCGACTTTGCAATTCTTACAACTGCCGCAATAGGTAAATCTGCCATTGTAAATACCTCAAATAGTAAATATAATATTAAGTATATAAATATATCGGCGTTTTACCGTATTTTAAGGGGTCAAACGCCGATCGGGACGGTTAGTAATCAGGTTCATCAATCACTTCATGAGGTAAATACATTATGGTCGTACCTGTTGTCAGGTGCCCGCTGCCTTAAATAGAATGCAATAATTAACCTCATTAATAACTTCGTTATACTATCCAGCCATAAATTTAAGGATTTGATTTTTTCTAAAACACCATACCTCAACCGGATCTGTACCGATATAACGCCATGCAGGTATGATCTAACATTTCATGCGCTCATTGAGGGTTATCGTACGCAAAACAATGTACCGGTAACCGGACAGGATTTCAGGAACGATACCTGGGCAGACAGGAATATTTTTCCGGGCGCCAAATATCGGATATATGATGTTGAACAGATGAATAAAGCCAAATAGCGTTGGATATTCACCAGTTTCAGTAACTATATATGGTTACTATGAGGAACAGAAAGGAGTGGAATAACGTATCCCCCTGTCGTTCAACACGTGAACGTTATGGTTTTTTAGAATTTTGAATGCTGGTGCTGGCAATGTCTTTAAAAAAGAGTAACATATATTCGGTATTCGACAGGTTGATCGAACAGGACAGTCAACAACTTACAGAATCAGTCCGGAGCATCACAAAAATACGAAGTGTCGCAGGAGACCCGGAACCAGGGAAACCATGTGGGCAGGGTCCGGCTTCGGCCCTCCAGGCAACCCTTGAAATCGCCCGTTCTATGAAATTTTTTTCAGAAAATCTCGATAATTATATCGGATTTGTGGAATATGGGGAGGGAGAGGACTACATAGCTGTCCTCGGGCACCTCGATACAGTTCCCGAGGGGGATCACTGGACGTTCCCACCATTTAGTGCCACGGTTCATGAAAACAGGATATATGGCCGGGGAGTCCTTGATGATAAAGGGCCCATTCTATCAGCCTTATACAGCCTTAAAGCGATTCGGGATAGTGGTGTGCCACTCACCAGGCGTATCAGGGTAATTTTTGGAACGGACGAAGAGACAGGGGATCTGGATATCACACAGTACCTGTCAAGGGAAAAACCTCCGGTCTGCGGTTTTACTCCTGATTCAGATTTCCCGGTAGTATTTGCAGAGATGGGTATTCTCCAGGTCAATTTCACCAGAAAGATCTCTTTTGATTGCAGAAATTCAAGTAAGGACTTCCTCGTTTCGTTCAATGGCGGTGAAGCAGTCAACATGGTACCGGACAGGGCTGCAGCAGAGATACGGACCCGTAACCCTCTTGAAATCATCAGGAAATGTAAAGAATTTTCGCAGGTATCAGGGTTTATGATTGCAGCAGAAGCAAATGGAGACCTTATAATCATCAGGTCAGCGGGGGTCTCAGCCCATGGATCCAAACCTCAGCTTGGAAAAAATGCAATCATGCAGGTTGTTTCTTTCCTGTCAACTCTGCAGCTAGACCCTCCCGAAGCAAGCAGGATGGTAAGGTTCCTCGAGGAAAGAATCGGGATGGAAACCTCGGGTGTATTATTCGGCCTTGACATGGCGGACCAACCATCAGGACATCTCACCCTGAATGCCGGTGTGATACGCTACGGGGGCAGAAATTTCACACTATCCGTCGATATCAGGTACCCGGTGACTGATACATTCGACAACGTTATGGAGCATATCCAGAAGAGCCTGAAAGACCAGGAAATCCTGACCAGTATAAGGAAACATCAGCCACCACTCTATTATCCACCTGGATCGGATCTCATCAGTACACTATCAACAATCTACCATGATATGACAGGTGATCCCGGGGAGCCTGTCGCGATAGGAGGTGGCACCTATGCACGTAAGGTACCTGGTATGGTTGCATTCGGGCCGTATTTCCCAGGGAAGACCAATAACATACACGCCGCTGATGAATCAATCGGGTGTGACGAACTCATTACGATTGCCAAAATTTATGCCCGGGCAATGTATTCCCTCGCAACATAAGATCATCAGGTCATAATTACCGTTTATCAGGTAATTCCCGGAAATACCGCATGAATCCTGCAATTCATTGGCCTGGTACTCCGGATAATAAACCTATTAGTACCCCTGTTATCCAATACTATGCTATGGCGCCCGGTCGGACAAAGAATTGCTTTTTCTCAAACTATGCAAAAATTCCTTTCATAATACTTCTTCTTATACTATCTCTCTGCATTCCCGTCACCGGGTTGGCGAATTCCAGCACAGATAACGCAAAAGAAGTCCCCGTGATAATGAATGCGACAGGGTACGAAAACCTGGGAAAGGCCCTGATGGCAGAAAGGAACTGGAGTGGCGTCATTACCAGTACCAATGAAGGTCTCGCTAACTATCCATACGAACCGGAACTGCTCTGTCTCCAGGCATATGCACTGAGGAAAACCGGACATTACCAGGAGTCAGTGGATTTGGTCACCCTGGCTATTCCGAATGATACCCGGCCTGTCAGGTATGTGAACAGGGGTTATGCCCTGCTGGCAATGGGGAAAAACCAGGACGCGATACTTGATGCAAACTCCGCCCTGACGCTGAACGCTTCGTACCCGACGGCGTATGCCCTGAAAGCCTATGCACTCCGGAACTCAGGGAATCTCATTGCAGCAGCTACGACAATTGATAAAGCACTTGCTATTGAACCGGATAACGCACATTACCTCCATATACAAGGTGGAATCCTCGCTGACATGGGCAACTGTACCGGAGCGATTGATGCCTACCAGCATTCAATCAGAATCAACCCTGGTTATGACCTTCCATGGCAGGGATTATCAAATGCTACAGTTGACCTCGAAAAAACAGAGATCAGGTGTGCTGTCCCGGTTATGCAGACTCAACCTACCAAAGCTGCGTTCCCAGTGGGGATTGTCTTTTCCGGAGTAATTATCGCCGGCTTTATTATAGGCCGCCGGCCAGGATAACCTATTAATTTCATACCCGGTTTTTCCAGGGTACCTTCTGCGGAACGGTTCGCTGGCGCGAATAACGCCTTTTAATTCGTTCTCATCCTAAGTGATGTATTATCCTCCCTTCCGGTATTACCATCTTTGAATGAATCAATCTTCAGGTTGCGTAATAATCCACTATCCATCTATCTCAATCTTTTTTGCCATGCCCGCCACACGATAGGATTAGATGAACGTGACCTTTCTGGGAACCAATGGCTGGTATGATACCGTTACAGGAAATACCTGTTCGGTGCTTATACAGTCTGAAAAATTCGATGTTATCCTTGATGCCGGTAACGGTATCGCCAAGGCAGATCGCTATATTACCCAGGAAAAACCCGTTTACCTGTTTGTCAGCCATTTCCACCTGGACCACATCACGGGCCTTCACACGCTTGTCAAATTTACATTTCAGAAAGGACTGAATATCTGCGGACAACCAGGTACAGAAGAGGTACTCAGCTCCCTCGTCAGAGAGCCTTTTACAGTGCCATTTGCGAAATTACCTTACGAGGTCAATTTTCTTGAATTCGGAGAAGGCAGGCATAATAATCCTTTTCCCATAGAATGCCGGTTACTCCTGCACCCCGTGCCCTGCTTCGGTTTCCGGCTGGTTATTGATAACAGGGTTATCACATATTGCACGGACACAGGTTTCTGTAAGAATGCGGTCCTTCTCGCGCAGGATGCGGACCTGCTTATTACGGAATGCGGGTTGTTGCCTGGAGAGCAAAGCCCTGACTGGCCTCACCTTAACCCTGAAACCGCGATCAGGATTGCAAAAGAATCGCATGCCAGAAAGCTTGCACTGATGCATTTCGGTGCTGAAGTCTACAAGACTCCCGATGACCGGGCAAGGGTGAAGAAACAATTTGATCCATCTTTCCCGGGCCTTATCGTTGCCAGCGATGACCTCATTATTGAAATATAGGTGATCAAGGGCGTTCATTATTACCGGATACAGGGGGTATAAAACCCGCAGGAATTTTTAGCCGGGAAAAAAGACCTGGGCCAGGTCCAATTACACGTAAAAAAAAATTCCCGGACAGGTTAAAAAACAACCTCACTTTTTGATTCGATACCAGGTAGACCCGTGAAAAAGGGGGAATGAAATTTTTTCGGGTTGTTTAATCATCCTTTGCGTATACTTTGTGTACTTCGATATCAACGCTGTATCGATACGGGTGATCCAGGAGGTCAAGGGCATTGATTTTCAGGTCTATTAGTTCCTGGTAGTTGAATGATTCATATTTTTTCTCACCTTTCTGCTGGTAGAAAACTACAATCCCGTTTTCCATTTTCTTGGTGCTCTCGATATCGTACATAGTTGCCATTCGTGCATTCAAGATACATGAAGGTATCTGCAATCACAGTCCACGAATTCTTTTTGACAATATTGTGTTATTCTGGATGGTGGTACCGTTACAACCAGGGTAGTGGATTTCTGCACCAGGTATGCATGAAAAAGCGTGTTGGAACGGGTCAACTGCATAATTTGATAAATCCTTATGCTGACGTACCCTGCAACCAGGGATGTATCAATGAGTAAACGTCGCTTTCAATCAAGTGACCCTGAAAGACTGCAGTGGCAGAACCCGGAAGTAATTCTTTCAGGTGCAGGGCTAAGGGCAGGGATGACATTTATCGATATAGGATGCGGGGAGGGCTTTTTTTCTATCCCTGCTGCATATATCGTCGGATCCTCAGGACATGTATATGCCTATGATATCAACGAGGAAGCCGTCAGCCAACTGGCAATCCAGGCCAGGGAGGAACATCTGGACCATCTAGTAGCCACGACATGCACAGGGGAAGACACGGTTCTATTTGAAGGATGTGCAGACATGGTCTTTTTCGGCATTGATCTCCACGACTTCGAGGACCCGGGAAAAGTTCTTCAGAATGCAAGGATCATGCTGAAACCAGGAGGGATACTGGTGGACCTGGACTGGAAAGACCAACCCATGGAATTTGGTCCACCTCTTGAAAAGCGGTTTTCAAAAGAAAAAGCAATGAACCTGATAGAGTCTGCGGGTTTTCGAATAGTTTCGGCAGTTGAGGCCGGGCCATACCATTACCTTATCATGGCAAAATTGTGAGGTCCCATTATTATTGGTTTAATAGCCGGAAAACGGGATCTTAAGCCCTGAATCATTGACACCATTTGCCCCGTATCACACTGATGCCCTTGATAATGGATCGGAACTATCGACAACCTTAAGTGTTAACGCTGTTAACCTCTATGAATGCCAGAAATACATCTACCCCCATCATCAATGACCGTGCTATCCCTCCTTGAGAAGGGAGACCCGATGACTCACAAGGACATCGTAAAGATGACAAACATCTCTCCAAGAACGGTCAGGTACGCAATAAGAAAATTAAAAGAAGCACATCTTATCATTGAAAAATTCAACTTCAGGGATGCACGCCAGACGATATACCAAGGAAAAACAGGACCATCAGCAAGTATATAGGTAGTGTCCGGTTATATGCCAGGTTACCTGGCAAAACGGACCAGGGAACGAATGTAAGGTCAGCGTGATATCACCGTAAATCAAAAAACAATCCCCGGATATACCTCATAACTGGCAACCGGGGATTTTCCTCCTTCATGTATGATGTAAGACAACCATCTGCATGTTTCAATGCCTGTTCCATCGAATGTATTGTAACCTCTTTATCCAGTATTCTTTTATTCAAATCCTCTGTTTTTGCGTTGTTCCGGGAGATTTCGAACCCTATAAAAAGGGATTGATCAGTATTCCCTGCCATTTTCGCGTTTTTCCGTGCTCTGTTGAGTTCGGACAACTTTCTTCGCTCCTCACGCTCCATTTCTGCAAGGTTATTCCGTCGGTTTTTTATTTGCCAGATATCATTGTCAAGGGTCTCCCGTTGCGCAATTAAATGACGGATAGCGTTGCGCCGCCATTCCTTCACTCTTACCGGGGGACCCCACCGCTCTTTTCCGTGACAGGTAAGAAACTGCTGTAACCCACGGCGGCCCCTGTGAATGTCCAGCAACATATGCCGGATCCGGAAAATGCAGAGAAACAGGAGAATCCCTGCCAGGAGAAGGATGGGGTAATAATAATCTTTGAAGTCTACGGGGATTATCATTTGGATTTCAGAATTTACGTGATTTGGTCAAAATTCTTCCTGTTATCCCGGGATAACTCCAGACTAGTACCACGCCTGGTGAACAACACAGGAGATCACATTTCCTTTACCAGCAAATTGTTAAGGGCAGGTATTACATGAAGGGGAAATTGAGAGAAAATGCCGGTCCTCCACGGTTATTTTTTCGCACCCCCACTGTATTCAAAGTCAACGAATCCATTGAAGGGATCAGTCTTTACCAGGCGGACACGGACTTTCTGGCCAACGAACAGTCCCCGCTCGCCACGGACAATCCGCCCTTCAGCAGGAGGTGCGATCAGGCGGACATACGTACCGTGGTCTTTTGCACCGGTAATTAATCCCTCGAAGGACTCCCCGATACGGTCCTTCAGCAGCACTGCCGCTGCAGCCTTTCGCATAAACCGTTCAACTTTCTTTGACGCCTTCTCTCGGTCAGTCAGCCATGCAGACTGGCTGACAAGTTCTTCAGGGGTATAGGGGTTGGCTGACCGGTTGATGACGGATTTTACAAGACGCTGGTTGACCAGGTCAACATACCGGCGGTTCGGGGCGGTCGCATGGGTATAATCGGTTACCGCTAGTGCGAAGTGACCGTATGGCGGCTGGCCTGGTTCAAGGGTCACATATTCACCGGGACCAAGGAGTTTAATGACTGCCAGGGAGAGGTCCGGAAACCGTTCAGGGTCTATTTTTTTACGCCGGTCGAGGAACAGGGAGAGGGCCTTCGAATCAGGAGTAGCGGGTAACATATCATGGTACAACGCAGCCACCTGGACGATCCCTTCCCAGTTCTTAGGGATACGTACAATCCTCTGGATCATGGGAAGATCCGCGTTTCCAAGGAATGAAACCATGGTCCCATTCGCGGCGACCATGAACTCCTCGATCAGGTTCCGGGCCATATTCTGCTTCTGAATGACAAGGTCCTTTACCGAACCTTCTTCCAGAACAGCATGCGCCTCCAGGGTGTCTAAATCGAGTGCTCCATTTTCTATACGGTGCTTTTTCAGGCGCTGCATTGCTTCTTTCTGCAGCCTGATCTGCTCTTCTAACCCAGGGACATCCCGGACCGCCTGTGGAACCGGGGCCTCACCCTCAAGCCAGTCCCCTATCACCTCGTAGACGAGTTTTGCCTTATTCCGGACAAGTCCCCGGTGAATATCACCAGGCCTGAAATTCCCGTCGGGAAGTACTGAATATTCAATCACAACCGCCATCCGGTCCTGGTCAGGCAATAATGATGTGATACCCCGTGATAATTTGTCAGGGAACAACGGGAAGATCTCGATCCCCGTGTATACCGAGGTACCATTATGGGCTCCATACTGGTCAGCCTGCGAATGTTTCGGGACATACAGGTCTACATCGGCTATCGCGATCCTGACATGTATCTCTCCGTCAGACCCACCTTCGCAATATTCCAGCTGGTCAAGGTCCATTGAGTCCCAGTTGTCAATAGATGACCACAAAAGGTCACGCAGGTCACGCCCGTCCAGGTCACCTTCCGCAAAAATCCGTCCCTGTATGGCATTAACCTCCTCCTGTACTGACTGGGGAAACCGGGAATCAAAACCATACTTATCCATTGCGCCCCGTGCGATGGCTTGCATATCAATAGTATGTTTATTCATGGTATTTTGGGAGTGATTCGTTTCATAGCATATATACTTCTTTACCAGACCCGGAGGCCCGAAACCTTATGCCCGTCAACAGGTGACGAAACGACGCCAAGGAACAATTTATGGGTGCTGATATCAGGTACACCCGACCGTTCGGGGTACAACGGAAAGAAAGCCCGGCGATTTAATCGAACGCCCCCAATAGTTATGCCCCCTGGCCAGGAGCATTCCATTTTATTTTGTTTCAATCAACGGTTTTCTATTACAGTGCGATCAAAATAATTATTAACAGATGAGGACATTAGCTCAAATTCAGTACACCGATTATGAAAACGAATAAAGCGGTTGAATATAAAAACCAGGGAAATGATTACTTCAAAGAAGGTAATTATGAAAAAGCGCTCGATTATTACGGTAAAGCAGTTGAAGTCGACCCGAAATTCCGTGACGCCTGGAATAATATTTATGTAACTCTGTTAAAAATGGAACGGATCGATGATGCAAGGAAATGCAAGGAAATTCTTGACGGTCTTGAGTATGGCCCTGAAACCCCGTTGAAAGGGGTAGTTTACAGGCCCTATAAGCGTTTAAAGCAGGTGCTCGCGGTCATCATTGTTATCCTGCTTGCCCTTTCAGTTATCATGGCCGCGTTATCTGTTTTAGGATGGGTCAGCTATCGTGAGGTGATCCCGGTTGCGCCCGAGCAGTATGTCAGTGATATGATGAATACCACATTATCAGGATTTATAAATCTCGTAAACCCGTCTTAACCAGGGTGGCGTCTCATGGCTATCTCTGCTGTCGCTCCAATAACCATATAAAAAAATAACCTCACTATCCGGGGACAACCGGGTAATTACTCAAAACTCAATAGGTTTAAAAAAGCAAATTATAAACAGTTTTTAAAAATTATTAACCGGGGATAATAACGTTTGGGTTTTTCTGTCATTGTTCCGGTTTTATCATCTCTTCCAGCATATCCGCCACCATCTGAAGGGTGGATATCTCGAGAAATATCAGGATATTCGCAGCGATCTTATGCTCCTCGGAACCAAGGTTGATCCGGAATAAGACCACGTCATCAACCTCAATTGTCATGCCTGCGATCAGCGATTCAATCACCGCATGTGTCATATCAACTACAAGGACGGGGGGAGATGGGAGCATCATGATCCCAAGCAGGTCTGATGTTGCGCTCAGGAAAGAAGAGATCATGATGTTGCCAACCTCGAGAATGGCACTCTGGTCCATTTCCCCGGGAGTGGCTGAATCCGGAGACCCCATCAGAATATTTGCAGTCCGCATAGCGGAATCCCCTGGAAAATGAAGGACCAGGAATCCACCGTGGGGCATCTCACCCTGGAGTTCGAAGACGACAAGCGTAGTTATTTCATCGGTGAGTAACTGCCCCATGTTGGAGATATCTACAATGTCTATCTCTGGCACATTCATGTTGACATGACAGTTCAACATCATTGAAAGCGTCGTTGCGGAATGGGCAGCTCCGATGTTTGCAAGTTCCTGCAGGGCATCTAACTGGACCGGGGTAAATTCCATTGTTCACCTGTGAGTATCTGTATATAATACAATAGAACGCCCTCATCGGATTTTATATCTTCCTAGAAATTATCGTATCATCTCGAAATTATTCCATGGTACTACCTTAACCGGAGGGTGATGAGGTACCTGGTCATTCATTTCCTGAAATAGCAGGAGGAATCTTTTACATCCTATAAAGGACCCGGGGACAAAATGCGAACCACGAAACAATAAGCGGGACAAATTAGCAGGTATAATAGCTCGCGGTTAATCCACGCAGCAGGGCCTGAAATTTAGTGGAATGCACCATTTTGAGATAAAAACCGGTTTCTCCCGGCGCAATATGGACCTCCCGGGGGGTCAACAGACCAGATTTGATTATTTAAAACCCGTATCAAGGTACAGGCGGGTTATTGGTAACGGTATTTTCATCATCATCCTTCCACCTGTACATCCAAATCCCGATAAGAAAAATGAGCGGCAACCCGAGTGGGATAGCAAGACCGGTGGAATTATGAAAAAGAGGGCCGTAACGGACGATAATTGAAGCCATGAAACAAAATCCTGAAATAAGTATTAACATACCACTCGTTCTCAAAATTCTTTTAAATTCTGTCCTGCCAACAAATACCACAATACAATTCACTACCAGGAACAAGAAGCCCAGGCACCACAATATAACTACGGGGATCATCGTCCCCCGGAAAAAACCGGTAATGACATTGTATACATCGTTGCTGATAAAAACCACAAAGGATCCAAGAAATATCTCCTGGTACCTGAAAATCGGGGTCTGGAAGCCGCTTCCATAAAAATCACCAATTGTAAAAAAATAAACCGGTACCAAAAGGATACAAATTGAAATGATCCTTATTTTGGCGTTCATGCCAATAGAACGGATCCGGTCAGGAATTGGAGGCATAATAAAAATTTATCTCCCATGCAATAAAGATTCGTTTATTGCAGTACCACGCACAATTGAGCTGAAATTAGTGCAGATTTCAGAGTGTATCAGCACGTCTTACCAGATAGACTAAAAAATACGCGGGAAATCTCCTTATAGTGCCGGTTTCGGTTAGGTGGAATGAAAATACCATGGTTGAATTGCATCGGGAAAGCACAGGACCCAGAGATCGTAATACAGACCTGGGAAATGGATAAACCGTTTGAGATCGGGTCACACATCTATGCCGGTGTTGACCACGCAACACGGTTTACATGTATCCCGACTTGGATGAACAGGGTGGAGAAAATGGATACATTTAGAACTGAAACCCCGTTGCCGGGTAATATTACAGTAGATTTGGTATACTATTTCAGAAACTTTTTCGCTACACCGTATAACCTATCTGAAAACAGACATGATTCATACCTGTAACACCAGCATACAAACAATGCAGTGACCTTATCATAGTACAAGGTGAATCCAACGATATTGCGGGATTAAAAGTTGGACATTGATATGTTCACTGGTTGGGTGTGACCCAAGGTGGCTTCATGAGATTTAATTTTAGATCAGCCCTTGCGTTATAATTACCATGAAGGGGAGTCGTATGCGCATTATATAATAGGATCCTGTATCGAGTCTGTCCAATTAGGATCTCCGCATAAAAAGCCATCGCTATTTTTAGTGATTCGTTG
>JBAXJR010000002.1:0-182950 GCA_037137755.1 Methanomicrobiales archaeon | reverse complement strand
GGAACACGTTCAGCCTCTGCCGTGCGATGTCTTCCTCACCCATGTAGACCTCTACAGGCAGGTTAAGCATCGCCCCCGCAATCGCTGTCGCAACGCCGTGCTGGCCAGCCCCTGTTTCAGCAATCAGCCGCTTCTTTCCCATATACCTGGCAAGCAGTGCCTGACCGAGGGTATTATTCAGTTTATGGGCCCCGCCATGGAGGAGGTCTTCCCGTTTGAGATAGACCTTCGCCCCGAGGTCTTCTGACATATTCGGGCAATAGGTCAGGGGTGTCGGCCGCCCCGCGTAATTTTTCAGATAGAAATTGAGCTCCCTGACAAATCCTCTGTCCCGGGAAATTTTCCGGTAGGACACCTCGAGTTCAATGAGCGCGGGCATCAGCGCTTCGGGGACATACTGTCCCCCGAATGTACCAAACCTGCCTTTTTTACCTGGCACCCGGCACCCCTTTTGCGTTGCATATGAACCTGCTCAAGAGGCCCGGATCTTTTTCACCCGGCCGGGTCTCAACCCCCGATGCAACATCAACGGCATATGGCCGGACCTCACCTATTGCATCCTCCACGTTATCGGGTGTCAGTCCCCCTGCGAGAATTACAGGTATTCCAGATCGCTCCACCACATCACGGGCGTATGACGGATCGTAGTGCCGACCCTGTCCATGGCTGTCGTCAATAATGACCGCATCACAGTCGTCCGGGAGCGGTTCGCCTCTTCCAATCACCCGGATCACGCGGGTTTCCAGGTCTTTGGGGAACGAAAAGGGGTGAGATATCTGGATTGCAGATGGATGTAATGCCAGCATCCCGGTAATATCGGAACAGGACTGCGTATGACTCACCAGAACAGTTGTAATGAACGGGCCTACAGCATCAAAGATCTCACGCGCCCGTTCAATGTTCACTACACGTTTTGATACGCCACCAGAAAACACCACAACACCTATGGCGTCTGCACCGGCTGCCTCTGCCTGTACCGCATCCTCAATGGTAGTAATGCCGCATATTTTTACGCGAATACGAATCCCTCCAGTACTTTTTTCGGACTGGCTGATGCCATGATCGAGCTGCCTATGAGAAAGGCATCGCAATACTTTTTGAGATACCTGATATCAAACGGCCAGCATATCCCGCTCATGGAAATTACGGTAAGGTCCTTTCTGCTCAGTTTCTCAGACAGCAGCCTCGTAGTGTTAAGGTTGGTCTTCATGGTACGGAGGTCCCGGTTGTTGATGCCGATAAGGGTGGCACCGGAACTGACAACAAGAGGGATCTCGTTGCCGGAATGGATTTCTACCAATGGTTCAATAGTGCATGTCCTGCAGAACCTGACAAATTCCGGCAGGCGGTCACCAAGTACTCCTGCAATCAGGAGGACGGCATCCGCACCGAGCATACGACTCTCCACGATCTGTCGTTTGTCAATAATGAAGTCCTTCTGAAGCAATGGGAGATCAGAGACCTTCCGGATACGTGAAATATTCCCGGTGCAGCCATTAAACCAGAAGGGCTCAGTAAGCACTGAAAGTGCAATGGCACCCCCGTCACTCATTATCCCTGACAACTCCTCAGGTTCACCCTCTCTCCTGATACAACCTGCAGAGGGAGATGAATATTTAATCTCCGCGATAACCGCATTTCTGTCTTTTACAGAGTATATTGCCTGCTGCAGCCGCCCGGATCCGGATGGGCCGGTTACCGGAATACCGGTGAAATCCGGCAGCATTGCAACTCTTGATCTTGTCCGTTCTACGATCTCATCAAGTATCATGCCATACCACCGGTAGCATCGACCAGGGCATTGAGTTTTCCCATTGCGCCTCCGTTGTCAACAGATCGTACCGCTTCCGTTATACCTTCCTGTATCGAGGAGGCCTTTCCTGCGGTATAGATCGCAGCACCACTGTTGAGGAGGACGATCTCCCGGTGAGCTCCTTTTTCCCCTGAAAGGACATCGGTCAGGATCCTCGCATTCTCACTGGCGTCTCCACCTGCGATATCACCGGCACCCACTTCCTCAAATCCGTAATCATTGCACCGGATCGTCCGTTCAGTGATCAGACGGCCTGTAAGTTCGGTCACCCGGGTCTCCCCGGTCGTGGTGATTTCATCCAGACCCGCACCATGGACTACCATGGCACGTGTAGTACCGAGGTCCCGTAAGACCCCCGCAAAAACCCGGGTAAGTGCCGGGTGGTATACCCCAATTAGCTGTGCATCTGCCCCTGCCGGATTTGTCAGCGGACCAAGAAGGTTAAAAATGGTCCTGATCCCGATCTCACGTCGTGTTACGGCCACCTTTTCCATTACAGGATGGTACAAAGGGGCATACAGGAAGGCAATACCAATTTCCTTCATGATTTCGTTGGTACAGGACGGGGACACTGACAGGTTCACCCCGAGTTTTTCAAGCACATCCGCTGATCCGCACCGGCTTGAAACGCTCCGGTTCCCGTGTTTAACCACCTGAACGCCTGCACCAGCCGCGACAAATGCAGCAGCGGTACTGATATTGAAACTTGCCATCCCGTCACCACCAGTCCCGCATGTATCAAGGAGTGTCCCTGAATGTCCCGTGCAGACTGGCACCGCACGTGACCTCATTACACGGGAAAATTCGGCAATCTCCCCCGGAGATGGCCCCTTCACCTGCATTGCAGCAAGGAAGGCCCCGGATTGTGAACCTGTTACCTTTCCTTCAATGATTTCCTCCATTACCATCCCAGCCATTTCGCGGCTGAGGTCCTGTCCACCCACTACCAGGCTTATCGCCTGCCTGATGACCAGCTTACGGTTCATGCTCCCACACCGCCCCCGTAAAGGAAATTACGGATAATTCCTGGCCCGTTAAGGCAAAGAATGCTTTCCGGGTGGAACTGGACACCTTCAACAGGGTAATCCCTGTGCCGTACTCCCATGATGTACCCGTCATCGAGACTTCGTGCGGTAACTTCGAGAGACGGGGGCAATGATTCCGGTTCAACTACCAGGGAATGGTACCGTGTGGCGACAAACGGGTTTTCAATACCCATATAAACCCCTTTCCCATCATGGCTTACCAGGGAAGTCTTCCCGTGCATCAGGTGGTAACCCTGAACTACTGAGGCACCAGCACTATGACAGATGGCCTGGTGCCCGAGACAGACACCCAGTGTAGGGACCGTCCTGGACAGAGTCCTGAGTACCTGGAGACAAAGCCCTGATCCTTTCGGGTGACCGGGGCCGGGAGACAGGATTACCCGATCGGGGCTGATATTCTCAATTGCTTTTTGCCCTGCATCAGATTTTATTACAACCGGATCTGCCCCTAGCGCCCCGACCAGCTGGACGAGGTTGTAGGTGAAGCTGTCATAGCAGTCGATGACGAGCACTTTCATACGAATCCACCTGCCGCCAGGATGGCCGACCTCATGGCTTCAGCCTTGTCGTTCGTCTCTATCCATTCCTTTGAAGGGCAGGAGTCTGCAACAATACCGGCACCTGCCTGGACCGAGGCAAATCCGTCCTTAACATCCGCCGTCCTGATGGCAATGGCGAATTCAAGCTGATTATCGAACCCTATGTAGCCGACGGCACCTGCATACAGCCCCCGGGGTTCCGGTTCAAGCTCGTCAATGATCTGCATGGCCCTGATTTTCGGGGCACCTGTCACAGTCCCGGCCGGGAAAACGGCCTTTAACGCATCAAATCGATCCAAACCGTCATTAATCTCCCCTGTAACCGTTGAAACGATATGTTGGACATGGGAATATTTTCCGATCTCCATAAACCGTGGCACAGTTACCGAGCCAAAACTGCAAACGCTTCCAACATCATTCCTTGCAAGATCTACCAGCATGACGTGTTCTGCACGTTCTTTCTCATCACCGAGGAGTTCAAGGGCCAGTTCAGCATCTTCTTCAGGAGTACACCCTCTTTTACGGGTACCTGCAATTGGAACGGTCGTAAGAACTTTTCCTTCTACCCGCACCAGCATCTCCGGACTGGCACCGACAACCGCATGGCCGGGAAAATCGAAAAAATACATGTAAGGGCCTGGGTTGACTTCCCGGAGAGCACAGTAAAGGGCAAAGGGTTCCCCTGTAAAGGGGAGCACATCTTTCCTTGAAATGACCGCCTGGACGATCTCACCTTCCCTGATATATTTTTTAACCTTTTTCACCGAACGGATGAATTCATTCCTTTCCTTGTTTGAGAGGGACAAAGTCCCGTGTTGAACTGGGGACTTGTTTCCTGCAGGTTGAATGGACCTACGGGCAATCTGATCATGAATATTTCGATTACTAATTCCGTGGATTTCATCCACAGAAGGATACCCCTTTGGATGTGAACCGGCAATCGAGATACCGGAAGGTACAGAAGACCGGGTTTCCAGATATCGCCGCACAAATCCGAGCCTTGACATCAGGGCTGAATGGTGGCGTTCATATTCGTTCCCTGGGTCCAGTTCTTTCCGGATTACCGCATTGCTGATGAGTGACAGGGTATTGTTGTGATGATCAAAGACGATGCATTCAGTGCAAAGCATAAACTCGGCAACGGGCGACCCGGGGCATGGTGGGTGCCTGCCGGCGCCAACCCCAGGAATGAGTGATTTCACGAGGTCATACGAGAAATACCCGGCAAAACCCCCGCTGAAACGTGGGACTGATGAAGGGATGTAATGAAATACCCCGGTTATGGCCTTCATTATATCAATTGCATTATCTCCGGAGACATCCTTGACAAGAGAGACCAGTTCAGGGTCACCGGTACTACTGACAACAGCATTGATTGAGATCTGAAGGACCGGGGAAATACCGAGAAATGAATAGGGTTCTGTCCTGTGGTCGCGGTCCATTGATTCGAGGATAAATCCCCTGCCACCTGTATATCCGGGACTTTCATGTCCTTGGAAAGGGCCAGTAAGACCTTCGTAGAGATCAACCGGGGATATACCTGGTTGCGGTATTATAATACTCAGGGGAATAACAACCGGCTTTGCTGATTCGTGTGAGAGCCTGCAAAATTCTGTTTTTGTCAGGCTGATGACACCATTTATTCCGCCTGGTATCTCCATTCCACCGGCATCACCTTCGTATGACAGGCCCCCGGATTTTCCGGGCCCTGCCGGGTTATTTTCTCCTGTAGAGACTGCTCATTACTCATGTATGTTCTATTAATTTTGTATTAATAAATACATTATGGTATTATTTTGTACATTATTGGACATTATATTATTTTACCCCCTATTATCCTGTCTTGAGGAATGGTTTTTTCAGAGGTATCCTGGTTACTCCAGGACCGGAATAATTAATTGGCCGGGCATGATATGTCCACCTGCGGGTTCCATAATTCTAACTGAAATCTGCATTGGTATTCACGATGATCAGAACACTCGAGATCGTGTGGGAACACACACCGGACCTGGCTGAAATCCCGGTGATTACAACAGATACCAATAAGACCTTCTGTGAACTCTTAAAAGATCTCAAGCCGGCATTTGAAAAGGAGGGTATTCTCTTAACGTTCACATCCAGACCGGTAACCGGTGCAGTGGGTACGCAAAGCAGGGTAATCCTGAACGGGAGTGCACTGGAAGACCTCCTCGTTGAAGTTGCAGCAGAGCAACGACATTGTGAAGGGAGACGGTGCGAAATGAATACACCCATTACATTTTCCGTCATATCACACGGAGATAATCCGTACCAGGGAGTTCCCGACCTGATAATCAGGAAAGCACTCCTCCGGGCGTCAGGCATCATCTGATACCGGGAACAATTGATCCGGTCTCATTCTGGGTTATCTCAAGCTGGAAAATACGTCCTGGAGACGGTTTTTCACCAGATCCCTGGATAACATATATGCTTTTCACCAACGTCCTGTTACATCTGAGACCGTGTAACATGCTCCCACTTGTTGCAGTTTTTATTGTCATTATTACGCTCTGCACTTTTTTGCCGGGTGTACCTCATTGCAGAAGATCGGGCAAAACACAGCAATAACCCCGGTGTTCACAAAAACCGGGACTGAACCGGTTGTCACGGCCATCGTTACCACCGTGACGGCAGTACAGGCATTGCCAGCAGAATCAACACGTAAAACGGCATCAGGTACGGAATTCCTGCTTGCAATTGATGATTCACAGGTAAAGATCCTCAACCAGATCGAAACTATCAATGCAGAACTTGTGAAGGACAGCACAACCGGATTTCCATCACAGGATTATACCGCACTTGGGAGTTACGAGACGCAGGCTTGTTGCATCTACTGATGAAGAGATCTTGGCAATGTCTAAGTTCAGAGAGATTTCAGACATGGACAATGAATGCAGGAGGGACTATTATGTGAATTATCTTACCCGGCTGAAACCCTTTGCAGCCAACCTTGAAACCGGGGCGGTTCTTGCACAGAAGAAGGATTTCAACACGGCATCAGGGTTCTTTTCGAATGCTAACAATGATCTTTCCCTTGTCAGAAGCCAGGAGTTGGCCGGGCATCTGAAAGTCATTACCCGGATTAGGGAGGGTCTCGGGTCATTTATGGATGCAATACAACAGCAGGGGACCACACCTGCCCCAAAGTAAAAACAGGGCAGATATCTTTTTTTTAACCCATGTCAGACACGGAGCGACTCAAATACGAACGGTTGGTACCCACTCATCTCGTTTTGGATCAACCCGGATCCCGGATCTGCAACATCAGGAGCACCTGTGCCACCCCAGGATACTCCCCTGCTGCAATGCCAATGTCTTTTCACTATGGTATATATTGATACGATACATCCAGTTCAATCAGGGGATGAAAGGGTCCCATTGCCATTCCAGGTTTATTGCAAATGGATCCTTATCGTGGGCACAGGCCACGAGTGATTACGGTGCGGCTGTGATCACTTTCACACAACGTACGTGTCAGATTTATTACAAAGAATAAAAAACAGGATACCTGGTAGTTCAGATGGAATGGAAAAAATTTGCCATCTCGTGTGTACTCGGCTCAGTGCTCCTTTATATCACGTTATTTCTGGTTTCAGCGATTACCATGTTCATTGCACCATTTAACATCTTTGATATAGGGGGTATGAGAACTGCAACAGACCCCATCATGGTGCTTTATTTCCTGTATCCGGTCCTCCTGTAACTGGTCACGACCTACATGTCCTCAGTGATCAGAGGGTCACTGAAGGGATCATATGTTGAGAAAGGTCTTATGTTCGGACTGCTGTTGTTTCTACTCCTCACGGTTACCAGCGGGTTCATCATTATTACCACGATGTAATACCTGGCGGGCTTCTCTATGGATATGATCCTGAACGGGTTGATCAGCTATCCGTTACTCGGTATCCTCTACACAATCACCTGGGATCGGTGTCCGTACTGTTCCTCAACCGGGGATCAGGCCTGATCAACGGCGGAATTTTTTGGCATACGACGATTTTTGGAATGGTCCAGCGTCCGGGATCAGTGGAACCGTGGTGAACCATGCCGCTAATACCATTTAGACGTGGCAAAAAGCCCCAGGAGTATTGCAATAACCAGCAGGATCCCTGACAGGAACAGGGATTCAAGGACAACAAGACCCCCGGCATAGGCAAAAAACACGGAGACAAGCCCGGCCACCCTGCCCCTTTTATAAGCGGTTACCAGGGAGAGAAGGAGAAGCAGTGTAGGTAATACCACGAAAAAAAACCTGACAGACGGATCATGCAATACCTCGTCCGCCGAACGCTCAACAAGGGTGAGAAGGACAGTCTGGGGATTAATTCCTATCGCTGTCCATACCCCTGAAAGAAATCCGAGGCCGATTACTGACTCCCGGATGAAGAGGCCTGATTTTTTTCGCATGATACCGCGTATATTTCTTGACATGCTGGTGCAAAAATTCTCCTCTAGCAAGGTCATGATGACTGACCCTCCGGTTTAAGTAGTTCCAAAATAAGATTCCCATATGAAACCTCTCACCCTGCTCCTCCTTCTTGGGTTTATGGTTGTAATACTCACATGTGGCTGTATTTCGGATCCACCCCAGAAAAAAGAAGTGACTCAGCCAGTGACCACAACAATTCCGCCTACCCAGGTGACGTTCCCTCCTTCATCATTTATCACCAGTGCACCTGTGCAGGTACCGGTCATTACACCTGAGCCACGCAGCACCTCAGAAGAGGTGCTCGTATCAGAAACAGAAATCGACACGCCTAATCTCAGGGTCCTCAAATATCATGAAGAACGGCCGGAAGTGGGGAGGCTTATTATTACAGGGATCGCAAGGAACGATGGAAAGACCACGGTCCCTCACGCAGAAGTCCAGATAAAATTCTATGATGCAAATAAGAACCTGATCGTCAGTTCAAAAGATACAACAGACAATTTCGAGCCGGGGGGAACATGGGGATACTCCGTGGTATTCCCGGGACCTGATTCCAGAAAAGTGTATTCGTATAAGGTCAGCATCGCTCAGGCTTAACATCAGGTATGTACCTAGGGAGCTACCGGGGAATCATATGGTCAAGGGGGGTATGAACCTTTTTTCCGGACGACCTGAAACCCCCAGATTTCCCCCAGTTTATGCCAGGTAATGGCAATGGGTTCCTATCCTATGCAACAGGAACCCAGTTGCATGTCCAGGGGAGGTGGGGATCTCAACAACAGGAACATTATCGACCCCTGTTTTTTATTTGTTTTAGGAGGTATTCAGGTTCCAAATGCTTTTCTGGAAGACAACCCGGAAGATCCTGTAAGTTAAAAAAAAATCCTTATCCTCCCTTTTTTATCAGCAGAATGCAGACAGGGTAGCCTGGTGTCCTTTTTTCAGACCGGAAAGAAGTGTACTCTCATCGTAAAACCGGGCAGGCGGGAGAGAGAAACAACTGGTGAGATACCGGAGTGCGTCGGGTATTCCTTCAAACTCCCTTGGTTTTGACGCCATGGCATACTTCACATTTTCCCGAACATTAAAAACCCCGAGTGGGATGTAACCCCGGCGGGCCTCGCGGAGAATAATTGCTCCTGCCTGCTTTCCTTCTCTTGCAAGGGCATCGAGAACCGCCATCCTGCACGAATAATAGCATCCTCCGACTGGGGAATAACCCTGTTTTTTCCGGTTTCCCTCGTGATCGGCAAAGATCATCTCCTCTCGGCCAAGCACATGGATAAACGCCTCGATCCATTCATACTGCCATGCCGTGGGCATCAGCAGGACAGCGTAATGGTTATTCAGGCTGTCAAATTCGTGGATGCGGTAACAGTCAATCGGGGAGTTCTGCCTGACACGGGATAGTAAATGATCACCGAGCAGGGTATCACAGGCAGTGATCGACCACCGGGTGGGGACGAGCTTTCTTTTCCTCCCTGCACCCATCGTCCCGACTGAAAAGGCCTTCTGGATACTGGAGAACGGGACACCCTGGCGGTGAAGACCGACCACGGCCCCGGATGCAGCCAGGTCAGTATCATAATAGACCTTCTCGAGGTCACGGTCCCACCGCCCCTTTTCTATTTCAAATTGTTCCATCCTTGCACTCGGACCATGAGGCAACGATTCGTTAGAGAACATCATACCGGCAGGAGGGGTTTCAAATGTAACCTCACTCTCGACAGATGACGAGGACAGGGCGATTTCCTGGAGTTTTTCTACAAAAGGATTATTAGTATTCCCTACGGATACCCGTTGCTTCCCCCGGACAAGGGACAACCGGTACCTGATTATCTCCTCCTGGGAAGTCAGGGAGGGGATCCACGATTCCGGGGCGTCCAAGATACGCGTATCTCCATGCAATGCAGTAATTACCGGGCCTGCATAGACATTTGGATATGCATGGCTCCCTATAAATACAGATGGTGGGGAACTTCCCTCCATCTCACGACCTACCTCAACAGACCGCATCTGTGTTGATAGCGATGTAGTAATCTGGCGGAGGTACGCACCTTTTCCGATTGTCATTGTTCAGGCAGAGATGGCAGTTTACCAGATATAAAGCAGCGTTGCGCAGTGTGAAAGTGAATAGGGCAGGTTATATGCAGCCATTATTAAATGGGGCGGTTTAAACCGGCATCATCCCAGAACCCGGTTAATACACACCATATACGCCCCCGTAATTCTCTGGCCGATGCAAGGTCCACGTAACCAGGTTGGTCAGGTCCGTAAGTCTCACGCTCGTATAATCCACGGTTTACCTCTATCTGAACCCATGGGATATCCCTGTGCCAGCGATGAGAAATCGATATGAACCCGCCTGCATAAGGGCTGTTGAATAATACCGCCCCTTCATCTCCGAATTCATCCCTGAAATGTTCCGCAAGGGACTGAATTAATTCCCGGGGACAGGTGCACAACACACCCGGTCGCGGTGCCCCGTTCAGGTCACCATTATTTCCAAGACAGATAAGTGGCCGGACCTTTCCCTTTTCGTCCCGGTCTGGTAACGCTTCAGGAAGCATGCTATGGCAGTCAAACCCAATTTTTGGATGGTGTTCATCAATAAGCCGGTCGATCCTCTCGTGGTAGGGGAAGAAATACTTCATCATCAGCCTGTGGACCAGGTTAATGTCCGGGAACAGGTTATCCCCGTACACGGGTGTGCCATACCCGGTGATGGATTTAACCGCACCATCGGGATATTTTGGCGCCAGGTGATAGGGTGGGCGGTTGAGATCGATCACCACTCTTGAGACAGGAGTATCAGTGAACGCTGCAACCCGGGACTGAAAGTTGTAAATCTCACGGGTTCCCGGGTCGCTATAGAATGTGACCTCGCCCGGGCTCAGCGCGATACGGTCACTGACCTCCAGGGGGACTATATTGCCCCCGTGGGGGACTGAAATAATGAACGGGTACATTTCGGTCAGCCAGAATC
This sequence comes from Methanomicrobiales archaeon, assembly GCA_037137755.1. GTDB lineage: Archaea > Halobacteriota > Methanomicrobia > Methanomicrobiales > Methanospirillaceae > CAIKOD01. Next base: position 172,119 of record JBAXJR010000002.1, on the reverse strand, counting down.
TCCCTTAATGGGTAGAAATATCTTTTAAAAAGATATAGTGATGTGAAATTATTTCCAATCTCCCGGACATAATTTCATTAATCCTGATTTATTGCCTCTAATCCCCGTACATTCATTGATAGGAGGAGATCATGCCAGAGGAGAGGCACTACCTGGCCGAGGTCACCACGGACATTTTTTACGCACGGCCTTCCGCGTGCCTTAAACATTAATGCCGGACATTAGCGTGACTGTACTATCATTTTAAGGCATATGAGAGTATATATCTCAATATAAGCAATCCGGGCACCCCCGATCAGGGAATAAAACCCGGAATGATGAGGTTGAATCCATGAAAAAGATCCTACTTGCCGGAATACTGATCCTTCTGCTCTTTGTCGGTACCGCCGCAGCTGTGACCGTGAATTATGCTCAAACCCAGGAAATACCATTAAGTACAGCCAGGGACAATGCAAATTCAGCACTTTTATCATATGTGGCCCAGGGTAAGCTGGGTTCCTCGACGGCATTATGGAAAGGGGCCACCCTTTCACAGACACCGATAATCATTTACGATCAGTCTGGAGTGATATACTCCTACCTGTTTGATGTGATTAACAAAGACGAAAGAATTGTCGGACTTGTCAATGCTGCCGGAAATAAGCTGGTCGGGATGCCGGTTGTCAGCATAGAAAAGTCACCCCGCACATTTGACCCGGGTCTGATACTGCCGAAAGTCCGCGAGCTTGCAAAATCGGAGTATCCTGATTCACAAATCGATTATGCGGTGTTCATCATGGGCCAGGACCAGAAAATCGGGGCGATGGTTATTCTTACAGATCAGAACGGTGTGACCCGTCGTATTACCTATAACATCCAGACTTTTAAGATCCAGTCGGAACGGATCACCTATCCCGGACTTCTCGATGCAACTACCCCTGCTTCGGTATTCGTCTCAATGAGTAGTTCCAGCGCAAATCGGGCAATCCAGAACTATGAAACCAAGACAAAGTCAATTACCCGGGTTGTCCCGGTAATGCGACGCGTCGTCCCGATTAATTACCTGAATACCACGAACAATAAAGTTCCAGGAGTTTCAACAGTAAAATCTGTTGAAAAAGGTACCAGTCTGTCAGCTTATACTTCGACACCATTCTTAGCGGGACAAATATCTACCAGCCCAACTGCCAGGTTCTTATACCTCCAGAACGGAAAAAACCCCGCTTCCTCATCCGTCAGCGGGCAGATACTTCCGGCATCCCGGTTTTACGCGGTATAATTCCGGACAGAACATATATTTTTCTCATTCCATTCTCCGGAGGGCGCGTCTTATTGCTTAGGCCGGATCCTGGCAGGCAACCATCATGCATAACCGGTAAGAGTCGCAGTTTTCCAGCATTAAGGACCTCATTACCTTTGTTACGGCGAACGATTCTCAGCACCCCTGTGGTTCGGGTATGGCAGTTACAACCCCATGTAGAGTCTCGATCGTGGACTCAAGAAATGAGATCCAACCGGGTATCTATGCTGATTTGACTTTTAAAAACCCGGCATTGACACTTCATCTCCAAACTGTAATTGAAATTCCCTATCAGGGAGACCTTTATGGTTCCGGCCTTTGCAACAGGGTTATGCCTGGTTATAGTACCAGGATACTGACTGAGTGAAGTCAGGAAAAAAACTTGCTTAAATCGTTAAAAATCAATTGTAAAGATGAAATGGGGTCCTAAAAATTATTCTCGTTCCCGGGGTTCTGCCCTTTAGCTATGACGACCCCGGTAGGGAGATAGATAGTTTATTTTCATTTTAAAACGCCAGGTGAACCCAGCCCACAGAAATACCTTTCTTCAGTGGAGGGAGGGGAATGAAAACTCCACCGTCCATGCAGATCGTTTTTTTAGATTCCGCAAAATATCTCAACAGATCGAAGAAAAGATAATTCGGGGGTTATATTCTCCTGGTGACTGCGAGGAAGAGGAGTGACAGCCCTGCAACCAGGGCAATGAGCCCGAGGGCGTAAAATATCCACCTCGGGATCTTCGCAAATGGAGAGGCGGGCATGGCTGTTGTAGCCGTTGCACCCGCATCCGGAACAGGGATATTGGAAGTTACTGAAAGTTCCACCGGGGTTTCGGCAGCTGTCGGCAGGGGAGTCGGGACCAGTGTCGCAACAACTGCGGGTGTACTGGAGGTAATCACAGCAGTTACCGCACTATTTCCCGATATTCCACTTGGTTTTACGACCAGTTGCGCGGTTGGGGTATCAGGGTTAATATAACCACCATGGTCATCATCGATCCTGATATTCTGTAATTTGATATTTGAAGTACCGGCCGCCACCCCTACCACGGTTATCCTTGCAAGGGTCGTCCCGGATGCCTCGTCCTCAACTGATTTTCCTATGTCTGCCGCGCTTATCGTCACACGCCCGGCAGGGAGGCTGCTGGTTTTACCAAGCTTTGCCCATGCAGGAAAAGAAACACTAGTGATATTGCCCACTGCAGAATTAGTCAGCAGGAAGTCAAGCTGGTAACCTGACAGACCGGCAGGGAGCGTGTTAATACTCAGTTCATATGTCACGGTTGAACCGGGCTGCAGGGTCACACCCGGTGGACTTATGGTCAGGGTAGTACCTTGTGATGCACTGACAGTACCGGAGGCAGCGATCACCAGGGCCATTACAAGAAACAGCAGGAGGGTTTTCATGCATATCACACAGCTGTACCTGGTCTTCCCGGGGAAGCTATCACTTCAGGGAATGCAGGAACATCCTTAATCAGATTGGGGGTGCCTGCATTGATAAAAATATCGCTGGAAAACAGGCGTTGTCTTCGGATCCTCCCTTTTAATTTTCCAATATTTTGGATAAATCAGAATATTCAGAATATTCAGATAACTATATATTGGCAGATCTCACACCATAAGAACGGAGAACTAAGGTGAAGAGAAAGGACCCCGCGGACTGTGGCTGCAAAGAAAAATACTCAGATACATGCCGGATAGAGGCAATTCTAACCGTAGATGAACGGGGACAGATCGTTATCCCGAAGGAGGTCAGGGAATCGGCAAAAATGGGTGCAGGGGACCGGCTAGCACTCGTCAGTTGCATGAAAGGCGGGGAAGTCTGCTGTGTTATGCTCATCCACGCTGACCAGCTGACCACGATGGTCAGGAGCGCCCTATCACCCGTAATGAAAGATATTATCGGGGATTTCGGGGAAGCCTGACCATGCCAGACAACGGCCCGGTACAACATGAAAAACATAACAATTCCTGCGGCTGCGGGTCCGGCCACTGTTGCCCGGCTCCCTCCGTCCCGGAGGGGGTGTCAGGCGTACCTGAAACGGATGAAAGGTCATCGTGCGGAAGTTCCTGTACCTGCAATAGTTCACAAAAAGAACCGGCAGGCGGAGTCCACGCAAACTGCCAACCTGACGCAGCCATCACCCCTGTATCAGGTACGCTGACATCCAGGGATACCATGGGGCACATCCTCGCGAGGCTTGGACAGAACCGTTCAGGCCACAGGGTACCCCCCGGCCTCTACTCAGTCGGTTCTCCCGGCCCCGGTTCCCCCGTGATTGTGACGGCAAACTATACGCTCAGTTTTGATGCGGTACGGGTATCGCTTGGTGGCCGGGACGCCTATATCCTCGTGCTGGATACGAAAGGGATCAATGTCTGGTGTGCTGCAGGGAAGGGGACATTCGGAACAGATGAATTGATAAACCGTATCCACAAAACAAGCCTTTCCAAGGTTGTAAACCATCACCGCCTTATCCTCCCGCAACTCGGTGCCCCAGGTGTTGCCGCCCACGAGGTCCATAAGGCGACCGGGTTCCATGTGGAGTATGGCCCGGTAAGGGTATCTGATCTCCCTGAATTTCTCAGTGATAGAGTTGCAACACCTGAAATGAGGCTAGTAACGTTCGACCTGTGGGACAGGGTAGTCCTGATACCGGTTGAACTTCGCAGTGCGGCCCTTTATGCGGTGGTTGCAACAATTGTCCTGTGGTTTGTGGGAGGATGGCTGCCTGCTACGGGTTTTATCGCTGCAGTCCTCGCAGGGACGGTGATTTTTCCGGTACTGCTCCCCTACCTTCCTACTGCAGACTTCAGCACAAAAGGGCTGGTCCTCGGAATTATCGTTGCAGCCCCTTTTGCCCTGCTGGCATACCTTACCAGGGCCCCGGGAGCACCCCTGTGGGTTGGCATTACCGCAGTTATAGCGATATTCCTGACCCTGCCGGTAATAACGGCTTATCTTGCCCTGAACTTCACTGGCTGTACCCCCTATACATCGAGGACAGGGGTTAAACTGGAAATTTACCGCTATATACCATTCATAGGGGGATCTGCAGCCATAGGGGCCGTTTGTGCGATGGTGCTTGGATTAACGAAACTCCTAGGGATGTGGTGAAATGACGATTTTTAATTCGTATACTAAAAACACGCTTATGTTTCACCCGGAGAAGTGCATCGGGTGTGAACGGTGTTCCGAAGTCTGCCCGCACGGCGTGTTTTCGGTCCACGGTGAACGGGCATCCCTCCAGCGTCCGGAACGCTGTATGGAGTGCGGGGCCTGCCAGAAAAACTGCCCGACTGGTGCAATCACCGTTGAAAGCGGGGTCGGTTGTGCCTATGCCATGATCTATTCAGCACTTACCGGGAGAACCGAGGTCACCTGCGGAGAGGATGGATGTTGCGGGGGCACTGTAAAACAGGAAAGTAATTGCAATTGCGGGGGTACCGGAGAACCGGGGCCTGCTGCAAAGAAGTGATCGATCTTTTTTTTTTACCGGTCGAATACCAGACCCCGGCCTTGTCCGGCTCTAAAAAAATGTTGGCCTGAAAAAACCCCAAATATCCTACCTGGCTTTTATCTTTTGAAGTTCAGGCAGGATCTTTTTTATTGTCCCACTCGTGCCCGGCCTGACAAAGATCAGGTGGTTTCCGACAACAACCAGATCCTCAATGGGCTTCCCTTTTCCTACGGACTGCGCATTGTGGATCTTGATAGCTGCATCCCTCGATCCGGCACTATCGAATGGCTGGGTCTGAATGGTAATCAGGTTCCCGTTTTCATCCGATAGTGTGTAGATTTTCCCACCTGTTGCACCGGGAAGTGGCAATGTCGAATTAACAGCACTTACTACGGTTATCCCGGAATTTTCCAGCGCTTCACGAAGTGGTTCCCCCGCTACGATGTGATATGGTTCAGAGGTAGATACAACCATTATCCAGCCAATCGGGAGCAGGATTATCAATATGAGAATGAGCATAACGGCCCATGCTGAATTATCTACTTCGTTCATAGGCATCCTCCTTTATGGTTAGAAGAACGAAATAACGTCATTTCAACTCACCCCTCCTTGTTGCCGGTCTCGATCCAGCTGGGTTTCTTTAGTTTCAGGAAGATCAGCGGAGGAACGGCAAGCAGGAATGTGCCAATCAGTATTCCCGCAACATAGGAGATCGTCTGGCCCGTGGTGAAGGAGCCACCCGTAGGCATGAGCCCGACGATAAAGGCGAAAATCACACCGAATGCACCCATACCACCAATCAGCCAGATACCGGGGATCCCCCCGGGGATCTTAAACGGTCGCGGGGCGTCAGGCCTGCTGTACCTCAGTTTGATCAGTGATGCAAACACAAGCAGGTAAACGATACAGAGGAGTTCCACCGTCATTGCCGAGAGGATCCAGTATGCCTGGTTAATCGACGGCAGGAATATGTAGAGCAGGGAGACAAACGTCCCGATCAGTGCCTGGATAAACAGCACCGCAACGGGTGAGCCGTGCTTGTTTGTACGGTTGAAAATGGGCGGCATATTCCCTTCCTGCGCCACCACGCCAAGCCCGAGAGCCGGTCCAATCAGCCATGCAGCAAGAGAGACTACGCCACCGATCGTGATCAGGATCGCCATCGGGGCGACGGCCCCAGGTATGCCGAGTGCGGTGAAGAAGTACTGGATTGCCTGCATGACGCCTGCAGACAGGCTGAGTTCGTTAGCAGGAATTACAAAAGCGATGGCCAGCGTTGCCATTACCGTGCAGAAGAATATGATAACTGCCGATATCGCCATGGCCTTCGGGAAATCCGTGTTGGGGTTCCTGACTTCCAGTGCATGGAATCCCGCCATTTCCATGCCGGCAAAAAGGAGAATAACGGTTGCGAAGAACGGCAGGGTGGAAAGGTTAAAGGTCGGCACTACCTGTGCCCAGGAGAACGGGGGGAGGACAATCGCTGAGCCTGAGGTAATCCAGTATACTCCAAGCCCTATGATCAGGATGGATGGGATGATGCTGCCAAGAATAACCCCTACGTTCTGGAACTTTGAGGAGACGTTCTCCCCAAAGTAGGCAATTGCAGTGGTGCCCCAGAACGCGATCATCATCACGACAAAGAGGTAGACCGCATTAGTCCCAAGCGCGGGTGAAATGGCAAACGCGAGTGTCGATGCTATGAATGCAAGAACCGTCGGGAACCAGACAAGGTTATTTGACCATTCACAGAAGACGGCCACAAAGCCACCTTTGGTGCCGAACGCCTCCTTACACCATGCATACACACCCCCACCTTTATCGGAAAGCATTGTTGCCAGTTCTGCCCCCGCAAGAGAGAGCGGGATCAGGAACAGGATGGTCCCGATAATATACCACCCTATGGATGACCACCCGAACTCGGCCATTGACGGGAAATTCCGAATAGATAGTACAGCTGCGACATTGATCATCGCCAGTGCAAAAATGCCCAGCACCTTCTTTGGCTCCAGGCCGGTTTTCTGGGCCGTAGTGGCATCTTCGCTCACTTAACGTCCCTCCTTAATACAATACATCATATACACACCTTTTATATTTTCAACCCCATGCGTATCATGTTCGAACCCGGGGAACTGCTTATCGAAGTCCTGCATTGATGTAAGGTACTGAAGCAGGGGATCGCTCAGTTCCCCTGTCCTTTCCCCGGGGGCCAGGAGCGGTATACCGGGTGGGTACGGGACAATCCCGGTCGCCACAATCCGGTTACCTGCCTTTGAAACCGGGACCTGTTCCACATCCCCTCGTACAAGGTTCTTGAACGCATCGGCATAGCTGACAGCAGGCACCGGGAGAATGGAGAATGCTTCCTGCAACAGCTCACACATCCTGTGGTCTTTCTTGAATTTGTGCATTTCATCAGTCAGGCTGGTAAGGGTCATGCCCCCGTACCGATCGGGATAGGCACTCGTGAGATCGGGGAAGATCTCTTCTAATGGGGTTTTCTCATCATAATGACGTTTGAACTCGAAGAGCTCAGTAATCAGTGTCCCCCATTTTCCCTTCGTGATACCCATCGAGAAGAGGAACAGGATAATGTAGTCACCTGATTTTTCGTTGACGATCCCCCGGGTGTCAAGGAATTTGACTACTACTGCAGCGGGGATCCCCCATTTTTCCAGGGACCCGTCATCATGTACCCCGGGCATCGTCACGGTGACCTTGATGGGATCGAGCATGCAGTAATCATCGGGGAGTCCCTCGAAACCGTGCCATTTCTCACCGGAGTGCAACACCCAGGCGGACGGGTTGTCCCGCAGTGTTTCAATTGATGCATCCGCAAACGGGACTTTCTTTTTCGTCTTTGGATCTGTAATGGTATCGGGCTGCCACATTCCGAACCACCAGTCTTTGGATTTTTTACCCCCGCAGACTTCCTCGTAGATCCGTGCCATGGTCCGCCGGAACCGGATAGATTCTTCGATAGATTCCGTGGTGAGGACCCGCCCGGCCGCCCCGTCCATCATCTTTGATGAGACATCCAGTGATGCCATGATGGTATAAAGCGGCGAGGTGGAGCTGTGCATCATGAACCCCTCATTGAACCTGGAGTGTTCTATCGGTACACGCCCGTTTCTCACATGGACCATGGATGCCTGCGACAAGGCGGCCAGTAGTTTATGGGTTGACTGTGTGGCAAAGACGGTAGGTCCTTTCGGGTTTTTCGCACCATCCCGCATTGCAAACCGTTCGCGGTAGAGCGGGTTGAACCTGGCATACCCATACCAGGCCTCATCGAAATGAATGCTGTCCACACTTTTCCCAAGGAGTTCCTCAACCTGCGTTGCGTGGTAACAGAGACCATCATAGGTTGAATTGGTGACAATCGCGTGAACCGGTTTTTTGTTCTCAATGCCTTTCGTCGTCGGGCATGCATCGATCTTCGATTTGATCTTCCCTGGAGTCATCTCACCCGGAGGGATCGGCCCGATGATCCCGTAGCGGTTCCGTGTAGGTATCAGGAAGACCGCTACGGAATGGGTCATCGTGAGGGCGTGCTCCGCAGACTTGTGACAGTTACGGTCTACCAGGACGACATCATCCTTTGTCACGCGACCAAAGAATACGATCTTGTTGGCAGTGGAGGTACCGTTTGTCACGAAATAGGTCATATCTGCGCCGAAAACTTTCGCCGCATACCGCTCGGCCTCGCCAAGTGGTCCCGAGTGATCAAGCAGGGACCCCAGTTCACCGACCGAAATAGAGAGGTCTGACCTGAAGAGCTGTTCTCCGAAGAACTTGTAGAACATCCGTCCGGCGGGGGACTTACGGAATGCCGTTCCTCCTGCATGCCCGGGGGTATGCCATGAATACTCAAAATCTTTTGAGAATTTCACTAGTGCACCGAAAAACGGGGGATAAAGACTCTCTTTGTACCGGTTTGCCGCTGCAATGATACGACCCGCAATAAATTCCGGTGTATCGTCCATGATATAGACGTACTCATTGACCTCCCTGATCGTATCGACAGTCAGTGCACCTGGCGCCTCACCAGTGGGCTCTGCCATCAGGAATATAGGAATATCTTCGTTGCGCTGCCTGATCTCGTGGATAAGCTGCTTTGCATCGGCATTTTGTTTCGATCCGGCACCCCCGAGAGTCCAGCTGATCAGGATACAGTCAGCTTCCGGAAGGTTTGCATATGCCGACCTCGCATCCTCAAGCGACGCAATTGAAGAGACCAGGATATCGAACTCGGCAAGTCCGTTCACTATCCTTTTTATTGTACGTCCATGGGGCGTATCTTTACCAATAGCATCATCCACGATGACGACGACAAGCTTTTCTTCAGGGTTCATCTATACCTCCCGGAATTAAAAACAGGGATTCACTCTTCCATTGAGCAGATCCTTTCAGTAACCACCTGTTGCGTTTTTTCAATAATACCACTCCTGAGTGAACGGGACATTGCAGACCCGGGCAGGGACCACAAATACCGGATGAGGGGTAATGAGTTGATTGTTTCTCATTTCAAATATTCTGGAAACCGGGATCAGGGCCACACGGGGCTCCGGGAAGGTTCACCAGGACAGATACACTGCAGGTCCCTCGTAAGGAGAAACTCTCCAAAGCACCTATTTATATTTTGTTATAATAGATCCCAGTACAGAGAGATGATAGTTGACAGGTACGATTCCTGGATGACGGGTACAACTATAGAATAGGTACCATACCGGACCCGGGACGACAGAACCTGCATTGAACGACATGGTAATTTAGTGCAATGGGGGAATACCTTATGGCATGAGGCTGTGTGTCGTGGAGTGCGTTGCCCGGTTAAAGTCCGCAATGTCCTGTCTACCCAGGAATTTACGCAGAAACTCCCCCTATATTCACCATTATAAGGGCTCAGAATAATCCGGCTGATCGGTCCGGCGGTTAATTTTTTTTCACGGATTATTTTCGGAAACAGGGTCATTCGGACGTACCTCATGAACCTGCTGGTTGATCGCTAAAAATGGTCACCTTTTAACGGCTCATCGCGCCCGGTTCCGGTCTAATTTTAAAAAATGCATCAATTGGAATAGGGGGAAATATTCTGTTCCACGAAAAGTATATACCGTTTTGAATAGTCTTACTTCACATGGACGAAATTCAACTCATTGCCCAGAAACGGGCTTTTCCAAGCAGGGGGAGAGCCCGGATTCATGAGGACGCCCTCAAGGAGCTCGAAATCAAAGAGGGGGCATCGATTAATATCGGTATAATTGACGCAGAAAAATGGATATCTGCAACTGCGTTCGCCGACTCACTTGTTACATCAGGTCATATCCGCCTGAGCGAGGAGGACTTAACGGCACTTGGTGCGAGTGAAGGCTCCAAGTTACGGGTCCGCAAAACACCCCCGATGGCCGACCAGATCAAGAGCAGTGTCACAGGCGCAGGTGCAAGTGTATCAGCTGGACTTGGTAAGGCAGGTGAATCGATCAAGGGTACATCAACTGAGTCGATCAAGGCAGGTGCTACCGGAGCTGCTTCAAGTGTCAGCACCGGCCTTGGCAAAGCAGGGCATTCAGTCAGTGCTGCTTTCAGCAACGCGTTCGAGGCCGCAAAAAAGAAACTCAAACCAGCCGATTCAGCGACTCTTGACAAGGCACTGAAGGCAAACAATGGAGAGGTCCGTGCCGTCACGGTCGCTGCCGGTTCCGGTACCCGCACGCTGTCCAGCATCGTACTCCCGAAAGGGGTTGTTATTGCAGCAGTACAACGAGGAGATGCGATTCAAACAACCGATCCTTCCTTTGTCCTTGTAGGTGGGGATATCATCTACCTCGTAGGAGATAGCAGTCTTCTTGATGAGGCCTCAAAGGTAATCGGAGGATAATATGGACTTGAATGCACCACCAGACTGGTTCATCCTCGCAATCCTCCTCCTCTTTGCGCTCCTCTTAATTCTCATCGTAGTCTGGGCCATACGCAGGAGCCAGGGTCACGTCCGGAAAATGGAGATAGAAGTTGAAAAACAGAAACTCGATCTCCTTGCAAAAGACCTGAACACGCAGGCGAAGGTGCATCCCTTCACCAAGCTCAGCACAGACCAGATCCAGTCAATCCGCACGCTGGAAGATGAAAACGAATTCCTCGAACTGAATAACTACCATAAGGAGAAAATCGTCGAGGCGAGGCTCCGGAAGCTTGAAAACCTGGTGAGGGAAGGAAAACTCGAGCGGATGATCCTGAAGCTTGACCTCGAAGAGAAGAAGGTGAAATAATGGCTGAATTTGCAGAAGGGACGGTAGAGGAGAAACAGTCATTCTGGGGTAACATGCCGGATATCAAGGGGTACATGGACCAGAAACTACCGACAATGGACAAGTCGCTGGACACGTACTTTGACCAGAACATGGAGGCAATTATCGAGGAATGGGGCCTCCTGGTTGAGAATGATATTCTTGACCTCGAACGACGTGTCAACAAGGTCACCGCAGAAATTGACCACCTGTATGACCACAAAGATGTCATCAACGAGCGGGTAAAGAAACTGGACGCCGTTATCTCGGACCTGGAGGCGAAGAAGAAATGATGGACAAGTACATGAACAAGTACCTGGACCGCCGGATGAAATACCTCATCGAAGAATGGCAGATTGCCACAAAAAATGAAGTGGCGGATTTCTCTGCCCGATTAAATGCTCTATCTGCCGAGGCCGCGAAACTGGCCACCTTCGAAAAGAACGCAGAGGCAAAACTATCTGCCCTTGAAGCACGTGCGAAGGACCTGGAGGCGAAGAAGAAATGACTCCACTCGAAATTATCCTCACTATCCTGGTGATTGTTGCTATCATCGTTGCCATCTATTTCTTCTTCCGGGGGGCAAAGGGTAAGATCTCATTAACGCGACCGGTTGAGAGCCGGGTCGACGAATATCTTGACCGCAGATTCGAATCGATGGTGACCGAATGGGCGCTCGTACGGACACCGGCAGTCAATCGCTTCAAAGCACAACATGAGCCGTTTATCAGTCAGAATGAAGCAAAAGTATCAGAATTACAGGGTTTCGAGAAAGAAATTAACAATTCCCTCTCGAGGATGGAGGACCGGCTTGACGATCTGGAAAAAGAGCTCTCAAAGACCTGATAAGTCTGAGCAGACAGGGAAGAACAATATCTACCTTGAACTGAAAAAGGAGATAAAACCGCTCCGTGAACAGGGGGAGTTCCCGGTAAAAGCACCGGGGAGTTTCGGGAGTCACTATTGTGACCTCTGCAACTCCACATTTCCTGTTGAAGAGCTCCGCCAGTGCAGTCTTTGCGGGAGATGGGTGTGTAATTCCTGCTTCACCAACGAATACTACATCTGCAACTCCTGTAACGGGATTTTAAAGCTCTATATGACCAAAAATTAGGAGCAGGTCCGGATCCCGGGGGACACATTTTCAACTGTAGCATGGATGGGCAGTGAGGGGGTAAAATCCCTTTATCTCTATGCAGTCCGGCTATTTTTATATTAATCGCAAGGTATGCCGGATGGGTGCTTTTTTAAAAATTATCAGGGGGATCCTGACACACCGGGTAAATCATTAAGTATATCCGGCGGCGATACTTTCAATCAGGTCTCATATACGAAACCGGAGATTTTACGGGACACCGTGGAGGGATTTCCCTTCCCTGTCCGGGAGATCATATGACAGAAACCGTTACAACCTCACCTGAAAATAAAATGGGTGCAATAACACTCTATCCCTGGTGGATAATTCTCGTCCTAGGAATTGCAGTCCTGATCCTAGGTATCTCCTTCCTTGTATGGCCTTATCTCACGCTTATGCTGGTTGTCACATTTGTCGGAGCATACTGGTTTATCAGTGGTATTTTCAGCCTTGTCAGCCTCCTCGTAGACCGTTCACAATTGGGATGGAAACTTCTGATAGGTATTCTCGGGGTCATTGCAGGTATCGTGATTCTGATGTACCCGCTGTTCAGCAGCGTATTAGTACCGGCAATGCTCGTGATATTCACCGGTGTCTGGGGCCTCATGATTGGTGCCGTACATCTAGCCCAGGCATTCGGAACAAAAGACTGGGGTTCAGAGTTCATAGGATTGCTTGCCATTATTTTCGGCATCCTGATACTCGCAAACCCGCTCATAGCGGTTGCGTTACTCCCATTCGTCTTTGGCGGTATCGGAGTCGTCGGCGGGGTCATCGCTATTATCCTGTCATTCCAGTTCAGGAAAATAGCACCTGCATAATACAAGCAACCACTAAAAAGAATCAGGCAAAGCGGTACCAGAAATAGAAAAAAGCCAATTCAGGTACCTGGGCTTTGATTTTTCCTCACAGCTAAAATAAAATGGATGCAGGTGTGGAAATTGTACCATGATTAGTGATCTGTACGGGGACTATTACAGGTTCAAAAAGGACTGGAAATTAGTCGGTATAGCGGACTGGATAAAGGTAATTCTCTCTGTTATCCTCGGGGGTATAGGGATTGGTCTTATCATTGCCCCGGCCATCATGGTGCTGCTCAATTCCTGGACCCTCGCATTTGCACTCTCGGTGGCCACCATCAATGCCCTTTTTGGCCTGATCCTGGTGGGGTCAGGGAAATGGATATTTGACAGTGTACATGACCTCCCGACACTGACATTTTTCTACCATATCGGCACTTTGATCTCGCTGATACTGTTCCTGTGCATCACGATCTGGTCCTACACCAGGTTCACCTATATTATTGCCACAGGATAGCAGGGGACGGAATCATTCTGATGTCAGAAGAGTCCACGATAAAGAAAGATCCAGGGCACCGAACCACACCTGCCACGGAAAAAAACTTGTACCCGGTGCCACAGTCCCAACCATTGAGATTGCAGTCCAGTCTGAGGGCCCTTCGTTCCCCAAAAAGATACGTGCGATATCCGGGCATTGAATTTAAATAGGAGAGTTTTTACCTGTTTATTGGGATTTTCCTGATGATCCGGCGGAGTTCTGAAAACTCAGTATCCGGGTCCCCGCTCCTCCGGAGGTAATGGTCTGCGCCACTATCAAGGGCTTCCCTGATATCAGAGCCCATCCCCTGCCCTGAGTAAACGATCACTATCGAATCACATCCCATTGCCCGGAGTTCTTTTATCAAAATGACCCCGTTCATCTTCGGCATCCGCATATCCGAGATGATGACCTCGTAGTCATTCTGCTCCACTAACCTAAGCGCTTCCTGACCCGAGCGGCACACATCAACGTTGTTATCGGGATCATCTTTCAGATCAAGCCTGATTATATCAAGAATATCAGGATCGTCGTCAACAAGGAGGATTCTCGGCATTATATGGGTAACAGGTAACTGTTTGTCGGGAAGAACTATATGTATTTTTTTCTATTGCCCGGGTTTCCTCCTGCCGATTCGAAGCATTGGAACGTTGTTATGACTTTATTTGTACTAATATCCAGCCTGCTGAAGGGCAGGCATCCGGTAATACGACAGGGGGACTCCAATCTCAAAACGGGAACCCTGGCCTGGCACCCCTGTCTCCTGAAGAGAAATGCCGGTGAGTGAGAGTATCTCCCGGATGATGAAGAGGTCATTGTTCTCCCCACCGGTTTTCAATTCAAATGCGGATTCTTTTTCTTCTTCGCTGAAACCGTTCCCGTCGTCCTCAACAATGATGGTAAGACCATGTTCTTTCTCGCTTGCGGTGACCCTGACAAGGGTCGTCTTCTGCCCAGGTTTCAACGAGTTTGAAAAGATCTGGAAGAACACCCGTTCCAGGTGATTATCTACATAGATCTCTATATCGGGAACGTCAATGATGAACCTCACGGGTTCATCATCGTAATAATTCGCTGCGAGGCCTGCGATGTTCCGGACATTGAGCCAGACAGGACTATCAGTGCCAAGGTTCTTGAAATCGCGGGTAAGCTGTATCTCGCTCCTGATCTCTTTTGCGGCTTTCTCCTGGCGCTCGAGATATCCGAGGAGGACGGGATCTTTCGTAATCTTTTTCGCACGCCCGAGGTAGCCAAGCAGCACCGTGATTTTATTATGGATGTCATGACGTGTGGTACTCGTAAGGAGGTTGAGCTTTTTATTGGCCTGCTGAAGGGCCCGTTCCATACGCGTACGGTCGGTGATATTTCTTGAGAAACTGCATGCAAATTCCATACCATGATATTCTAAGTAGTTAATGACAATCTCAACCGGTGTAGATACCCCGTCCCTGCTGATGATCCCGGTTTCCAGGGTGATTGACCCTTCATTTTTGAGCTGTTCCCATACCGTGTCCCACCGTGCAAGGTTGAAGGCCGGACAAAGGTCACCAAAGGACAGACCCGGTATTTCCTCAACAGAATAGCCGAGCGTCAGGACTGCAATCCTGTTTGCGTACTGCACCCTCGCATTCCGGTTTACCCAGAACACCATGTCCGGTGCATTATCCATGGCAAACTGGGTATAGAGAAACTGCTGTTCCATCTTCTCCCGCCGGGCAATCTCCGAATAGAGATGGCGGTTGATGGTACGGAGCTCTTCTGTACGATTTGCGATAGTCTCCTCGAGCATCTCCTGCGTCTTTTTAAGTTTCTGTTGCAACACAACAGCCTCGGTCTTATCAATCCCGTAAGAATGGTACCCCGTCAGTTCTCCACGCGAGTTGAAAAGCCCGTGGATCTGCCAGTGCTGCCAGTTTACTTCCCCGTTAGCCATCACGGCACTGTACTCAATCGTCCCTACCGGGTATTGCGGGGTAAGCCCAGATAGAAGCTGCGTTATCCGGTTGTCATCTTCCGGGGAGACAAGGGGCTTGAACATCCGCCCGACAAGGTCCTCACGTTGTTTTCCGACTGCCCGGCAATATGTTTCATTGACATAATGTATGATACCTTCAGGGGTATGACGCACATGGTATTCCAGCTGGCCGCCCATGTTGTCATCGCCATTGGTTCCGGGGCCATTTTGAGAGAATTGACCTGATCGTTCATTCTCTTCAATAATTACCGAGACCCCGGGTTTACCGTTCTCAAAGACGACCGGGATAAAGAGCAGGGTGACCTGGAACGCCAGGGTCCCACTCATGTGCTGGGCCCTGACCCGTTGTTCCATGCCACGGAGTGCCGCACGCAGCACCTGCCGGGGTGTCGCCCCGTCCAGAAAACGGAATGGAAGGGCCTCAAATGGCTGCTGGATAAGACGGTCATTCGGGATACCAATACATTCGGAAAATGACCTGTTGAGATTGATGATGACAAAGTCCTGGTTGATCACGAACAGAGGGCGGGTACAGAACCTCATGATCGATGCCGCCGGAAGACGTTCCGAGAGGTAATATATCTTCGAGGTGCCGACTTTTCTTCCGTCTACAGATCCCTGTATCTGCAGAATATCCATATATTTTGCAATTGAATTACGATTAATACCCAGTTCACCAGAAATAGCGGTGATACTCATGCCTTCCGGGTGTTCCCCTAGTAATACCTTTATCCGTAATATCTCGCTCTGGTATTCTTCCATCGGTTGAACTCTTTAATAATAAAATCCCTGCACCATCCTATAATACTGATCATATTGCTTTGCAAAATTGCTATGCAGATGCTTACCTTCTTACCTTGTCAGGGTAATGGGGTATTTCGTAAACATCAAGGCGTGACAAAAGGAATTCTTCACCGGGAGAATCTGGAAGAAAAATTGTCCTTTATCCTTCCCAAAGGGTATTCTGCAGAGTTAACAGGAACAGGTCCAACCATTATTGCTGAAATTGATGGGACGAACATCCCAAAAACAGACTTTGAGTCCCGGGGATTATTCAGGAACAGAAGATGAGGAAAACTATTGGATTCCGGATTCACCTTCCTGTTTTCCTAATACACGATTTTGATGGAACTAAAAAATTATACTAACCTCAAAGGAAGTAACAAGAATGGAAACTGAAACGTCAAATGTAGGAGTAAAGATATTTGATCTCACAGCCAACCCCGCCCCCCTTGGGCTGCTTGGATTTGGCATGACCACCGTACTGCTAAACCTGCATAATGCCGGTTTTTTTGCACTGGTGTCAATGGTCCTTGCAATGGGTATATTTTACGGCGGGCTTGCCCAGATTATCGCGGGCCTCATGGAATGGAAGAAGAATAACACGTTCGGGACCACGGCTTTCCTTTCATACGGACTCTTCTGGATGAGCCTTGTAGCGCTATTAGTGCTCCCTAAGATGGGGCTTGCCGAACCTACCAGCAACACGGCAATGGCAGCATATCTCTTTATGTGGGGATTATTCACCGCCGTCATGTTTATCGGGACGTTAAAAGCAACAAAAGCACTCCAGTTCGTATTTGGTTCACTTGCAGTCCTCTTCTTCCTCCTGGCACTTGGATATATCACCGGAAATCCAACCATCACCATGATTGCCGGCTATGAAGGTATTATTTGCGGATTCGCTGCAATTTATACAGGTCTTGGGCAGGTATTGAATGAAGTGCATAAAAAACAGGTGGTATACCTGGGTTAAACCAGGATCTCCCTGTTTTTACTGATGAAATAATAACACCTTATAAAATAAACCTCATGGGCCATTATTGGCAACCATATGACGGATATTGAAGACACACCCGGGGTCATTCTGCCTGAAAACCGGTAGCATGGATGAAGCCTGGGATATTGCCGCGGATAGGGAGAATTACGAATTATGCATAAATGGATCGGTACGAAAAACTACAAGCTGGCATCTGAAAGGCCGCCTATTCATGACCATCTATGAGCCAAGGCACATAGCATGCTTTTTGTGATATCTACCAAAATCCTTCATGCCAATTTTAGGGGGCCCTGAAATGTACTCACGCACTCTGGACTCCGCCACGCCGCTTTGGCGTCCAGGTTGGGATAGGGTGCATTCTTTAATCTCTTAACCTTCAGGGTAGACTCACTGCCCGGAGAATATCCCGGCCGGGAGGGGACAGGGGTCCGTTAAAACCCCCTGCTGCCAATGGAGGTCCGCTTTTTTTTAATAGAACGAAGGATGTCAATCGAACGGACAAATAGGAAAATATCCTGTGAAATCCGGTGGCGCGATACCCGGACTGCTCACCCGGAACAACATTATTTCCACGGAATCAGGCCTTTAAAGAAATCAAATAGCAGTGAAATTACATCCTTATTCTTCTGGGTGGCAGCTATGACATCCACTTCGGCCATCCTCTGTTTTTCGTACTCAAGCCATGCTTTTCCGGTGAGCGTGGGCACCGGGGTTGTTGTTTTACCCGTGCTGACCTGACCTGAATTCTGGTCCGGGCCTGCACCCGTCGTAACCCTGGTTCTGACCTGGGAACCGCTGCCACCGGAGCCAGGTAATGTCCTTTCCACCTGGGTTGAATCCAACGATGAACTAACGGTGATAAAATCTGCCTGTTTAACTTTTTTCCCGGAAACGGATGAGTTGACGGTCAAAGATACCGTATAAGACCCGACATCTGTATACGTATGAACGGGGTTCTGGGTCGTATCAGAGGCTCCATCACCAAAGTCCCATTTCCAGTCGATCGGTGTCCCCACCGTGGTGTCGCTGAACACCACCGTCAGGGGGGCGATCCCTGACCTTGGTGAACCCGTGAAGGCTGCGAGAAGATTGGATGTGGATGCAGTTGTGGATGAGGTGGTGGCTGTCGTCGTAAGGGTTGTCGTCGCGGTCGCTGTAGCTGCCGAGTCCACCATAATGTAGTCCTCACGGGTAGCGGATGCACTGCCTGACCGGGTCGTGGCAGTCATCCTGACGGTGTAGGTCCCGGCATCCTGGTAGGTATGGGACGGGTCCTTGGTGGTGTCGGATGTACCATCACCAAAGTCCCAGCTCCACGAGGTCGGGCCGCCTGAAGACATATCGTGGAACTTGACTTCAAATGGTGCTGAACCATCTGTCTCGTCGGCATAGAACGCTACGACGGGGTTCACCAGCGATTGGGCAGCGGTTGTAACGGCTGTCGTGGTCTGCGACGTGGCAGGTAGTGTGGTATGAGTCGCAGATACCGTCGTTGTCGTCGTGGATGTCACAGGAATAGTTGTATAGGTCGTTGAGGGAATCGAGGTTGTGGCGGCAGTGGTACCATGGGAGGTTGTCTGGGTGGGCGATACAGTCTGGGTTGTATTCGCTGCACCTACCGGTAGCACCACGATGGCTGCACAGGCCAGAAACACGAGAAATACCATCGTGATTGTCCGGGGTGAATTACGTAACATAGGTTTCTCCAAAATGTTCCACCACATATTGTTAATTATATATTACATTTTTCAATTTAAAAACTCCGATATACGGACAAAGTTTTATAGATTCTGTCGTAAAAAAGCGGATTTTTTTTCCCCGCGGACCCGCAAAAAAACATTTTTTTAAGAATTATTGGACAGGACACCTAATTAAAGGATGAATTGCCGAAGATCAAACCGGTAAAAAGAATGGGATTGTTAGACGGTATCGGTGGTGTGATGTCAGGCATGCTCCAGACACCCGATGGACAGGAAATGGTGAAAAAATTTCTCTCTTCCACTGAAGGGCAGAATATGGTTATCAGCTATATTTCAACACCAGAGGGCAAGCAGTTCTTCGGGACACTCCTTCTAGGGATCGTAGATAAACTCGGCTTTTCACCTGATCAGAAAGAGAGGGTACGAAATATTGCGGAATCACAACTCCAGGGTGTGCCAGGCAGATAACGGGCGGGACTGTACGTGAGGTCTGATCCTTCACAGAGGGGATCTGAATTTTAATTTTTTAATTATTATCGCTCTTTTTGCTAATTCCACCGGATTACTGCTATCACAGAATTTATCATATCCGAATCACAATTCTCCACTTGATAGTACCTGTTGGGATGCAATCACCTTGTATTCAATCCTCTGTGTAGATGACGAACCAGCACTTCTTGATCTCGCAAAAACTTTTCTCGAGAGGAATAGTGGATTTGAAGTACAGACGGCCCCGTCAGCAATTGAGGGCCTCAGGGTGCTTCAGTCCCGGAACTTTGATGTGATTGTATCTGATTACCAGATGCCGGGGATGGACGGAATTGCTTTTTTAAAATCAGTCCGTAAAGACCATGGAGAGATTCCATTCATCCTTTTTACAGGTAAAGGGAGGGAAGATGTTGCAATTGAGGCAATAAACAACGGCGCCGATTTTTATCTCCAGAAAGGGGGTGAACCAAAGTCCCAGTTTGTCGAGCTTATGCATAAGATCAAGGTCGCCGTTGACAAAAAGCGGACAGAGAAACAGTTGGACGAGTCAAAACAGCGGATGGCAGATATTATTAATTTCCTGCCCGATGCAACATTCGCAATAGACCTGGAAGGTCATGTCATAGCCTGGAACCAGGCAATTGAGGAAATGACAGGCATTAAAAGCAGCGCTATCCTTGGGAGGGGGAATTACGCCCATGCAATCCCATTCTACGGGGAAAGGCGGCCAATCCTGCTCGACCTCGTTTTACATAGGGACACGGAATTTGAAAAGAAGTATCCCCATATCATCAGGAAGGAACAGAACCTGATTTCTGAATTATTGATTCCCCAGTTATATCATGGAAATGGTGCGTACCTGTGGTTCATTGCCTCACCCCTTTACGATATGAAAGGCAGGGTAGTCGGCGCCATTGAATCAATACGGGATATCACTGAACGGAAAACAGTGGAAATGGCAC
The DNA here is from genome assembly GCA_037137755.1 of Methanomicrobiales archaeon. Classification (GTDB taxonomy): domain Archaea; phylum Halobacteriota; class Methanomicrobia; order Methanomicrobiales; family Methanospirillaceae; genus CAIKOD01. The sequence continues at coordinate 151,711 of JBAXJR010000002.1, read as the reverse complement.
TGGAGGCAAGTGAGCAGCAGTACCGGAACGTGGTCGAAGACCAGACGGAATTTATCTGCAGGTTTTCACCCAACGGGACGCATGTCTTTGTTAATGATGCATATTGCCGGTATTTCAGCAGGAAACGGGAGGAGATCATCGGTAAAAAATTTTCCCCCCTGATCCCGGCAGAAGATAAACACCTTGTACGGGTGCATTTTCAGTCATTAACCATGGATAACCCTGTTGCAACGGTTACCCACCGCATCGTAATGGATGATGGCCAGGTAAGGTGGCAACGATGGAGCGACAGGGCAATTTTTGACGACCAGGAGGTACTGGTCGAATACCAGTCAGTCGGAAGGGATTTCACTGAACAGAAAAACATCGAGGAGTCACTGAAGGAGAGCGAGACCCGGTACCGGAATGTCGTGGAGGATCAGACCGAGCTCATCTCCCGTTTTCTTCCTGACGGCACCCATATTTTTGCGAATGAAGCGTACTGCAGGTATTTTGGAATTAAAAAAGAGGCCCTTCTCGGAAGGAGGTTCATTCCCGGTATGCCGGAAGAAGACAGGGCCAGGATGCGACAGTTTCTTTCAACCCTTACCGTTTCCCACCCTGTAGGCACGATTGAACATACGATCATTATGCCGAACGGTGAGGTCCGCTGGCAGCAGTGGTCAGACCGGGCAATTTTTGATATGGCAGGCAGGGTAAAGGAATACCAGTCAGTCGGAAGGGATGTTACCGGGCGGAAACATACCGAAATAGCACTTGGACAATCGAGAATGGCATTACAGCGTGAGGAATCACGCCTGGAAACTCTTGTTAAATTTTACCAGATGAATGAGACTTCCGAAAAAGACCTCCTAATCTATGCAATTGAGGAGGGGGTGAGGATGACGGATAGCACAGTCGGATATCTCGCATTTGTCAGCGATGACGAATCCGTCCTTACCATGTATGCCTGGTCGGAAACCGCGATGAAAGAGTGTTCTGTCAGTAAAAAACCGATTGAGTATAAGGTCTCGGCAACAGGGTTATGGGGAGAGGCAGTGCGGCAGAGGAGGCCGGTGATTACCAACGATTATGCTGCTCCAAATCCCCTGAAGAAGGGACATCCAAAGGGCCACGTCCCAATCACTCGGCATATGAACATCCCTGTTTTTGAGGGGGCCCGTATCGTTCTGGTGGCCGGAGTGGGAAACAAGGCAAATGACTATAGTGATAAGGATGCCAGGGAACTGACACTCCTGATGAACGGCCTGTGGAATGTGATCAGGCGGCGGAGGGCGGAAGAAGCATTGCAAAAGTCCAACCGGCAGCTCCAGCTGATGAATAATATCACCCGTCATGATATCCTGAACCAGCTTACTGCACTCAATGGCTACATCGAACTGTCCGGTGATTGTACTGATGCACCCAGCCAGATGATGGAATTTATTGAGAAAGAGAAAAGGATTGTAGGAGTTATTGAGGAACAGCTGGCATTTATGAGAGATTACCAGAACCTTGGCATTAATGCGCCAGCATGGCAGAGCGTGAATGATACAGTCCGGCGGGGAGCCACATTATTGCCAATGGGGAGCCACAAGGTCCTGTATGACCCCCGGGATGTGGAAGTGTTCGCGGACCCGATGTTCGAGAAGGTATTTTACAACCTGGTCCAGAATTCACTGAATTACGGGGGGGACCAGATGAAAACAATCCGGGTCACCTCGTATGACTCCGGCAATGTGACGAGGGTCGTGTATGAAGATGATGGCAGAGGGGTCACCCCGGAAGATAAAAAAAATCTGTTTAAACTTGGATTTGGAAAACATACAGGATTCGGGCTCCATCTTTCACGTGAGATACTGGCGATCACCGGCATCACAATTGCAGAGAACGGTGAACCGGGTAAGGGTGCACGGTTTGAAATCACCATCCCAAAGGGGATAGCAAGGTTAAAGGCACCATAATTGCAGGTGTAGAAGAAGTTTCAACCCGGTAGGATCTTGTGTATACAATATGCCAGGGGAATAGGCCTAATCAGGTTCATAGCTGCCCAATCCCACACCGTGTTTTCTCACATCACCCTTATTCAGCACTGGTGCCGGAATCACCTATGACATGCCACCTCCGGAATATCCAAATAATAACGGGGTGATCCCGGATATATGAAGATCCTGATCGCCATTGCACCAGAAAAATTCCGGGACGAGGAACTCACTGAACCTGTCGCTGCACTGCAAAGGGCAGGAGTTGCGTTTGATATCGCTTCCACCAGAAGGGGAACCTGTAAAGGGATGCTAGGCACCAGGACAACCGCAACTCTTTCGTTTGAGGAGGTCGACCCAGAACAATATGACGGCCTTGTTATTGTCGGCGGGTCAGGTTCACAGGTCCACCTCTGGAATGATGAGGTCCTTGTCCACCTTGTAAAATTTTTCCAGAAATCCGGAAAAGTAATCGCTGCCATCTGCCTTGCCCCTGTTGTTTTCGCCCATGCGGGGGTCCTGAAAGGGAAAAGGGCCACATATTTCGAGAGTCCCGCCTCCGATTTCGAGATGAAAAAAGGGGGTGCTGTCATCGAGAAGGGCCCTGTTGTCAACGATGGCCGGGTAATCACGGCAAACGGCCCATTGGCCGCAAATGAGTTTGGGGAGGCAATCGTGAACAGCCTGGAAGCCCCCATCTGGTAATCCGCTGCCGTTTCCTTCACCCGGATCCGGTTGACCCCGTGTTATTTTCAGTGTTTTTGAGGTCTCAGCTTCCAATTTCTCACGTGTATTACTAAATGAGGGCCACTGACACCAACCATGGGTCTGATATCCAGTGTTTCAACCGGTTGGCAAGTCGTTCACTGCAGCAATACTTTATCTGGTCATGCTCGTGATTATGAAGCATGGACGATTTCATTACGCTCTGTTACCGGACTACCTGCTACCACTGCCAGAAGGATGTCAACCAGGTCATCACCGCGGTCCCGAACGGTGCAGAGGTCGTGTGTGATAACTGCGGGGCTACGAGGTCGTATGTCCCGGTTATTGAAGATATCAGTAGCAAGGGGGACTATATCAAGCCAGGATGTTATGATATCTGGAGCCTTGAGCCTACAGCATTATGCAGGCATTGCAAGGTGACCGGCCCCCATGACACCACGATTGGATGCAGGAATTTCACGGTCCGGTGCAGGAACTGCGGGTTTACGCACCTCTACCGGTTCAACCTCGAGTTCATTGACGACACCAGGAAATCACCAGGATGACCGGATCTCTAAACTCCCGTGGAATTGAAAATATAACCCTGGTGGCCCTTACCTGGCAATCCTCATCTGTTATCAGGTGAAAATCCTACCATCCCGGACGCAAGGGAACTTTAAGAGAATACCATTTACGCATTTTCAATTATTTTTCAGGTTTTTTAACATTCCAGTGCAAAACACCGCGTATCACACCCTTACGAAAACATCTAAATTGGTGTACTCTTCATTACCACGTATGGTCACGTACGAAGATATTGTCCATGCAAAAGAGGTCATAGCACCCCATATCATCCGTACGCCTCTCATATACTCACCTACTTTTTCTGAAATGACCGGCCTGGGTATTTACCTGAAACTCGAGACACTTCAGAAAGCAGGTTCATTCAAAGTCCGGGGGGCAACATACCGGATCCTCAACCATACCAACGAGATAGGTAAGGCAGGCGTGATTGCAGCGTCTGCAGGGAACCATGCACAGGGTGTGGCAGTCGCCGCACGCATGGCAGGGGTTCAGGCGACCATTGTAATGCCAGTCCATGCCTCCCTGAGTAAACAGGCCGCAACAAAAAGTTATGGTGCAGATATAATCCTTAAAGGAGACGACCTCCAGGAATCAATTGAAATTGCTTCGGCTCTTGCCGTGAATGGTGCAACATTCATTCACCCCTACAATGACCCTGATATCATCGCAGGCCAGGGCACAATCGGGATTGAAATCCAGGAAGACCTGCAATCCATAGATACTATCATTGTCCCGGTCGGTGGCGGCGGCCTAATCAGCGGTATTGCGATTGCCGTGAAAGCAAAAAATCCAGCAGTACGCATTATTGGAGTACAGGCTGCGGCCTGCCCTTCAGCGTTTGAGGCCCTCCGGAAAGATGAAGTGGTAACGGTTGTTCCAGGCCAGTCGGTCGCGGATGGCATACTGGTCCCGCAGGTAGGTGCATTGGCCCTGCCCGTCCTCGAGTCACTTGTTGATGAAATAATTCTTCTATCTGAAGAGGAGATTATCGATGCCATGCTGTTCCTGCTCGAGAGGAAAAAAATCCTTGCAGAAGGTGCAGGTGCAGCCCCCGTTGCAGCATTGCTGAACAACCATATTTCCATCCCAAAAGGCAGCAATGTGGTGCTGGTCATATCCGGGGGAAATGTCGACACCTCTCTCCTCGCAAAGATCCTCAACAGGGGACTGGTACGCAAAGGCCGGATCATGCATATATCAGTCCGGTTACGGGATATCCCGGGATCCCTGGCCGGCCTCCTTTCGTTAATTGCGCAGTGCGAGGGAAATATCCTCAATATCGGGCACTGTAAGGATGACCCGGGACTGCCACCAGGCATGGTTATCGTTGATATTGATATTGAGACGCGTGGGCCGGACCATGTGAAGGATATAGAACTAAAAATCAGGGACGCGGGGTTTTTACCCGGATGAGGTAGTGAGGAGATTTCTGGCTTTAAAAGCCCCGGAATGATGACAACCTACCCTGGGTAGTAGACACCGGATGAACTAAGCTTCCTGAAAAATAGCCCGGCCGGGTTTAACTAACATTTCCCGTTACTGTCTGTTTGCCAGTATTTTACTAGGAGCCAATACAGAAAAGCACTCTGCCAGCCGGGTTGGGGTCCATATCCGACAGTCACCAGGCAGGACATTTAGGTAGTACAATGAAGTTCAATACTTCGAAACGGGGTTTCATCCTCGTCCTGATAGCCCTCAGTCTCACCGTAACCGGGGTGCCGGTGCTTGCTGATGAAAATGCAGGGCCGTATGCAGACCCTGATACCGGATTAGTTGCGATTAATCCCATGCTCTTATCGGCTTCGCCAGTACAGATGACCCTGTCCCCCATGAAGCCGGGTGAAGGTTCAGGTCTTATTACAACAACTGCTCTATGGAATAGTTCACGATATGCGTCTCGGTTACAGTATTAAGGCCAGCCTATTCAGCAACAGGTAAAACGGTCTCACCATTGTACGACACGCTTATGGAACGTTTCAGGGCAAATCCCCGGGCAATGCTTTCACCACCGGGTGGAAACTACCCACTTTATTATAGCGGGGGATATTAGGCGCCTGGTCAGGGGTTAGTGGCTTTTTTAGTCACACACTTTTTTTAAATTGCCCTCCTGATATGCCTGGAGCCACGATAACTGGGTATTCGAATACCAGGATATTCTGTAACGCTCAATAGCTTTATTGATGATAGTCGCAACTGTTCATTACCGGCCAATAAAAAAGGGTACCGGGAGTCCCTACAGGTGAGTTCCGTCTATGCAGCCTATTACCCCAGCCAAGTTGTTATTGTTTGATATCTGCATCATCGTAAGCACAATTACAGCCATCCTTATTACATGGTGGAGCCTTTCAATCGGCATTTACGATGTATTCCCCTTCTTTTACATTATCCCGCTCGTACTCATTGCTTTTTCACACCCGAAACTGAGTATTTTCGGGACGGTCCTCCTGGGCTGGGTATACCTGGCCCTCGTCTTTCTCTTCGGGTTGCCGGATGCCCGGAGCTACACCATTGCCACGATCTGGTTCTATATCTTTGTCTCCCTCGGGGTTCTCATCTCGACATATTCAAAAGCATACCGCAGGGAGGGAGAGAAAAATTGTGGGTTATATTACAATTCGCAGGCTGGTGCATTTAGTTACGATAAAGTCAACCTGAAAATAAACAAGGCAAACCAGAAATTCTGCACGATTCTTGGGTACAACTGCGACGACCTGAAGAAGAAAACGCTCATCGATATAATTCCGGATGCGGCGGTGCGTGACAATTTTTTAAGCCAGGTCTATAACCTGCACCGGATCAGGGATATTGAAGTGAGCCTGCTGGCTTCGGACGGTTCTCTGCGATGGGCGCTTGTTTCCGCAGTCGACTGCGAAACACCGGTAATCATCTGCACCGCAGTAGACATTACAGATCATAAGCAGGCCATGGAAGCCCTGTCCCAGGCCAATAACAAGCTCAACCTGCTCAATAACGTAACGCGGCATGACATCCTCAACCAGCTGACCGTACTCATCGGCTTCCTCGAGCTCTCCCGCCAGGATACAACAGACCCGCAGCTGATCACGTATATAACAAAGGAAGAACAGGCCGCAGAGGCGATCAAAAAACAGATCCTTTTCACCCGGGATTACCAGAATATAGGGGTTCATTCGCCAGGGTGGTACAACATCGGGGAGACGGTATCACTCGCTATTGCAACGATTGACCTGGCCGGGGTAAGAGTTACGGTCGATCTCCAGCAGGTTGAGATTTATGCCGATCCCCTGCTTGAAAAAGTCTTTTACAACCTGGTCGAGAACTCGATCCGGCACGGGGAAGGTGTAACAGAAATTACCATCAGGTCTGTAGAAACCACGGAAGGCCTCACGCTGGTGCTGGAGGACAACGGAACAGGAGTCCCTGGTTCCGAGAAGGAGAAGATTTTCAGGAGGGAATACTTTAAAAATACCGGATTCGGTCTGTTCCTGGGCAGGGAGATCCTCGCGATCACAAACCTTTCCATCAGCGAGACGGGAACACCAGGGGTAGGAGCAAGATTTGAGATTTTTGCTCCAAGGGGAGCCTACCGGTTCGGACGAGAGAATGGGATGGCCTGAAACGCGGGATACCACACCGTCCCTTGTTCGTGATAATGGTTCGCCCGGGATTCGGACGGGTGCCATTGAAGCCAGGCACTCATCCTTTCGGGTACCCGCGTCCCATGAGGACATCCCTGATCTCATCGAGGACTACCGGGTCGTCTATCGTCGGGGGGACCGAAAATGCCACGCCATCCGCAATCTTCTTAATCGTCCCCCTGAGTACCTTGCCAGAACGGGTCTTTGGCAGCCGCTTTACCACGGATACTTCCTTGAAGGACGCAATCGGTCCAATCCTCTCCCTCATCATCAGGACCAGCTCCCGCTCAATATCAGCCGGGACACGGGAACGCCCGGACTTCAGGACGATAAACCCCACCGGGACTTCTCCTTTAACCGGGTCATGTACCCCGGTTACGGCACATTCGGCCACATCGGGGTGGTGGGACAGCACCTCCTCCATTGCCCCGGTTGAGAGACGGTGACCGGCAATATTAATAATATCGTCCGTCCTCCCCATAATCCATAGATATCCATCCGGATCGATATATCCTGCATCAGAGGTGTAATAATAGCCCGGGTATGTTGAGAAGTATGTCCTCACAAAGTCGGCATCATTCTGCCAGAGCGTCGTCAGGCAACCGGGAGGGAGCGGGGATTTTATCACGATATTGCCATTTTGCCCCGGGGCTACCTGTTTCCCTTCAGTATCAAAGACACTGATATCATAACCGGGCACGGCTTTCGTGCAGGAACCGGGACGTACCGGGAGTAATTCAATCCCGGCACAGTTTGCACCGATAGACCAGCCGGTCTCAGTCTGCCACCAGTGATCTATCACCGGGACACCAAGCTGTTCCTTTGCCCAGGCAAGGGTATCAGGGTCGCACCGCTCACCGGCAAGGAATAACATCCTGAGCGAGGAAAGGTCATAGTTCCGAAGATAGCGGGCTTCCGGGTCTTCCCTTCGTATAGCCCGGAATGCAGTAGGTGCACAGAATAGTACCGATACACCGTGCTCTGAAATGACCCGCCAGAACGCACCCGGGTCCGGAGTACCCACTGATTTGCCCTCGTAGATGACAGACGTACACCCATTGAACAACGGGCCGTACACGATATAGGAGTGCCCTACAACCCAACCAATATCGGAAGCAGCCCAGTATACTTCCCCTGGTTCCACGCCATAAATATTTTTCATACTCCATGCGAGGGCGACGAGGTGGCCCCCGTTATCCCGGAGGACACCTTTCGGTTTCCCGGTAGTGCCTGAGGTATAGAGAATATAAAGCGGGTCTGTTGCAGCAACCGGTACGCAGTCTGCGGGTGCTCCCTCCATGAAGGCGGACCAGTCATAGTCCCGGCCCTCAATAAGAGGGACACTCGCCTCGGGTCGCTGGACGATAACGCACGCTTCGGGTTTGTGCGTGCAGAGATCTATTGCTGAATCCAGGAGCGGTTTGTAGGGTATTATCCTGTTTACCTCGATCCCGCACGAAGAACACATCACTACCCTGGGCGTTGCGTCCTCGATCCGGGTCGCGAGTTCTTTTGGCGCAAATCCACCAAAGACTACCGAGTGGATTGCCCCGATGCGTGCACATGCGAGCATCGAAATAACTGCCTCTGGGATCATTGGCATGTAGATGACAACACGGTCACCTTTTTTGACACCCAGCCGGGTAAGGCCGCCTGCACATTGTGCTGCGCTGTCACGTAACTCCCGGTAGGTATATTTTTTTATGGTGCTGGTGACCGGGCTGTCGTAAATCAATGCGATCTGGTCTGCCCTACCGGTTTCTACGTGACGATCAAGTGCATTATAGCAGCTGTTCAGCATACCGCCACTAAACCAGCGGGTAAACGGCGGGTTACTGTTGTCAAGAACACGGTCCCATGTGCGGTACCAATGTACAGATTCGGCAGCCTGCCCCCAGAATTCCAGGGGGTGCTCAATTGACCGCCTGTACACATCATCGTATCCCAATCGTTCCAACCCCGGCCATATTGTTACGCCTCATCAATCATTGATTCGTAAGTCCGCTAATCCACTATCGGGAACACGGGGTTATAATGGTACTGTCGGGACCTCAGGGGAGTGCGAAATGGTGGCGGCGCAAACGCTGCCGCAGAACAAAATTCAGGGACCAGGGTTCAGTGCTTTTTATAAAAAATTAAAAATCAAGCCCTATTGATATGACACGGAGAGGTTCCCTGTTCTAGGAAAAAGGTTTTATACCGTTATCTCTTCATCCGCAGTATGGCCACGTAACATGTTTTTAAGGTGAATCATTACCCCGCCATGCGATTCTTCAGTGGTTTTTAGTTTTTTCCCACACATAATACAGTAAATTGCCTCATCGGAGGCGTCAAATCCACAATGTTTACACAATGTCATGAGACCCACAACCTGGTAAGCTCCATCAATCCACTGTGAGGCAATAAAGGTATCCATCGTGTAGATCGGGCTAATTGTAAGTCGATGATATGGGAGTATTTTGCTGAATAAAGCCATTATAATTAAAATTTAATTCCCGGAGCCACTTCCGGGAAAAGGGTCAGGGTTATTAAAAATAGGATGGGTTACGGTGATTGTTCTCCCTTATACCATCGGATAATACACATCGCCAGTACCCGGTAAGGGGATCGTTGAGATCGTAGAATTAATGTTGTCAAGGGAGTTTGCCTTGATCTGTTTTGAGGACATGGTATAGAGGACGTTCCCGATGTAGAGTGAACGTTTCACATCCGCCCCCGAGCTACCGTAGTAATAGTACCCGTTATCCCCTGTACCGTGCTGCACAGTGCCTTTGAGGACGAACCCGGTTTTTGGGGTAAGGCCGAATACATACGCCCCATACCATGCCTGCGGCTGGTTGTTGTAATAGTCCCCTTTACGGACCTGGCTCATGGATACCGCCCGGATCGGGATGACGAGGAGGTTCTTGTTCCGATCGAAAAGGAATGCATGGTGATCGGTGAGTGCTGCAGAGTCAGAGCCTGCGTCACCGATCTGCACCTTGTCGAGCAGTTTCGGGCTCGTCACATCAGAGACATCGAAGAGGGCCAGTTTGACCCCGCTCGTGGAAACACCGCCCCATTCATTGGTCGCAGTTTCCTTGCCGATACCGATGATATGCGTTGCGTCATACGGGTGCAGGTAATCGGAATACCCGGGGATCTTCAGTTTTCCAAGGACTTTCGGGCTTGATGGTGTTGAAAGGTCGATCACGAAGAACGGGTCGATCCGCTTGAAGGTCACCATGTAGAGCCGGTCACCGATAAACCGTGTGGAGTATATAGTCTCCTGCTCTGCGAGATGGGTCAGCGCTCCAATCCGCTCCATCTGGCCGTTGAGGACGTAGACATTGTTATAAGTATATTGTCCGGACGTGGTGTAGACACTTGATGAGGTCGCCACGCGGAGATTATTGTTATACTCGTCCATCGAAAACTGGTTCTTCAGGGTCCCGGGGACTTCACCTTTCGCGACATACTGGATCGTCCCGTCCTTTATCGCGATCTTGTGGATGACCGTAGAGGTCTGGTCTGCCTCCTGCCGCCGGATCGCATCCTGCTCGCCACTCCGGAGACCGCTGATGATCGCCTGCCGGTCGCCTTCACTCATGGCGTTGAAGTCCTGCGGGGCCGGTGCCGATGAGACTGAGCCCAAAGCCCCGGAGACTGCAATCCCGCTCACGGGTGCAGGCATTGGCTTTGCTATTTCCATTCCCCCCCTCACCGGGTAGACAACGGGGTGGTATTTCTGGTAACTGACGTACATCGCTTCCGGTGAGACATAGAGGATATTTCCATTGCCTAACAGGTAGGTCTGTGCGTTTTTCTCAGTCCCGGTGGCTGCATCGATGGCAGTAATGGTGGTGAACGTGTACTGCTGGTCGGGGTTGTCGAAGTACCAGACATCTGGCTGGACAATGGTCTTTGTCCCTTCGCGGAGTGTGGGCACAACAATCTGGTCATTGTAGTACGGGTACACCTGCTCGCGGGTGACCATGTAGACAAGGGTGCCGATCATCCGGGCATCGGTATAATCACCTTCAATCGTGTAGTCCTTCATCACCTTCGGGCTGGACCGGTCGGTGATATCGTAAATGACCACGTGGGTGACCGGTGCATTGCTGTATACCGGTCGCCGTGGCATTATCTCTGCTATCCCGGTTGCAGATTTTTCTACCGGGTGATCAGGTGATTCATATCCAAGGGTAAAGAGTACAAGACGGTCCCCTGTTACAAAGAGATCTTTTGGCGTGTCTGAAATTTCAGTCTTCGAGACAACCGAGGCTTTTTCTGCCGGGTAGGCATCGACGATGGTGAGGGTCTGACCGGATATCGTGTAGATGTACCGGGCGTCGTTCTTCACGATATCGGGTTCATCCACCCCTGCAACCTGTATATTGGTGGTTGAATAATCACCAACGCCTGAACTGATAGTGGAAAAATCAACAGCCCCTATTGCAGCGGGTGCCGGGATCGGCATACTGTTCTTTGCCGATTCCTGGCTCGCCAGTAGTGGGCCACCCGAAGATCCCGCACCCCAGCCACCGGATCTCATGCCAGTCACGGGATAGGTACGGTACCCGTCCTGCTGGTCCTTTGCCATCGAATCCCGGATATACTGCTCAATTTCGGCAGTCGAGTTGAATTTCTTCAGGTCCGTTGTAACAGGAGTCGTTACCGGTGTTAAGGCGGGGATATTCGTACAGCCCGACACCAGTATTGCCACAAGGATGAGTGTGGCAAGTGTTAATGGTATGAATTTATGGAGGAACATGGTTACCACGAGATATAGGAGGATGACCTGATCAATATAGCGTTGACTGCGAAAAATTTCGGAGGTATGAGGAGTAACGGGAATAAACCCCTTAATTTCGGCAGTTCCACATCCAGGCCCCCATGAGGTCAAAGGTCTCACAAAAAACTGGCAGCGGGTTCCCGTTAGAGATAGTATTCGTCCCGGGTACCCATAACGTTGCAATTTGGGGGCCATACAATGGATAATTAAGGCCACCCAGGCATTATTCCTGTTGAACGAAGATCTATAAAAATATTACATAAAACGCGTATTGGTATTATTTTTGCCTGTAAAACCAGGTTGATTATGAAATTTCCCGGTTTTCACATCCCGCCGAGTTTGTCCCGGGAGATCTTGACCCCTGCAGGTGTAATGATAATGTATTTCTGTTCTCCAAGTCCTATGATATCTCCGTTCACGTCTTTCGCAACTTCTTTCATGTCCTTGAGAACACGTTCATACATAACTTTGTCAGCCCGCAGTTGGGCAATATCCATGACGACGAGGTTCCCGTTGTAGATTTCATCCTTGATCCTGGGACAGTCCTTGATGTCTCCCACCGTAGCAATCTTGACGAATAGTGCCGTGCTCGTTGCTTCCATGTCCTCGGGGACTTCAAGCGTCATATAATCCTCAATATTCCGCTCTTCCTCTCCCTTTCCCATAATGGAATTCAAGATTTTTCCCATAAAAAAAAGGTAGATTGAATCTTATTTAATTGTATCTATAAAAAATTCAGATATACACTGTTTTTTTGTATTTTTTCGCGGATTTAATCGGATAGCCGGGATCTTCACCCTGATAAACGGGGTACCGCCTACTGACTACCGGGGTGAACCTGATATCAACAGGAGGTTTTATAAACTGGATTAAAGATCCTTGTTACAGGTAATTCCCATGAAGCATAATTCAATTCTGATAGTTGCGCTAATCCTCACCCTTGCGATAACCGGGTGTACAGCAGCTGACGTTACGATCACAGCGTCTTCAACGGCCAGTACCCCGCAGGCAGGAAATTCGTTTACCACAGGCAGCATTTATGTTGTATCAACCCCACCAGGGTCACCTGCGGTCCTTGATGGTGGAGAGGACCAGTTATTCACCCCGGGAACGTTTTCATCGGTCCTGCCTGGTGTACATAACGTAATGATTACTATGCCAGGGTACCAGCCCTCCACCTCGGTAGTAAAAGTAACTACCGGGACAACCCAGAACGTAAATGTGAACCTTGTCCGGGTCACTTCACCCGGTAGTATCTCTCTCTCCACGACACCCAGGGGTGTAGGTTTCTATGTCGATGACATTTACCAGGGGAAAACAGACCAGATTGTCGGTAACCTTGCCGCAGGCCCACATAAAGTTGGGATCTATGAGGCAGGCTATGAGACCTGGGAAAATACGATTACCGTGACCAGTGGTCAGAGCACGCCAGTGACTGTAACTCTCGTCCCGGAAAAGAACCCGGTTACCGGTGACCTCCAGGTTTCCTCAACACCATCTGGTGCCTCAGTCTACCTGAACGGGGACTTCCGGGGAGTGACTCCCCTGGATGACTCCCTGGATATCGTCAACCTCGCACCGGGCAGTTATACGGTCACCGTGACAAAGTCAGGGTACCAGGACTATGCAACCTCGGTGACGATTCAGGCAGGGAAAAATGTGCAGACGAATGCAGCCCTTCAACCAGCGAGCCAGGCCCCGGCAACGGCAAATGCCCAGATTTCTTCATCCCCGAGTGAGGCGGATGTCTACGTGAATGGTGCATATGTAGGTATAACACCCCTCTCGTTCCAGAAAGTCCAGCCTGGAACATATACGGTGGAGATCAAGATGGAGGGATATACGCCCTATTCTACAACCGGACAGGTGATAGCCGGGCAGAACATCCAGCTCAGCGCAGCATTGTCCCCCATCCCGGTAACCACACCAACGAAAAAAGCGGCCGCTGACCCGTTCGTCCTGGTCATGGCACTGGGTATACTCTGTTTCGCAGGGTATCTCGTACCACGACGCTAAAAAACTCCCGGGCGGTTCCGGGGGTCTCATTTCCAGATCTCCTTTTTTTAGAACAAAACAGACTTATCGGAACAGAGTTTACGAATTGGCGCACGAGTGATTTTCGTACCAGGGAAGAACCAGTTTTTCCCGGAGAAAACCGATCAGGAAGTCACTTTCACCCCACCCACGGCAGCATCCCATATACCATGGTATCAAAATTCCGTGACAAATGGTTACTGCAACAGACATACAACGCCTGACAGAACGGTGGTCAGGGATAGTCCGCCATGTACCGGATCAGGATATGAAATACGGGATTGAACTGGTGCAATTAATGGAGAAACAAAAAGGCCCGGCACTTGCATATTTTGATGACCCGCTCGAGGCAGCGATTGTCTTTGCCACGATTGAAGTATTGAAGGCGGGGAAAAATGAACGAGGCTCATTTGATCCGTGAAAAACAACATACTATATTACAAGCCAGGCCAGAAAGATATGGTCTCTATGAGCTGGCTGAATTATATCCTGACTGGGGTTTCGATCATCGCCATCATGTATAGCTACGTGGTGGGAAGTGCGACGGGAGTCATCATCTGGGCAATCGTGCTCGGGTTAAACGTTGCCCTGGTCCTGGTGCAAAGAACGAAAAAGCAGAAAATGGTGTAACCCCGCCGCTTTGGCGACCCCGGTGGGGATAGGGACTGTTCTCTCTGATGTCTGATATATTCGAAAACCCCTTCGGGGGAACCCTGCTCGCATAACATCTTTCCGGGGTCGTGGCAATGAGGAGGTGAAACGACCCCCTATCAATGGAATACCGTTTAATTTTCATGAAATACAGGTTGTTGACAGAGCCTGAATTAGGTATAAATCTGAATTTTCCGTCCAAAAAAAATTACCGTTCAGATCAATTCCGCACGGATGATCGTTACATTTTGCAGCGGCCGGTCATTTGGTGAACCGGACGTCGGCACCTTTCCGATCGCATCCACGACATCCATTCCGTCGACAACATTCCCGAATACCGGGTAATGGGTATCAAAGGTGGGCCGGACGCTGTTGTCAACAAGGTTGATGAAGAACTGGGAGCCCCCTGTATCAGGACCTGAATTTGCCATTGCGATGGCGCCACGGACGTTCTTGTTGTGGCTTGTGAACTCATCCGGAATCTTGTACCCCGGGCCGCCCCTACCGGTACCCGTCGGATCGCCGCCCTGGATCATAAATCCATTAATGATGCGGTGGAAAACCACCCCGTTATAGTAGCCTTTCTTTACGAGTGATTCGAAATTCCCGGCGGTGATGGGCATATCCGGATCAAGGGCAATGGTAATGTCCCCCATCGTCGTCTCGAGCTTCACGCGTTGTTGGTCTTTTACCGGGGCAGGAGTAGAGGTAGTTGTACCTAGTGATGCGGAGGGGGTTATGAATGGGGTCCCTGCCTGGGTCGCAGCAGGTGTTGCAACAGCGGTACCAATTTGCGTTGTGGCTGGGATTACCGCCTTATCTTTGACCGTAGGTTGCGTACACCCTGCGGAGAACACGAGGGCTGCAACAAGAAGTGCGATAATGATACACATTTTTTGCAATGACATGTTAATCAGGTAGGAAGGCAGGAAAAATAGATTTTGCGGAAGGGGACCGGAATAATCCCATAGTTATTGCAGATTAATGACAGGAATACAGAACAGGGGTACTTCGTAGTATACCTTAAAAACTGGGTAAAATCGGGATCAGCCTATACCTCGTAACCAGGTTGAATTGCAACCGGGCGTCCTGTGTTACCACGAATGGCCCGCATAAACGGTCAATTGGAAATGTACTACCCCTGCTTACCCGGATCTCAATTGTATTCCCGCTACAGGAAACCTATAATTGAGATTCTGACATACTAGCAGGTACAGACAAATGTCCATTACCTACGAGCTTATCCTTATTGCAGTCCTGATTCTTATAAATGGCCTCCTTGTGATGGCTGAATTTGCTATTGTTGCCGCAAAAAAATCACGTCTTTTGCATAAAGCTGAACAGGGGGACAAAGAAGCGGCCGATGCCCTGGCACTCGCCGAAGAGCCCACAAATTTTCTCTCCACGATCCAGATCGGCATCACGCTTATTAGTATTGTTATCGGGGCCTTCGGTGGCGCCACCACCGCCGAATCACTCACCCTTATCATACAGGGGTTTCCACCCCTTGCCCCGTATAGTGAGGCACTGGCCCTTGCGACGGTAGTCCTTGTGGTCACGTATTTTACCCTGCTGTTCGGTGAAATCGTTCCGAAATGGATTGCAATGAATGATGCGGAGAGGATCGCCTCGAGAGTGGCAAGGCCGGTACGCCTGCTCTCCCTGGCAATGTACCCGGTGGTAGTATTCCTGAGCTATTCAACCGAAGCGGTATTACGGGTGTTCCGCCTGAAAAAAGGCGCTGAACCACTGGTAACTGAAGAGGAAATTAAAATCCTTATTGAACAGGGGGCTGAGGCAGGGGTATTCGCGGAAGCAGAAGCTGACATGGTTGAAGGAATTTTTAACCTTGCAGACCAGAAAGCAGGGAGGTTCATGGTCCTTCGTCCTGATATGGTCGCACTTGACATCAACGAAAGCCCGGAGAAAAACTGGAACCTCATGGTCGAAAGCCGGCGGTCTTTTTTCCCGGTCTACCGTGATGAACTCGATAATTTCCTCGGGATCGTCGCTATCAGGGACCTCTGGGTCCAGATAGTGGAAGGGAAGCCAATGGATATCGAATCGGCAATCACAACACCACTATTTATCCCGGAAAGCATCCATTTGCTCAAACTCCTCGATTATTTCAGAACGGAAGGGTTACACATCGCAATGGTGGTGGATGAACTTGGAAATATCCAGGGGCTTATTACCCTCCACGACATCCTCGAGGCGATCGTAGGTCATCTTCCAACCGATGATGAGCCCCGTGAGGCCGAGATTATCGTGCGTCCGGACGGGTCTTGGCTCATGGAAGGGTCTGTAACGGTTGAGGATTTCAGGGAAAGTATCGGGGTTGAAATCCGGCTTGACGAACAGGCAGACCGGTTTCACACCCTTGCAGGGTTTGTCATGCTCCAGCTCCAGCGGATCCCGAAAACCGGCGACCGTTTTGAATGGAACAGGTTTTCATTTGAAGTGTTGGATATGGACGGGTTGAAGATTGACAAGGTGCTGGTTTCCCGCCTGCCACCGGTTGAAGAACAGGGGTGAAGGGATCGGGTCCATGGTTAACATTCTAACGGATGATCATTCTGCTACTGGTGCCAGTTTTCCCTTCAACTTCTCTTCGATGTCAAGTGTTAACATTTCAACAACGTTGTTCGCCATTCCCCTGACTTTCATAGTCAAGCGGGTCATTTTTCAGAACTATAGAATTGGATCTGTGAGGACGCCGGAGAAAGCTCACCCCCATGGTCAGGTCCTGCAAATTCTTAAATATTCACCCGTTAAGAGGAGATGCTGAAGTGATTAGAAAATGCCACGTACCATAAAATACTTCAACTGGGTGATCCTCGTTGCGGTCGTTGCCCTGTTTATCGCGACAACCGGATGTGCAAGTTACAGCCAGGTATCAGTAGCACCTACAACAACACCAATCGGGATCCCCGGGACGCCCACCGTTACCATACAGAACTTTGCCTTCAGCCCCGCGACTATCACCATCCCCAGAGGGACAACCGTAACATGGGAGAACAAGGACTCGGCAAGCCACACCATCGTCAGCGATGCCTAGGGACCGGTAGCGCAGGGTGCTGTATTCACGAGCAATTCACTGGAAAACGGTGCATCCTACTCATTTAAATTCGATAGTCCCGGCACCTACCCGTACCACTGCAGTATTCATCCCACCATGAAGGCGACAGTCATTGTAACGTAGAAATTACGAATGATTCCACATTTTTTATGTAATTTCAGCCGGGTTTTTTTATTATCCCGGTAACGGATCACAGGAAGATACTGGATCTGATATTCCTGGATAGCATACATAAATACAAACATATTTCGCCTTTCCTCATTAACAACAGCATCATGATCTCCCTCTTGTATGTCGATGACGAGCCGGCGCTCCTCGATCTCTGCAGGATTTTTCTCGAAAAAACAGGAGAGTTTTCCGTCACCACAGTGAGTTCTGCCATTGATGCAGCTGGAATGCTGGAAGCGGAACCATTTGACGCGATTATTTCTGATTACCAGATGCCGGAAAAAGATGGCATCGCATTTTTAAAGGACGTGCGAAGTAGCCACCCGGACGTCCCCTTTATTCTTTTTACCGGTCGTGGACGCGAGGAGATAGCGATCAGGGCATTTGAACTGGGTGCGGACTTCTACCTCCAGAAAGGAGGGGACCCGAAAGCCCAGTTTGCCGAGCTCACCCAGAAAATAATGCAGGCAATCCGGCGCCGGAAAGCCGAGGAGGCCGCACGGGGTCGTGAACGGCAGCTCAACGCCATGGCCACCAACATTCCGGGTGTGGTGTACCGGTTTTATGTCAATCCTGACGGTTCGACTGGGTTTGATTACATCAGCGAGCGCAGCCGGCAGGTCCTCGGTATTGAAAACGATATGGCCACTTTTTTTGACCAGGTCACCAGGGGTATTGTCGTTGGGGACAGGGAGCGGTTTTTAAACTCGATCAGCCACGCCATCAGTACAAAAACCACATGGGAGTTTGACGGCAGGTATGTGAAGCCGTCGGGAAAAAAGATCTGGTTCAGTGCGGTATCCAGCCCGGTAATGGAAAAAGACCGTCTTATTTTTGACGGTGTGCTGTTTGATAATACCGCCAGGATGCAGGCAGAGGAAGCACTCAGGCAGTCAGAACAGTATTACCGGGCCCTGTTCAAGTACACCGAATCCGCGACGATAATAATTGAAGAGGATACCACCATATCACTTGCCAACGAGGCATTCGCACAACTCTATGGAAGTTCCCGCGATACCATTGAAGGAAAGGTAAAATGGACTCATTTCGTTGCACCTGACGACCTTGAGGGGATGATCAATTATCACCGCCGCCGGAGGGAAAATGCAGCTGATGCGCCAACAGTATACGAGTTTCGGTTCATTACTGCAGATGGCAGCACCCGTTATATCCTCGCCCATGTAGGGATGATCCCGGGCACGATGCAGAGTGTTGCCTCGTTACTTGATATTACGGAGCGGAAGCAGGCACAGGAGGGGATCATTCGTGCAAGAAAAGACTGGGAGACCATATTCCATGCAACCGGAAGCCCGGCGGTCATCCTTTCACCCGACCACCGTGTGATAGCAGCAAACAATGCAGTTCTTAAAAAGACCGGTAAAACTCCAGCAGAAATAATTGGAAAGCCCTGCTTTGAGATCTTTCACGGGACTGGTTCAATAAAGCCACCGGACGCATGTCCGTTCGAAAGGATGCTGACGAGTTGCGAACACGAAACGCAGGAGATGGAGATAGAGATCTTCGGGGGGATCTACCTCGTTTCCTGCACACCTGTTCTCGATGAGTCGGGCAGGCTCGAACGTATCATCCATATCGCGACCGACATTACCGGGATAAAACAGGCAGAGGAGGAACTGCGGCGTAAGAATGATGAACTGCAGGCGTCCTACGAGCAGATTGCAGCAACAGATGAAGAGATTCGCGGGCAGTTAGATATGCTCACAGCAGGTGAACAGGCAATCCGTGAAAGCGAGATAAAATTCCGCTCCATCGTTGAATCCGTCCCGCTTGGCATGCACTTTTACGAGCTTGGAGAGGACGGGCGCCTGGTGCTGACAGGGGCGAACCCGGCAGCAGGCACCATCCTTGGGATATCCCATGCCCGTCTTTTTGGAAAGACAATTGAAGAGGCTTTCCCCCTTCTGGCGGGTACTGGTATTCCTGACCATTACAGGGCTGTCGCCCGGGAAGCGGTACCCTGGCGCACCGAACAGGTAGAATACAAGGACGAGAAGGTATCAGGGGCGTTCGCGGTCTGGGCATTTCCGACACTTCCCGGCGCCATGGTGGCTTCCTTCCACGATATTACGGAGATCAAACAGACCGAGCAGCGTTTACAGGAGAGTGTCGAGCGGTACCGGAATGTCGTGGAAGACCAGACCGAGCTTATCAGCCGTTTCCTTCCTGATGGAACCCAGATTTTTGTTAACGAGGCGTATTGCCATTATTTCGGGAGGGAAAAGGAGGCGATAATCGGCACCCGGTTCAGACCCGGTATACTTCAGGAGGACTGTGGACGTGTCACACAGCTCCTCTCCTCCCTTACCCCGGAACACCCGGTAAAGAGCATGGAACAGCAGGTACGAATGCCGGACGGCAGCACACGGTGGCAGCGGTGGATCGACCGTGCAATCTTTCATGCTGACGGCAGGCTGAAGGAATACCAGTCAGTGGGCAGGGACATCACTGATGTGAAAATGGTGGAAAAGGCGCTGCAGGAAAGCGAGGCGATCTACCGGCAACTCGAAGAGCAACTTCCTGACTATGTCCTCATCCATGACGGAGAGACCATCGTCTTTGTCAATGCCGAGGGTGCCCGCCTGATGGGCAAAACACAGGAGGAGATAATCGGCACATCGGTCCTCTCCTATGCCAGTGTGGAATACCACGACCTTGTCAGAAAGAACATGCGGCTGCGACAACAGGGAGTCCTGGTTGAACCCTATGAGATCGGTATCCTCGCACCTTCCGGTGAACAACGGCAGGTCGTAGTCAGGGCGACACCGATCCGGAACCGGGATACACCGGCAATGCTGACGGTTCTCACCGATATCACCGACCACAAACAGGCTGAAGAAGCGCTTGTAGAGAGCGAAGCGAGGTACCGCACCATCATCGAAAATATGCAGGACCTTGTCTACCAGACCGACCTGGAAGGCAACCTCACGATGATAAGTCCTTCGGGCGCAAGGCTCGCAGGCTTTGCATCTCCTGACGAGGTGATGGGCCAAAATATCGCCCGCGACCTCTATGCAGACCCAAGAGAGCGCGAACAATTCCTTGCAGTGCTGAAAGAGAAAGGAGCAGTCAGCGACTATCCGCTCACCCTCAAAGACTTCAATGGAACCATTCATTACGTTACGGCGAGCAGCCACCTGTATTACAACCGGCAGGGGGAAGTGCTCGGTGTCGAAGGTATCCTGCATGATGTTACCGGGCGCAAACAGGCAGAGGATGCACTCAGGCTCGCAAACCAGAAACTCGGCCTCCTTTCCGGCATCACGCGGCATGACATTACGAACCAGCTGACCGTTTTGAGGGGGTACCTCGAACTGCTGAACAATACATTGCCAGACCAGGCTTCCAACGGGTATGTTACGAATGCAATCGCCGCTGCAGGGCGGATCTCTTCCATGATCCGGTTCGCCAGGGAGTACGAAGAGATCGGGGTTGAGGCACCGGTCTGGCAGGAAATCCGCGGCATCGTTACGACTGCAGCGACCGAAGCCCCGCTCGCACAGGTCAGACTGGAAAACGATCTTCCTGCCGGAACAGAAATATTCGCAGATCCACTGATCGTCAGGGTCTTTTACAACCTGATGGACAATGCAGTCCGGTACGGTCGAACGATTACAACCATAAGGTTTTCCGCTGAACACCGTGGCGATGATCTTTTCATCCTATGCGAGGACAACGGTGTGGGCGTCCCTGTACAGGACAAGGAGAGGATATTTGAACGTGGTTTCGGGCAGACAAGCGGGCTTGGCCTGGCCCTTTCACAACAGATCCTCATGATTACCGGCATTATGATCCGCGAGGACGGCGAACCGGGAAAAGGGGCCAGGTTCGAAATCAGGGTACCAAACGATATGTTCCGCAAGGTAGGGGGGTAGACTAATGACAGGTGTAATCCGGGTCCTCTATGTCGATGATGAGCCGGATCTCCTTGAGATCAGCAAGCTGCTCCTTGAAGAATCCGGGGATTTTTCAGTTGCTACGGTTGAATCAGCACCCGCTGCCCTGGAACTCCTGAATGCAGAACCGTTCGATGCCATTGTCTCAGATTACCAGATGCCCGGCATGGACGGGATCCGGTTCCTTGTCGAGGTGCGGGTACACCACGGGCAGGTCCCGTTTATCCTGTTTACAGGAAAAGGCAGGGAAGAGATTGTAGTCGAAGCGCTCAACAATGGTGCAGATTTTTACCTCCAGAAAGGGGGTGAACCCGGAGCCCAGTATGCGGAACTCTCGCATAAAATCCGGACTGCGGTGGGACTTTATACAGTCAGTAAGGCATTAGGGAAGAGTGAGGAGAAGTACCGGCGTATCGTTGAAACCGCAAATGAAGGTATATGGGCGATGGACAGGCAGTTTGTCACCACGTACGTCAATGAGCGCATGGCAGGGATACTCGGGTATACCGTTGAGGAGATGATCGGTAACACGATCCAGTCCTTCATACCGGTGGAGGAACTTGCCGGACAGCAGCTAAAACTCGAGCAGAGGATGAATGGACTACGCGGTTCCTACGAACGACGGTTCCGGGCAAAGGATGGGACTACCCGGACCTGCCATGTCTCCGCAACACCTGTTAAAGGCGATGATGGCTCATTCCAGGGCTCTTTTGCGATGTTGACCGACATCACCGACCATGTGCACACAGAGGAAGAAGTCAGAAAAAAACATGAAGACCTGGAGTCATCGTATGAGGAACTGACCACAACATCGGAAGAACTCTGCCACACGATGAATGCGCTCGCGAAAAAAGAAAATCTCTATAGAGCACTCTTTCATGAAATGCTCAACGGCGTTGCGGTTCACGAAATAATCTGCGATGAAGGCGGCACCCCCCGTGATTACCGGTTCATTGATGTAAACCCGGCATTTGAGCGGATGACCGGACTCTCCCGTGCAGATGTGATCGGCAGAACCGTGCGGGAGGTGATGCCGGATACCGAACCCTTCTGGATCGAGCGGTACGGGCGGGTTGCCCTCACCGGATTACCAGACCATTTTGATAACTATTCACAGGTATTGGGCAGGTTCTTTGAAGTGATGGTATACCAGAATGCCAGGGCACAATTCACAACGGTAATCGCTGATGTAACCGACCGCAGACGGGCACAGGAACAGTTACAGGAGAGCGAGGCGCATCTTTCAGAGGCACAGAAACTTGCAAAAATCGGGAGCTGGGAGTATGATTCAGCTTCCGGGAAGATTTCATGGACCCGCCAGACATTCCGGATATTTGGACGGGACCCGAGGATGGGTGAACCATCCTTTGAAGAAATGACGGCACTCTGGCATAATGAGGACCTCCCGGCGTTCACTGAGGCGGTCCGGCTCGCGGAAGAATCGGGAACCCCCTATGATCTCGAACAGCGGATTATCACCCCGGGCGGAAAACAGAAATATATCAGGGCACAGGGAGAAGCGGTCTGGAAAAACGGTGTTGTTACCAAACTGTGGGGGACAGTCCAGGACATCACGGCCAGGAAAACTGCCGAAGAAGCACTGATCAGGAGCCAGGAGCAGGTAAAGCAGAAACTTGAGGCCCTCCTTTCCCCGGCAGGAGATATCGGCACAATGGAACTGGCAGATATTATTGACGCCCGGGCGGTCCAGGCCCTGATGGACGATTTTTGCACCCTCACCGGTATCGGCATCGCCATCCTTGACCTCCGGGGGAATGTCCTTGTTGCCACGGGATGGCAGGATATCTGCACGAAGTTCCACCGTGTCGATCCCCGCACGTGCATGCATTGCAACGAAAGCGATGTCGTTCTTTCCGGGGAAACGGCCCCGGGAACGTACCGGATGTATAAATGCCGGAATAATATGTGGGACATCGTCACACCTATCGTTGTCGGGGGAAACCATGTCGGTAACCTGTTCCTGGGACAGTTCCTGTTCGAAGATGAACCCGTGGATTATGAATTTTTCCGCTCGCAGGCCAGGCAGTACGGTTTTAATGAGGAGGAATATCTTGCTGCGCTGGAAAGGGTCCCGCGATGGAGCAGGGAGAGGGTTACGACCGTCATGGACTTTTACACCCGTTTTGGCGGGATCATTTCCACACTTGGTTACCGGAATATTCAACTGGCCCGTATGGTAACAGAACGTGACCGTCTGGTCAACTCCCTGCAGGAGAGCGAGGAGCAGTTCAGGAGTTATTTTGATAACGCACCCTACGGGGTATTTATCACCGATCAAGAGGGGCATTACCTGGAGGTAAACCCGGCAGCATCAGGGATTACCGGATACACGCGGGATGAGCTGGTATCGATGTCCATCCCTGATATGTTGCCGCCTGAATCACACGAGCAGGGAATCGCGCATTTCAGGCAGTTGTCTGGTATCGGGCAGGCGAGCGGGGAGTTCCTCTACAGGCATAAGGACTGCACCCTCAGGTACTGGTCGGTAAACGCAGTCAGGCTCTCCCCCAACAGGTTTATTGGTTTTGTCCAGGACGTCACGGAACGCAAGCGGTCGGAAGAGGCGTTGGCAGAAAGTGAGGAGGTATTCAGAGAGGTATTCAATAATGCAAATGATGCAATTTTCCTGCATGAAATGCTGCCCGAAGGGTTCCCTGGCAGGTATTTCAGGGTTAATGACATTGCATGCACGCTTCTAGGGTATTCAAGGGAAGAATTATTGGCAATGTCACCACGGGATATTGCATCGCCCGGGCATCGCCTGAATATACCAGATATTGTAACAAAAATAAAATCCAAAGGTTATGCAACATTTGAAGCGATATACCAGAGAAAAGACGGTTCGTTCCTCCCCGTTGAGGTAAGCACGCATCTTTTTACGTTACTGGGGAGAGAGGTCGCATTATCCATTTCCCGTGACATCACGGAACGCAAACACGCGGAAGAAGCGCTGGGTAAAAGCGAGAGAAAATACCGCGAGCTGATCGAATGCGCGAATGAGGCAATTCTCGTCGCACAGGACGGGACATTGAAACTTGTCAATGCCAGGATGGCCGAGTTAACCGGCTACCCTGAGAGGGAACTCCTTTCCACGCCATTTCATGAGTTTATTCACCCCGATGACCGTGCCATGGTCGTCGAGCGGTACCGGAAGCGGCTGAATGGTGAGGACATACCCTCCCGGTACATGTTCAGGCTTACCGGAAAAGATGGCAAAATCAAATGGGTTGAAATAAGCAGTGTTGCCGTTGACTATGAGGGCCGCCCCGCCACCCTGAATTTCCTTAACGATATCACGGAACGCAAGCAGATCGAGGACGCACTGCGGGAGAGCGAGGAGTTCAACAGGGGACTCGTTGAGAATATTCCTGACATGGTTGCTGTGTATGGCCACGACCGGAAGGTCAGGTTCGTGAACCCGGCCGCAGACGGCCTGCTCGGCTACTCTGAGAACGGAAGGGTCGGGACAGATATCCTGTCATACGTGGTCCCGGAGAAACGTTCTGAAATCGGGACCCTTATAGAAGAACGTCTTAAATCGGGGAGTACACAGTCCCTTGAGATCGAGATCATGAGAAATGACGGCCAGAGGAAGACCGTAATCACCCGGAGCACCCCGGTACAGTACCACGACGAACAGGCAGTCCTGCTCCTGCTGACCGATATTTCTGACCGGAAAGCTCTTGAAAACCAGCTCATGACGCGGGCAGAGGAGCTTACCCGCCTTTCGTTATCGCTTGCAATGGCAAATAAAAAGCTCAACCTGCTTGGCAGCCTTACCCGGCATGACATCATCAATAAACTCACCCTGATTTCAGGATATACAAGCCAGCTGAAAAAGAGGGCCCCTGATCCGGAACTGGCCCCGTATTTCGCAAAACAGGAGGATGCGGTCCGCAGGATTAACGATTACCTCCAGTTCACCAAAACATACGAGGCGATCGGGATAAATACCCCGGCCTGGCTCGATGTGAAAGCAATGGTACGAAGAGGGTTTGCAGCAGTCCCGCACGAGGGGATCACCCTTGAAAGTGACCTGGATGGGATCACCGTGTATGCTGATCCCCTCTTCGAAAAGATCTTTCCAAACCTGCTTGACAATTCCGTCCGGCACGGGGGGCATGTGACCAGGGTACGGGTGTATACCAGGGAGGCGGATGGGGAGTTAACCCTGTACTGGGAGGATAACGGCACCGGCGTACCCGCTGATGAGAAAGAAAGGATCTTCGAGCGGGGGTATGGAAAAAATACAGGTCTTGGGCTTTTCCTTGCCACGGATATCCTCTATATTACCGGTATCACCATCCATGAGACCGGTGAGCCGGGCAGGGGTGCAAGGTTTGAGATCGCACTACCGAAAGGTATGTGGCGGAAGGAATGAGAGTGTTGAACAATGACCCCGGCTATCCGGTTGCTCTACGTCGATGATGAACATGACCTTCTGGATATAGGGAAACTGTTCCTTGAAGAATCAGGGGATTTTTCAGTGGTTACCATTGATTCTGCCCTTGCAGCCTTAGAACTTCTCAGGCGGGAGCAGTTTGACGCTATTATTTCTGATTACCAGATGCCCGGCATGGATGGTATCCGTTTACTCGTCGAGGTGCGTAAACACCTTGGAAAGATCCCGTTTATCCTGTTTACCGGCAAGGGCAGGGAAGAGGTGGTCATCCAGGCGATCAACAGCGGTGCTGACTTCTATCTCCAGAAAGGAGGTGAACCCAGCGCGCAGTATGCAGAACTCTCGCATAAGATCCGCATGGCGGTCGATCGCCTGCAGTCCGAGAATACCATCGCAGCAACCCGGGAAAAGTACCGTGTCCTTTTTGAGTCCATCACCGATGCAGTATTTCTTGCAGACAGCACAGGGAAATTCCTGGATGCGAACCACGCAGCCTGTCTCCAGCTGGGGTACGAAAAAGAGGAACTGCTCAGGCTGAACGTGCGGGATGTGTCGGCGAGCTCCGGAAACGAACTCGGGGAGATTATCAGGTCAGTTGAACAAACCGGATCCACGACCTACGAGACCGTCCACCGGCACCGTGACAGGAGCCTGGTACAGGTTGAACTCACCATTACCACCATGGACTATGGCGGGAAGCAGGGGTTCCTCGGTGTCGCACGGGATATTACCGGGCGAAAACATTCAGAAGACGCATTACGGGAAAGTGAGAAGAAATTCCGTACCCTGGCCGAGAGCAGCCCCGATTATATCATGAGGTATGACCGGCAGTGCCGCCATATCTACATGAACCCGGCAGCACTACGGGTCTCCGGACTGGCTGAAGACCAGGTAATTGGGAAAACCCACCGGGAAAGCGGGTTTGACGAAGACCAGAGCAGGTTCTGGGAGGAACAGATAACGGGTGTTTTCAAGACAGGAAAGCCCTACCAGGCCCAGTTTGAATGGGACAGTGCGAAAGGAAGAGTTTTCCTTGACTGGATGCTGACCCCTGAATATTCAGAAGATGGAACAGTCCTGTCAGTCCTCGGGGTTTCAAGAGATATTACCGGGTTAAAATCAGCAGAAGAGGAACTCCACGCCAGCCTGGATGAAATGACCCGGACGGAACTGGCACTCAAGGAGTCAAAGCAGGAACTTTCGGATATTATTGAGTTCCTTCCTGATGCGACGTTTGTTATTGACCTGAATGGGCGGGTAATCGCATGGAACCGTGCGATGGAGGAGATGACCGCTGTAAGCAAGGCAGACATGATCGGCCAGGGGGACCATGCGTACACGGTCCCCTTCTACGGGGAGCGACGCAGACAACTGCTCGACCTCATCGATGTTGATGATGATGAGATTAAAGCAAAATACAGTTACATCCGGAGAAAAGGTCATACGCTCTATGCAGAAGTCTTCACCCCGGCATTATACTGCGGAAAAGGGGCGTACGTCTGGGCAACAGGAGCCCCCCTTTTTGATATGAATGGGGACAGGATCGGTGCAATTGAATCAATCCGCGACATCACCGAATGGGAACAGGCAGGCACTGCCCTGCGCGAGAACGAGGAGAGGTTCAGTTCCATTATCCAGAACGCCACCGATATCATCCGGATCATTGATAAAGAAGGTCACATCGTTTTTGATTCCCCCTCCTCAAGCCGTATTCTTGGCTACCCTGAAAATTTTACCATCGGTAAGAGTCCTCTCGAATTTGTCCATCCTGATGACCGTGAACATGTCCGGCAGGCCCTTGACGAGGTGTACGAAGGGACAAATCCGGGCACACCCACCGAATTCCGTATCAGGAAAGCTGACGGGAGTTATATTTTTGTTGAGACCATGGCCACCAATCTCCTTGGGGTCCACGGCGTTAACGGGATCGTAACGACAACACGTCCTGTTGATGAACGCAGAAAAGCTGATGATGCACTCAGGGAGAGCGATGAGAAGAACCAGGCAATTATTTCATCAGTGGATACCGGGATCATCCTGCAGGAGCGCTCAGGAAAAATCCTTGCCTGGAACAGGGAAGCAGAACGGATATTTGGCATAACGGCAGAAGAAGTGATCGGAAAGACCTCGATCAGCCGTAAATGGAGCACATGCAGGGAAGACGGGTCAGAACTGCCCGGGTCAGAACATCCTTCCCTTCACACCCTTGCAACCGGGGTGCCATGCAGGAATGTCGTAATTGGTGTCAGGAATTCAACAGGTCAGTCCTCCTGGATCACCGTAAATACGAGTCCCCTCTTCAGAAAGGGTGAACCATCACCCTACGGGGTCGTCATATCCTTTTTAGACATCACCGACCGGAAACGCACCGAAGAGGCGTTACGGGTCCAGCACGACCTGAGCCTTGTACTCAACCGGTGCACGGTCTTTGGTGATGCGCTGGACCACATCATATCCGCGGCCCTTCGGATCGAGGGGCTGGACGCGGGCGGGATCTATATTGTGGACCCGTTGAGCGGCGCACTTGACCTTGTTGCCCATAAAGGGCTGTCTGCGCAGTTTATTGCAAAAATTACTCACTATGAGGCGGGGGCTCCGCAGGTCCAGCAGGCAAAAACCGGTACGCCACAGTATGGGACATATAATGCTATCCGTCCTGAAACGGATGCAGAACGTGAACAGGAAGGGCTGCGAGCCCTTGCATATATTCCGGTACTACATGAAGGTAACCTGATCGCAGTCATGAACCTGGCATCGCATGAAGTTGATGAAATTCCGTTATCTTCCCGCCACACGCTTGAAACGCTGGCACTTTGGATCGGCAGCACGCTTGCCCGGATCCGCTCCAGCCAGGTATTGGAGGAGAGCGAGGAACGGTTCCGCTCACTCTTCGACAACATCCAGGACCCTGTGATGGTCCTTGGTTTTGACGGCAGCGTTCACCTGGCAAACAATGCTGCATTCAGGCTGGCGGGAATCCCGGTTCAGCGGGATGTGGATCAGTTGAGTTTTGCACCGTTTTTATTACCGGAATGGCAGCAAAAAGCCATGTCAGACCTGGACACGATCAGGGTGAACGGTGGCCCTATCGTCGCGGAATACCAGATGCAGGACGCAACAGGTGAATCGAAATGGGTCGAAGCGATGGGGGTACGGGTCCCCTGGATGGGGGAAGACCGTGACCTTGTCGTGCTCCGCGATAGTACCAAGCGTAAGAATGCAGAAGATGCATTACGCCAGAGCGAGATGAAATACCGGCTCATCGCCGATAACACCGCAGACAATATCTGGATCTTCGACATGGACGTGAAACTTCAATACATGAGTCCTTCGGTCAGGAAAATGCGGGGTTTTACGGTTGAAGAAGCCCTGGCGCAATCCCTTGACCAGATGATGACCCCGGCATCTGTTGAGACCGTTTTGAAATGTTTGGACGAAGAGATGGCGCTGGAGGCGACAGGGACGGCAGATCCCGGCCGGACCGTTTCTTTTGAAACGGAAGAATACTGTAAAGATGGTTCAACCATACTGGTCGAAAATTCCGTGAGCCTTCTCCGGGACACTGATGGTTCTCCTATCGGGATACTCGGCATTTCACGGGACATTACCGGACGAAAAAGGGCAGAGAAAGCCCTGAGGGAAAGTGAATACAGGTTCCGGGCGATATTTGACTCTACGTTTCAGTTCATTGCACTGCTCAGGCCGGATGGAAAAATTATGGAAGTGAATGAAAGTTCCCTCCATTTTGGCGGTTTTACGCTGAACGATGTGATAGACCAGCCATTCTGGGAGGCCCGCTGGTGGGCCATATCCACGGCCATCCAGGATCAGCTAAAAAATGCGGTCGGACAGGTTGCACTGGGCAATTTCGCACGGTACGAAGTGGAGGTCCTCGGTAAGGACAACCGGATCGCCACCATAGATTTTTCACTCAAACCCGTCATGGATACCAGCGGGACAGTGATCTCTCTTGTTGCCGAAGGGCGTGACATCACGGAACGACGAAAGGCAGAGGAAGCCCTCCGTGCAGTCAATAAAAAATTAAAACTCCTCTCCGGTATCACGCGCCACGACATCTTAAACAACGTCACGATAATGCTCGGTTTTCTCGAACTTGCACGGGATTATGCAAAGCACCCGGAGATGGAGCGCTTTATCGAACGCCTGGAGACAAAGACCCGGCAGATCCGCTCACAAATACAGTTCACCCAGATCTACGAGGATATCGGCTCTCACGAACCACAGTGGCAGGATCTCCACCAGGAGCTGGCAAAACTCCAGGTCCCGCCGGACATAACCTTTTCTGATAATTGCACCTCACAGGAAATATTTGCAGACAGAATGCTGGAGAAGGTCTTTTGTAACCTTCTTGATAACTCCGTGCGGCACGGGGGACATATAACGCAGGTGGTGGTGTCCTGCTATGAGTCGGATGCGGGGTTAACCATCACCTGGGAAGATGATGGGACCGGGGTGTCGGCTGGGGAAAAGGAAAAGATATTCGAGCGTGGATTCGGGAAAAACACCGGTTTCGGGCTCTTTCTTGTACGGGAAATCCTTGATATCACCAGCATCACCATCCGGGAAACCGGAGAGCCGGGACAGGGTGCCCGGTTTGA
This sequence comes from Methanomicrobiales archaeon, assembly GCA_037137755.1. Taxonomy (GTDB): domain Archaea; phylum Halobacteriota; class Methanomicrobia; order Methanomicrobiales; family Methanospirillaceae; genus CAIKOD01. The sequence goes on along the minus strand of JBAXJR010000002.1, from coordinate 121,181 downwards.
AATCACCGTACCGGATGGGAAATACCGGAAAGGAGAGGGGTTATCATGAGCGGCGTTGGTCCGGACCGGGTAAACGGGCAGCGTGTCCGGTACCTCCTGGTCATACTGTTTGTTATCATGACAGCGGCGATCCTCGTTACCAGTTACGTTTACTACCAGCATTACGAGAGAAATTACAAGGTGGAGATAGATCACCAGCTGACCGCCATTTCAGATTTGAAAGTAAATGAGCTGGTGGACTGGAAAACCGAGCGGATGGGTGATGCCGGGACTTTTTTCCACAATCCCCTCTTCTCTTCGCGTGTCCGCCACCTCTTCAACGACACGAATGATACCGAAACGCAAGGGGAGGTCCGGGCATGGCTGGAGAAAGAACTGAGTTACAACCAGTATGACAGGGTGTACCTGATGGATACGACCGGTACCCTCCGCATGTCAGTCCCCGACACACAAAACCCGGTTGCCGCAACCGTGAGCCGGGAACTACCCAGGATCCTTGTCTCCGGGAATATCACGGTCCTCGACTTCTACCGGGATGATACTGACCAGAAGATCTACCTTACCATCGTTGTCCCCCTGTATGACGACCAGGAAGGGGGCCAGCCCCTGGGATTCCTTGCGTTCCAGGTTGATCCCGGGTCATATCTCTATCCGTTTATCAATGAATGGCCCGGCCCGAGTGCATCGGCAGAGACCCTGATCGTCCGCCAGGAAGGCAACGAGGTAGTCTATCTTAATAACCTTAAATTCAGCAATAACCCGCCCCTTACACTGCGGATCCCGTTGGACCGGACTGAGGTCCCTGCAGTAAAAGCAGCACTTGGCGAGGAGGGTATGGTTGAGGGTGCAGATTACCGGGGTGTACCGGTCATTGCCGCCATCCGGAAAGTCCCTGGTACACCATGGTCCCTCGTCGCCCGGATGGATACCTCGGAAGTGTACGGACCGTTAAGGGAGCAGTTTATCCTCCTGATGGGGATTGTAGCCATCCTCCTTGTTGGAATCGGGGCCGTTATCGGCATGGTATGGCGGGGAGAGAGCACCCGGTTCTACAGGGAACTGTACGAATCAGAGAAAGATCTGCGCAATGAACGCGAAAAGGCCCGTTCTTACCTGGAGATCGTGGGGACTACCGTCCTTGCCATTGGTGCCGACCAGGCGGTGATCATGGTAAACCCGGCAGGGTGCAGGTTGCTGGGACGCAGTGAAGAGGAAATTCTCGGAAAGAACTGGTTTGATACGTTCCTGCCCGAACGGTTACGGGAAGCGAGCAGGGAGCTATTTGTCAGGATAGTGACCGGGGCGGTGGATCAGCCGGAGCAGGTTGAAAACATCATCGTAACAGCAGGAGGGGAGGAACGCCTGGTTTCCTGGCATAGTACCCTCATACGGGATGAAAAACAGGTGATTACCGGGACCCTCCGGTCCGGGGAAGACATCACCGATCGCACACGGGCAGAAGAAGAGATCAGGCTTCTCGCCCGGATGGCAGACGATGCCCCGGCATCGTTAATCGTCCATGATTTTGACGGGAACATGCTCTATGTCAACGAGGAAACCCTCCGGCTGCATGGATTTACCCGCGGGGAATTCCTCGAGATACACCTTCGCGACCTCGATGTACCGGAAACGGAAAAATTAATCGATGAACGAATGCAGGACCTCCATACCCTGGGAATGGCCGATTTTGACGTATACCACTACCGGAAAGATGGTTCGACATTCCCGCTGCATGTCAATGCCAGAATTATCAACTGGGGGGGCAGGGAGGTACTGCTCAGCATAGCAACGGACCTGACCGAACGCAAAAAGATTGAAGAGAAACTGGAACGGCAGAACGAGGAACTTCAGGCGGCCAACGAGGAACTGGTAGCAACTGAGGAAGAACTCAAGGCGCAGTTCGATGAGCTCAGTGCCATCCAGAGAGACCTGTGGAAGAGCGAGGAACGCTTCAGTCTCGCGCTGGATGCGACCAATGACGGTATCTGGGACTGGAATGTCCCAACCGGTACAGCATTCTTCAGTCCCCACTGGTATACCATGCTCGGCTATGAACCCAATGAGATGCCAGGTTCGTATGCCACCTGGCGCTCGCTTGTTCATCCGGACGACCTGCCTGCCACTGAACGGATGATCCAGGCCTCGATCAGCAGGAATGAAGGATATTCCATCGAATTCCGGATGCGGACAAAGCTGGGGAACTGGAAGTGGGTCCTTACCAGGGGCATGGTGGTTGACCGGGATGCAGAGGGTAACCCTGTCAGAATGGTGGGGACACACACCGACATTACCGAGCAGAAGCGTATCGAAGACACCCTTCTCCGGGTTAACCAGAAGCTCAACGTGCTCTCGGAGTTGACAAGAAAGGACCTGACAAGCCAGATATTTATCCTGAATGGCTACCTTGAACTGGCAAAGAAACTGGCCGCGGGACATGATCCTGTTATCGAAAGTATAATTAAAGGGGAACAGGCAGCCAGGTCTATCAACGAGATTACAGAATTCACGAGGGATTACCAGGACATGGGAATTAAACCCCCGGTATGGCAGAACGTGAAACTGGCGTTCCTTTTTGGCATCTCTCACATCTCCATCGGGGAAATACAGCATAGCATTGAGACCGGAGACCTCGGGATATTTGCCGACCCCCTGCTGGAAAAGGCATGCCAGGGCCTCTTCGAGAACTCGCTGGCACATGGGGGCCACGTCACCAGGATCAGGATCTGGCATACCATCACCCCCACAGGGGCCACCATCTTCTACGAGGACGATAGTACCGGCATCCCGCAGGAAATTAAGGCGAAGATCTTTTTACGGGTAGACGGCGTCCGTGCCTCGGTGCGGGGTCTCTTCTTTGTGCGGGAAATTCTTGATATCACAAATATCACCATCAGGGAAACCGGGGAGCCGGGGAAGGGGGCACGGTTCGAGATAAGCGTGCCGAATGGAGCGTACAGGTAATTTTTCCGGTGGCGACACCCGGTCTCCTCACCACCTGGCAGTTGCAGCGTATACCATGAAACACGATACCGTCCGTGATTACCGGAAATCCATGAAGATCGCGCTCTGTATCACGTTCGTTTCTGGAAAAAACAAATTCCAGGGATGATGGCAATGAAGTACAACCCGAACACGATATATAAGACTGCAACCGCTCTCCGGATCCAGGGTTCGATCTCCCCCATTTTCTTAACATTTCCACTGCGTTTCCCACACCCGCTACGAGAAGATATGAGATTATGATCACCGGTAAACCGGTGGCAATGGCGAACACTGCCGGGATGATTACCGGGTCCCCAGGCTTGCGAAAGGATAAAATGGACCATCTTTCCATTTAGGGATGAAGTGAAAATATGTCCAAAGAATATGATTCAGTGGTCAAGATTACGAGTTGATCAGTAGTTCACCAAAGAGCTGGGAAGAAGCAGCAGCAAATGCGGTCAGAGAGGCTGCAAAAACCGTAAGGAACATCAAGGGTGTAGACCTGAAAAGATGCACAGCCAAAGTGGGAAATGATCAGATTGTGGAATATCGTGCGGTCGTGAAAATCGCCTTTCTTGTCGACCGGGACAACTAAATTTCTCATTTCCCTATTTCAGCCCCGGATCGAACATCATGGAAATACGCATGCTCTTTCGGGTTTTAGGAAATTTTCTCAGAAAAGGTTAAACGGTTCACACGATAATAACCGTTCCATGAAACCGGCCTTCCTGGTCCCCACCCTGATAATCCTGTTCCTTTTCATACCGGTTGCCAGTGCACAGGACCTGTTAATTACCCAGCCAAGTGTACATGAGACAAACCTGGCCGAGATGCGTGATTTTTATGTGTACGGTATTTTTCCGGAAGCGGTCGGGAAACCCGGAGATATTATGATCGAGGTGTTCCGGGGAGACTCTGCAACCGGCACGCCGGTCCGGGTGGTGAGAAGCCTGGTCGACCCCGTGACCGGCATCACCAATGAAAGCGTGATCGATACCACCTACACGAATGCCACCCGGAAGAACAATGTAATGGTACCGGACCTGGTGAAAACCCCGGGAAGTATCCTTGACCCTTCCAATAAGGTCGTGGTGACTAATTCCTACTACATGGGGCTCATACTTGGAGGGGTCACAAAGAATTTCGATACCAGTTATTCTGACAGCAACGGGGTACCGCTTACAGATCTGGCAGCAGGCAACTATACGATCAGGGTGACAGGGCACTCAGGGGACCTTGCCGGACAGGTCGCAACGAAGACGGTGACGTTCGGCATTACCAACGCAGTGCTTGGATCATTCCGGAATATCCCGAATAAAAATGCCATCATCCGATACGCAATTACCAATAACCGCCGTACCTATATTGACTGGTTTCCGGGATATTTTACGGACCCGGTTGACAGCAGCAGGTGGTACGAAGCCCCTGGCCGGTGGAAGCCTAACAACGGGATTGAGATCGTGAACGACCGCCCCGGGACCATTATCGACACCCCGCAGGTAGCGAATAACACGATGTTTGTCTACAATATCAACAATGGCAGCACAACATACAAGATCGAACTAGCTGCTATTCTTCGGTATAACCTCCAGGACACCGCCGACACAACATTCCTCGCCTATGACATTGGCGAACCGTCTATTACCTACAACAATGCGGGTTCTGGAATGATACAGACGATTGCTGGCACACCCGTCCCCTTCCTCCCTTCATCCCGGTTAAACCTCGCCCGGGTGGAAATTATTACCCGGACCAGTACCAGCTATGAAAACCTCTTTGACCCGTACGATGTATCAACGCCAAAAAACCTGGACTTTGACATGTCCGACGGGATTTCTTTCCCATCCGGAAAGGAGTTTATCATCTACGGGGCAACAAAACCGATTGCGTCGACCGTGTCTTCAACCGGCACTCCGTACGAGTATGCCATTAACAACCGGATTGCCCTGATCACCTGCACGATCACAGATTCACAAGGGGGTATCGTTTCTACGACCCGGCATGAGGTGAACCTGTCAAGGCTTTACACACAGGGGAGCCAGACACGGTTCAATTCACTCTGGGAATTCGGCATAGAGGTTAAGGGGCTTTCAACGCCGGGCATTTATACCGTCAGTCTTACCGGTTCTGATGTATCGGGAGCGGTTGTTCCCGGGACAACCGCCTCGTTCACAGTCACCGTTCTCCCGGTCGCAGATTTCAGCGGCACCCCGGTAACAGGGAGTGCCCCCCTGGCCGTTCATTTCACTGCCACGTCAAAAGATCCTAATACTTCGTACGCCTGGGACTTCACCAATAACGGGACAACTGGCAGCATTTTGCAGAACCCCGATTACACGTACACCAATGCCGGAACGTATTCGGTAAGACTGAACGTTACTGGACCCGGCGGGCCTGGTACCCTCGTCAGGACGAACTACATCACCGTTAGTCCTGCTCCGAAACCAGTTTTACTCGCAGATTTCACCGTCTCCCCCACAGGTGGCACGGCCCCGCTGACCGTGCAATGCACGGATACATCCATCGGGAAGCCGGAGATGTATGTTTACAATTTCGGGGATGGCGTTACCATGACCGGTCCGCACCCGGTCCACCGCTACAGGTACCCGGGAATCTACACGATTAACCTGACCATTACGAAATACAATGCTACATCGAACTCGGTCATGTGCAGCGTTGCAACAAAGACAGGTATCATCAACGTGGCCCGGGTACCTGTAGAACCCCTGGTTGCATCATTCACTGCCTCTCCAGTTACCGGCAAGGCACCATTAACGGTAACATTTACAGATATGTCAACAGGAAACCCTATATTCTTAAATTATGATTTTGGAGACGGGACAAATTCAACAACCAGTAACCCGGTTCATACCTACCGGTTCCCAGGGTTCTATAATGTTACCCTGATGGTCCTGAAACTGGATGCAGGTACCGGTTTGGTCGTCAGTAATGTATCGGTCAAAAAGGACCTGGTCATCGTCAATGGAAATTAATTTCACAACCGTCTTTTTCCCATCTGACGATCTTTTACAGCACGTTTTCAGGAGGACCTGCAAACAGTTCACAAGGCTATGCAGGGACTTCCCGGGATAGTCACACCCACATTATTAATAGTATAACATTTATGATCCATTCCATTATGAACACGAATGTACCCTCACTATCCTGGAGACGTTTTAACCGTGGTGATGAGGGTACGGTTCGAAATATTGGTGCCGAAAGAGACCTGGCTTTCTGTCGTGGAAGGTATCTGATAGCGATGTTATCCTTCACCCGGGCAGGTTCCGGACGGGCGATGATCGGCGGGGTCAGGATGCTATGACACGGAATATCAGATGGTGGCAGATAATCGCCGTGATCATCATCATCGCCGGGGTGGTCCTTACGGCCTGGACTGCACAACAACTGGACCAGCAGATGCGGAAAGATCTGCTGACAAAAACGAGAATTGCAGTAGAAAGTATCGATCCTGCGATGATAGAGTCATTAAATGGTTCACCGTCCGACCTCGGTTCCACAGACTACCAGCAACTGAAAGCCCAGATGGTACGACTTCGTGCTGCAGATCCGTCTATACGGTTTGCATACCTGATTGGCCAGCGTCCTGAAGGGATAATATTCTATGTTGACTCAGAACCTGAAGGCTCCTGGGCAAACTCACCTCCCGGGCAGGTCTATAACGAGGTAACACCCGTTATCTTAAGTGCATTTTCCGATCAGACAGAGATGACGGAGGGTCCGGTATCCGACCGCTGGGGCACCTGGATGAGTGCGTTAGTTCCGGTATCCGATAAGAAAACGGGGCAGTCCGTCGCTCTCTACGGGACGGATGTTGATGCCAGGTACTGGAATTACACCATTGCACGGGATTCTGCGACAATCGTAACGACAACCCTCCTCATCCTGCTACTTGTCGTAACGTTTGGGCTCACCCAGCGACGCAATATCCGGGAGCAACGGCGTCTTAAAGCTTCAGAGGACAAGTTTTCCAGTGCATTTCATACAAATCCCGCACTTATGGCAGTATCTTCGATCGAAGAAGGCAGATTTCTTGACGTGAATCAATCGTTCCTGAAGACCCTGGGCTATTCCCGGGAAGAGGTCATCGGGAGAACGCTATCGGATCTCGGCCTGTATCCTGACCCTGCACAGTGGGAGGTCATCCAGGGCCAGCTCGCAGCGACCGGGCAGGTGCGGGACCTGGATGTGAAAGTCACCCGGAAGGACCACGAAGTGCTGGACGGATTATTCTCCGCTACAGTGATTGAGGTTGCTGGTACCCCCTGCCTGCTCACCGTTATCCTCGACATCACCGACAGGAAGAAGGCCGTAGACGCACTGCAGGAGAGCGAATCCCAGCTCAGCAGCATCATCCGTGTCGCACCGATTGGAATAGGGGTCGTATCCAACCGGGTCTTCCGGACAGTCAACGACCGGATTTGCCAGATGACCGGGTACACCGCGGAAGAACTCATTGGTAACTCCTCCGCTTTGCTCTATGCGTCACAGGAGGAGTTCGAATATGTAGGCAGGGAGAAATACGGCCAGATCACACAGAAAGGGTCCGGTTCAGTCGGGACCCGCTGGCAGAGGAAAGACGGGACAATAATAGATATCATCCTCTCATCGTCACCCGTTGATCCGTCTGACCTGTCTGTTGGTGTGACATTTACAGCGCTGGACATTACCGATCGCAAGCTTGCCGAAGACACCCTCCTCAAAGTCAACCAGAAACTCAATGTGCTCTCCCAGCTGACAAGAAGGGAGCTGACGAACGAGATCTTTGTCCTGAATAGTTACCTTGAACTTGCAATACAGGAGGCCCGCGGACAGGAAGGGATTATTGTAAACATACAAAAATGCGAGCAGGCTGCAAGGTCAATCAACGAGATTGCGGAATTTACCAGGGATTACCAGGATTTGGGGGCAAAACCACCGGCATGGCAGAACGTGAAGATGACGTTGCTGTTCGGTCTCTCCCATGTGTCAATGGGGAATGTCCTGCACAGCATTGAAATGGAGAATCTCGAGATCTTTGCTGATCCATTGCTGGAGAAGGCGTCCCAGGGACTGTTTGAGAACTCCCTGGCCCACGGGGGCAATGTTACCCAGATACGGGTCTGGCATCGGACGACTCCTGAAGGGGTCGTACTCTTCTTTGAGGATGATGGGATCGGTGTCCCTCATGAGAAGAAAGAGCGGATCTTTTTGCATCGTGAAGGCACCGGGACAATGGTACGGGGCCTCTTCTTTACCCGGGAAATTCTTTCCATCACCGGCCTCACCATCCGTGAAACGGGTGAACCGGGGAAGGGTGCACGGTTTGAGGTCACGGTGCCGAACGGGATGTACAGGTATTCCGGGGATGGAGCCAGGGAAGGACATTAAACGGTAATGAGGAAAGCCCCCTGCCTCGGATCTCTTGTCGGCCGCGTTGATGTCCCGGAGCGGGGTCCTTTTTACCATCATTCCCTCCTTCTATCTGCTTCTGGGATGCGCCACATCCATTTCGGCACGGTAATCTCAAACTGTGCTCCTTTATCCGGCCAGCTCTATAAAAAATGAAGGCAGAGCCGGAATCTCACTCTGCCGTAATCCGGTCGTAGAAGACCGCCGCGAGCACTGCGCCAATCACCGGTCCGATGATGTAAATCGGGAACAAAAACCAGAGATTCAGACCACCCAGGGCCCAGTCCATGATGTACGGCCCGAATGTCCTGGCCGGGTTGAGTGATGCCCCGGCGATGTTCCCCGTAGCCGTGATCATCCCTGCCACCGTAAGACCGATGATCAGTCCTGCGAATCCTGGCGGGGCCTGCTTGTCCACCGCAACACCCATGATCACCAGCATCAGCACAAACGTCGCGATTGCCTCGACAAGGATCGCCTGCCCATACCCGATCCCGGGAAACGGAGTGGTTGCCCCAAGTCCCCCGATCGTAACTGCAGCCATACCGATAGTCAGGAAAAACAGCAGGCTTCCGAATGCTGCGCCGATACACTGGGCAACCACGTACGCAGCGGTGTCAACGCTAGGGAAACGTTTCGTTACCCAGAGTGCAATAGTCACAGCCGGGTTGATATGCGCCCCGGAAACACGGCCGAGTGAGTATATTACTGCAGCAATGACAATACCAAATGATATCCCGATTGCAAACCAGTCGGCTAACCCTCCAAGCATGCCAATCCCGATGTTGAAACTGGTCGCCGGTTTTAACCCATTCGCAAGCATCAGCGTGATTGCCGCGGCCCCTGCACCGAAATACACGAGGAGCATTGTACCAACGCCTTCTGCAATACTGCGGGAGCTGAGTGACGCCATTACGTACCCTCCCCGTACGCCGCATTGCAGTCCGGACAGAGCATCCGGGGCATCTTCTTTGGCAGTTTCCTGGAAGGAAGCGGGTACCCACCCTCCCATACATCGACTTCCTTCCTGATCGTATGCTTCATGCAGGTCGCCATACCGCAGGCAACACATACGGCAACAGCATCACTATCCTTTCCCTCTTTTGCACACACGTAACATTTCATACTTTTTCACCACCATCCCAGTTCCGGGATCAGACCGCTTCCTTCCACTGGCAGGAGCAGTGCCGGAAATCCATCAGCGCAGCCGATGCACAATCCTTGCAGATCCGTGCCGGAGCGGCTGCGACTTCCTTGTGAAGTGCGATAATATTCGTCATTAACGTAGCGGTTACCGGCTCGCTCGTGAGCAGGCAAGGGTAGTCGGAAAGCCGCATCATCGCCGAGAACCGGACCGTCATCGCACAGGCAGGGTACGCGTACCGCTGCGGGTTGGCGAGCACCTCGTTCTCCAGGACTGGCGAGAGATCGACTTCAAACCCGCCAACTTTTGGTTTGACGAGGCCCGGTTCACTGCTCTGCATCCTTCGTGCCTTGTCCACCATCTTCCAGCCGCGGTAGATCATGTCCATGAAATCGCAGTTGTGAAGCTCGATGGCTGCACCCCGTTTCGGGTAGAGCTGGACGTAATTATGGTAACGTTTCGTCAGCATGTCCACGACCATGATCGCGTTGAATCCGTCGAGTTCGAGGATATATTCCGCGGCACTTGCCGACGCACCAGTGGCGACCGACAGCACTTCGTGCTCATTTTTCATCTTCGGTGCTGCCGCTTTCAGGGTCTTGTCCATCACTTCAGTCACCGCTTCGATGACCGCCATGATCACGTCGTCCTTGCACATGTTGTAGGTGGACTGGGAGATGTGATGGGCGATGTCCCCGACACAGTACGCCGGCACCGTAACGATGTTCGCATAGTGTACCCCTTCATCAATTGACGCTTTGACCGCACCCTGCATCTTCGTCCGGTAGTCCTTCATGTATTTCCGGCAGTCAAACGAGGAGTGGCCCACGCTGTCCATGAGTTTTGCCTGTGCATCGACGGGCGTATCGTAGATGGACTGGATCATGGCAACTTCCTGCTTCACGGCGTCTGCAAGCGTCGCACCGCCCTCAACGGCATGGGCGAAAACGTCCCCGAACCCATACGAGGTATTCATGCCCCATGACTTTGAGGCGAGGATCGCCTGTTTATGGGCAACCGGGAGGTCAATGGTCTTGAGTATCTGGTTGACGATATTGCTGCTGCTGCCCGGGATCAGGGCAAAGTCCACCACGCAGGTGGGACCGTAGAACCCTGCATACCGGCGGGCCGATTCCCTGCCGATCAGGGCCTCAGCCTTGCCAACGGCCTTGATAAATATGTCCACGCTCTTCCGGAACTTCGGGTCCGCATCATACAGCATCTCTAGGATGACCGGTGTCTGGTAGTGCTCGACGAAGGGGTCGTCCTCAGGACGAATGGTGGTCGTCAGGCTTTTCAAAATCGTGTAATGAGCGTTGACCGAATCGGTATGCAGTGCAAAGACTGCCTTACTCTGGCCACCGGCAGGTTTCATGCCCTTGACGGCATCCACATACGCCCTGGTATCGTCAATTACGAAATCCTGCCCACGTTTCTTTTTTACCTGGTTCACGTCAGCGTGCTGGGCAGTCATCGCCTCGGCGATCATTTTATTGATTATTTCCTGCATAGTTTTGCAAACTCCCGGCACCAGTATTAAAAGGGTGCCTTCAGGCAACCATTGGCGCATTCCCGTATTAATACCTTCATGCGAAACTCCGGGTTACGGCCTTCTTCCACCAATGCACCCCATGGAACAAAATGCACGAGCAATTTCTGGAGCAAATCATTCCCTTTTTATGAAAACCGGAGACTGGCCCCTGGCAGGACTGGCTGGCTGGCCATTCGTGACCACCGGATACAAAAACCCAGGCGATCATTCTATAAGATCCGAACGTAATAGCAACAAGCGGAGAATTCTCATGAAGGTTGTTGCATTCAACGGAAGTGCCAGAAAAGATGGCAACACAGCCATCCTGGTCAGGACAGTGTTTAAGGAGCTGAAAAAAGAGGACATAGAGACCGAGCTGGTACAGCTCGCGGGCAAAAAGGTCCATGGCTGCCTTGCCTGTGGAAAGTGTGAGAAGAACCATGACCAGCAATGCGTGATCCACAACGATGTCGTCAACGAGTGCATCGGAAAAATGGTTGAGGCGGACGGGATCATCCTCGCATCGCCTACGTATTTTACGGATGTTTCGTCTGAGATGAAAGCCCTCATCGACCGTGCGGGATACGTGGCACGGGCAAATGATCACATGTTCCAGCGAAAGGTGGGCGCTGCGGTAGTTTCAGCCCGTAGGTCTGGCGCAATCCATACATTTGATACCCTGAACCATTTCTTCCTTATCAGCCAGATGATAGTTCCTGGTTCCTCGTACTGGAACATCGGTATGGGCCTGGATCTCGGTGATGTGAAAAAGGACAAGGAAGGGCTTGCAACGATGAAGACACTTGGCCGGAACATGGCGTGGCTGATGAAGAAACTGGAATAACTACCTTTTTTGTTGTGCCAGTGATCCTTTGGGTTCTGGCGAGGACGATTTACAACCGCAGCCCTGGTTCATCCGGTAAGTCCATTTTCTGTCCCCTGATGCGACGTTATCAGACACTGGCACTAATACAAAGGAAATAACGACTATCTTCAACGTTGGGATGATGAGAATTTACCCAAAAAAAAGTATCATTTCGGATGGTGAACTACGCACCACTGGGTGTAAAGCTTGGTTCCCGGGTCCGTGTCCCAACAAGCTTGTCGATGACCTTGTACCGGTTTCCATTGTAATACGTTACATATACGACAACTTTATCGGTCTCATTCGAACCCTGGAATGTCACGGCCTCACCCTTTACCGGGTTTAACTTCTTTGTCCCGCTCGTACCGTCTCCACCCGTGAACAATACTTCAATGTCCTTCACCTGGACCTGCCCGTTCCCCCCGGCAAATGTCACATCAAGTGTCTTGTAAATGGGGTCCTTTTCCGCTACACTGACGGTGACCCCGCTTTCCATAGGGACTGCATCTGTCGGACTCGTCGTTAACGTGTTCTTCGCTACTGGCTGCCCTGGGAGACTGTTACATCCCGCAGACAGCATAAACGCGCCGATCAGGAGAATTACTATAAAAATGCTCTTCATGAAGCAACATACATACCGTTGCCAGTATTAAATGTATGGGAGGGCACATCCCTGCTACACCAGTCACCTGGATCGCCATACCAGTCACCATTAATGTCTCCCTGGGACGGGCAGGCCAGATCCAGAGGTTTCTCGGGAGGAGGTATTGGCCAAAGGTATTCTCCTTATCCCATGACTTGAACCGTAATGGAGATCCAGGTAGTGACATTGATGGGACATACCATACAACATACAGGTAAGGTGAAAACGGATGAAACCCGCCGGGTTGGCACTTCTATTACTATTCATTAGTACTTCTATCATGGTTGCCGGGTGTTCCTCACTAGGCAGTGTCGGGACATATGACCAGGGCGGCCAGACATCCCAGGTTCAGGCGACCCTTCTTAAGCAGTCCGAAGACTGGGGGATTACGCGGGGCTGCTATTACACCGTTTCATACCAGGTCTTTAATACGGGCTCAACACCTGCGAAAAATGTGAGACTCGGGGTCATGCTCGTCCATATCAACGACAATGCTGTCAGGGATTCACGGGATATCTATATCGGGACTCTTGCACCCGGGGCATCCACGACAGTTGCGGTTGAGCTCGATGGAGAGTGCATAAAAGATTACAATGTCCGTGCTGTGCCGGTGTATGAGGTGTGAACTCGCACTATTTCGTAAAGATGGCCATTGTTGCCGTATGAGGTTGTTATCAGCCATCCCCGCTACAAAAAGGTAATTTGACTATGTTACCCGGGTTAGGTATTTCAAATAAAAGCGGAAATTCCCTTAATCCAGTGTGGTCCATACATTATAACTGATAATACAATACCTGCCACCACAATTATCACCAGGAGAATGATTAACCATTTTTCCCTGTTGCTTGCATATTCAGCCATTTGAGGGGGTACACCTGCACCAGAATTGACTTCTGAGTTTGTATACTTTTAGAATATTGTAATAACGGTATGTGGCCGTGTCTTTCGGAGTACATGGGTACCAGACAGGCGGGTTTATCGTCTAATCCCTGTTATGCAATGTATATGAAATGCCCATCTTTTCATTTGCCGGGTGCGGTTCTGGTCCTAATAATCATAGTCACGGCTATATTTGCAGGATGTGTTGCAACTACACCCTCAGCGGTTCCACCTCCATACCAGGATGCAGAATTGTTATCCATCGGCGCGGAGTCGGGGAAGGCATTAGGGCCGGCACTATCAAAAGTTTCAGAAGATGCGTCCGGAAAGGATATTGCATCATTAGGAGCCGATTCTGCCAGGCTTAGTTCCCTGGCAGGTCAGTATTACTTCCAGATGAGGGACCTCAATGTATCCCCAAAATACCAGGCATGGAAAACAAATTATCTCCTGGGATTACTCGATGTACAAACTGCCGGCGATTACTTTTCAAAGAGTGCTGCTGCTGCCCGGTCTGAAGATTATACAACGGCCCTGACTTATTTGGAACAGGGAAACACATTATTTCAAAGAAGTAACCATTATCTCAACATGGCAAATGAATCAATCCGGGAATAATCCAGTTTTTTATGACAATGACAGACCAGATAGACGGGCGGACGAAAAATATCAGGGTTTATCTCCACCCCCGGGCCTGGCATTTCTCTGGAGCCGGCCTCCGTAACTTTGTACGGGGCCATACCCTTCGCCTGAGGCGGACTATGCAACACAATTCTACTGATTTTGAATTCCTCCCTTGTTAAGGAAATAATACCCTGAGCAGAGCGTGAAAATGGTCGCTGCTTTCAGCAGGTCATTGATATCCATGGTAGCATATAATTTAACCATCGATATAGACTCGGTAAATAGGCTCGGTAAAAATTTCCGTTTGATCAGGGGGTTTATTCACCAGAAAATGGTATAAATGATACCCATCCCCGGTTGCCGGATCATTGACCGGATATTGATAAGGCGGTTATATTCCCGATCATTCTTTTTGGATAAGGTATATATCCCATTTAAGTCTTCAATGCTATAGCATGGAAACCTGCGACGCTCTTAAAAAGATTGGGCTGATCCTTAGTGCTATAATCATAATTCTCATCGCAGTTTTTGCAGTCCCTGACTATATTGCCCAGGAAGTCCCACCAATTATTGAAATAATCATCGTGTTTTTTGTCTTGTTACTTGCTTATTTCGTGGTATGGAAAGCAATGTGAGGTGAGAATTGAAAGGAAATCCCAAGGTTAGATCTGAATAGTCACCTCTTTTTATTGGATATGCATTGATGTGCAGTTATTGCGCCGATACTGGGATCCCCTAAATAACTGCGATTACGGGACCAAATTCCGCCATGATTCATATGAATGTGAAGAGATTACTATTCAGATATTTTCATCTCTCCTGGCATATGCACGGCGTACCCGCTGCGCAAATATTAAAGTGAGATGGGCAGGAATGGAGATTTGCCACCGGACTTTTGGGATATCCCTCCGTGGTCCGCCAGGGGGTGTAAGGGGATGAAGGTAAATGGGGGAAAAATTCCGCTTGAAGTACAATTTGCCTATCGGCAGGCGGTAGAATTATCAAGGCAGGGGAACTACGAAGTCGCATTTCAACGCCTGAAACAGGTAGTGACAGCCGCTCCACGCTTTGCAAAGGCATTCAACGAGATGGGGAACTGTCTTACCCATATGGGACGGGATCTCGAAGCATTGTCAAAATTTGAAAAAGCCTTAAAAGAAGATCCATCCTTCCAGGAGGCATATTATAACAGGTCCATGTTACTGGAGAAATTGGGGAGAAGGGAAAGAGGGACGGGCGGGATTACGAACTAATGAATCAAAGCTTTTAATTCCGATGGAAAAAAGGACTCGTACCGGCCTCCAACGGCCCTTTCATAATTTTGAAAGTTCGGGTCTTCCGGTCAACGTGACGGGATCCGGGGCTGCATACGTCCTGGCCTACCTGGTCCTGCTGGAACGGCAGGGCAAGGATGAATCCACGGTAGTCGAGTGCATAAATATAGACATTTCCGGCAACAAACGGCCCACACTGGGTATTGAATGCCGCAAGAGCTGCTTTTTTACCATTCTGCCGTGCGAATTCGGCTGCCTTGCCAACAAAGGCCTTCACCTCGTCGGGCGTTGCAGGTGCACCGGGGCTTTGAGTGACGAAACCGGCTGTACCCGCGTATATCCCGGAGCCAAGCCACCAGGAGTCATCAACTTTCATAACATACCCGAGTTTCTTTTCGATGGCATTGTTATGGGTGGGGTTGAGGTAGTAGTACTCGACAAACCCGCTGCCGTTTTTGGCCACATCCATGAGATCCCTGATGAAGAGACTGCCTGCCGCATCTTTCTCCATGAGCCGGTTCACGCCGATCTTCTCCGGGTTTACCGGGTGGGCGATGGTTGTGCCGTTGAAGTCGTAGGCGTAGATGTACAGCTGGCCATCAAAGAATGAACCGTTCTTTTTGTTGAATTCTGAAAGGGCCTTTCCTTTGCCCTCCGCCTTCGCATAATTGGCGGCCCGCTGTACAAAGGCAACGAGTTCATCTCTCGTTCCCGTTTCGGGTATCGTTATCGGGATGACAGTGGAAGTGGTTACAGTTGGGCCCTGGTCCATTGACGCGAATGGCTGCGACTTCTCTGTGCACCCGGCGACCAGCAGGAGGATGAGGATGAACAGAAAAGGAAGCGTACAACGCAGGTCCGTTTTCATCTGTGATCGTTAGCACCTAATCCACTATACACGTTATGCAATTATTGGCCAGTGCGCCTTTTGCTTCCAACCCGGTAAGCTGCAAATCTTGCCGGGTTAAGATCGATCAGGAGGCGACTTGAGGGAGGACCGTTTAAATGCTGCGTGAGTTACATGGGAATGCGTGGAAAAAATCTCATGTAGCAGGAACAAACAGTATGAATAAGGACAAGTGAAAGATGACCACAATACTTGTTGACAAGGATCTCTGCACCCGCTGCGGGATCTGCTCCAAAGTCTGCCCGATGGGGATTGTTACCCCCGCCGATGAGAACACCCTGCCAGTGGTAACCGATGCAGTGGCAGGCATGTGTATCCAGTGCGGTCACTGTGAGGTTTCGTGTCCGACCGAGGCACTCATCCTGAACGTCCGCCCGGATGAGAAAGTGCCCCTTCCGGCCGGTGCCGGTACAATCTCTCCCGAAAACATGGCGTTTTATCTTAAAAAACGCAGGTCCGTGAGGGAATTTACGCCAGACCCGGTCCCAAGGGAAAAGATCCTCGAACTTCTCGATATCGCCCGGTACGCCGCTTCAGGAAGCAACGGACAGCCGGTGCAGTGGCTCATAGTCCATGATCCAAAGAGAGTCAGGAAAATTGCCGGGCTGACCATCGAGTGGATGAAAACGCTGCAGAATACGAACCATCCGTTGAGTGGCTATATACCGATGCTGCTCGGGGCATGGGCTGCGGGACAGGATATTATCTGCAGGGATGCCCCTCACCTCCTCTTCGCCCATATCCAGGATGGTAACCCGATTGCATCCGTGGATGCGATCATCGCCCTCACCCATATCGACGTCGCTGCACCTGCATTCGGTATCGGGACCTGCTGGGCGGGGTTTGTCGCGATGGCTGCTCAGTTGTATGAGCCCCTTCAGAAGGAGCTCGGTATTCCCGCCGGGCGGAAAAGCGCCTATGCGATGATGTTCGGCCACCCGTTGTACCAGGTCTACGGGATCCCCCGGCGGAAACCCCTTGATGTGAAGTGGCTGTAAACCACAGGAACCGGTAAAAAATAAAGGAAGATGACAATGAAGATCCTTGCAATCAACGGGAGCCCGCGAAAAAAGTGGAATACCGCAACCCTGCTGGAGTCCGCCCTTGACGGGGCGGCATCTGCAGGAGCGGAAACGGAACTGGTCCATCTCTATGACCTTGCGTATACCGGGTGCACCAGCTGTTTCGCCTGCAAATTGAAAGGTGGGAACAGCTATGGCAAATGTGCCGTTCAGGACGGGCTTACCCCGGTCCTTGAAAAAATACCGGACATCGATGCCCTCATCCTAGGCTCACCGATCTACTTCGGTACAGTGACCGGCATGATGCGATGTTTCATGGAGCGGCTTTTGTTCCCGTATCTTGTGTACACGAATCCACCAGGTTCTCTCTTTGAAAAGACAGTCCGGACAGCGTTTATTTATACCATGAACGTATCCGGGCAGCAGATGGTTGAATACCACTACCCTGTGCATACCGGTTTGAACGAGCATGTACTTGCCCGTACATTTGGTCATGCGGAATCCCTGTTTTCCTTAGAGACACTCCAGTTCCCGGACTACGACAAGGTGGTCTTCAGCTACTTCGACCCGGAGGAACGGAAGGAACGTCGCAGGACGGTCTTCCCGCAGGACTGCAAACGGGCATTTGAACTGGGAGCACGGTTGATAACCTCCCGGTGAACCGTTTTGTGCTGGAGAACTAAAAAGATGACAAAAGTTACCATTCTCATAGGAAGTCCACGGAAGAACGGCAGCACTGCGGTCCTCGCAGGGGAGGCCGGAAGGGGGCTGAAAGAACAGGGTATTGAGACTGAAACGGTGTTCTTAAACGACCTGGAGATTAAGGGTTGCCAGGCCTGCTATTACTGCAAGAAGAACGACGTAACTGCATGTGCGATCAAAGACGACATGCAGATTATCCACCAGCTGATGCAGGAGTCGGCTGGTATTATTGTAGCATCACCTATTTACTTTGCCGGTATTTCGGCCCAGACCAAGCTATGGCAGGACCGGATGTTCCCGTATATCGGTATGAATTTAAGCCCAAAATTACCGGGATCAAAAAAAGTCTCGTTCATCTTCACGCAGAACCAGCCGGATGCCCACCTGTTCGAGAGCCCCGTTACAACGTTCATGCACATGGTTGGGTTAACAGGCCTCTCCGTGAAGGACCACCTGGTGGCGTATGACCTCGATGCAGGTATCAAACCGCCGGTCACCGGGAGAAAAGAGTTCATGGATAAGGCATACCGGATAGGCAGGGACCTGCTGCATTAAGGCGATATCCTGGGCAGGGCCCTCCATTTTTATTCTGACATCCTTCCGGGGTCATTACGTATCGTAGCCTGGGATCAGGTTTCTCCTTCACCCTCCAGGTGAACAGTTAACGGATTCTTATGAATTCCGGGCCGGCAGGATCACACGGATAATCTGGTCTTTTTTCTGTTCCACTATGTAACCCGGTATGCTTCTTTCGGCATCCTCATCTCGAACCTTGCACCGTTTCCCGCATCCCCGGCCTCGCGGATCGTGATGCCAGTGATCGAGAGGATCTCCCGGGACAGGGCCAACCCAAGACCGGTGTTTTTCCCGAATCCACGTTCAAAAATTTTCTCCTTCTCCTCAGCCGGGACGCCGATACCATCATCCTCACAGACCAGAATATGATCAGTATCGAATTCCTTAACAAAGAACCGAATTGTCGTGGTCTTGCCGCCGTATCGCATCGCATTGTCCATCAGGTTATAAAGGACTTTAATAATCAGCGGGTCAGCGAACACTTCTGTTCCTTTGGGAAGATCATTCTCCAAAATAACTGTTCCGAGCGGAGCCTGCATTGCAGCTGTATCTACGAGCGATAGTATGTCCTGCCAGACGGGTGCATTGACACCGATCTCCTCATACTCCTTCGTGAACTGGATCATAGATGAGATCCGCTTTACAGCGGTTTCGACCTTATGGAAATTCTCATTGTGAGTGGTATCAGGATGCTTCTTTTGCAACATACGCAGGTTGCCCGCGAGGACCATCAGTTGGTTATTGATATCATGGCGGGTTATCCCGGACAGAAGTTTTAATTTGTTGCCTGCCAGACAGAGCGCCACTTCGTATTCTTTACGTCGGGTGATATCACTGGCAATACCCTCGGCGCCATTGATTTTGCCCGCTTTATCATGTAAAGGAACAGCATTGGTGGTATACCAACGCCAGGTCCCGTCAGCGTGTCGGACGCGGTACTCAACATCCGTTTGTCGTTGTCCCGTCTCAATTAAGCTCTGCATTAATTCCTGGCACCTCCGATTGTCATCCGGATGAACAAATTCCAGGAACGGTTTTCCAACTACCTCAGCGAAGGGATGCCCGAGAAGCCTGACCCAGCTCGGAGATACAAAGGTGAATACTCCCTGCAGGTTGAGCGTGTAGATGATGTCGTGACTGTTCTCTACCAGGAGGCGGAATTTTTCCTCTGACTGTTCGAGTGCTTCATCCACCCGTTTGAGTCTGGTAATATCCTGGTTCACTCCGTGGGTCTTGATAGTCCTGCCGTTTTCGTCTTTTATAATTCCAAAACGCACAACAATATACCGGATTTCCCCATCCCTGCGGATTATCCGGTGCTCCACATGTGACTCGTACCCGGGGTCAACGGCCTTAATAGCTTTTTTCACTTCATCGGCTACAAGGTGCTGGTCATCTGGGTGAACGAATTTTTTTGCATATATCTCTGCTGACATCAGGTAGCCACCTTCAATCTCCGCGGTTGTGCCATACAGAGCATAAAACCGGTCATCAAAGGTAAATATACCCGTTCCAACATCAAATTCCCAGTTCACCAGGTGTGCCTGATCCATCGCCTCCGCAAGCTGGATCCTGCTCTTTTCCAGTGCGACTTCCACCTTTTTGCGCTCGGTGATATCCGTACCGATGGCAATGAGGACGTCCCTGCCAAAATACATCCCCTTGTAAAGCCGGACATCCTTGGGGAACACCTCGTGATTCTTTCTCAGCCCCCAGAATTCGAACTGCTGTGGTTCCCCGGAAAATGCTTTCCGCAACTGTTCTACTACTGCAGGAAAGTCATTTTTTCCCGGCGCCGAGAGGAATTCAGGTGTCTTCCCTTTGAATTCCTCCCGGGCATAACCATACATCACCTCCGCGCCATCGTTCACATCAACAAACGTCCCTTCCTCATCGATGATATAGATCGCCTGGCGAACCGTGTTGAAAAGCCCCCTGTAACTTTCCTCGCTCTTCCGTAGTGCCGCTTCTGTCCGCTTGCGCCCGGTAATGTCATGGATCACCCCGAATACCGTCCTCTGCAGGGGATCAAACTCGGCAAGGGAGTAAATGTCCAGTATTTTTCCGTCCTTTTTCCGTTGGATTTTAAACTCCACCTCATAGGGCACACCCTTATTTACCAGGTCATTTAATGCAGCATCGAGTAGTGGCCGGTGTTTCGGGAGTGGGACACTCAGGATGTCCTGAATTGTCAGGTCGTCATCAGGGAGGCCATACAATGTCCGGGCACCCTTCGATGCGGTCACCGCATTCGTAGCGAGATGAATCTCCCAGTTCCCGAACCCTGCCACTTCTTCAGCCCTGTTGAGCCGTACCTCATTCCTCCAGAGCGCGTCCTCGGCCCGTTTTCGTTGGACGGCATAGATGATTTTGTTCGTAAGCTCAGCGTACTGCGCCTCTGGTTCACCACCTTTCTGCAGGTAGAAATCAGCCCCTTCGTTTAAGGCCTCGATAACGATCTCTTCTCTCCCCCGGCCAGTGAAAATAATGAACGGTATGGTATTACCTGATGCCCTGACCTCTTTTAAAAACTGGATACCGTCCTTTCCCGGCATCTGGTAATCAGAAATAATGGCATCGTACTGTGCCGGTATAAGGAGCGGCAGAGCAGCAGACGCTGAGGTTGTGGTGTCAACGCGGAACACTCCGTCCTGCTCAAGAAAGAGCCTGGCAATTTCGAGCAGGTCGGGTTCATCATCGACATAGAGAATGGATAACATTTTTATTCTTGGCCTGTTTTTCCGCTAACTTCTCTATTTTGACTGAACCATGAAATATCTTGGCTAATACCCTTCATGAATACGGTATCCCGGGCTATGGGGTATGTCCGTCCCATGCAGGGCTTGTTTTTTCGGGTCTTACCCGGACGTTCCCGCAGGTATTTCTGATGGTGGGCTGCTTTGCAAGGAACAGGGGGAGTAGAGAGACTATTGCCCTTTGTGTTTCGCAGGAATAATTCGATCAATACAACCCAAAAAATTCTTTCTTCCAAACTGCAAGGTAGTATTGATCCCTTCTCATTTGGCCCCGGGATCGTACTGGAGGAGGCCGAGTACGTTCCCTTCGGGATCGCGGAAATGTGCCTGCCATCCGACACCCGGAATCGCCTGTTTCGGGACGACAACACTCCCGCCTGATGCAATGACCAGGTCCAGGGCATGGTCGACAGATTCCACCTCAGCAGTGACAAGGATACCGGACGCAGGCCTGTCCTTTTTCCGCGCGATTCCCCCGTTAATCCCTGGTTTGTCCTCCGGGCCCGTCCCGACGAGCCAGTAGTCAACAGGGCCGCCCCATTTTAGGATATCCCAGCCAAGGACTTTTTTATAGAACCCGGCAATCTGTTCTGGTTTTTCCGCAGGAATCTCGAAATGCACAATACGGGACATGATGTATTCCAGATGAGGATAAAGCGGTCAGGATTATTAACCGTTATCCCTGCAGGTATTATCGCGGTACAAGTGTGGACCGGTTGGGATTTGTCACCGTAGAAGGGCGAATTTTTCAAACAGTGGAATTATGAGTCATTAGACGGAAATTTCCCATTTTCCAGGACGTTCTTAACCGTGCTTTTCAGGATCATGTTTATCATATCCCGTACCTATTGTGCACCATCGAACAATTCAATGGAGAAATAATTATGTTAAAACGGTTTACATGGTGTGCAGTTGGGGCCTTTATCGGGACGTTATTAATAATGCTCCCCGTCAGCGGGTCGATTTCTACGGTTCCACAGGGGGGCATGGCGTTTATTGGTGAACAAGGCCTTGATATCAGCCAGACCGGGGCGGCAACCAACTCGATGATCGGATGGTTCGGGACGGCGAGCAATGTCTCAACAAGCGCACCATCGGCCACAACTTCGGTGGATAACGCGAAAAACTTCTATATTGCCCCCTCGGTCTTTGTAGGCAGGACCGGGCCCTGGTATACCCTTCCCGATAAAAAACTCGCTTTTTACGTGGAAGAGCCGAACATAAACCTCAGGATCTACGATCAGACTTCGCATTTTGAAGTGACAGGGATGACCACGTGGGTACCGAAAGGGGACCAGGTGGGTTTCACTGTTGAGACAAACCTCATTCCCATCACAACCAGACCCGGCGTATCAGGGATACCCGTGACGATTCATGTCAGGATGCCCAATGGGAACGAACTTGCAGCGGTATCCAATTACCCGCTGATAGACATTCCGATCTCCACATCACCATTTTCAACAGGCCCCGTCTGGGATACCAGCACCTATGCATCTGGTACCTATACAGTTTGGGCAGTCTGTAATGTGAACAGCGTGAAGGACAACTACCCGGTCGAGGGTAAGACGATCACGCCCCAGACGGGCAATGTCCAGATCCTGAGTTCAAACCCGCTCATAACCTCATCGGTTTCACCGACCCAGACAAGCGTCTTCAGTACTACTCGGCCAGCGACGGTTGCAACGACGGATTTGACAACTGCAGCCACCCCGGTAATTCTGACGACAGCTCCACCGACCGCCCCCATCACTGCATCCCCCACAAGTCTGCCTCCTGCGACCACCAAGGCCTCGGGACCTGATATCGTCTTAATAGTGGGAGTGTTAGGGTTAGCCGCCATCATAATGTATGGAAAGGACTCCACGTAACAATATAAACGGGAATAGTCCATTCCCAGAATACTTTTTTTAAGAAAATTTGATTTTATATTTTGCAACAACAGGTTAGAAGGATATACTTCCACGCTCAAATGGAGGTTATAGTTGATAATGGTATAGAATTTTTTATCTGTCAATCTGAATGGTTTCATTAAAAAACTCATACCATGGATCAGGAGCTGGAAACAAAAATGACTGATGATTTAGAGATTAAGGCCGTAAAAACCGCATATGCTGATGCAAAGGACACCGCACACAATATGTCCAAAGATCCGGGAGTGAAGGTGCAGCATGTTGCAGGTGGCGGAAAAACCGATAATAGCAAGCCCGTTTCCGAAGATCCACCAGTCGAGGAACACGATATGGACCGCGATGTCACCACTTCGGTGAACCTGGTTAAACTGACCTGCCCCAAGTGTGGAAAATCTACTCTTCGTGTAGAATTCCCTGATAAATATGAAGCATGGGTCAAATGTCCATGCGGTTTTTTTATGGGTATGAGTAACTCTGACTGGCACAAAATGGAGAACAGTCCCAACCTTAATGTAAAAATAAAAAAAATGGCGATTAAAAAAGGAATAGTGAAAACATAGTCATGAAATATTTTAGGATTGAAGGGGTTTGCATTCGTGGCAGGATAGTGCAGTAATCATTAGCAAAAAGGGGACGTCGGGTACAGCCGATCTCACGAGATACATTTTCTGCCAGACTAACGCGGACTTTGAGCGGGTGGGACGATCCAGCAAATACCGTGTTAATGTAAGTGAAGTTCATTCAAATTCAGGTCCCAAAATCGCGATGGACCTAATATAGAAGGTATTTATGGGGAGATTCACTTATTTAAATCGCTTTTACTCCAATAGTGTCGACAGGTATTCATGTGATATCAGGTCGTGGCCATGTTTATCAACGGTCATTGAAAAAAGCCATATGATTTAATTTACATCTGTTTTCGAGTAATTCTGTCACATCCTGGTAGCGATGGGGGAGCCTGGAAAAAATGACCTGGCCCACCAGATTCCCTGAACCGGGCCCTGGTGAAAAATTGGGATGCCACCTTAATTGGCCTGTTTAAGCAATTGTATTGCTGGATGCCGGACGCTCCAGTGGAAACAAAGGGGTATAAAAGCATTTTGAAATTGTCTGATTGGATAAAGAACCATGGAATCAGCATAATTTTAGAAAATAATTCCCCATGATGTAGATTATAGTATTTCACTTCATGCAGGTCCCGCTAACAGGTACGTACACTTTCCCCCCGGATGACGACCGTTTATGAAGGATATCGTATGGGCGTGAATGGGCGGTGTTAACAAAACGTTTATATATCCCCGTATGGTTAATACCGATGAGGGGGCATCATGAAGATCCATACACGTACATTGATCATTATTGGTACGACTATTTTGATTTTGATCTTAGCGATGATTTTTCTTGCCCAGTTCTTTATTCTCGCATCGTATGCCCAGATTGAGCAGAAGGGGTCTGTTATTAATGTTGAACGGGTCACCAGCCAGATAAAATTTGAAGAAGAAAAACTGGGGGACAGCACCCGCGACTGGGCGATGTGGGATGACACCTACACGTTCATAACAGACAGAAATTCAGATTATATTAGCAGTAACCTTGACTATCCGTCTGCCTATGAAAGCCTCCAGGTCAATGGAATCCTGTTCTATGACAGTTCCGGGAATAATTCGTACAGCAGATGGTATAACCTGCAGGACAAGACCGAGGGCGACGTCCCACAGGGGATACAGGATTATTTTTCAAGCCGTCCAAATTTTTTGAAGAATTTATCAGATAAGGGAATAAGTGGGTTTATCCAGCAGCCTGAAGGGCTCTATATGGTCTCACTGCACACGATTCTCACGAGCCATGGAGAAGGGCCCGCAAGGGGCACACTTATCATGGTCCGTTCCTACGACGATTCCCGGATCACAGCGTTGCAGGACCGGGCTCATATACCATTGAAATTGATCCCGCTTGATGAGCAATGGTTGAACAAGGACCCTATAGTGCTTCAACTGACAGCACCGGGTGCACCGGATACCGCAAGCCGGGTTCACGACTCCTCGACGCTGCAGAGCAATAAAATTGTCTATGATATTGAGAATAAACCCGTTGCGCTCCTAAAAGTGACAACCCAGCGGGATATTTACCAGCAGGCCAATGCCACGGTTACATTCTTTATCGTGGCATTCATGATGATCGCGATCATCTTCGGGGCTGTTACCGAACTGCTCCTCCGCAGGTATATTGTTACCCCACTGGCAGACCTGGACTTCGCTATGAAAGTGATCGGGAAGAAACGCGACCTTTCGGAACGGTTGCCTGTCAGCGGGGATGACGAAATAGCATCGCTGAAAAATTCGCTTAACACGATGCTCCAGGAACTGCAGGATAGCCAGACACAGCTGGCGCAGCAGCGGGAACAACTGGCAGAAGCAAACCGCAAGGCTAACATCTACCTTGATATTTACCTCGATGTCCTGACGTACGAGATCATGAATGCGATCTTTTCCCTCCGGGGTTATGCGGAAATCTTAAAAAACAGCGTAGGTGAGAAAGAGAAAGGGTATACCCTGCACATGATCGAGACACTCGGTAAGGGTCAGAGTGTTATCCGGAACATCGAGACGATATCAAAGATCTACAAAAACCCTCCGGAACAAAAATCCACCTGGCTCAATGCGGTGGTCACGGAAGAGATCAGGGACAACGAGGGAATTACGATCAGGTGCAGGAATTGTGAGGTCCGGGTCCTTGCTGATGAGATGCTGCAGGTAGTTTTCCAGAACCTCATATCAAACAGTATCAAATCCGGCGGTGAAGCGGTCATTATTGAGGTGGAGGTGGAGGATTTGCTTGATGGGATGCTACGTGTATCGGTGAGTGATACCGGCACTGGTATTCCTGACGGGATAAAGCCGGGTATTTTCGATCGTTTCATGCTTGGCTCGGAAAAACGAAGCAGTTACGGGCTGGGCCTGCATATAGCGAAAATGCTTATCGAAGCATATGGGGGCAGGATCTGGGCTGATGACCGGGTACAAGGACACCCGGAGCAGGGGGCAGCGATCCGGTTTACGTTAAAAAAAGGATGACCCAAGTTATATCATCCAATAAAATAGTTTCTCCATTTTACTGTTGGGATATCACTGTGTCCGGGAACTTGTATCGGTAGGGTCCCACCCAACGTTACAAAAAAGGATTGCAGAGACTCATACTTCCGGGTAACCGGCTGATACCCAGGCCTCATAGTTGCCCTTCAGCCGATAGACCGGAGAGAACCCGGTACTCACCATTTTTCTGGCACCGGCAATACTTACATCATCAGTTCGGGAGTAGACAAGGTATGGCCTTGATTTATCGAGGGCTGGGATCTTCTCATCCAGCGATTCGAGCGGGATACTGATAGCCATGGGAAGGTGTCCCACGTTATAATCAGGTGAGAGATCGATAATGACCAGTTTCCCCTCACTTTCGTGCTTTATCGACCGTGCCTCCGGGGCTGTTACATCACGGTATCCATCTGCAGTTACCGGGCCGGATTGTCCAAGCTGTACGCACCCGGAAAAAATTACTGACAGTATAATAAGGAGTACCAATCCACCGGGTTTATTTGGGAACACCATGGATACCAGAAGAGTGATCTGTACAGGGCGTTGATTAACCTGTTGAAAAGTGTGGAGGTCTGGGTAAATGTAAAATTGTGCAGCCCGAGGAGGACACGGACACTCTTTTTCCCCGCACGATTTATTCAGCGCCATTTTCACCATCCTGCTTGCACTGGTAGGTAGGAGCCCCTGTTTCTCTAAAGGCTTACCTTCCGGGATCAGGGAAACATCAGGATAAATTAAGAATTCAGGTTAGCCGCCGCAACTGCCACCAATGGGTGCCAGTGAGGGGAATAAATCGTCCCAGTTTTGACTTATCGAAGAATAATTACTTGACGGGAACAAGTCAGGAATGGAGAACCCTGACGTTGATGATCCGTCCGGTGCATTGAAGGAACCGGTTGGTATTAAGAAGATAGTTGAATTAATCGATGTAAACCGGGCAGGATTGGCATAATAGCCTGCGACTGCATGGCCCATCAGACCGGCGGCACGAGATTGGGTCAGATAACTTATAACTAGTGAACCGGGTGTATGCGGAGCCCTGGTTATCGGAGGAATTGTCGCAGCGGGGGAAATATCACTAGAAACGTGATGTGAGAAGGGATACCAATCCCAGTTGAAAGTACCTGCCTTTTTTTTGCATGTGATCGCCTTATCTTTAGATTTTCAATATGGATGAGGGGGCATTACCTGGATACCAAGGGAGTTGTCCGGAGGAACACTTGACACCTTTTCAATGGTACTATTCAAGTTTTAATGAATATACTACGTCACAAACAGGTAGGTACCAGGTGTCCATGACGTTGACAACTGACGTAATTTTTCAAAAAAACCAACTTGGCTGAATTCCGGGAGGGAACTACAGGAATACGTCGTCCTGCAATTTTTGACAGCTGAAACGGGGATCAATTTTGCGGTTTACCAGCACAGAAGCTGGTGGAGAAAACTGTGACGGTGGGAAGTATACCCACAACGCTAACTACCCTCATAACAGGTCTATATTTTTTTATCTGAATGGGTGAATCAGGACTTGTTAAGCTTTTTTATGAGGTGTAAACAAAAACTGCAACCAGGTAGATCAGAATAATAACGGTAATTATTGTTTTTATCAATTTTATGGCGTCACGGAACAGGGAGGATTGCCCGGTTCTCCCGCTTTTTTCTGGCGGTCTGCCCAATATTCAGCCCGCGAGGATGAATCCACACCTTTCCAGGAACAGGTGGATGATCGTTATATGTTTTCTGAATCTGCGGATGAAGTCTCCCTTGTCCCCGAAGTTTTTGATCCCACCCGGGAAAAATGGTAATCAAATTCCGAGTCATACATCGCTCGTTTTTTGGGGTCTTTTAAACCACTGTATGCTTCGTTTATTTGTTTGAGATTTTCTGTTGAAGTTGGATCTGAATTTAAATCCGGGTGAAACTGCTTTGCCAACCTTCGATATGCCTTGTGAATTTCATCATCTGATGCACTTTTATTTACACCAAGTGTCCTGTAGTAATCTTTAGATTGTATTGAACTGTTCCATCATTACGAGTAGTTATGTAATACACCGTTGCTACTGACAAATCCTTCATGCCAACAGGGACCCGGTCGCAAACATTTTGTACGCCGGTATCCCCACTAATCCAGCACCATCACCAGGCAGGAATTAATAACAGAATCCAAAAAATGGTTCGATCCAATTATTACAATTCCTGAACCGGTCTCCCAAACCTTTTTCATATTCCCCCACAAGTGAATCATTATGTCCGGGAGGTATGTTCAGTGCATTTTATTTACCCTGGTAGTTGCATCAATTCTTGTCCTGCCATGTGCTGCTGATACGAGTATTTCATTAAAAGCGGGTTGGAATTTTATTTCAATACCTTTATCCCACACAAATTATCAATACCCGGTAGATTCCCTCTTTTTTTCTGTCGACACAGGGGGTCATTCCATGTGGCGATACAACGCAGCGACCCAGAACTGGGACAGCCTGAACCGGATGTCATCGCTCAGCCCACAGGATGGGATATGGATCTATTCCGTCAATCCAATGGATATACCCGTCGTCGGTGATAACTCGCAGATCCCAACTTCAAAACCACTTTTTTCCGGCTGGAATATGATAGGGTTTGCAGGCCCTCCGGCTCCCGTAGTCCAGGGATTTTCGACATTCTCTGACAAATGGATCATGTATATGGGGTGGAACGCTTCGTCGCAGCAATACGACATGACCGTTTTCAACGATGAGATTTCGAAAAATTCACCGCTAACCCCCGGAAAGGGCTATTGGGTTTACCTGAATGGTCCAGCGGACTATAGTCTTCCACCTCCCGGCCCTACACCGGTCCCAACACCTACTGTGATCACGTCGGTGGAAATGAGCGGTACCGGTAGCAATGTTGCAGCTTTTTCTGCAACAGGCACTAGTCAACGGGAATTTATTATTCATTATAATGGAGGATCTGATTTTGTGGTGTGGCTGAAAGACGCCCAGGGTAATAATGTTGATTTATTAGTCAATACGGTTGGTCCATATAATGGTAAAATTTCTTCACCTTTAACAACGGGTGATTACTACCTGGATATATTAGCATCCGGGCCCTGGACAATCCTTATTTCACCTTCAGTTACGCAAAAAAATCCAACACCCATATCAGTCCCATTACTGATAAACGGGTCAGGTAATCAGGTTGTAAAATTTACAGCCACAGGATCCGGTTTACGCATGTTCAGTATGAACTATAATGGAGGGTTTGAGTTTATCGTGTGGCTGAAGGAAGTGCAAAGCAATACTATTGAGTCGTTGGTCAACACGGCAGGCCCTTATAGCGGAAAAAGTGCTGCCCGGTTAGTCATGGGAGATTATTACCTGGATGTGACCGCCTCGGGACCCTGGTCAATTGAAATAACGTCATATTAATGCTGTAAATCTTTAGGCTCCCATTTTTTTATCAAACCAGGCGATTTAATCTTTCTGATTTGTATTCAATGCCATTTTTCCTTTAGAATTCCACACCGTGGTGACTGTAACTGCCCCTGCTGCAGCCTCACCTATAAGTCTCCCGAACATTTTTTCATATTGCCCCCCAATCTAACATAATGCCTGGTTGGAATTTTCGATATTCGTTAATTATCCTGATAGTTGCATTGTTCCTGGTCCTGCCATGTGCAGCGGAAACAAACATCCCACTAAAATCGGGATGGAACTTTGTTTCAACACCAAAGATACTGGCAGCCGGGTACAATACCGGTGCGATATTCAGTAATGTGAACATGGGGGGGCATTCGGCCTTTATGTGGGATGGATCACAAACTCCGCCACGCTGGGTTACGGTCCTTGCAACGACCCCGGTACAGCCATTGTAT
Source organism: Methanomicrobiales archaeon (assembly GCA_037137755.1). Classification (GTDB taxonomy): domain Archaea; phylum Halobacteriota; class Methanomicrobia; order Methanomicrobiales; family Methanospirillaceae; genus CAIKOD01. The sequence continues at coordinate 91,012 of JBAXJR010000002.1, read as the reverse complement.
GGTATCTGGATCTATTCAGTCTCAGACACCGGGGTCCCTCTGAACTTTGATACGACAAACCCGATGTTTATCCCGTCACCTCGAAGCCTGCCGGAAGGCTGGAGTACGATTGGTTTCACGGGGTTGTACCAGACATCTGCACGGAACACATACCTGGCAGTCCAGCCAGACTGGGTGACCTCACTGGGGTTCAATGCAGTAAGCCAGAGTTATGAACCGGCAATCTTCAATGGAGACTCAAGCGAGTCCACAATATTGTACCCGACAAGAGGTTACTGGCTCTACATGAGGAGCCCGGGTAATCTTGCTGCGATTGGTGCATAACAACACTCTTTCTTTTTTGAAAAAAAAACTACTCCGGGTCAACGGGTTCCCTGGTTGGGAGCTATCTTTTGCAGTTCCGGTGGACGGGCACCGGTTCAGATAGAACAGGATCATACGGGAGGCCAACAAAAATCTCCCGAAATATCCCAATGTTACACATGCCGGACCCTATTCACCCGCCATGAAAAGACAGGAATGGAAAAGGGGATAAGTGCGAGTTTCTTATTCACCGGGGTGGATTATCATATAAGAGATTCGTGGGTTACCAGTCAATACCCGTGGAGCCGTTTTTTTTGCCCATGGTTTTTTTTGATAGTGTGTATCTTGAATGCCACCTGAAGGAGGAGTAGATCTGACAATCGTATCGCGTGGATATAGCGTCCTGCATGGATGCCTCACGCATGGAATGAGACGTATGCCCGCCCGCAAGGATATTGCGTACCTTGGAGCAACCGTAAATCACCATCTTGCCCGGTCCCTCCCTGTCGGAGAGATCATCGCAACTGACCCGGCCCGCATAAAGTCACTCAACCTGCTTGCAAGGGAGATAATCGAACGGAATATACCAGGGGAAGTTGCAGAACTCGGCGTATACAGGGGAGATTTTGCAAGGCGTATCAGTTCCCTGTTTCCTGACCGCAAATTGTACCTGTTTGACACGTTTGAAGGGTTCGATACAAGAGACCTCACCTCTGAGTCAGAACAGGACTTACAGACCGATTTTGGTGATTTCTCGAGGGTCAATGTCAGGAATGTGCTCTCCAGAATCCCCAATCCCTTGCAATGTATTGTGAAACCTGGATATTTTCCGGAGTCACTCGACGGACTTGAGGAGACCTTTTCATTTGTTTCAATCGATACCGATCTTTACAAACCCACCTATGAAGGGTTGTGCTATTTTTACCCGCGGTTGGCCGCGGGAGGATATATTATGGTGCATGATTATGGCCCCCGCCGTTACCAGGGAGTGAAAATGGCAGTCAGGCAGTTCTCGGATGAATGTAAGGCCCCGTATACCCCGCTTACGGACACAAACGGCAGCGTAGTATTCGGGAAGTGACCACAATGTTATCTGCCGATGAGAGGTCCGGGCCGGGTCCATTTTCGATCAGTTCCTAACAGGAGAGGTCGCAGATAAGAATCCTTCAGAACTACCTGCAGAAAAGGGAACGCAATAAAGGTTGACAGATCGGTTGAAAACAACCACCGGTCTTAACGTCATGTTACAGTTTACATCTCCGACAAATGTCAGATGGTATCGCACCTACAAGGAGCCATAGCGGCTCCATCCCGGTTATCCGGAACGTCCCCATCGATCTAAATATCATTGATTAAGGTGAATGAAAATGTTCCACCGATGACCGGTAGTTCTAGAGCAGATCAAAAAAAGGGTGTTCCGGGAGATGCCATTCCCTGTTTCCTGAATGAGACCGCCTGAAATAATGTTTTTTTATGCGGAAACATACGGGCACCCTTTTACAATATACGTATGATTATTGCCACTGCCATGAAGGTAATTATGAGCCATTTTGCAATTTCCAGGGTGAACCCGCCAATTTTTCGCATACCCATGACAAAAAAGCAGTGCAAGTATAAGGAAAATTACTGCGAGCAGAACTCCGGTAGCCGTAGTCCACCTCACCTTTATTTTCAATGTTGGTCCGGCCTCCTTTGCCGCGATTTTAGTGTAAGAAAAGATTTTGAGGGCTTTGAATTTTAGATTGTAGGTCTTAGTTTTCAACTCACTTTCCCTGATATGATTTTTAACGTTCGATGATATTTTTTAAAAAATTACTGTCGATATCAGCGGTATGTTTATCTTACAGGAAATACTCAAACGGACATTCGAATTCTCAAATAAAAGTGTTTTAAAATTCACGCATGAACCGGGAAGGGGGTTCCACGAATACCTGGAATTTATGGCCTGCCTATTTAGAACATTATTGTTTGTTTTCCCACCATGGTAACAAGTAGTATGGAACAGCAGCATGCGGATAAAATATGGCAACCCTCTTATGTCCGGCAAGCCTAACGGGGAGGTATGGAGACAGACCGGGCTGATACCTATAAGAAAGGATTCGGCCTCCTCATTATTTCAATATCACTTGCCACATTTATGTCGGCACTGGATGGAACAATTGTCAATATTGCACTCCCTACGATATCTCAGGCGTTCAACGTCACCACAAGCACGGTGAGCTGGGTATCGACAATTTACCTGCTGGTAATGGCCGGGTGTGTCCTGATCTTCGGCAAAATTTCCGACGTGATCGGGTTCAAAAAAGTGTTCCTGTCAGGTTTCCTGATCTTCACCATCGGGTCTTTTTGCTGCGGATTTCTCCCGGATTTTATCCATTCATTTCCCGTACTTATCGGTTCACGGGCCTTCCAGGCTGTCGGGGGTGCCATGATCACCGCGATCGGGCCCGCGATGGTCACGGCGTATATCCCGATGGCCCAGAAAGGAAAAGCGATGGGGATCGTCCTGACGTTCGCCGCCCTTGGGACGGCAATCGGGCCGACTATCGGTGGTTTACTCACGCAGTTCCTCTCCTGGAACTGGATCTTTTTCATCAATGTCCCGGTCGGGATTTGTGCAATTCTCCTTGGTGCCAAGGTGATCCCGGCGATGAAGGCACAGAAACGGACGACCGGGTTCGACCGGGCTGGTGCAGTCCTGATATTCACGGGCCTGGCCTCACTGCTCTTCGCCCTGTCAGAGGGGCAGACACTTGGATGGACTGACCCGGTAATCATAGGTTCATTTTTACTGGCACTTCTCACGCTCGGCGGCTTTATCTGGTGCGAACTCAAGGCCTCTGACCCGTTGCTCGAGCTACGCCTGTTTAAACGGAGAAATTTCCTCCTGACCAATACCACGATGGTCCTGCTGTTCTTCAGCTTTGCCGGTATCAGTTACCTGCTCCCCTTCTATCTCGAGTACGTGCAGGGATACGACCCCTCAGCTGCCGGGCTGATATTAACATCACTCTCGGTTGCCATGATGGTGGGTGGAATCCTTGCAGGTATGCTCTATAACCGGGCCGGGGGCAGGTTGCTCTGCATCGCTGCCGGAATCTCGGTTGTTGCGGGGTATTTCCTGATGACCCGTATCCGGCCGGATACGACCACCGGATTTGTAATCCTGTGCCTTGTCCTGATCGGCTTCGGTCTCGGCCTGATGCTGACACCGGCATCAAACATGATCATGAACTCGGTCGGAAAGAGATACCAGGGAATGGTCTCAAGCCTTACCAGTCTTGAACGGTTTGCTCCCATGACAATCGGGATTGCCATTTTTAATGTCGTATTTATTCAGGGCATTGACGCAATTGCGAGCCACAACGCGGTAACAAAGTTAGCACCGGCATACATGAGAAAAGAGGTACTTACGGCAGGGTTTGACCTGGCATTTTTGTTTGCATTCGCGGTCGGCATCATTATCCTTGTCCTTGCAATTCTTGCACGACAGGAGACCCATCCTGATTACCAGCAACCTGAGGGGGATAAACCTTCAAGCCAGATCGTAAATTAAAAACGCGGGATAAATAGAGGGACATGTCAGGAGTGTGGGGTCGCCCGCCTCTCCTTCATCCCGCCAGATATTTACAGATTAATCATCCGGGACTTCTTTTTGGTGTACCTTTCCGTTTTTTAAAACTCTAAAACAATAATTGCCGGAATATTAAGAATAACCGGACAGATTTCGATGGATTAGAAAATTTCCCTCTCCGTAAGTTACCCGCGCTGTCCGATGAAATGAGACTTCCAGGATACCGATATTTGTTCCTGGAAAAAGCGAAGGAATAACTCTTTACGCAATAACACCGAAGTGGCTCATTATTAATGGTGATTCTGTGCGAAACCGGATAGTGTATATTTTCATAGCGATTGTAATTTTAGCGTTTCTCGCGGCAGGATGTTCTCAGCCACAGACCGTGGTTCAGACTCCGAAGCCAACGACCGCAATTCCCACACCTGTACAGACACCGGTTGTTCAGCCGTCAGTGACTGCACCGGTAGCTGCAATTCCCACCACGGCAGCCAACGGGACGGTAACCAACACAACGGTAACAATAAAAACCCCTGCGACGGTGGCTATCACAATACCTCCCACCACCTTCGATTACTCGGCATATTCATCAGATACATCGACACCGGCTCCCGATCCAAATGTTGTGAAAACCGACACCGGGTATGTTTCCGGAATACAGGAGAACGGGCTCCGGGTATACCTCGGAATCCCATTCGCAGCTCCTCCAACTGGAGATCTGCGTTGGAGACCACCCGCACCTGCACAACCCTGGGACGGCGTTAAGGAAACAAAGACATTTTGTGCGGCATGCCCCCAGCCACCGAATGCCAGTCCCGGATTAGTAACCAACGAGGACTGCCTGTACCTCAATGTATGGACCCCCGCTAACAGCGCCAACGAAAAGCTCCCGGTCATGGTCTTTTTCTACGGGGGGGCATTCGGAAAAATCGCCGGCCAGATATCAACATATAATGGGACAGCCCTTGCACAGAAAGGGGTCATCGTCGTGACCACCAATTACCGTGTTGGTGCTCTCGGTTTCCTCGCCCACCCGGAACTCGATAACGAGTCCGCAAATAACGTCTCGGGCAATTACGGGCTTTTGGACCAGCTTGCGACCCTGCAATGGGTCCAGCGTAATATCGGGGCTTTCGGCGGAGACCCGTCCCGCGTGACCATATTCGGTCAATCGGCAGGAGCGGAGAGCATCCTTATCCATCTTGTCAGCCCGCAGAGCAAGGGGCTCTACAACCAGGCAATCGTCGAAAGCGCTACCTTCTGGACAAAGGGGGCGGAAATTGATGCGCTCTATTCAAAGGCCGATGCAGAAAATCTGGGAGTAAATTTTGCACAGAGCCTTGGGTATTCAGGTCCTGGGACAATTGCAAATATGCGGAAACTGAGTTACCAGGTGATCGCGAATGCCACTCCCTGGCCTGCATCGTCGTTCCAGATTGTGTCCAGCCCTCATTTCGAGCCGACGATTGACGGGTGGGAAATACCCGATTCACCTGACATCCTGTTCGGTCTTCACCGTGAGTATGCGATCCCCCTTATGATCGGGCACAACGCCAATGACGGGATCACTCTTGCTGCCGGTGCAAACATGACCGTGCCCGAATACGAGACCTATATCAAGAGTCGGTTCGGGCCTGAAGCGGAGCAGGTCCTCTTAAAATATCCCGCCACTACAACGGAGGAGGTCCAGTTCCAGCTCGACCAGATCATGACGGACTACGACTTCAATGACGCAGCGAAGTATGTAGCGGGATCGATGTCAGACCTGGAACCGAAAACATACCTGTACCGGTACTCCTATGTCCTTCCGGGGCCCTTGCAGCCCCTTGGTGCATTCCATGGCAGTGAATGCTTCCTGTTGTTTGGATTGGCAAACGAAGTGAAAGCTGACCCGGCAGTGGCTGCCAATATGATAGATCTCTGGACCCGTTTCGCCAAGACGGGTAACCCGAACGGCGGGATGAATGTCACCTGGCCGCAATATACACGGGCAGGGGACCGCTACCTCGATATCAATACTACATCGACAGTAATGACCGGTTATTAAACCGCTCTTTTTTTATTCTGACGTAAGAACAACTGTCGCAGGATAGATCGCAGGTAACATTTATGAATAACTCTTTACGGAATAAAACCGAAGTGGCACATCATAAAGGGTGATCCTGTGAGAAACCAGATAGTTTTCATTTTCGTAGCAATTATCATTTCAGCTTTGCTTGTGGCTGGATGTACTCAGCCGCAGCCAGCGGTTCAGGCTCCGAAGCCAACGACCGCAATTCCCACACCAGTACAGACAACGATTATTCAGCAGTCAGGAACTGCACCGGTAGTTGCAATTCCCACCACGGCAGGCAGCATTTCTGCAACCAACACTACCGCAACCATAACAACCCCTGCAACGGCAGCTACCACGAAACCACCCACAACCGTTGATTATTCGTCAGATTCATCAGGTTCATCGACACCTGCTCCCGATCCTACGGTCGTGAAAACTGATGCCGGGTATATTTCCGGGTTACAGGAGAACGGGCTTAGGGTCTATCTCGGCATCCCGTTCGCGACCCCCCCGATCGGAGACCTGCGGTGGAGACCGCCCGCACCGGTACAACCCTGGGACGGCGTTAAGGACGCGAAGGCTTTTTCAGCAAATCCCCCCCAGCCACCTTCAGGATCACCGGTACCCGCAACTATGAGCGAGGACTGCCTGTACCTCAATGTCTGGACCCCTGCAAAGAATGCCGACGAAAAACTCCCGGTAATGGTCTTTTTCTATGGCGGGGCATTCGCACAGGTAGCCCCGTTTGATAACATTGCACTCTATAACGGGACCACCCTTGCTCAAAAAGGAGTAATAATCGTAACGACCAACTACCGGCTTGGTGCCCTCGGGTTTATGGCTCACCCACAGCTCGATAACGAATCCGTGAATAACGTCTCGGGCAACTACGGGATCCTCGACCAGCAGGCCGCCCTCCAATGGGTCCAGCATAACATCGGGGCGTTCGGTGGCGACCCGTCACGGGTGACCATTTTTGGCCAGTCCGCTGGTGGAGAGAGTGTCCTTATCCATCTTGTCAGCCCACAGAGCAAGGGGCTCTACAGCCAGGCACTCGTCGAAAGCGGACCCTTCTGGGCGCACGGACCGACGATTGATAACGTCCATTCGAAAGCCGATGCCGAGCATATCGGGCTGGACTTCGCACAAAGCCTCGGATATTCCGGGCCGGATGCAATTCATAAGATGCGAACGGAGAGTGCTATGAACCTCGTCAACGCATCACCCTGGCTGGCGTCGTCATGGAACCGTACCCATACTCTCAAATTCGAGCCGACGATTGACGGATGGTTACTCCCGGACTCTGTAGACGCCCTGTTCGGTCTGCACAAGCAGAACCCGGTCCCGTTTTTGATCGGGACGAACGCCAATGACGGGACCTCGCTTTCGGCGGGTGCCAACATGACTGTCCCGGAGTACATAACATTTCTGCAGAACTATTTCGGGACAGATGCAGGTTCGGTTTTCGCACAGTATCCTGCCAATTCGACAGAGGAAGTCCAGCTCCGCCTGGCCCAGATCATGACCCGCTACGATTTTGCCGATAGTGCGAAGTTTGCCGCGGGATCGATGGGAGACATTGAACGGAACACGTACCTATACCGGTACTCCTATGTCTTACCCGGGGAAAACGGGGCATTACATGGCAGTGAAACCTTTCTTTTATTCGGAATGGCGAAAGATGTGAACGCAAACCCGGTGGTCGCTGATAACCTGGTGGACTTCTGGACCAGGTTCGCAAAAACAGGGGATCCAAACGGTGGAGTGAATGTGACCTGGCCGCAATACACCCGGGCAGCGGACCGTTACCTTGATATCAATAATGTCTCAACTGTGATGAGCGATTATTAAAAATCACTTTTTTTCTTGTCCCAACAATAACAGGAGTCGGACACAAAAAAACGAAGTATACGGTCCATCCGGTGAGTGCAGCGATAGCACGTGGTACATCATCTTACCACAGATGCCCAGACTACACCTTCCAGGGAAGAGTTAATCAGACAGTGGAGCAGAAAGGAATTGTTGTAACTTCCCGCATCAGGGACACAGGCATCCGGTATCGGGAACGAAGAACCAAAGGACATATGACAACAGTGTGAGGGATATAAGTGCGATACATCCGGCAGTTTGTTGTTTTCTTTGTACTCCTGGCAGTATGTGGATTTCTGTTGTATTCAACCTATACAGATATTGAGTCAAAAACCATTACCCAGGTGAATAACGAACAGGTCGTACATGCCGGCCAGGCAGCAGCAGGGATTGAAAGCTTTTTTACCGGGTATAATAGTTCTCTCTCGTTTCTTGCAGGGAACAATCATATCATAGTCCTCGATCCTGATGGCAGGGATCTGATGCGGAATTTTTTCATCAGCCATGCAGGTGAGATTTCATCCATTTCCCGGGTTGATGAGAACGGTACTATCACCTATACTTATCCTGTTGAATCAGCCACCGGAGCCGATATTTCTTCCCAATCCCACGTCCTTCAGCTGATGAACACCCATTCGGTTGTGATCAGTGATGTATTTACGTCGGTCCAGGGATTCAGGACGATAGCATTTCATATGCCTGTCTTCCGGGACGGCAGTTTCGCAGGCAGTATTGCTATTCTGATTCCTTTTGATACCCTTGCACAGAAAAACCTGGGCAACATCAGGGTGCTTGATTCGGGATATGCCTGGACAATCAGCCAGAATGGTGTCGTGCTCTATTCGCCCTATCCGGGACAGGTCGGTAAGTCCGTCTTTGAAATCTTTAATTATTCTCCCACCTTCACGGCAATGGCACAGGAGGCAATGAAGGGGTCAAAGGGTATCACTGCCTATACGGTCAGCGGAGATCCAGTCCAACAGTTGTCTTCCCGGAAATTCCAGGCGATCTACCTGCCGGTAACAATTGGTGACACGTCCTGGTCAGTCATTGTCTCAACACCGGAACAGGAAATACTGGGTACAATACAGGGGTTCCGGAATACCCTGATCATCATTTCCGCGATCCTGATCATTGCACTCCTTTACTTCGCCTATTACCTTGCCCGGGCCCGGGGTATCGTAAAGGAAGAAGAGAGACGCAGCAAGGCAGAAGAGGCCCTGCGGGAGAGCGAGGAGTTTAACCGCAACCTTGTTGAGAACCTGCCGGATATTATCCTCATTTATGACCATGACGGGATCATCAGGTTCGCCAACAGGGCAGCGATGAACATACTGGTTTCCCCTGGGTCAAAGGTCGTCGGAGAACCGATCCTTACGTTTATCACCGATAACCAGCGTAGCGATGTCGAAAATAAAATGAGAGCACGGTTGTCAGGTGACCGGTTACACCCCTATGAAGTTGATATCAGGACCGGCAACGGAGAAATTACCACCGCATTTCTTCAGGCAGTCCCGATCAGTTACCGGAAAGAGCCCGTTGTACTGGTCCTGATGACGAACATCACCGGGCGTAAACAGGCAGAGGCTGCATTACAGCAGGTTACTAAAAAGCTTACGTTACTGAACCAGGTCACGTTTAACGATATACAGAATGCAGTCTTCACGCTAAAGGGATACCTCACCCTCGAAAGACCACTCCCTGGAGAAGAACCGGTTAAAAATTACCTGGAAATGGAAGAGGAATCGGTCAGGAAGATAGACTATTGTCTGAACTTTGCAAAAAATTACCAGGACCTTGGTGTAAAACCTCCCGAGTGGCAGAACGTTCACCAGTCATTTGTACTGGGGATCTCGCACCTGGATTTTTCATCTATTCACCGGACCATCCAGTTAGATAACCTGGAAATTTACGCGGATTCACTATTGGAAAGAGTTTTTTTCACACTGGCAGGAAATGTCCTCCGCCACGCAAAGAATTCAACCAGGGTCATCATAGGGTACCAGATTGCCGGAGACGGTCTCCTTTTGTCCTTCGAGGACAATGGTACCGGAATACCGGACGCCAATAAGGAGAAGATCTTTGAACGGGGATACGGGACCCAGCAAGGCATGGAATTATTCCTGGTGCGGGAAATTCTCGGAATTACGGGCATCACGATCCGGGAAACAGGCACAATTGGGTCGGGTGCACGGTTCGAGATGAGTGTGCCGAAAGGTGCATACCGGTTTATTCATACGTAGCTCTAAAAAATCAGGACCCGGGATGGAGTATGTCCGCCGAAAAGGTTAGTCCCTCATCTCCCGTCCCCTCTTCCTTCTGTTCCAGGCCACTTCTGCTCAGTTCATCCAGATTGTGAAACGAAATTTTACAGAATTATCGAATATCCATATGACCAGTTTTCACGATTAACCGTTGAATTTTTAAAAAAATAAATCCATTAAAGGCTTATTTGTTACCATTGTTCATTAGCAAAGCTATGATTACTACCTGCACAGTATACAACATATGGAAAAGAGTGAAATCAGAAAAAAACAATGGGAAATCGGCCAGTCACTCCTTTCATCTCTTCACAAGGGCAAAGTGCTCAACGGTAAGGTAGGCACAATTATCAGGATTTGCGGCCTCAGGGTTGTTGATGGAGGCACTGTTGCAAAATTTCTAGAGCGGGCAGAAAATATGCCGCATACACCCTTCCGGGTCTCGCGGAAAAAGTCCACGTATGACGGGTGCATGTATAATATAACATTAAAAGAGACACCAGGTATTTGAAACCCGGGGCATGACCCGGGTCACCTTCACCGGACCGGATACTGTTGTTCAGCTCCCTCCCTTTTCAGAAGATAATTCCCCGGTGTCTTTGCAACCACCCTGTTTCTGTTTCGTTCCTTAAAGGGTCGTTGAATGTATACCCGGACTGTTCCGGCAGGTACTTTTCCGCAAAAGACCACATCTCCTGTATGAACACCTTCTGGGAGGAGCGTTTCATCGAGGAAGGCATGATATGGGGCGATACACCCAGCAGGACCGTGGAGTACGCGATCCGGCTCTTTAAATCGGCCAGTGTGCACGAGGTCCTTGTACCGGGCTCCGGGTATGGCCGCAATGCCGTGGCATTTGCCAGGGAAGGGTTTCTGGTAACCGGCATAGAGATCTCAACGACGGCGGTTACTCTTGCGCTGCAAAATCCGGGGGAAGTACGGTACCACCACGGGTCAGTGCTTGACATGCCCTTCGACGACTCGATGTATGATGGTATCTACTGTTTCAATGTTCTTCACCTCTTCCGGAAGGTCGACCGGGCTTCATTCCTTGCACGATGCCTGGAGCAGCTGAAGGAGGGAGGGGTTATGTTCTTCGTGGTCTTCTCCGACAGGGAGCCTGGTTATGGCACGGGCAGGAAGGTCGAGGAGAACACCTTCGAGAGTAAGCCCGGACGAGAAGTCCACTATTATTCAGAAGAGGACCTGGTATCAGAGTTCCGGGACTTCGATGTGTTGGAGACCGGCATGATGGAGGACCCCGAAGAACATGGCGGGGAGGGCAGGCACACTCACCTGCTCCGGTATATCTACGTCAGGAACTGAAGCAGATTCATTCATTTCTTTTCAGGGAGGACGGGAATTCTTCCTTTACCAGGGTACCGTTGAGATACTCCATGCCCCTTCAACGGGGCAGGAGGTGTGCCCTCTATGTGGTGGTTACCATTACTCACCGCCAATACACTGGAAAACGGAAACATATCATATTTTGGAAAAAATGGAGTTAATGGGTTATGTATGAAGATGCACTTATGACTCTTGTAACGGCCATAAAAAATACCAGGGCGACAACGATGATAATAATCACAAAGACGACCACTGCGAGAATAACTGCTGCAGCTGCTCTCCCCGTGGACATCTCCTGGAGTTCCTGGATACCAAGGATCTCAAGAATGAGAGTCCATAACGCTCCAATAATACCAATGATTGGGATCCAGCTGATCAGGAGTCCCGGTGTTGATCCATACATGATGGCTTTCAATGTCTTTTCGTAACCTTTTCTCCCACCGAGGAGCCAGACAAAAATGTGGAGCCATGCACCGCAAATGAACACGCCGATGATTCCTCCCACGATTATACCAACGAACAGGACAGCCGGGAAGATCCCTTCCATTCCAGGGATTTTCTCGTACATGCTCAGGGTGCTTATCCCTGCAAACAGGACCAGTGTCGAGAGGATCGCGTTAATGATAACGAGAATGATGTAATAGGTAAGGGCATTTCCGAGGGAGTCTTCCTTACATTCCTGGAAGGTCTCGACAGGTTTCAAAATAAAACCCCTGACCTTCTCCATAAAATCGTTTAGCATGTATATCTCCATTGCACCCTGTTATTTAAAGCAATTCGTTCTTTGTTGAAATCAACCAAAAATCCAATATTGTGGATTCTTGTTATTCGAAAAATCCGTCCCAACTATCGTTGGAGGATGAAAAACAATTCCAAGAAAAAAATTAACGAAATATCGGCTCTGTTGAAACCCTCTCAAACCGATCTTGCAGATCAGATTATTCCAATAGTTAGTCACGCTCCCGGGGCTTCGCCCCGCCGCTGTGGCGACCCCGGTTGGGATAGGGAATAATCTCCAAACCTCTGAAATTTTCTAGAATGCCCCAATTTAACCCTGCCAATGGATATCTTATTGGGGGTGGGGCAGGGAGGGGGTGAAACCCCCTCCTGTCAACGTAGTCCTTCTTTTTTTTAAATATGCAGGGTTTCAACACAGCCGAAATATCTGTATCTCGAAAGCCCGGGAAATTTTTCCCAGCCCCGTTTTTCCGGGGGTTGCGGGGATCCACCGGTACATTTTTTCAGGTCTATAAACTCCTGTTTTATCCCTTCGTAACATTCCCCGAACTCTTTCCACCGGGGGCAGTGCCTGATATCAAGGAGAATCTCCTGCCCTATTACACTCCGGTCATTGCGGAGTCAGGAATTCCACAGTCACAGTTCCGATGCATTCAGTGCAATCTTTCGAAGGTTCCCGATTGCCTGAACTGATCCCTCTGCATCGAAATCCCTGATGAGTAACTCATTCAACCGGTAACCAATCCGCTCCATCTCCAGGCGGAGATTCCGGCTTTTTTCCGTAAGATACAGCCGTTTCACCCGCTTGTCGTCCTGGTCAATCTCGCGGCGAATAAAACCCTCTTCCTCCAGCCTGACCACGGATTTCGCAATCATTGTTTTATCAAAACCCCGGGATAAGGCAAGACGGTCCTGACTGCGGCCTTCCATCTCGTACAGGGACATCAGGATCGCGAAGTGACCCCAACCGATATGATACAAGGCCAGCTCTTTGGCAAATGATTTCTGAATCGTACGATACGTGTACGAAATCAGTGCTGCCGGAACTTCACTATCCGAAATCCACTGAGTAACAGATTCTTCGTCGTTCAGACCCATGTTCTCCAGACCTTGCAATTAGTTGAATAGTCATCTATTTATAGAGAGGAGGTTCATCGGATAGTATTGCTCAGGATGATGAACTGACATGAAGAGCATTACCGCAGAAAAACTCCGGCTTGGCCAGGAACCCGTGGCAATTCTCTGGAGTAATGTAAAACCCGAAGGGGCATTGCAGATAAAACCGCACGGATTCGGCTGCATCATGCCGTTCTTTGCACATGTAGCAATGAAGGGGAAGACCGCTGTGTTTGACCGGGAGAGCTATGGCTGCCCCGGTGCACGGGCGGGACTTGGTTTCGGCAACGGGTACTACGATGCCTTCGGAGGCGCAGGTGTCGAATTCATGGCCTCGTTCTTTGTAAAAGGCTCAGAGAGCAGCAAAAACCCGGAGGCCTATTGCGCGATGGTGCAACAGGTTCCCGAACGGGACCGGGCCAAGTTCATCCACGGTGAACGCCTCCATAAAAATACAGAGAAGGCAAAAAGGTTTATGACCGTGGACCTGCCGATCACCGACATTGCCGAGAAGTACGTGATCTTCACGCCACTCAGCAAGGTGAAACCTGGTGAACACCCGGTTGTTGTTGTATTTGTTGCCGACCCGCTGCAGATCACCGGGCTCGTCACCCTCGTCGGGGCAGTCCGCGAGGGCACCGATCCGGTGCGGGTCCCCCCCATGGCAGCCTGCCAGCAGATCGGGGCATTCGTGTACGACGAGGCAAAGCAAGAGCACCCCCGGGCAGTGCTCGGGTACACGGATCTTTCCGCACGGGAGAGTGTGGGAACAACCATCCCTGCACATATGTTCACCTTTGCCGTACCGTTCTCGCTCTTCCTGGAGATGGAGGAGGAGGCAAAGGACGGTGTGTTCGACGGCCCGATCTGGAAAGGGCTTGCCGAGTGCGATTGAGGTAGAATAACCATGACCGAACTTAATATCAGGGAAATAGGGGCGAGGCTCACGTCAGCATTCAGGCTTTCGACACGCCCTCTCGCCGTGTACGGATCAGAAGTACTTCCTTTGGGCATTCCCCGTATGGCCGAAGTGAACCGGTGTTTTGCGGTTTCCCTGTTCCGGATGGCGACACGAAACGAAGTGTCAGCAGTCTATGTCAGTGCAGATACCAGCGAAGGCTGCTGCCCGGGCGGCATCTCCCACATGGGATTTACCCCGGAACGGGAGGATATTAAATACTTCGTCTCAACCGGCCGGAAAGATGTCCGGGGTGGAGCTGCGGAATTCTTAAAATCAGGCCCGGAAAAAGTTGAAGCCTGTTTCAAAGTCATGGGGAAAATTACAGCCCCGGGAAAATATCTTGTCGTATCAGCGTGTGACGCACTCCCCGATCCATCCCCGGATATACGGTCAGTCTGCTGCTTTGGCACTGCAGAACAGGTCCGGAATATGGTGGCCCTCGTCCATTTTGACCGTGATGACCCGTTCTCCCCTGTCATTGTCCCCTGGGGACCCTCATGTGCCACGTTCATCACGTATCCGGCGGGAATGGCTGCGAATGCTCCAACCAATACTGCATTTATGGGGCCGCAGGACCCGACGCAAAACCATTCCCTTCCACCCGATATGATGGCGCTGGGTATTCCGGCAGGAATAGCAGCGTTGATGGTGAAAAACCTTGACGCCTCCTTCATTACACGGAGACCCCGGGTGGCATTTCCTAACCACGAGAAGCGGCTGGACTGAATAGACTGCCGGATGCATTTATTTTTCGAGGAACCTGCTTTGTGAAACAGACATGAATGGTGAATTCACACCCAGTTCATATCTTTTTCAACAAAGCTGTGGAAACCGGTTCTCCCAAGACCTTGTCATGTTTCGTAATGATTTCATATCCCGGGGGTTTACCCGGAGCACGGATACTATTGAAACCTATTTATCAGCACCTTCAGCTTTATATCTCTTCAATTCCTTTACCATAATAGTACGTAATCGGACTATTTAGATGACCAGCCTGCTGAAGTTTGGTTCCCGGCATGGGAAAGAACGGAGTTTACTTGCACTCTTCATCCTGCACTCCTTAAGCAGGTGCCCAAAGTCAGGCTATGATCTTCTCACCGAGATCAAGGAGAAGACCGGCGGGCTCTGGGTCCCGAGTAAGGGGACGCTGTACCCGGTGCTCCACCAGCTCGAGGACGAACACCTCATTGAGGTGATCGCCACCGGTAAGAGGGCGAAGACTACATTTGCAGTGACAAAGAGCGGGGAAGAGACCCTGCAGACAGTGAAAGAGCAGGGACAGGAAAACCACAGGAAGATGGCGCTTTACAAGAACCTGATCCTTGACATCTTCGGCGGAGCCAGGGTCAGTGCAAAAGGACTGCTGTTTGATATTAAAACCACGCTCGATGAACTTCCACCGGGCGATGAGCATCATGCGGTGCGGGTGCTGGAACAGTGCCTGAATGATCTGAAAAGGATTGGATAAAAGATGACAGTTGCAATACACGTTGATCACCTGACCCGGAAATTTAACGACCTGGTCGCGGTGAATGATATTTCATTTGAGATCGAACAGGGAGAGATCTTCGGCCTGCTGGGCCCGAACGGGGCCGGGAAGACCACGACCCTTGCGATGCTCTCGACCATGTTAAAACCCACCTCGGGCTCCGCCACGGTGAATGGGATGGATATTGAACACAACGAGGACGGGGTCAGGAAGTCAATCGGGATCGTCTTCCAGGACCAGAGCCTCGAC
This sequence comes from Methanomicrobiales archaeon, assembly GCA_037137755.1. Lineage (GTDB taxonomy): Archaea > Halobacteriota > Methanomicrobia > Methanomicrobiales > Methanospirillaceae > CAIKOD01. The sequence goes on along the minus strand of JBAXJR010000002.1, from coordinate 75,049 downwards.
GAGGAGCTTACCGCCTGGGAGAACATGGACTTCCATGGGAGGCTGTACCGCATTCACGGGGATATCCGGAACCAGCGGATCTATGAACTCCTGAACCTCGTGGAACTCGAGGATAGGAAAGACGATATCGTTAAGACGTTCTCCGGCGGAATGAGGCGAAGGCTCGAGATCGCCCGCGGACTCCTCCACCGTCCTGCCGTGCTCTTCCTCGATGAACCTACACTCGGCCTCGACCCGCAGACCCGGAACCACCTCTGGCAGTACATTGCAACCCTCAACAAAGAGCACGGGATCACCATCATCCTCACTACGCATTACATGGAGGAAGCGGACCGCCTCTGCAACCGGATCGCTATTATCGATCACGGTAAGATCATCGCCCTCGACACCCCTGTGAACCTTAAGAACGGGATGGGCGGCGATGTCGTCACCCTCAAATCATCAGACCCTTCTGCCATTGTCGCAGCATTAAATGAGCCGTGGGTCTCACGGATCGAGCAGCACGACGGGCAGGTTATCATCAGCCTTAAGAACGCCGAGCAGCACGTGGGTACCATCGTGACGCTCCTGAACAGGGATAAAATCGCGATCGAATCGATCTTGATCCACAAGCCGACGCTCGAAGACGTCTTCCTCTCCTTTACCGGCAAGACCATCCGCGAGGAGGAAGCCGACGGGAAAGCAAACATGCGGATGTACCAGAAAATGATGAGGCGGTAACCATGGATATCATTTATACCATCTGGCTCCGGAATATGAAGCGGTATATCAGGTCGAAGAGCCGTATTATCGGCAGCGTCAGCATGCCGCTCTTCTTCCTGCTCTTCCTCGGCTTCGGGCTCAACTCCGTCGTGCAGATCCCCGGAATGGACGAGAACTATATTGTTTTCCTCATTCCGGGCATGATCGCCATGAGTGTCCTCTTCACGTCCGTCTTCTCCGGTATCCAGATCATATGGGACAAGCAGTTCGGGTTTCTGAAAGAGACGCTTGTTGCGCCGGTCTCCCGCCTGGAGATCATGCTGGGGCAGACAGCTGGCGGTGCAACAACGGCGTTCATCCAGGGCGTGATCATACTCGTGATCTCGCTGTTTATCGGGTTGAATAGCCGAACTATAACGGGATTTCTCATTGCGTTCGGCTTCATGGCCTTGATCGGGATCGCCTTCACCGCGTTCGGCATCGCGATCGCGTCGAGAATGGATGACATGACCGGGTTCCAGCTCATCATGAACTTCGTCGTCTTCCCGATCTTCGGCCTCTCCGGAGCGCTCTTCCCCATCAGCAGCCTGCCGCCAGCAATTGTCCCGATAACGCTCCTCGACCCGCTTACCTATGGTGTTGAGGGGATCCGGTACGGCCTGACCGGGGTCTCACAGATTAACCCGCTCGTGTGCCTCGCAGTGCTCGGTGGATTCACCATCGCCATTACCATTATTGGTGCCTACCTGTTCCGGACAATCAAGTCCTGAAACGGGTAAAACTGACTGGGGCCTCCTCTTTTTTCCCCGGGAGAAATACATCGATGATCCGGGATGTGCCATTAAATGACCGGCACCCCCCCGGCACCCTTATTCCCTTTTCACATCCTAATTCAAATGTAAGAATGCCGCCCTTTGAATACCGGACATCAGGCATCACCAGCATCGAGCTGATCAGGCCACTATGGGTCCAGCTCAACGAATATCACCATACACGTGCGGGGACCTTCCGGCAGCACTACGAGAAGATGACCTTCGACGATCGTAAGAAGTTTTTTGAAAAGATCGCATCGACGGGGTCTCTGCAACTGGACCTTGTTTTCGACACGGAATCCGGCCGGTATATAGGGTACTGTGTCAGTTCCCTGTCACAAGAGAAGAAGGGCGAGATCGAGTCGATATTCGTTGAAGACAGATACCGTTCACGGGGGATCGGTTCCGCATTAGTGACCAGGGCTCTCGCATGGCTTGACGCGAACGGATCGGTCAGGAACCGGGTCTCGGTCGGCGACGGGAACGAAGGAGCGTGGAAATTTTACCTGGGGTTCGGGTTTTATCCCCGCATGACCGTACTTGAGCAGAATAGAGAGTGAATGGCGGACGTTCCCGTCTCTTCACAGGTTGGTGTCACGATACAACACTTTCCGGTTTCTGCGAGGGGGGTATTCCTTTTTCTCATTACGCTTTATTGTTTTTGAGGGGCTGGATAAAAGTAGTACAGCAAATAGTCCAACTTGGGACGAAATTTTTAATGACAATTCAATCTGGAAACATTATAGTCCAAAAAGATCCAACGATGTAAAGGATAGTTTACATATCCAGGAAAAACATTTGGATTATCCCGGGGGACAGCCCGATCAGAATGGAAAAAAGCGAAATCGCAGGCAATAACACAGGATCTGTCAAAAAAGGCATCGAATACAAGTGGATCGTACTCTCGATAACGACGATCGAGATGTTCATGGTCTCCGTGAACGGGAGCATCATCCTCATCTCGCTGCCTGCGATCTTCAACGGCATCAATATCGACCCGCTCACCTCGTTCCAGTACCTGATCTGGATACTGATGGGGTACAGCCTCGTCACCGCAACACTGCTTCTCAGTTTCGGCCGGCTTTCGGACATGTACGGGAGGGTGAAGCTCTATAATATCGGGTTTGCCATTTTCACCCTCGGTTCCATCCTGCTTTTTCTCACGCCTGGAACAGGGGATGCAGGTGCAATTGAGCTGATTGTGTTCCGTCTCGTCCAGGCAGTTGGTGCATCGTTCACCTTTTCCAACAGTGCGGCAATCCTCACCGATGCATTCCCACCTGGTGAACGTGGCAAGGCCCTGGGGCTCAACATGATGGCGTTCCTGTCGGGCCAGTTCATTGGCCTCATCCTCGGTGGAATCCTCGCATTCTACAACTGGCGGTACGTGTTTCTCGTCAGTGTACCGGTCGGTATCCTGGGCACGATATGGGCCTTCATGAAGCTCAAAGAGACATCATTACCGAAACGGGGTCTGAAGGTAGATGTGTGGGGCAATATCACCTTTGTTGCCGGGTTGACTATCTTTTTGATCGGTATCACGTATGCACTTCTCCCGTACGGACAGGACCCGATGGGATGGGGCAATCCATGGGTACAGGCATCCATGTTCATCGGAATCGCCCTTCTGATCGCATTCCCGATCATTGAAAGCCGGGTTGAGGACCCGATGTTCAGGCTGGCCCTTTTTAAGAACAGGATATTTTCCCTTGCGAACACAGCCGGGTTCCTGGGTGCACTCGCCCGCGGGGGCATGATGTTCCTCCTGATCATGCTGTTGCAGGGCATCTGGTTGCCGCTTCACGGTTACAGCTATGAATCGACACCGTTTTGGGCCGGGATATTCATGCTGCCCCTCACAGCAGGGTTTATTATCATGGGCCCTCTGTCAGGCTGGTTATCAGATACATACGGCTCCCGGTGGTTCGCAACGTCCGGTATGCTCCTCATCGCCCTCGCGTTCCTGATACTGGCCGTGCTGCCGTATAACTTTGAATACCCGGTCTTCGCTGTCGCACTCCTGATCATGGGCCTCGGGAACGGCATGTTTGGTGCGCCGAATATCGCGGCCATCATGAATTCTGTGCCCCCGGAAGACCGGGGTGTCGCGTCGGGCATGAGGTCGATGCTGCAGAACACCGGGATGGTCGTCTCCATGGCCCTGTTTTTCACCATCGTCATCATCAGCATGACGCACATGTTTCCCCCGGTACTCGCTACATCGCTTACAGAAGCCGGGGCCCCTGAACTAATCATCCCAATGAGTACAATTCCACCGACAGGTGCATTATTTGCCGCATTCCTGGGATACAACCCGGTCCAGGCGATCCTTGTAACAGTACCGGCATCGATCGTTGCCACGATCAGCCCCACAACCATAACAACCCTGACTGGCACGACCTGGTTCCCGACAACCCTTGCAACGGCCTTCATGCCGTCGCTTCGGATCTCCTTCTACATCGGGGCCCTACTTTCCATCATCGCTGCGATATTATCCGCGATGGGCGGGACACGGGTCATTCGGGAGATCCAGGTAAAGCCAAAGGAGAAACCAGGAATAACACCCGACCGTTCGGATGATCCAGGCTATGACCGTATCGAATAATAATCCGGTCTCATGAGCAGACAAATAAGTATTTGGGACAGAATTTCCGATAGATAGTACAGGAGAGGCTGGTATAAATGAGTGATCTGAAAGTTGACAGAAATACCCTGTTGCTGGTTATCGCATGTTTTCTTTTGGGAATGATCGTGATGAGCCTTGTAGTCCTCATTCCACCCCATCACCAGAAACAGGTTATTGTTACCGATAAGGCACCCAGACCGATCGGTCCCTACAGCCAGGCGATTCATTCCGATAATCTCGTCTATACCTCCGGACAGATCGGTATTGACCCGGAGACAGGTAACCTTTCCAGCACAATTGAGGGGCAGACAGACCAGGTAATGAGGAATTTGCAGGAGATACTGCGGGAATCAGGTCTTGACTTTTCCGATGTGGTTGTTACCCGGATATACCTGACAAATTTATCTGATTTTAGTACCGTCAATACAATATATGCACATTACATAGGAAATTCATCTCCTGCCCGCTCAACCATTCAGGTCGCAGGATTGCCCAGGGGTGCGATGGTCGAGATCGAGATGACTGCACAGGACTAGCGGGGACCAGAGGTTCACACACCTGGTTTTGTAATCATGAATAGAAGGGCTCCTTTTTGTTATGCAATAATATCGAGTTATCCGGTATTTTTTTCGTTATCACAACCCAATAATCAGTTTGATTATCCTTTCTCCCCTGTCAGCACGGTTACTATAATGGAGATATTGTAGTAGTGAGATCATGTTCCATTCCGGGGATTAATATCACCGGATTCGATCATCGATTATATATCCTGTTTTTTAAGATTCAACAGGTTAATATTCGCAAGGCCTTACTAAGGGTGAGAGAGAACAATCCCGTTTATCAAGAAACAGGGATAGTTTAATGAATCACACCTGCAGAATCCCTGTGTGCAACTAACATATCCCGGGTGTTTTTAGCAAATGACCGAGAGAGAAACAATTTCAATTTCAACGGACCCCGCGTTTTTACAGGAACTGTCCGAATATCTGGACGTGCTTTCCAACCCGATACGGTTGAAAATAATCAAGGTTATCGAGCGGGAGCCAAAGGAGATCAGTGAGATCTCCGCCCGTATCGAGACGAGCTATGCAAACACCAAAAAGCACATCGACCAGCTCGTCCATATCGGGCTTGTGAAGAAAGAGGCGGGTTTTGGAAGGGAGACCGCTAAAGGAATTCATCCGGTCTGGAAATTTTCACTCGCAGAGGGGGGCATGGAAACGCTCATTAAAAATATGGGGGTCTTTTCAAGGATTAATATCCCGATCGGGTACGGTGATATCCAGGGACGCCTTGATTCGGTGCGGGCAGCAGTGCTCAGGGAATCAGGAAATGATTTCCCTGCACTCCACCTCCTGGAAGGTAAGAATGCGGGTGTGACGTACCTGATTAAAAAGGACCGCGTCCTTATCGGAAGGATCGATCCTGACACACCATCAATGACAACCGAAGGGGACATTGTGCTAGCTGAAGAGTATATTGTAGTAACAAGGATCACAAAACCACATGCAATCCTTTCAAAAATCGGGCCCGGTTGGAAAATCGAGGACTATGGCAGTTCCGGGGGTACCTTTGTAAACTCGGAGTCAATTAAACAAAAGGTTAAGACCCCGTTGAAAAATGGTGACGTTATCGACCTTGCAATGGGAAAAAATTCTGCACGGTTCCTTTTTATTGTAAATGAGTGAACTCTGATAGTGATTATGAGGGCAGGAAGTCCGCGGGTAAGGACGATATCGGCAACAAGGAACATCCTGGTTGTCCTGGTACTGGTAGTTCTCTACCTCGTTTCATCCCCGGCAACCGCTACTGTGTTTATCTACCCGGCGGACGAAGGCAACAGTTCCCTGCAGGGCATGGTTAGTACTGCTGAAAATGGGGATACAATCCTTCTGAAAAATGGTGCCTGGCAAGAAAATCTTGTCATAAACCGGTCAATTGTTCTTGGAGCGCTGGATATGGAGAATCCGCCGGAAATAATATCCGGTGATGGTATTGCGGGGATCACGCTGAGTGCCAGTGGCATCGTTGTTGATGGCATAACCCTCTCGGGGACTGCCCGATATGGTATTCTCATACAGTCGGAAAATAATAAGATTCATAACTCCAGCATCACCGGACTTCAACGTGGAATCGGATTGGAATCCGCGGAACATAACGAAATTTCCAACAATATTCTCGTCAATAACTCGGTTGGGATCTATGCGGACCGCAAGTCGCAGATGAACAAAGTATTTCTGAATTACTTTGACAATCCCATGAATGTGATGAGCCAGTCCCCAGACCTGTTATGGGACAGTACCCCATTGCAGTACCAGTATGGTGGAAAAAACCTGACCGGTTCTCTCGGAAATTTCTGGACGGATTACCAGGGGGAAGATGCAAATGGTGATGGAGTAGGAGACGTTCCCTTCATCGTACAGAATACCGGTTCCGGGGTGCTCGGGAATTTCATGATCCCAGGTAACGGGGATAATGCCAGTGAGCAGATTGCACGGAACATTCAGTATATATCGCAGAATACAGGCCCGGGTTCTCCAGGAAACCAGATGATGAGTGCATCAATTACTGATTATGCACCCCTTTCAAAGCCCCCCTTGTCCTATACCATGATACGGGTTGCCGATATGCCTGTAACGGCCCCTGCAGGTCAGCCACTGAATAATAACCCGTTTTCAGCAGGCCCGGGTTCTATCCAGAACCAACCCCCACCCTTCCCTGGAAACCTTGGCCCGTTATGGTGGATAATTCCGATCATAATCGTTGTATCGGCGGTTGCGGGTATCTGGTATGAAAGGAGCTGGTGGCGCAAAAGACACGGGAGGGATGACCGGAACGAAGGGACACAATCCCAGAGTAACACGGTTGTGAATACGATCGGGTACCCGGGGCATGGGGATGCGGTTCCTGAGGATCAGCGGCACTATGCAGCCCGTCTCCCGCCTTCCCTCGGTGAGAAGTACCCCGGAGCAGAATATATGGGTGAAGGCGGAGTCGGGCGGGTATTCCGTGCAAAGGATGCCGAGGGAAGAACCATTGCCATTAAAGTCCCCATACGGTTTGATGAGGTAACAGGGACCCATTTCACCAAAGAGCTTCAACTCTGGCAGGGGCTTCACCACAAAAATATTGTGGAGATTTATTCAGCAAATATTTTCCCGGTACCCTATATTGAAATTGAATATTTCGGGACCTCCCTTGCGGAAATGCGGCTTCCCCTTTCAATCGATAAATCAGTTGAAATTATTACCGGTGTGGCTGAAGGTCTTCAATACGCCCATGAACGGGGTATCATTCACCGGGACATCAAGCCGGAAAATGTCCTTATGTCTGACGAGGGAGTCCCGAAAATTACCGACTGGGGACTTGCAAAAGCACTTACCGATACAAAACAGACCGCACTCATCAGCTTTTCCCCGGATTTTGCAGCACCTGAACAGCTGGCCCCGAACCTTTTCGGGGACACCGGACCATGGACAGACATCTACCAGCTAGGGGTCCTGCTGTATGATCTGGTGACAGGGAATGTACCATTCAGGAGGGAGGGTATCGCAGCGATAATGCACGCTATCCTCTATGATGACCCAGTACTGCCGCAATTACCTGGAGCGGAGGGCACGGTAATTCAGGAAATCATTCTCAAATGCATGAAGAAAAATCCGGGAAACCGGTATGCCTCAGTCACAGAAATACTTACGGACCTGAAAAAAATCAGGCCCTGAAACCCCATTTTCCAAAAATAAATGGGAATAATGGCTCTGTAGAAACACACATGAACGAGAATTTCACACCCGAACCATGAAAATATCATTTCTAAATCTCCACGTATTGGGGGATCGTTCAGGCATTTACATGGGGAACCCTTTTTAATCAATCCTGGCGTTTAGGTTACTCCGATATTTAGTCACGCACCCGGGGCTCATGGTCCGCCGCTCTGGGGACCCCGGGTTGGGATAGGGAATAATCTTTTAAATCTCTGAAATTTTCCTGAATGCCTACAATGAACCCTTACTCAATGGATATCTTATTGGGGGAAGGGCGAAACCCCCTCATGTCAACGTATCCCCTCTTTTTAAAAAATATGCAGGGTTTCAACAAAGCCTGAATAATTACATTTTTTCAACTGCTGCCAGTGGGCCCTCATACAGGACCTGGTTTCTCAGCAGGTCCTTTGGTCAACCACCGTATGACAGGGCCCACTGATTATCAGATGGAACACATTACTGACCGGTTGGCGGAGTACCGGATGGAGGCTGACCGCCACCTGATGGGGGAGTACCTGATGGACGGGGGCCATTTATCATCACTCCGGACGGGGGTGTTCCTGAAGGAGCATCAGACTGGTTGAACTGCGGCCCATCTTTTACGGTCATTACCTGATCAGGTGGAGTTGCTGGTGAGACCCAGTTTGGTTTTTCTGTATTTGGTGAAGTAGAAGACTGGGGCTGTACTGTTGCACCTGAATTAGTCCCGGATTGCGTTGTAGCACTACCCGAATCTGTACATCCCGCACAGAAAATTCCTGCGACAAGGATTGCTGAAACAATCAGCATGGATATCCTGCTTTTTTTCATGAGATACCTCTCTTTTAGAACTATCGTGGCATGGTACCTACCTGGTACCAGGATACACGTATACGTCATCTCTTATTTCGTAACTGGCTGAAACCCGAAAATTCGAGTGGCTGGTATGGTAGAAGTTATCGCAAATCACCGCGGTAACCGGACGTGATTATAACCCAGGCCCTGACGGATCTCCAGGGTTTTAATTTGCATCCTTCTTCCGATGATCTACTCCGGGTAGAATCATCCGGATAAGAATAACCACCGGCCCTGTTATATTCGGTTCATACGTGGAGTGATATGATGAACCGGGGAGGCCATTAATAGCACCACCTCGTGAAGATAATATCTCAAAAAAGATAATCCGATCCCTGATAATCCACAGGCTTATTCCCCGGAAATCGCCTTCGACTGTAACAAGCGATACGGAAACTCTGCCGGGAGCCGTTACCGCAAAAAGTTCAGAATTCTATCACAGCCGGGTAAACCAAGTGAGCAAAGGTCTCATGATGATTGCAGTCCCTGCCTGGAACGTTTTTTCAAAGAATGGGAAAAATGGTATCACAGATACCCGGTAAAGAATGGATGGGTTGTCGGGTGCCTGTCCATTCTTTTTCCTGATGGGAGAATTACATCGTTGAAACAGGTTTTTAATGGTAGTGGTGCCGATTTTTCACTGGCTCAGACCCACACCAGAAAAATCCCTGTGCGATCCAGGGTATCGATCTCTTATCCTTTGATTGCGCTCGTTGTTTATCCTTCACACGTAGTTTTCCGTCTGAATATTTTCCGGCCTTTTCTCCCGGGCCCGGTGATTACACTCCTGTTACCCGGGCGGGGTTTTCCACGGATTTTTTCATCATGGTCAATAAGAAGTTCCTGCCTGTGATCACCAGACCTACCGGGGGGGAATACGATAGTAATCCTGCTGTCCGATCAAGTATATTCCAACCTTGTTTACTCGTTCCGCTTACGATCACCTCCTTTTTCTGATGATCCCCGATCAGGAAATCATCATGGATTCCGTTTCCGGGCACGGAGTTATATTCGGCGCATGCGAGGAGTGATATACTGCATAGGGGAGTGGAATAATTGAACCAGAACGTTGAATATATCAGGCTAAAATTGTCTGAGGGTCAATGATTAAAGTTGTAGTCGGGGGAACAGTATTAAAGAAAATTATTGTATCAGGGAGAGATAAAACCCCAAAATCTAAAAATGGGGGGCTCCAGCCCGGCACTGCGTAATTACCCAGGATTATGGCTTATATAATCCACATAGTTCTACGAGCGGTATCTCTGCCGTAATCACTCGCTTTTCAGTGCGTCGATCGGGTCCATGTTCGATGCCCGCCATGCAGGGTAGAGCCCGGAGATTACACAGACAATGATACCAATAACCATGCCAAGGGGGATATACAGGATACTTTCAGGCAGGAAGAAATAATTCGTTGTCCCGATCATGGCACTCACGACGGAATAGCCGATGACGAGGCTGCTGATAGCCCCTACACCTCCGCCGATAATACCGAGTATGATCGCCTCGTACAGGAACATCCTGCGGACTTCCCCACGCTCTGTTCCAATCGAAAGAAGGATTCCGATCTCATGCACCCGCTCGGTGACCGACATCATCATCACATTGAAGATGCTGGTGGCAGCGACCAGGAGCGAGATGGCTCCTATCGCCAGTATAAACGTGGTCATCGTTCCAAGCGTCGAGGTGATACTCGATAACCGTGAACTTGCGTCCTGGATCCTGATAACTGGCTTTTTCTCATCTGTATTGAGTTTCGCGTCAATTGCCGCTTCGACACCGGTTATCGAATCGATGTTCTTAACAATCACATTTACCTGCGGGTACTCATTTTCCCCGCCGTACTGGTTGGTATACCATGTATCGGATACAACAATTGCATTGTCAGTACTGACACGGTCCGATGCCATTCCCCGTTCTTCGAGGATCCCTACAATCCGGGCCTCCGGGCGGGAATCTGCTGTACTCGATCCAATCTTGATCCTGCTACCGATTTTTAAGTCAAAGTTGGTGGCAATAGTTGACCCCACAAGTGCATCATTTATTCCGTTAATGTTTGTAACGTTTGCGATCGTGAGAAACGACGTGAGATCATCAGGGTCGATCCCGTAGAGCATGCCCCTGCCTGGCACAGAACCGAGAACGAACTCGGTATTTTTCGAATAAACGGGAATAATAGCACTTGCATTAGTTCCTGCAGCAATCCTGATTTTACTCAGTTGGGCCTTGGATATTACCTGCGACGAGTCGGAGGAACTGGGAGCCGACCCCGGAGGGCCCATCCTGACAGCATCCGGGGTGATGACGAGGGTATTAGCACCTGCGGACAGCTGGTCTTTTACTTCCAGCTGCATATTAGTCCCGAGCATTCCCATTGCGGAAATGGCGACAACACCTATTACAATCCCTACTGATGCGAGGATTGATCTCAGGTAGTTCAGCCGGACACTCCTGACGGATAAATCGAAGAAAATATCTCTCATGAGCTCGCGATCCTCCCATCTTCCAGTATTATCGTGCGGTGTGCATACTCTGCAATCTTCGGGTCATGAGTCACCAGGATAACGGTCTTTCCCTCTTCGTGCAATCCGCAGAGGATATCCATGATCTGGAACCCTGTTTTCCGGTCCAGGTTACCTGTCGGTTCATCGCAGAGGATAATCTTCGGGTCATTGACAAGGGCCCGTGCGATTGCCGCACGCTGCTGCTGGCCCCCGGAAAGCTGGTTGGGGCGATGTTCACCCATCACCTTGTCAAGCCCTACGGATTTGAGAACTGCTGCTGCTTTACCGGTCGCGTCCCGTTTTTTGTATTTCAGGATGAGCGGGTATTCAACGTTCTCATATGCGGAAAGGAGCGGGATTAAGTAAAATTTCTGGAATACTTACCCGATAATATCCCTCCGCATATGCGTCCGTTCAAGGTTTGTCATGTGTGCCACGTTTTTTCCATCGATAAAGAGCTCACCTGATGTCGGGACATCAAGGATACCCAGATGGTTCATCATGGTTGATTTTCCGGAACCAGAAGGACCCATGATAGCGACAAATTCGTTCTCCATTATATCCAGCGATACATGGTTAAGCGCTGAAAAGTCCCCACTTTCAAGGTGGTATACCTTGGAGACATCAGTAAGCTGGATTAGGGGTCTATCAAACATCGATAATCCCTTCATTTTTTCTTCAGCTTCGCCGAGAGCCATTTTCGTTTCGTCCACAGCACGATACCAATCACGACGATGATACCTGCTGCAATTACCGGGTAGAATGAACTGATGCCGTTCCCTTTGCTACTGCTGAACAAGCTGGTGCTGCCACTGGGGCCACCCATGCCCGGAGGAGCCCCGCCCGGACCTCCTGCCTGCACGGTGGATGATCCGGATGCTGTACCGGATCCTGTTCCTGCTGCTGAACTGGCGGAACCTGATGCCGAGTTGAGGTTAAGGACCTTTGTTACCTTGTAATCATCGCCATCCTCATTTTTCCATGTTATGACCAGGGGTACTGATGAGAGATCCGTGGTGGTGAACGTCACTTCAAAACTCGAAGAATCATCGGATGCCAGGGATCCGATGACATATTCCGGGTATGTCCCCGTACCTTGTGCCGGAGACCCGGTAGTCACCACGAGCCCGTTTGCATCGGTGATCCCTGCATTGGTGATATCCCCGGTGAGGTCATAATATGACCCCTTCTGGGTTTGTGCAATATTATTGACGATTGGTACTGCCGCGGTCTTGTCCGCACCAATAGTGACGGGAATGACCAGGTCAACCGCATGTTTGCTATCCCCGTTCCGGTAACTGATATTAAAGGTAAGACTTGAATCCTGGCGGGCAGTAACCGAAAACGGGATTACGGTCGAACTTTGCCCGCCCAGGTAGCTGATATATTTCTGGGAAGGGCTGACTTCAAGACCGCTTCCACAAGCACTGATCAGGATATCATCGAGTGCACCGGAACGTGGGTTGATAAGGGTCAGGTTGACAGTCTCTTTAGTAGAAAGGGCAAAGGTATCAGGTTCACCTGAAATTAATGCCTCGAGATCTGTCGAATCGATCTTCACGGTGATAGGGTAATGAATACTCAGCCCGGTTTTGGTACCCAGAGAGAATAACGGATAATAGGTCCCTTCCGGGGGTACAACTGTGATCGGGATTGTGTAGGTCGCCTCAGTTCCCGGTCCGATGTAGGTGACGGTATTCCATGCATCATCGCTCGTAATGTGGACATTCTTGCTAAGAATTTGAGGATTTTCAAGCCCTATGGCCGTATCACCTTTGTTCGCCAGCGTGATGGTAACCGTACCCTCTTCATAGGGGAAAAATACCTCAGGGTCCATACTGACTGAAGTAACATATACAAGTGAGGTCGGATCAGCCGAACTACTTGAACTGGTGGTCGTGTTAACAGCCCCTGCTGTAAACCCGACAAACGACAGGAGTATTATCAGGATAATACCCCATATGATTGATTTTTTTTGCATGATTCCCTCCGTATTTTTATCTGTCATTAACTCTCAAAACATTCCGATATCTGGATAGAACCCTTTCAAGGGCCAGATGTGCCGGAACTGCAGGGATCGGGAAAAAATTATTTGTAATACCCGTGTAAGGTGGAGTCCGATTGCAACTGACCCTGGTTAAGGGTAGTATTCTTCTCCATCATACCCCACAGCTTCACTTATATTCAACACACGGGATTACACCTGATTATCGATAAAAATGGGAATAATTACACTTGCAGGTTCAATATATCGCAAAACCTGGTAACCAGACCAGGCGACCAGGAAACAATATAGCAGAGTAGGAATCGTAGCGTGAAAGGGGGTTTTCCATTCACTTCCTGCTGAAATAGTCCTGCATAAGGGGTTTGGTATATTGGGGGTAACACCCTGCCCCTGGTGGCATAGTGATGTCGGGATATACTATATTGAACGGATTGGAAGAGCAAAGATATTGACATGAATTGTGAAAATTACCCCGGGAAAGTTATCCAACGGTATTTTCGTGACCCACTCACCGGGACCAGGGACCCCTCCATTCTGCAGATCAATACATTCCTCGTGATTTATACCGGGTAAAAATCTGGCAGGGTGTAATAGTGCCAGCTTTCCACGGGGGTTGATGTAGTACACTCCGGAGTTCAACCATTCGCGTCCCCGGACAATTATATCACCATCCCGATAGCGCGATTATATAACATTTACGCGGAGTAACGATGCTGGATAGTCATAGGAGGACAGTGTTCATCCTGGTGAATCAAATATGCCGAAAAATTACCGTAATCAGATCGTGCCTTATGTGACCCAGAAGTTCACTTCATCCCTCGACCAGCTGATCCGGGTCAATACCGGTTATGAGGCGGGGGTTGAGTTCCTTTCCGGAGAGAGGGCACCCAACAGAACAGGGGGACCTTAGCATGGCGTGTATAGTCCGGCAGGCCCACACAACCCTCACTGCCGGGGTAGACAACTTCTCGTCAGCACTTGCTGCATTTGAGGAGATAACTCTTGAAGAACTGAAAAATTCAGATGCCCAGCTGATGAGTAGGAGGGAGAAAAAATTCCTGATGACATTTCAACAGTGCGCCAGCCTGGTATCTGATCTTACCAGATCATACAGGGCACTGGAAATTGAAGATACACGAATCGGGAGGTATGAGACCATGTATTATGACACGGGGTCGTTTATGATCTATCTACAGCACCATAACGGGAAAGCGAACCGTTTCAAATTACGGTTCCGCCACTATTGCTCCACTGACGAGACATACCTTGAGGTGAAGGAAAGGCAAAACACAGGGCGAACAGTAAAAATACGTATGGAGACGGACGGAATACCGGAGCTCTCTGAAAAGGGCCCTAAATCATTTTTAAAATCCTCCTTTCCGTACGATTCCAGTGAGTTCCATCCCGTACTGACGACTGAATACAGCAGGGTCACTCTCGTATCGAAGGATTTCCGGGAACGGATCACCTTCGACCTCTGTCCTTCATTCTGCCAGGATGGTACTACCTATTCGTACCCGGGTGTTGTTGTCGGAGAGATCAAGTATGATCGATCTCTCTTCCAGTCACCAGGTCTAAATGCACTCAGGAAGATGGGGATCCGGAAAACCAGTTTTTCGAAGTACTGTATCGGGGTGTCCTTACTTTACAACGGGCAGAAACATAACCGGTTCAAGCAGCTTCAGTTACGTCTGAAAACGCTCTCCATGGTAGGGAGTATCGCATGTTAAGCCAGCATGACCTTCTCTATATTGCCGGATTCTTCATCAATTTTATCTCGGCATTCATCATTATACGCTATATCTACTATCCCCGCAAAGGTGAACGTGCCTTCCTCTTCACATTCCTTGCCTTCAATACCGTGATCTATTTCATCATGGGCCTCTTTACCAGCGTGGAGATCTCGATAGGCGTTGGCTTCGGCCTTTTTGCCCTGTTTTCTATCCTGCGGTACAGGACAGAGACGGTTCCGATACACGAGATGACGTACCTCTTCATCATGGTGGCACTGCCAATCCTGAACTCCATTCTCTTCGGGATGGGCGATTACGAGAAGATGTTCGTGACAGATGCACTGATTATTGGAGTCATCTGGATCCTTGAGAAAGGTTGGGGTTTCAATACCGGCCATTATACCAAGCAAATCGTCTACGAAAAAATTAATCTTATAACACCAGGGAAACGGGCAGAGATGATAGAGGACCTTAAAACAAGGACCGGGCTCAACGTTACCAACGTTGAGATCGATGGCATTGATTTCCTTCGTGATACGGCACGGGTGAAGATCTATTATTCGGATAATCCGGGTAAAAATGAGCAGGTTGAGTGAGCGGGATTCCCGGACAAGGTATTCCCTGATTGAGGAGACTCTGCCCGGAAGAGAACCATAAACAGAAATAAGGAGATAATTTAACATGAAAAAAATAACGGTAATGCTTCTGGCATTCGCACTTATCGTCACTGGTACTGCCTGCATGGCGGGTGAAGTTACAGCTGCCGCCGGAACCACTACGATAAAATTGAACGGCAACTCGATATCCCTTGAAGGAAGCGGTGCAACAGTTAATGGAAACACTGTTACCATCACGTCCGCTGGCACGTACAATGTCGGGGGTACGTTGAATAACGGACAAATAAAGGTAGACACACAGGATGCAGAAACGGTGAAACTCGTACTTAATGGTATGGATATTTCCTGTTCCACAAGTGCTCCCATTTATGTTGTCAACGCCGAAAAAACGGTGATTACGCTTACAGCCGGTACTAAAAATACGGTAACAGACGGGAGTTCCTATACCGGCCAGGATTCAACATCCGGAGAACCTGATGCAGCAATTTTTTCAAAGGACGACCTTACGATAAATGGCGACGGGTCTTTGACCGTTAATGCAAACTATAACGACGGTATCACCAGCAAGGATGACCTGAAAATCAACGGTGGCAGTATTGCGGTTAACGCTGTTAACGATGGTATCAGGGGCAGGGATTCTGTTGTTATCAAAGGCGGGACCACCACCATAAAGGCAGAAAGCGACGGGATACAGTCCACTAATGATGATGATTCCACGAAGGGGTATGTTTCCATTAAGGATGGTACCGTCAAAATCATCTCCGGAGCAGACGGTATCCAGGCTGAAACAAGCCTTACGGTGAGTGGTGGCAGCATCACCATCGCATCAGGTGGGGGTGCAGGTAAAAGCATCAATCCCACCACAAATACAAACTCCCGGGGAATACCAGGTGATACCCGTGTCGATACCAGTGCTTTGTCAGGTGGTAAAGGCCTGAAGGCCGGAACAGCCCTCACCATCACGGGTGGAATCATCACCATTGATTCCTCAGATGATTCCATTCATTCACACGGTGGTGTCACAATTAACGGCGGAGCAATTAATGCAGCCACCGGGGATGATGGAATTCATGCAGAATCGAACGTAGAGATTAACGGCGGGGATATCCGGATCACCAACTCTTATGAAGGCATTGAAGGTGCGGATATTACCATTAATGACGGAACAATTCGCATTGTTGCAAGTGATGACGCGTTAAATACCCCAAGTGGTACCGGAGTTACATCCACATCGACTCAACCGGTTAACGGTCAGAATGGTGCTGGGCAGCCAGGCCAGGGTACCTTCGAAACTTCCGGGGATATGCCCCTTCATATCAATGGGGGATATCTCGTTGTGAACGCCGGTGGTGACGGTCTTGATATCAACGGCGCGATCACTATGACCGGTGGTGTTGTGATCGTCAACGGTCCGACAGACGATGGTAACGGGGCTATTGATTATGCAGGCAGTTTCAAGCTTAGCGGCGGAACGCTGGTTGCAGCAGGCAGCTCCGGGATGGCACAGGCCCCTGACACTTCCTCCACGCAGTACTCAGTAATGATGACCTACGCATCAGTACAGCCGGCAGGGACTATGGTCCATGTTGAAACAAGAGCAGGAGAAGATATCCTGACATTTGTGCCGGCAAAGACCTACCAGTCGGTAGTGTTCAGCCTGCCGGAACTTACATCAGGAACAGTGTATATTGTGTATTCCGGGGGAAGTTCAACCGGCACCGTAAAAGAGGGGCTCTATACCGGGGGTACCTATACTCCCGGCACCCAGGTTACAAACTTTACGATTTCGACAATCGTAACGAATGCGGGTTCAGCAGGCGCAAAAATCCCGGGAGCCATGCCCGGTAACAGGATGAACGGGATAACGGGCAATAAGACCGGTGACCTGCCAAATGATTTGAATAGCAATATGTTTGGGGGTCTGACCGGAAAGACAACGAATAGTATTCTGAGTAATTATACCAGCGGAAAAACGAGTTGGACAACGACGGGTTTACTGAGTAATATAACCCGTAGCAGGACGAGCTGGACGACTGATCGCATAGTGAATAATAGTGCCATCGGTAAGACCACCTCTGCAAAAAGTAGTTTTTCATGGGTCGCAGCGGGTACTTTGGGCATCCAGTCATTTACTACGTCGAACAGGATGAGGAATGAGATAGTTAATGGTAATGCCGGAAACCAGGGGCGGGTACCGGCCCCACCCATAATGGGAATTCCACAATAATCCTGCCAGATCATTCACTTTTTCCTGGTTCGAATCCTAACCAGTTTATTAGAGGATTCCAGCCGGTAGACATCACATTTCAGCAGATGGTTACATCGTAATGTAGGACCAGTCCAGAATACTGCCGGCCTTCCCCCTAGAATATTCTACGGGAGTGTAGCCAGGTAGGGGATATACCCGGATACATCAGAAAATCAGGATATAAAATGAAGTAATATCAGATTTTCGGGCTTTCTTTCCCGATTATCCGTGCTATTTCCCCGAGCTCCCGTGCCAGGAGCCGGATAATGTCATCGAGGGTAATGAGTCCGACAAGCCTGCCCCCCATATCTACGACAGGTAGGCGTCGTACGCCTGATGATTTCATCTCCTGGATCGCATCAAAAAAATCAGTGTCCTTCCGGATAGTCCTGACATCTTCGGTCATTATTTCAGAGATTTGCCGGGTCTCCTCCTCCTCACAGAGGTATCCACCCCGGATTGCAAAATCACGGTCGGTGACAATCCCGACCGGCTTGTTATTCTCTGCAATCACGACGCACCCGATATTCTTCTCCTTCATCAGGTTCGCGACAAATTTGACAGTTGTGTCAGGCGTAACACTAACGACATTATTCTGGCAGACGGTGTAGATGTTCATGATAATTCCTTCCAGTTATTGGCAATAGTCTGCAATAATCCTTGGGGCTTTTTTTAGGGATATCAACCAGACTGGCGGATTTATGATAGTGCCAGTCATGTGACCCCATGGTGGATGCAGAAAAAAAATCAGGATTTGTTTTCTTCCATCGCATGTACCAGTACCAGTGCCCCCCCGAGGATAGCAAGTACCGGCCCGATGACGAGCCCTGCCCAGACAACGAGGCCAAGCAAACCCGCCAGGAGTATCCAAAATCCCCTTGCACGGCTGTATCTGCTATCCCGGGAGAGAATAAGGCCCATCCTGATGAGAATTATTCCAAGGATAACCGGGACCGCGATGAAGATCAGGGTAACGAGGACGATGGAGGAATACCCCGTAAGAAGAACGGTATGGACGGCCTGGGCAGCAGTTATTGCGGCTCCGCCCAGGTATAAAAGACCGGCTGTCAGCACTATCCATTCCCTGTACCCCCATCTTTTTCCCACTTTTTTCTGCTCGAAGAGAAGGAGAGCAATGCCACCCAGGACTATGATAAGGAATGGTGCGAAAACCAGGGAGAGTGATTGTCCCTCCCAGAGATAGATGGAGATAACCGAGAACGGGATCAGAAGCCATTCGGAGAGGGTGAACTGTTCAAGAAACCCGGGCGCCAGACTGTATTTCCCTGCACCAGGCCCATACACAGCGAGGTAATAGTCCCCGTCTTCCGGAATCGTCATGTTAAAACGTGCCACTTCATAGATGGACTGAGGCGTAAATGGTTCATAAGTGGGTTTTCCAGGAGGTGTACCCGGAATCACCATTGCCCCTGCCCCGGGTGGAATTTCTATGTACGATGGGACAATGCCGGACGAAGGAATTCCCGGGCCCGTAATCACAATATCCGGCACCATCGATCCCGGTCCCGGGATCATGACTGAACCATAAAGACGCTGACCCTTGATCATCGGGAATTTGTAGTACTGCGCTTCACCACTTTGATGGAGATCTGAGTAGATTGCGTAGGATTTTTCCGGGTTGCTAATCACCGTGGCATTGGCAATATCTTCATTGGACCCGGCACTGGCCGGGGCATGCGCTGATGCAGACGGTATTCCGGCGATACATGTGGATGCCATCAGCACCACGAATACTAACAGCACCATTGTGACAAAGGTATGGGATTTAATTCTGGTCACCCCCGAAGGATTTGGAAATGATTTTTTAGTCAGTGCATTGAAGATCAGGGAGATATATAAACCTATCGGAAAAAGACCTGAATTGGCCGCAGCTGGAAGGGATTAAAAGAAACAAAAATGCCTTGATTCTCCAAAATTAATCGGTCAACAGGTTTTTCGGGCAGGTATTCACTTTCATTCAAGGATGTGGTACGAACGGTCTGTGCCAGACTTCTACATCCTCATCATAGTGGCGGGACAGTTTTTCATATGATTCAACATACCCGAACTCCCCGAGAATATGCTGCATGATGGATGAAGGTTTCACGACGCGCACGTCATAACCTTCAGCGATCCACTGCCGGATAAGTTTCTGGGTATTCCCTTCGTTTTTACACCGGGATATGATGTAATACAGATAGAGGCGGGTGTCGTTGTAAAGCTCCAGCCAGCCCGAGAACAATTCCTCGGTAAAACCCAGACAGTCCCCTTCAACAGTCCCGGTTTCAATGCGTTCTGGTATTGTTGGATCATTATTCTGATGTAACACGGTAGTATCCAGATGCAGGGTGTATGAAAATAGGTATCGGTGTGACCATACGAACCGATTCTGTCACCCTGGGCATTAAATCCCTTTAAAACGTCTGAATACACTCAAATACTGAAAATAAACCACTACAGGGATAACAGTCACGAATGTTCATGTCCCTAGTTTGGTCATTTCATCCGCAATGGGTACCTGGAGTTCCGTGAGTAATTCTTCTTCCGGGACATCAGCGGGGGAATTGTAGTATATTTCGCGGCCGGGAGCTGTCACCAGGTACTGCTTTTCTTCAGCACTTGCATAGATCCTGCTCCAGGCCTCATGGAGTCCTTTATACGGACCTTTGTAAAGAAGCGTCAGTTGTCTTCCCCCGGGGATTGTCCGTATCTCCATCTTCGGGTCATGTACCAGAACTTTTCCCGCGATCGGGACTGCACATTCCATGTCGGAATCCTTGTCCCGGAAGTCACAGTCATAATAGATGGTCATGACTGGCCCGGTAATTTTTACACCGCTATTCTGGTTTTCAGGGCAGAACAGCTGGTTACAGAGATCGGCAATAAGCCGGGTGATCGTTTCACTGTAGACTCCTTTATCACGTTTGCAAATAGCACGTAATGGCGGGACTTGTTTGATAACTGGTTCGGCAAGCGACATGTAGATCAACTCAAGGGAGGCATCCGGATTTTCCAGGATTGCCTCCAGTTGTTGTAACCGGTAGACTTCTGACCTGATTGCAGACCGACGCTTCTCAAAAAGGGTCCTGATTCTGTCCAGCTCCCCGGACTGTTTTGCTGCGAGGAGGGAGGACACATCATCCAGTGAAAAGCCCAGAACACACAGTGCTTTTATGGTGACGCCGCGTGCAATCTGGCTGGAGTTGTAATAACGGTACCCAGTGAGGATATCTTTCGCTGCTGGCACAAGCAGGCCCCGGTCATCATAAAAACGCAGTGCTTTCTGCGTAAGCCGCGTGATTAAGGAAAATTTTCCGATTGGGATCTGGTCAGTCGTCATGTGTTACTATAATCTTCTGTACCAGGAACCGATATAGGGTATCGCAGTCTCCCGTAGGGCAAAGTTGGAAAATTCAAATACCCTGCCTGATACCAATTGTTTCAGGGAATTTACAAGAAGATTCCCGTTCCAGATAGGACCGGTGACCTCCCATCCTCGTTTGGATACCTCCTTCAGGTAAATTCTTAAGAAAGATACAGGGTACTACACTTCATCCAGAGGAGAGAAATGTCAGGACCACCTGCAGATACGAGCCGCCTGTTCCGCTATTACCCGGGCGATTTTGGAGAGCTTCCCATCCATGTCATCCACATGGACCTGGAATTTGATGTGTATGATGATTACACCCAGGTGACATCCCACCTTACCGCAGAAGTCCTCGATCAGCCGTTGTCCAAATTAGACCTTAATGCCCGGGATCTCGAAATCATTTCGGTTTCCAGCGATATGGGTGCGGTCAGGACAGAATATGACAGGTCCGGGCACCTGCTGACCATTTCATGGGATGATCCGGTCCCCACGGGTACCAGGTTCACAATTACAACGGATACGATATGCAGGCCGAATGACCATGTCCTGGAGGGGCTCTACTATGATCGAACACCGGATGGTGCACCACCCACCCAGATCACCCAGTGCCAGCAGTGGGGGTTCCAACGGATTGTCCCCTGTATTGACGATATGACCGCGAAATGCACCTATACGACAACAATCACGGCTGACAGCCGGTACTCCGGCATCATCACGAACGGTGACGTTATCGAACCCCGTCATCCGGTGGGCGGTGGCCGGGACCAGATCACCTATGACAATTCACGCACGCCGATGGCCCCCTACCTGTTCTTCCTGGGAGTCGGCACTTATGATACCTTCACACAGGAGTTTGAATACCCGGACGGCAGCAAATTCAGTCTCGAACTGCTTGTCCCACCGGGTTCGGATCCCGGTGTTGCAGAATACGCCCTGCAGGTGCTCGCGGATACCGTGATGTGGATTTTCCTCTTTACCGGTCCTGCCGGACAGCGGAACCTTTCTGAAAAAAAGCAATTAATGGTCCTGGTACGGGAGCGGGATTCCCTGAAAAAACAGGGCAACTCCGTGCCTCTTTCAACCCTGCGGGAGAAAATCCGGAAACGGGCTGCAGGCTTCACGACCGGCTACCAGTATACCGGGACAGTATACCGGGAGATCGGTATGCAGAACTCGGATTTCGGCGGAATGGAGAATGTAGGGAACACCACCATCACCACGAACCGGATCATGCCCTTCCCGCAGATGACCGACCCGGCGTTCGAGTACATGGTCCGGGTCAAGGTGCACGAATTCTATCATAACCTTAACGGTTCCGAGGTTACCGGAAGGAGCCCTTACGAGATCTGGCTAAACGAAGCAGTCACGGCCTTTATCGAGGAGAAGTATCATGCCTTCCTATTCGGGGACAACTACACCCGTCTCCAGACGATCCTTACCCTTTTTACCCCGTCCAATGGGATCTTTGCCCTGGATTCGGGATCGATGTCCATGCCAATCGAACCGGACGGGTTTAACGACCCCAACGATTTGATCACCGGTATTACCTATGTCAAGGCTGCCGAGTTCGTGCGGATGATCGAGACCCTCATGGGAACGGAGGTCTTTAGCTGGGGCCTCGACCTGTACCATACCCGGTACCGGCATGGAAATGCCACCTGGCAACAGTGGATTCGTGCGATGGAGGAGGTTTCAGGGCAGGAGTTTATGGAGATGGCCCATACATGGCTTAAACAGACCGGGTTTCCCGTCATCTGGGTTTCCGGCAGGTATGACAGAGACAACCGCCAGTACCACCTGTCACTGGTCCAGTCTTACCCGGGAAACGGGTCTCCCTGGACTATTCCCTTCCAGGCGACACTTGTTGATGATGAGGGAAAGGATATCGCCAGTGTCCTTAAACGGGTGAGTGCCCAGGAAGAAACAATCATTTTTGAGAATGTCCAGGAGCCGGCCTTTCTCTCCCTGAACCGGACCGGTTCATTCTACGGGAGGGTGGCAGATGACGCCGATACCCTGACCCTCCGCCTCCAGGCCGAAAAGGACCCTGACGTCGTGAACAGGTTCATTGCCCTCTACCGGCTGGCCGGGCGGGAAGTGGTCCGACTGATCGAACATCAGGACGAGGCCCCATCAGCAGACTTCGTTGAATTATTCCATGCGTTGCTGGCTGATGAAGGCCTGTCCGGTGATGTGGGTGCCCTGCATCTTACCCTGTTCGACTCGGTGGATGACCCCCGTTTTGCTCATCGCTATACTTCCATCTACCGTGCCAGGAGAAGAATTGAACATGCAATTGCCACCCGATATTCGTCAGAACTGAAGGATATGTATAGCCGCCATCACCGGACCGTCCCACTGACGGCACCGATGAAACTCCAGCCCACTGCCATCCGTCAGCGGCAGCTGAAAAACAGGTGCCTTGGCCTGCTTGCGACGCTTGATACACCTGATGTCCATGGGATGTTACGGGCACAGATCAACGGGCCCGGGGTGGCAACCGACCGGTTGTGGGCGTTTGGATTGTACCTGAACAGCACGGCACCTGAACGGAACAACATCCTGGAATCATTTGAACAATCGTCATTCGTCCATCCGGTAAGCTGGGAGGCCTGTCTCGGAGCGATTGGCGGCAGCTCTGCACCCGACGTGGTTTCCCTGATCCGACTGACCTCGTCATCCCCCTCGTTCCGGATCACCCAGGTAAATGATCACCGGGCACTGTACGGGGCATTTGCTGCCAACCGCAAGATGTCGCTCGAGACACAGGAAGGACGGGAACTCTTACAGGAGGTCCTTATCAATCTTGCACCCGTGAACCAGAACTCCACGGTCAGTCTCCTCCGGGCATTTGGTGCAATTGACATGATGAACCCGGTCTTTCGTGAACCTCTCGTGGAATTGCTGGTCACGGTGAGAGATACACTCGATCCCGGGGAGTTCCCTCTCATCCGGAACACGATTAAAAGACTCCTGATCGGTGCTCCCGTTGCGGTGAAGTCATGGGAAACTATCCATGGCACGATGCAATAGCCTTCATCGTAAGGGATTTGACTGGCGATTGAGATTCCCGGAAACCTTGAATTTTTAAGGAGGAACGTCCGTGAATCTCTGAAATTATCCAGGGACCTGATGGGTTGAACCCTGCCCTGGGAATATCTTGTCGGGGGGTTGGGCATGAAGGTGATGAAAACCCCTCCTGTCTGCGTAGTACCTTTTTATCAATACAAAGATACAGGGATATTGTTAAGAAGGAAAAACGCCAAATATAATCAGCCAAAGGCGATGCGAGGTGACTATATGCCAACGAGTAAGAAACAGCTGGTGAAGCTGAACCAAGCGAAGAAGGTAAAGGCTGAAGAGCTCTCGAAGCAGGCTGCTGCGGGTAGCCAAGAGGCCAAGAAGAAGCTCAAGAAGCTCGAGAAAAAGCTCAAGTGAGCTGCCTGGAATTTCCAACTATTTTTATGTTCCTTTTAAGAGTTAATATCAACCAATATAGTTAATCAAATCGCAAAATGCTCGTATCGGATGGCTAGCCGAAAATTTAATTTTCAAATTTTTAAAAAAACTTGCATGAAGCCAGATGGCTTCGCTCCAAAGCAATGAAAATTTGAAAGGCCATTTTTTACACATTGCCTTGTTGGATCTAAAATTTTCATGGCAAAAATTACCGCAACTCAATAGTTTTTTTCGTCGCGGCCCTCCGGATCTCCCATAAAAGAAAAATGAGGAGCATTGCAGAAACGAGAAGCACACTAGCGGTGACAATAAAACTGATCAAAGACCATATTCCCTCCTGATAAACAAATGCCGACCATAAAAATGCCACAAGTGATATGAGCGAATAAAAGATCAACCCTCTGTTATCAACAAAGACCATTATTGATTGTTGTAGTAATAGGACTATTATAGGTTTCCGATTTATCGAAATATGGTTGAAAAAAATACTGCTGATATCTAATATTCTCATAACATTATCACGAAGTATACCGTAACTCTTAAAAAAATAGCCGAAATATTGGCTCTGAAGAAATGCTCTAATAAATTCTTACCTAATTCGGACTATACCTTAATTTTCCAACGCTCCAGGGGCACATGCCACTCCGCTGTGGAGACCCAGGTTGGGATAGAGACATCCCCCAAAAAAACTCTTCCTTTAATTGGCCTTCGGTAAACCCTGCCCGAAATTTATCTTTAATGCTTCCTAACGACGTGGAATGCTGCAATACCGAGACTTATCAGGGTAACCAGGGCGCCAAATCCTGGCTGAATTGTAGGCCTTGTCGTAGGGACGGTATTCTTTGCGGGTATAACGGTAGTAGTTGCGATGATGACCGGCGAAGAGGTTATCACGGTGGCAGGGGCAGGTGTCGATTTGGACCCGATAGTACTGACGAGGCGTGATTCCTTTGAACTGACACTGATTTTATTTGAACCCACACCTGGGATCTCATCACCCGTTGTTGAGTCCGCAGGTGTTGTATCGTTGATCAAGGGGTCTGGTTCAGTCAGGCCCTCCTCATCTGGAGTCATTGCCCTGTGTGTTGCCGGGTTGTACTCGACAACACTGAACCGGGTTGATGCCTGTGCATCGACAGTGATACCGGATACCGAAACAATGTATTCATCGGGCCGGAATGCCGCTGCATCGATGGGGAATGACCACCTGTTAAGGCCATCGATCCCCTTCCGGACCGTTACAGTCCCGGATACACCGCTGAATTCCCCACTCTCTGTCTTTGTGGTTGGCTTAAAAGACGAGGAAATAACCTCAACGAGGATTGTATCGTCGATTGCAAGATTCGTAGTACCCGTGAGGGTGAACTTGTCGCCAACCTGTTTCTCACCTACCGCTTGAATAGTGATCTGGGGGACTTCAACGAGGAACTGGAGCGTCGCGTAAATATCATCAATACCCGGATTGTTGAGTGCATTCACGAGCGCATCTGCGGCATCGGACCCCTGAAGGCTGCCTTCACCCTGTAACCGGAACAGGGGGTTCCCATATACCGGGTAGCTGCCCGCTACAAGGTCTTTGTTGTTATAACCTGCCACCAGGGAAGTGGGCCAGACGTCGAATACTTCGTTATACATCGGGTGCTGAACGACGACAAAATACTGGCCTGCTGCCATGTCCGTCGTTGTGCCCTGGGAGATCTCCTGCTCGAATGTACCATCACTATTGACACCAGGGGTCTGGTAGATCACCCTGTTCTTTCCGAATATCCAGACCGCGACACCATTCTCCGGCTGGCCCGCAGCAATGCCACGGATAAACAACGTGTCACCCGATGCTGCGACAGACGGTGACACCTGTGCACTGATGAATGGTTTCTTTATAATGACTGATACGGTTGAATACTCTGTAGAGGTGAGGTATGCCTTGTCGACCGGATCTGCAACTGCGTAGATGGTGTAGGCCCCCGTATCCATGTTGAGGTTAGCGGTCTGCCAGAGGTATTCCCATTCTTTTTTAATAACCTCCGCCCTGGCAAAGGTTTCGGGATTATCCACATCGACCGGAGATCCGGGTTCGGTCATCTGCCCACCGTTTTTTGGGAGGTTCGGGCCGGTGATGAACAGGTAGGTGAAGTTTGATCCAGAGCTCGTGCCGAGAAGGGTGATCTCTTCGCCGAGGTAGTAGGTCCGGGCACCTCGCACAGTAGACTGGCTTTCCACTTCCACTTCTCCTTTTTCAACAGAAATATCGGCTTCATCTGTCCTGAACGTCCTGCCCGGGCCGGTATCTGATGCCGGTGGGTCGTACGGGTCCGGACGCTCTACACGTATGGTATAATCCTGGTCTTTGGTCTTCGACGTGGTTGAAAACCCAATGGTGCGGTTGCCGTTGCGGTCGAGGGTAACTGAAGCATAGTATACTACACCCCATACATTGTCACGGCCATAAAACTGTGCGACGTTCTGCTGGATCGATTTTGTTGAGCCCTCAAAAACATACTGACCGATTGGCCATGGCCCACCTTTCGGGTCCATCCTGACACCGTCCTGAGAAAGAAGGAGGCTTGGGGGCTGGTCTCCAACCATACCACTCAGAGAACTCGTGTCCTCAACCCAGAGATAATAGGCGCTATCCGGCTTCCCGGTGATGGTCACACTAAATGCATCACCCTGGATGACCGTTTCATTGCTGACCTCAATATGGACCGTATTGGATTCAATTGTGACGTTGTGGACTGCAGAGACAGTCCTTCCGGTGAAATCACTGCCTGATGCATCTTTATAATTGTCCTTCATTCCGTTCAGGTTGGATTCTGTCCAGAACATATAAACACCAGACGGATACGCAAGGTTATGTTCCGGGCCGCGGAAGCCGGTTGACCATCCCTCCTCGCTGCCTTTTTCAAGCGGTGCCCAGTACCACGGCATCGCATCCGGTGCAAGGTCTTCCAGGTCAAGCAGGGTGGTTTCATCCTGGCAAAGCCGGGTATATATGGTCCCGTCAGGGGTCCTGACCCTAATGGTTAAGAACCCATTCGCACCAAGACGCTGTACCGGGATTATATTCAACGTTGTTTCTATGCGGAACGTCAGGAAATCACCTGATGTGGCACTCTTGTTGGTAATATCATTACCAGACACCTGGTCGTAGACTGAAATTGTCTGCGAGGGGTCGCTGACGGCAAATCCTACATGATCACTGTTCCCAATGTACCAATTTCCTGTGTGCCTTGCAAATTCAGTGGGGGAGATATAGAAACTGGCGTTGTCCCCAATCGTTATGGTTGCGGACGGGGCACTCCGGCCCACGACCTGGGTACCGGTATACCAGGTAAGGGTAGTTCCCGCCGGGATTCCCGTTAAATTCAGGTTTTCTTCACCGATGAATACCGTGCCACCAAGAGGGATGTCCTGCAATGCGTCCCCCAATGCGGGTACAACCAACGTTGCAATAGTCATGCATATCATCAGTGAAATTGTCAGTCCCTTCATCGGTTCTCCATATACCGCACTGCTAAACCGGGTCCTGCGGGGTTGGGATCCGGTGCTATCCCATATTTTGGAGCAGGGCCCCGTTTTTATTTTTAGTCCGCCGATCCCTTGTGATGGCCCGTATATCTGGGACGGTCTGGCGGATTGTCTGCATACCAGTTATACCTCGAATGTCCCCCTGCTATCACCAGATCTTCCACATGCAGTTTAATAAAAGGGTTTGATCTGTTCTTCGTGCGATCGGGGTCTCAGGATCCCCTTGGTATAGGTGGCATCAGGGCAGGGATAAGCTTTGAAATAAAAGCGTCGCCGGAGAGATCCGACCGGGCGAAAAAAATAAAAAATTATGCTGGTACGGGTGCTTCTTCACCAGCACTTTTGTAAAGCTGGCAGAGATACCGTGCCTGGAACAGCATGATAACCGGTGTAACGATCAGAACCAGGATAAATCCGATATAGGGTATCAACTCCAGAATGAACAAAATCACAAAGACAATGAGGGCCTGAATGATCAGGGCCACGATGTACGATCCCACGCCGATTGTACCGATACGGGAAAAGATCTCCCCGAAATTGAATGCTTCTCCGATGCTGTTGGTCCGTGAAAACCGGACAACCGCAGTTGCCTCAATCAACCAGATGATGATTGCGACAAGAATTATGATTACAACTCCGAATATGGCCGCTCCGATCAGACCCATCAGGGTATCGGGGACCACAATGGGTTGTGCTGTATTCATGAGCAGCGGAAGATATGGAATCATCGCCAGGATGACGCTTCCCAGGAGCGCAACAACAAGAATAATCACGGGAATTGCGTAGATTAAGAGTATAACAAACAGTTTCAACCCGTCAGCAAACAGTGATCCCCAGTTATTTACCTCAGGAGCGGGCGTTTCCCCCCGGTAGATCCGTACCGTATACCCGAGTAGTGGCAACGCAAGAATGATAGCGAGAATTATCATTATCACGATTACAGGGATTAACATTGCCGGGGCTGTCAGGGCAGAAACTATGCCGAAAATGACGCCAAACATGATCGGGATCACGGGCAAAAAACCAAGAATAATCAGTACAATCCATTTCAGCCAGTGTCCGACGAGGCCTTCTTTTGCATATTCAAAAGACTCTCCAACTAGTTTTCCAAATTCCATTACATCACCATTTACTAAGGGGAGTCTGGACTGATCGCCTATATATAGATTCCCTATAAATTAGAGATTTGTTACGAAGGGCTCCCGACAGTATGCCAGTAAGGGGTGCCCGTTGCTTTTAGGATTAGGGTTTTCACCTAATTTAATATATCTTTTCCTTCGTTGGGTAAAAAGACCCGGAATCATTCATATCTTCCGGGTTGTCCCGGGTATCCCTTTTGGGAAACAATTATCATTCTCGTACCGGTACCTCCTGTTACGTGATGATGATGCTCCGACAACAGAAATTGCTGGTCTGCTCATTGATGATAGCAGCCATATTCAGCCTGGTTTTCATCCCGGTTTGTGCTGAGGCCGCGGCTGCCACAATCAGCCCGGATGAGGCCACGATGGTGATGATGCAGATTTCAGAGAAAGAATACGCAAAACACCTCAAATGGTACGAGAAGTCCCCTAAGGTGCTTTCGAAAGACAAGTATTTCATGACTTCGCTCGACCTTACCCCGTATATCCCTCCCAATCCAACGGGGCGGGACCAGGGGAACGTCGGGACCTGCTGGGTATGGGCAGGGACCGCGGCGATGGAGCTCGACCACGGCAGAAGCGATGATGTATTCGAGCGGTTGTCAGTCCAGTATTTCGACTCCCAGTATAACGGGGGTAAAGGGAACAACTGGGCGGGTAACGGCGGGACACCCGATCAATTTGTCGCGTTTTACAACTCGAAAAAATTTGCCGTTCCCTGGTCCAATAACAATGCCGCGTACGAGGACTATCGCCTGGAATGCCATACAGAACAGAAATCGTGGTCTCTTATTACGAATACCCCGGTAACCAAACTGCCAAATTACAAAATCGATGCAATCGAGACCTACCCGATTTATACCGCCAATGTATCCCAGAATGACGCAATTAAAAATATCAAATCTGCCCTTCTGCATGGTGGAGCCGTGATATTCTGGCTCCAGATTCCGAATACTTCAAAACAGGATTTAGATAATTTCTGGCAATTCAAGCCAGCAGATGCCGTATTTGACTTCGACCAATATAACAGTCAGACCGTCAGTTCGTACAAGGATACATTTTCTCACGAGGTCCTCTGCGTTGGATATGACGATGCGAGCGACTCGTGGATGATGCTGAATAGCTGGCCAACAACGGCGAACGGTGCGACTTTCCACCCGGATAACGTTTTCCGGGTGAAAATGCACTCCAACTATGGTGCCGTGCTGAAAGTACCGTCGGGGGCTGAATGTCAAGGCTGCAGCCCATATACAGATCTGCCAATCATGGAATGGGATTACATAAAAACCAAATTTGGTGAAAAAGTAACGTCCTATTCGGTGAAGGATTCCGCAGGATATTTCGAGGCGGGCAAATGGATGATCGATCTCAACAAGGATGGCAAGCTGGACGAAAAGAACGATCTGGTAATAAAGAAGTTCGGTCAGGCGGGGGATATCCCGGTCGCGGGGACCTGGGTACGTGGACAAGGAACGGTCCCTGCGGTTTTCAGGAACGGGAACTGGTTTATCGACAGTAATGGCAACGGAAAAATAGATCGTGTGGCAGATATGGTTTTCACAGGGTTTGGGGACCAGAAGGGAGATGTTCCCGTTGTAGGGGACTGGAATGGCGACGGTCTTGATGAAGCAGGGTTCTACCGGAACGGCGAGTGGTTGCTTGATACCAACGGGGACGGGAAATTTGACCGGAGAAATGACACCTATTACCAGCATTTCGGAGGCCGGAAGGGGGATATCCCATTTGCCGGCCGGTGGTATGCCGGGGATGAACGGGATTACCCGTGGATTTACCAGTCTGATGGCACCTGGCTGATCGACACAGATATGAATGGCGTGTACGACAGGAATAACGATGTAACACTCACGGGATTCGGGAATTCAAGGCAGACTCCGGTAATTGGTGACTGGAGAGGAACAGGGTCGGATTATCCGACACTCTATAACAAGGGAGACTGGCAGCTCGACACCGAACCGCCATACGGGACATACTCGGGAATCGATGAGGAAATTGCAGGATTTGGATCAAAGGACAGTATCCCGGTTGTCTGGCACACTTCAGGAGTCCGATACCAGGTGGGATCGGGTTAAGATCCCACCACCCCCAATACGATATTCAGTGGGCAAGGGTTTTTAGAGGACCATTTAATTAATAGTGAACTCCATTCCCGCTTCCATCCCAGCCGGGGTCGCCAAAGCGGTGGGGCGGAACCCCGGGTGCGGGGTATAGTTAGGAATATCTGAACCGGCCATATAGATTTGAGAGCACCACTAAAGGGCCGTAAAAATGATCTAGTATTGGGATTGGTACCCACGTGCATAGGCGGATGAGAGGATCTCCCTGACCTGGCCCTGTTGTTTCTTCCCCAGTTTCCCATCTTTCTGGACCAGCCTGCCCATCCTGACAATCTTAAGCCGCTCGTCCTCCGACATTGCTTCCGAATGACGGGCCCATTTAAGGAGGTCAAGCCATTGGCTGCGGGTCAGCGAGATATCGCCGCCGGGGACGGCTCCTGCGGCTCCTTGAGTTTCACCAGATTGTCGCCTGGATCCTGCTTCGTTACCAGAACTTCCTGATCCTTCCGCTATCTTTTTTTCGTGTTTTGTATCAACGCGGGAAGATTGGTTCACTTCTTCATCATTCACCAAAGAGGATTTTTCTGGTGGATATTCAGGGATTTTTTGTTCTTTCGCCGGCCTGTTGACTTTTGTTGTTCCCGGTGCAGTATCCGCGTTCTTTGCAAAGGGTTCAGGTTCCAGAAAAAGGCTGTCCGCATCGGAAATCCCTGATACCCTTGGAATTACACCAGAGAATATCCTGGGGGTCTCCCCCAGGGATTCAGCAGAAGCCGGGTCTTTTTTGGAACCAGGGGGTTGATGCAACCCAGGTGTATTATTTGCGGTACCTGGCAGGGATACCTGCGGTACAGACACAGGAAGGTGGAGCTCTTCCAAAACGATCAGGTCCAGATTCTCTTTCGGCGAATTTTCCTCATCTGACGAAAAGAGGGACTGTTGCACCAGGTGTCGTTCTTTCGCCGCAGCAGCATGCCCTTCATGAAGCTCCAAATGGTCCTTCCGCTCGTTAGCAAGCGTTGTCCTTGTTCGTTCGAGTTCGGCGGTGAGCGTCCGGACATCCACCTGGGCTTGCGATTTTGCCTGGGTAAGGTCACTGACGTCTGCTTCAAGTGATTGTACCTGATTCCTGGAAGTTTTGAGTTCTTCTTTTACTTGCGAGATTATCTCAGCCTGATCTTTGTTTGCACGCTCCAACTTTTCATTGGTTCTAAGGGTCTTTTTTCCAAGATCCTCCTGTTGCCGGACCGCAGTTTTTGTTTTTTCTTCAGAGACCTTTCGCAGTTCCCGTTCGGTTTCAAGCGCCGCAGCTGATACAGCAAGCGCTTCCTGCAGGTTGCCTGCCTGCCGGTTGAGAGCCTCCATATCTGAACGTAATGTATCCTGGGATTGTTCAAATTCACGTTGGTGCTCGCCTGCAAGGGTTTCTGCCAGAACCCGGCGTTTGGTTTCTGCTTCCAGTTCATTCTTTACAGCGGTCAGCTCTCCGGCATAGTGTTGCACAGATTCATTGAGCCCGATAATTATCTGATTCATTTCACGCTCTGCCTGCGTTTTTTCCTGTCCCAGCGTATTAATTCCATGTTCTGCCAACACAGACAGGTTTTTCTCTGCTACTAATGCAGATTGTTGCAGTTCGAATTCGGATGTGAGGTCACGGAGCGTCTTTTCAAGATATGCGCTACGGGTTTCTTCCTCTTTCAGCTTATTCTGCAAGGTTTCGAGACTCGTTTTTTGGATAACAGATTGTGCGGCGAGATTTTTGATCTCATCTGTTTTTTGTGAAAGCGTCTTCCCGAGTTCCTCATACTCCCGGGTCAAATCAGCAATTTTTTGTTCTTGTTGCTGGGCATCCTCTTTTAGTGTCTCATTGACCTGGTTTTTCCCAGCGATCACCTGGTTCAGGTCATGTTCTAATTGCTCTTTTGCCTGCTTGATCGCATTAATTTCCTGTTCTGCTTCCAGCAACCGTGTTTTCCCAGCCGCAAATACATTTTTTTGCTGTCCGAGTTCGGATTTGAGATCGCGGATCGTCTTTTCAAGGGATGCGTTGAGGGTTTCTTCCTCGATCAACGCATTCTCCATGGTATCAAGACTTGTTTTTTTGTTATCAGATTCTTCTAAGAGTTTTTTGGTCTCGTCTGTTTTTTGTGTAAGCGCCTCCTTAAGTTCCTCACACTCCCGTGACAATTCTATCCTTTTTTGTTCTTTTTCTAAAACAGTCGCAGTTAGTACCTCAATATCCCTGGTTTGCCCGGTTACAGTCTGCTCCAGCTCCCTTGCAGATTCGGAGATTTTTTCAAGTTTTGACGTAACCGAGGATAACTCTGATGATTTGCCAACCAGGATCTCAAAGGATGAAAGAAGATATTCCAGGAGTTTTCTGCTCGTAGCGGCAATAACATAGGTATGGTCATCCTGGCGGACCCTGAACTGCTTTTTGATTTCTTCTGGTGTCTGCCTTTCAACCGGGGTAGTAAGCATACCTTCAATGAGTGAAAGGTGATCAGGGGAATCATAGGGCGGTGCGATGAAATTGTCGGCATTCATTTCAAGAACACGCAGGAAGTCCTCCATAGTAGATGCACTGGAAAGAATTAGGACAGGAACAACCCAGAGGTCGTCGGAAGCCTTGATCCGGCGGATGATTTCGTACCCCTCCCCTGTCGTTCCGTCAAAGATCAGGAGGTCTGGTTTTCTGGCATGAAGAGTTTCTGTTAGTTGTGTATCGTCGGTAAAAACGGTAACCTGATGCTCATTTTGTTCCAGATGCTCCTTAAGCAGAACTGCCACAGTTTCATCAGTGCTTACAATGAATATATCAGAAACACGTTCATTTCCCTCTGAAGGCGGGTCATCCATCACAATCACTCTTATACGATTAAAAAACTCGGGAAATGATAAACCTACTCATATAATCTCGTATTCTTTTTCACGTGCGGGTGAAAGACAACCGGCATGAAATGGGATTGTTCCAGTTACCTTCAAACGTCTGATAACGAATAAATCAGGAACTTAAAAGCCCCGGGAATATTCAAAAATATTAGTTCCTGTGGCATTTTTGAAACTCACTCAAGCCTATAGTGCAGATTCTGGTTATTCTAAAATTTAGTCATGCTCCCGGGGCTATGGCCCACCGCTTCGGCGGCCCCGGTTGGGATAGGGAATGATCTCCAAATCCCCTGAAATTTTTTTGAAAATGCCCAATTGAACCCTTGCCAATGAATATCTTAATGGGGTGGCAGGGGGTTATGAAACCCCCTCCGGTCTACGTATCTCGGCCTTTTTTTTAATATGCAGGGTTTCCCCTGAAAATACCTGGACGAACCCCCGTATAAGGAGATTTTAAAAGGCCATTTTCATGGCTGGGTGTGAATATCCTGTCCACAGAGCCGTATTTTATTTCCTCTTTCTGCGGACAGACCCGTTCTCTTCCCTCATTTCACAACATACCCGGTTCATTTCCATGCAGCAGTCCTGGATCCCTTCGGTATCAGCCTCAAATCTGACCACATCGTTCCTGGAAATCCCAATCTTTCCGGCATCCTCAAACGCTTTCGGGTCTGCGGACAGGTAGACAAAATTACATTGGTCCTGTTTAATCTGCTCTTTATCATCGATTCAATCTGCGATAGGTTGAATTCCATGCTGGCATTCACCTCTCCATCGGTGAGGATGGCGACTTAGGCAGGATATTTATGCCAGCACGATCTCTTTTTCAAATTCATGAAGTTTTACCGCATCATCCCCCTTGCAAAGAGATAGTATAGCCGAAACCAGGATCGTACCTGAAACATTTCTGACCTTTTTCCCCTCGAATTGCAGTACTGCCTCGTTCAGTTTCATCGACCCTTCGACCTTGAAGTATTTTTTCATATGGCAGATATCAACGGGTCCTGCCCGGAGAATGAAATCGAGGTACGGGTAAAATGTCGGGAATGTAATGGATGGAAAATTGTCGCCGGGAATAATAGTCAGTTCATCCAGGTCATTATCTGCGGCATTACGACACGGTTCAACCTTGTTGATTTTCTCAAGGGAACAGGTGATCATCCCCTCTTTCAGGTGTGCCGGGAGGGTCTCGACGATCTGCCGGGTCAGGAGGTTCCATCCTTGGTCTTCTGTCGTTTTGGACTGTCCCGCATACCTCCGGACCATCAAAGAGAATTCATCCCGTTCATCCAGGAATTCCCTGCTTTCTACCATCTGTTGAATTTCTTCTGTGAATGCTTCCTTTGCCTTGATTTCTGCCTTCGTTACAGCCAATTGTTTCACTCCTCCTTGTCATGATATTGTATCCCTGACTCGACATCCACGTGGATATCAGGACTGTTCACATCGAGACCCCGGGGGCTGATCCCACCCCGGGTTACGATGGTGATATCAGGGGTCGGTGGACCCCCATCTCCCGTTGAACCAGGCTTTTTTGGGGAATCTGACGGGCGGCATCCGCGTGGTGGCCAACGCCTGCGGATATACCATATCCCCAGGATCACGATGACGAGAATGATAAGCCCATCAATCCAGAGGCAGGGAATTGTGAATAGTACGCATGGACTGTCACAACTCAGGCATTGTGGGACCGGGGTCGTTGGGGCGGTGGTAATGGTTGGCGCTGGTTTGGACGGGGTGTCGGTTACCGTTTGAGTCTGACTGATCGTAGTCCAGGTTGTGGGGTTCGTTATCGTTTGAAACGGCAGGGCCGTTACCAGTTTTTCCATTGCAGAAGTGCCGTAATCATTCGTTACCACCAGCCGGATCGTGTAGTTGCCTGGTTTCGTGAATATGCTCCGGGAGTAGGTCTGTAATTGAGAGACCAGCGTATCGTCAACGTACCAGGCCCAGGATTGAGGTGAACCGGTTGACATGTCCGACAACGAAACGGCGAGCGGGTGGTTCTCATATGCCTGACCACCTGATGGGGACACCGAAAAGTTCGCGACCGGGGGGACGGGGGCCACGACGGTAACATCATTGCGGGCCCACTCGGTCTGTTCGCGGTTATCCATAACCATCAGGCCTACCGCGTACACCCCTGCCGACCGGTAGGTATGGGTGGGAAGGGTGTCCGCTGGTGAACCCGTGACATTGGTCAGGGGTGTACCGTCCCCGAAATCCCATTGCCAGGTGAGTATGTTCCCGTCCTGAACGGTGGACCCCGATCCGTCGAACGACACCGGGCGGCCGGCGACTGCCGGGTGGGGCGACCATATGAACACAGGCTGCGGTGGTTTCCTGGTAGCGATAACGGAAACAACCGTGAATTGTCCTTCACCGGTTACGGCATTGTTGGCAGACGAGGCAAGAATACGATAGTTACCCGGCTGGAATGTGGAGAGATCAACCGCAAACCCAAGCAGGTTGTGCCTGGTGTCCTGCCCGAATCTAACAGTTACCGTTCCGGTGGCGCCGCTGAATTCCCCGGTAGTGATTTTCCTGGTAAGGTTTGAGGCCACGGGAGCGACCTCGAACAGTACCTCGCTGCCCACCGGAAGGTCGGTCTTTGCAGTGATGGTAATCTTTTCACCGGCCTGGCGGGTACCGACAGGATCGATCTGGATGTAACTGCCCTGCAAAACGGGAACCGAAGCGTTTTCCCGGTAGAGATTATTTGCGAATGCAGGCACTACAAGCAGAAACAAGAGGAATACTATCAATAGTGAACGGCAGATAGCCCTGGAACCCAGAATCAACATGCCCCCTCCTGACCCGGAATCGTCTTTTAACATGAGATAAATTTGAAATGGGCTGACGAGATAATTAATCTTCCTGATTAGCCAGCGGGTAAACCGGTACCCAAAACGGTATTGCCAAAATGGTCATGAACAGGAACGAACAATTTATTCGATGAAAATCCAATCCCATTGAATGGTTCCCATGAGAAAAACCGCCGATCTGGTCAACGAGATGTTCGATGGTGCAAAAGGCGCCAGGTTGGTTGCAATTGCAGTCGGGTTTGAGAACGAGACGGAATTTGTTTTCAATACGACACCACACCCGCTTGAAAAACTGAATGCCCTGGTTGCAAAAGGGGGTTCCCCTGTCGGTCTGCTCAGGTTTGAACGGGAGGGGACCGGCCTCCAGGGATCGTACCGCCCGTTCCTGGAATATGAGAATGAAGCATGGGCAAAAGAATATCTTACCGGCCTGTTGAAAGGAGCAGCAGAGATCGTTGCATTAAGCCAGCACCAGCCTCTGTTTCCACCTGCTTATTGATACCCGGGAATATCACGGTGCTTGAGTGCCCTGGATCATTCGGTATGCAGGATCTCATTTTTGTACAAATGTGCAAAAAAATGAGGAAATTCAGGTGGATTTTAAAAGAATTCTCATTTTCACATCATCAACCATCATCCCGTTGTATAATCCAAGCCCTTATATAATCTGGGAGGCCAATGAACTGCCCTTGGGTCTTCTCCTTTTCTGGAGGTCATGCATGGTTTTCTGGTTCCATCATCCGGTCAGCCAGTTCGATGACATCCAGTACCTCGATAGCTGATCCTGCAGTGACACGGGCATCATCCAGATTCCTTTTGCAGAACGGGCAGGTTGAAGCCAGGATATCGGCACCGATTCGGGACAGGGAATCGATTTTTTCACCTGCTATCTTCTGGGAGAGATCGGGATGTCCTGTTTTTACTCCTCCGCCTGCCCCACAGCAGACCCCGATCTCCCGGTTCTCCGGGAATTCTACCAGTTCCAGACCTGGGATCGCCTGGATAATTTCCCTTGGAGCCTCGAACACCCATTCCTTTCCCAGGTGGTGCACCAGGTGACGTCCGCCATGGCAGGGATCATGGTAGAGTACCCGTCTTGGGGAATGGGAATGGAACCGTACCTTTTTCTCCCTGATAAGATCCCGGATGAAGACCGAGAACGGCATCGTTTTAAAGGGTAAAGGGCCCCCGTATACCTTCGGCCAGTCGACGGTCGCCGTTTTTAAGCAGCCGGCACAGGGAAACAGGACAGTGTTTACACCTCGTTTTTGAAAATCCTGGATCATCGCACGGATGGTTGAAGAATATTCCTCGAAGGACCCTGTACGGAAGAGAAACGATCCGCAGCACGATTCATCCGTACCCAGCATGCAGAAGGGAACGTTCGATCGTGCCAGGATTCGAAGGGCGGCCCTGCCAAGTTCAGGTTGCCGGAATGCAATAGTACACCCGGCGAAGAACCCGACAGGGGCCGAACCAGCCACCCTGGTGTCCGCCGGAATCCATGCAGTCCGGGTCGATGGGAGCATAGCATACGGGTTGTGTTTCTCCATGATCACCGCTGCAGTCCGTTCAACATCTGTATGCCTGAATCCCAATTCCCTGCCTGCAGATCTCATTGATTCCCAGAGGGGGGTTGTTAAGATGCCGGATTCGCAGACAACTGAACAGATACCACAGGTGGTACACCGGAAAAGGCTTTCAAAAAGGGCAGGGAGGTCTGATCCCGCCCGGGGTTTGGAAAGAAACCGGGCAATGAGCCCTGTTGAACGGGTTCCTGCTTTCCTCCAGATGTCGATTCGTTCCATGGCTCCGTCGGGGATACCCGCCCTGACAACGGGACATGCAGCGACACATTCCTGGCACCGGGTGCAGGCATCAAGCTCCAGCATCTGGAGATGGGAGAGCCAGCGGGACTCAATTTCTGAGAAGTCAGGTTCATCATCCAAGCCCTAATCCCCTCCTCTTCTCGCGAGCACGGTGAGCGGGACGGTAATAATATGCCGGAACTTTGTCCATGGCAGCACCATCACGAACAGTAGGAATGCCACATAGATGTGCCATGACATGAATTCAAGGGCTAAATTCCAGTTTGTGATGACGGGTCCGACCATGGTCGCATACCCGCTGTACCATTCTGCGATCATCCCGGTCAACGCGATAACAAAAACGCTTCCCACGAGGAATAAGTCCGAAAAACTGGTACGCTCACGAACTTTTTTGACAAGAAGCCTTCTTCCAAGCGCAATACCGGAACCCACCAGGATCAGGTATCCCAGCAGATCGTAAGGGAGGTGAAAACCTGCAAGGTACAGGGAGAACGCCTGCCCTGGGCCGACCGGGTCAAGATATGCAAGGATAAGTCCGATAAGGGATACTACGGTAAATGCTCCAAGAAGGATAAATCCCCAGAACATTGCCACATGGAGTACCCACCGGCGTTTGCTCCTGCGCCAGATCCGGCGGAAGAGGAGAACATCAAGCAACAGTACCCGGAGAAACGCTATACCGCCACCCCGGAACGATTCAGTGGCCCATGAGGAGAAGAACCGCCCGGGACTGCGATGGCCCCATCGGACAATGAGGTGCCAGAGGCCGGCAATAAGAACGATGACGGAAACAATCAACAGAACATCAGTGATTAATCCGGCGGTATATGCGTGGACGGCCATTGTCTATCAGGTAGTATAGGCATCCGTTTTATTTCATCATTCTGACAAAGCCAACAGAAACGATCTACCACGCGGCTGCAGGTTACCATCCGATACGACAGGTGGAATATATCAGGACAAATGAGATCAGGGTGATGATAATTCCCGCTTTCCTGGTATTGAGACCAAGATTCCTCACCCAGAGCATGGCGACTCCATCAAGGAGTATGATTGCAATCGCGTGAGATGTAAGTAGAGCCCGCCTGACGTTATCGATGAGGAAATGGGGACAAGGACAGGGAAAACGAGGACGAAATCGATGAGGATGGTGGCAATCGCGATATGCCAGTCCGCACGGGTTGCGGGGTATTTCTGCCCGGACACGGGTTTTCCGGCACCGATCATATCGACAACTCCTGACTGCTCTTCTTCAGGCAGGTTTTCTACGATGGTGCCCTGCAGGGACAGCCTGATAATTTCTCTCTTGTCGGGATCGTTCCGGTCATTCCTGAATGCATTGGCGATGCGGTAATAATCAGCCCGGTTTACCAGTCCATTGTACAATGTGGTGACACCATCGATGATCCCCCAGGTCAGGTTAACTACCAGTCCGGCAATCAACAGAAGTCGGTGCATGTTCCTGGAGGGGGGCAGACAGCTAGTGATCATGCCGGTGATGATCACGACCATCATTACCCCGTAAAAGAATTAGGATAAACGGTACCCCATGGTGAAATTGTCTTTCTATATTCAATAAACAGGAAATCCATCAGTTATTCCTCCATAAGAGCCGCTGAATTATGGAATGCGGGCACTTTTGTCCTTGTCCTGAAAAGGAGCGGGCCTAAGGCTCTTTCTGGGTATTCCTCGTTCACCTGATCAGAGAGATGGGTGCCGGGATTTAAAAAAAAAAAGATTATCCTGGAGTTTTGGCGGGTGCCAGGGGAATGGTATCTTACATCCATAATTACAAACCGGCCACCACGTTGCTCTGCCCCGGTTCTGATTAAAAAAAAGTCCGGAGAATTTTCTCCGGGGATATATCAGCCGGCTACATTTGTCCTGGGAATTGCCCGAATACTTCACATTATTGCTTTCATAAACGTACCGAAGCCGACCCGCTCGATCGTTGCACCCAGGCGTTCGGGGGTAATGCCATGTGCCCGGTAGAACGCAATGACCTTCCGGGCCAGTTCTATAGCCTGGTCCTCCGTCAGGTCTTCAGCGAACTCCTGGCCAAGCTTCGGTGTCCCTCCACCCTTGCCGCCGACGACTGCCGTGTACCCGTTATCGGTACCGTAGAATCCGAGGTCTTTCATATAGGGGTCGCTGCAGCCGTTGCCGCATCCCGCAACGCCTATCTTGAACTTGGCGGGCGCCGGTTTGCCATAGAATTCCTTGTCAAGGGCGAATCCAAGTCCAGGACTGTCCTGCTTGGCACGTTTGCAGGACCGCGTGCCCGGGCACATCTGGATGCTCCGAATTGTCAGGCCGATCGCCTTGGAGCGGTCGGTGAACTCGGCCCAGGCATTATCGAGGTCCGCTTCCTTTATTCCAATAATAGCAATCCGCTGGGCACCGGTAAGCTTCACATATGTCGCACCGTATTTCTCCGCCACGTCCGCAATCTTCCGGAGCAACGCAGGATCGGCAAAGCCGCCGGGAATGTGGGGCAGGATCGAAAAGGTTTCCAGATCCCTCTGGATGATCGCCCCTTTTTCAGGGATGTTCGTTTTTGTCATGATGTTCTCCAGCTAACTGTACATAGAACAGGCTACTGTGCTGGTTACATATCCTTAAAGGTATGTGTTATAAGATTAGCCCGGGGTCCGGGAAGGTCACAGGGAACCGCTCGACCAGACCGTCAGTACTTTGTGAACATGACATCCGAAGGTA
Organism: Methanomicrobiales archaeon; assembly: GCA_037137755.1. GTDB lineage: Archaea > Halobacteriota > Methanomicrobia > Methanomicrobiales > Methanospirillaceae > CAIKOD01. The sequence continues at coordinate 33,366 of JBAXJR010000002.1, read as the reverse complement.
ATACATACCGGGTTGGAATATCTATGGGTTCCTCTCATCGTCTGCCCGGCGATAACCCTTGGATATATGATGAATATGTGATTTATCACACGAATGGTCAAATCACCATTAATTTTATTGAATCTTCATAGAGCAGGAATTTGCACGAACAAAAGGCCTCTGATCCAGAAAGACTTATCTTAAACATATGCTGATTTTTGATCATTGGCAATGGGGAAAAATCTTCTCCATGCCCGGAGATTTTGATTTTCATGGCATCAATACAGATGACACCCCATAGTTCAGAATGCAGCACCGCAGGATCACAGCATAAGAAGCCCCGGTTAGTCCGGTGGCTCCTCCTGCTCCTCCTGATTGGTACCCTGGCCGCTGCACCCGTGGCAGCCGCCCCGGGATGGAAGTTCCATGCAGACAACCAGAACACCGGCATGTATGACGATGGTGGGATCAGACCGGCGGGGGATATCATCTGGAAATTCAGTACAGGTCATGTAGTGAGGTCCAGCCCCGCGGTTGTTAACGGTATGATCTACATCGGGGGTAACGATGGATACCTCTACTCACTCGACGCATCCACCGGGGCACTCATCTGGAAGTTCGCGGCTGAACGGGGGATACAGACTGGCCCGGCGGTAGCAAACGGTGTCGTCTATGCGGGTGGATGGAACAACAACATCTACGCCCTTGACGCAGGCAGCGGGGCACTCCTCTGGAACTATACGACGGGTGACAGCGTTATTTCAAGCCCGGCGGTGGCAGGCGGTATCGTCTATGCGGGAAGTCGTGATCATAATCTCTACGCACTCAATGCGTCGACCGGGACACTCCTCTGGAATTACACGACCGGGAACGATGTGACGTCCAGCCCAGCGATAACGAGCGGTACCGTCTACTTCGGCAGCTGGGACGGCAACATCTATGCCCTTGATGCATCTACCGGGGCACTCATCTGGAATTACACGATCGGAGACGAAGTTCGGTCCAGCCCTGCTGTCGCGGACGGTACCGTCTACGTTGGCAGCAATGACGGCCGAATCTACGCACTCAATGCATCCACCGGGACACTCATCTGGTCCTACGCGACAGGGGACGATGTGACATCCAGCCCTGCTGTCGCGGACGGTACCGTCTATGTTGGCAGCAATGACGACAATCTCTACGCACTCAACGCGTCGACCGGGACACTCATCTGGTCCTACTCGGCCGGGGAGCCCGTGTCTTCAAGCCCTGCGGTGGCGGACGGTGTCGTCTACGTAGGTAGTGAAAATTATGGTAATGGAAAGAACATCCACGCACTGGACGCGTCGACAGGTGCATTACTCTGGGGTTACCAGACAGGGGAAGAGTCCGTATATTCCAGCCCGGCTGTCGCTGACGGGAGGGTCTATATTGGAAGTGATGACGGCAATGTCTACGCTTTTGGAACCTTCCCTGATGAACCCCCGGAGAGTATAACCGACCTCCATACCACCAACACCCAGCAGCTCCGGATCACCTGGGCCTGGACAGATCCCACAACGATCGGTTTCTCCCATGTCATGGTATACCTTAACGGGGAATTCCAGGGGAACATAACGAAGGGGACACAGACTTACACCGCCACCGGGCTCTCTCCATCTGCTACCTACACGATCGGGACGAGAACCGTGGGGGAAAAGGGGTGGATCAACCAGACCTGGGTGAACCAGACGGCAACCACGAGTGTGCTTTCGCTATCGCAGATCGATCCGGCGGAGGTGATGGAAGGCAGTCCCGGCTTTACCCTCGATGTATACGGGACAGGGTTTACTCCGACGAGCACCATCCTCTGGAACGGCGAGACCCGGGTGACACAGTACCTCCAGCCGGACCACCTGAGCATGGCGGTCCCTGCAGAGATGGTCGCACACCCGCTGCATGTTGCTGTCACCGTCTATGACAGTTCCTCCGGGGAAACGTCCAACTCATTATCCCTGTCGGTCACCGATATGCCCTCCGATGCGAAGGCCTGGAAGTTCAGGTCAGACATCTACAATTCCGGCGTGTATGACGACGGGGGAACGAAGCCGGATGGGACGCTCCTCTGGAACTACACAACCGGAGACGGGGTGAGTTCCAGCCCGGTAATTGTAAACGGGATAATCTATGTCGGAAGCCGTGACCACAACCTCTACGCAATTGATGCAGGCAGCGGGGCACTCCTCTGGAATTTCACTGACTTTGATAATAACTGGGTAAGTTCAACCCCGGCAGTGGCAGACGGTACTGTCTACATCGGGGGTTACCGGAACAAGGCCTACGCACTGGACGCGATGACCGGTGCATTAGTCTGGAATTATACGGTACCATCACGCTATACGACACGGATCGACGTAAGTTCCAGCCCGGCTGTGGCAAATGGCATTGTGTATATCGGCAATTTTGACGGGAACCTGTATGCGATTAACGCGGCCACGGGGACGCTGGTCTGGAACTATACCATGAACAACTATCCCGGCGATCCCGGGGTGTATTCCAGCCCGGCTGTGGCAAATGGTATCGTCTATGTCGGTAACGTCAACAGGAACCTCTACGCCCTGAATGCAGAAACAGGGGACCTTATCTGGAACTTTACGACCGGAAACCAGATATCTTCCAGCCCGGCAATCGCAAACGGTGTTGTATATTTCGGGAGCAGTGATAAAAACCTCTATGCACTCAATGCAGCAACCGGGGCTCTCCTCTGGAATTACACAACCGGCGGATCGGTGACTTCCAGCCCCGCAATTGCAAACAGCGTCGTATACTTCGGGAGCTATGACAACAATACCTACGCTCTCAACGCAGAAACCGGGGCTCTTCTCTGGAATTACACGACCGGAAACCGGGTTTCTTCAAGCCCGGCATTCGCAAACGGGGTTCTTTATTTCGGGAGCCAGGACAATAGCCTGTATGCACTCGATGCAGCAACCGGGGCTTTCCTCTGGCGTTATACGACCGGTGGCGTGGTGACTTCCAGCCCGGCAATCGCAAACGGTGTCGTATACTTCGGGAGTCGTGACAAAAACCTCTACGCTATCGGTTCCGTCCCCCCCATCATCGTCGGGGGCGGCAAAGGGTATTACCTGGTCCATTCAAACGTGGAAAGTGCAGATGTATACTTCAACGACTGGTACGAGGGAAGTACCCTCGCGAATGGCACCCTGCTCATCCAGACATGTGTCCCATGTCCACCCGTCCGGACATTCACGGTGAAAAAATGTGGTTACATCGCCCTGACGCAGAACAACACCCGGTACCCACACGAGAATGAGACCATTGACCTCTATGCCAACCTTACTCACCCGAAGGAACCGCTGATTACCGATTTCGATAGCAATGTAACGCTGGGTCCTGCCCCGCTAACAGTCGGGTTCACCAGCCATTCAATTGGCAACCCAGAGGCCTGGAACTGGAGTTTCGGGGACGGTACCTATTCAGAGGAGAGGGACCCGATCCATATCTACAGCACTGATGGCGTTTATTCAGTCAGCCTTTCGGAAAGCAACAGTGCCTGCCAGAACAGCACCAAGAGCAAACCGGATTACATCACGGTTGGCAGCAGACCCACGTTTCTGGCGGATTTCACTGTTACCCCGACAAGCGGACCGCCACCCCTGACAGTGAAATGCACGGATCAATCAGTGGGGAGCCCGACCAGGTACACCTATAATTTCGGTGACGGTATAAATGCAACAGGGAAAAACCCGACCCATACCTACCGTTTACCGGGCATCTACACTATCACCCTGACAATAACAAAGTTTGATAAGGTAACGGGTTCCGTAATCAGCAGCACTACAACCAAAACAAACGCAATCTCTGTCGGCACCGTACCATTCATTACGCCGATGGCGAGCTTCACTGCAACCCCGGTTACCGGAACTGCACCTCTGGAGGTCAGTTTCACCGATCAGTCCACCGGAAGCCCGACGTTTTACAATTATGATTTCGGGGACGGGGTGAACGTGACAGGGCCGGACCCAATCCATACGTACAGTTTTCCAGGCAATTATACCGTCACGTTAACGGTAATGAAAAAAGATCCTGCAACCGGTACCATGGTTGCCAATTCATCCATCCAGAAGGATCTCATCATTGTTCAGGGCAACAGTATACCCCAGGATTACATTTTTACCGAAAATGATAATGATAAAACGTATGTTGTCGAGAGAAACGGCACTTTTAATGTGTATTTGGAAGAGTGTGGAACTTGTGGATACCTGTGGAATCTCACGGCGAGCCCGGGGTTGCGGGTATTGGAAGAGGGCCTGATTCTGCCGGACTCAAACCTCGATGGTGGAGCAGCAACTCACACATGGCATATTATCGCAGATACAGTCGGTCAACATGCAATCGATGCAATATACAAACCCGTGTGGGAGCCTGCCACACCGCAGGATAAGACATTCCATCTGACTATCAGGGTCAGATAATAAGTAATTCAATTTTAGCCATGAAGACGAGTATCAGACAATAGGAAACTGTTTATGGGAGTATTCCTGCGACTTCTTTTACACAAAGCAAAACAGGCAGATTGATTAGACAGGCTGTGTAAAAATCCAACAGAGAGCCATGCGGTCGTATATTCTCCCGTTACGGTATTACCTGTTCCTGCTTCTGATCATCGTGGTGATGGTCCTTACAGAATTGTTCGCTTCGCAAACGGCCTCCGAGAGTCTCATTCTTGTTGTAGTCAGCCCGTTTGCCGGCACAGTATTTGGAAAAATCTTCAATACTCTTTTTCTGGCTATCCTGATACTCATCATTTACACCATCGGGGCGTATCTCATCGTTCGGAAAATGCCGGATGAAGCATCACGTTTCACCGCGATCAGGATTTTTACGGTAATCCTGCTCGGCCTTGGCCTGGTGCTTGGTCTCATGGAATGGGTGGAAGATCCGGCACAATTCGTACTGTTCCTTGGTATCATATGGGCCGCCATGGTCGTTGCACTCCGTGATCTCATCCAGAACATGGTTGGCAGCCTGACCCTCCTTGTTACCCGGATGTACCGGATCGGGGACAGGATACAGATCAAGGGGGTATACGGCCTTGTCATGGATATCGGGTTGTTCAGGACAACCCTGATGCAACTCGACCGGGAATCCGGGGACCATCCCAGCGGGCAGATCGTGACGGTCCCAAACGGTATCCTGTTCCGGGAAGTTGTCATGAATACCAGCCGGGACCTTTCTGTTGCAGGGGACGAGATACGGATCACCCTCCCTTTTTCTGCAGATTTACCCCATGCCAGGGCAGTCCTTCTCGAGGTAGTCAACCGACACACCCGTGAGATCCAGGTGCAAGCAGCAAAGGAAATCGAAAACCTCGGCGATAAAAAATTCCTGCCTTTGTACGAGACGAGTCCGGTTGTCTACCTTCATATCGACAATTACCAGGTCCTCATGGTACTGAAGTATTTTACCTCATCCAGCAGGCGGTCCGAGATTAAAAGCCAGATTATCGAAGAAATATCCCGTCTCATCCCGGAGATTACAAAAATTGACGAGTAGGTCTTCGGACCAAATTTTTGTTATCAGTCAGCAGTGGAACAGGGACAGAACGAAGTAACCCGTGTATTATTTAAATCAACATGCGGAAAGTTTCGATCATGTCCCCGAAATATCCAGTCCTCTTCTTCATTGTGGTAATTACCGTGATCTTTTCTGCAGGATGCACCCAGCAGGCAGATCAACACCAGACATTACCGGTAACACCTGTCGTAACTGTTACGGTTCCGGTCGCGGCGCTCACCACCCCTGATGCCGCAACGTCCCGGAAGCTTGATGACTACATGACGGCACTTGCGGATGCCGGCAGGTTCAGCGGAACGGTGCTCGTGGCACGTGGCAATACCGTGCTTCTCTCGAAAGGTTACGGGATGGCAGAGTACGAGTTCTCGGTCCCCAATACACCAGATACCGTCTTTCCCATCGGTTCGAACACCAAACAGCTCACCGCGGCCGCCATCATGAAGCTCCAGGAACAGGGGCGGCTGAATGTCACCGACCCGGTCACGATGTATATCCCCAACGCCACGAACTGGAAGGGCATCCGGATTTTCCACCTCCTGAACCATACCGCGGGAATCCAGTCAGACGGGGCGTTCTCCCTCACCGATCGTGCAGATCTCACACTCCCTGAAATCATGGATCGGGTTTCCGCCTTGCCGCTCACCTTCGAACCGGGAACGGGCTATACATATTCAAATAATGGCTATATCACCCTGAGTTACATCATCGAGAGGGCTTCGGGCATGTCATACGATGATTACCTGAAAACGAACATCCTCCGGCCACTCGGTATGAACAGCAGCGGGCAGGACAACGCCCGGGACGTCTTTTCCAACCGTGCATCCGGGTATACCACGATAAACGGAAAACAGGTCCACTACGACCTCCAGAATATCCACAACTCATGGGGTGCCGGGGCGATTCATTCCACGACCGAAGATATGTTCAGGTGGGTTCGTGGTTTCCATACACCCGGAACTATCCTTTCTCCGCAATCAACCGCTGCGATGGTGGAAAACCATTACGGGATTGAGAGCGGGAAATTACGGAACCGCACCTACATTGGCTTTTCCGGGCGCAATTTCGGGTTCATCTCGCAGACACTGTATTATCCGGACGAGGATGTGAGTATCATGTTCCTGACGAACCACGATAGGACACCGGTCGTCACGCTCATAAAAGACCTCCCGGCGATTGTCTTTAACGAGCCATATTCCCTGCCCCAACGGATCGACCGGAAGGCCGCGCCACTGACCGCAGGAGCGCTGGCTGAATATACCGGGACTTATGCACCGGCGTGGGAGAAATCCTGGACGATCACGGTTTATAGTGCTGGCAACCGCCTGTTTTACGATGCGGTTATGCCCGGTGATACAAAGGTCGAACTCTTCCATGAGGGCAATGATACGTTCTTTGTGACACCGGAGTCAGACGATGCATACATATTCACCCGTGACGCGACCGGAAAGGTCAACGGACTGAAGATGTATACCATGGAAGGCTCGTATGATGAGTCAGATAAGGTGGCGTGAAGAACATGACATATCTTTTTAGGATTTAGAGATCCGGGAGTCAGACTTTTCTCCCCACCCCGATCAAGCGAATCCAGACCGTTTTTTCTCCAGGGATGGGAATTTGATGCAATATTAGTGGTCAGTCCGGGGATCGTTTGAGGGTTTTAAATATTTAGTGTCTGTCGTAGATAATACGAATCATAAGATATTTCGTTGCGTAATCTCAATCACCTGCATGAGCAACCCTTTCCTTCGATACGTATTCCTGTTCTTTTTCGCCTTTATTTTAACCGGGATGGTCTTTTTTTCAGGTTGTACCAGTTCACCACAGGCAACCGGGAAACTCGACGGGTTCGATAATTTTGTCACAACGAAAATGACGGAATACGAAGTACCGGGTGCCGTTGTCGGGATTGTCGAGAACGATACCGTCGTGTACCTGAAAGGGTCCGGTGTCCGGGAGATCGGGAAACCCGGAAAGGTTGATCCCGACACCCGCTTCCAGATCGCATCGGTCTCCAAGTATGTCACTGCTGGTGCGGTCGGCTCCCTCGTCGACGAGGGGAAACTGGACTGGGACACACCCGTTGTCACCTACCTGCCGGGCTTCGCGTTAAAAGACACGTATGCCGGTGAGCACGCGACCCTTCGCGATATGCTGGCCCACCGCACGGGATTGCGGGCCTACGATGGCGACCTGCTGGGCAGGCTCGGGTATTCCAACAACGATATGCTGGAGAGGATGCGCTACCTGGAACCCGGCAGCAGTTTCCGGGAGAAGTACATCTACTCGAATGCAGGGTTCTTTATCGCAGGGGAAGCTGCTGCTGCCGTGGACAACCGGAGCTGGGAGGACTTGACCGATGCCCGCATCATCCGGCCACTCGGCATGACACGGTCAGGAGCTCACCAGGAGACCCTGTATCTCGATGATAACCACGTCTCCGGACATGGAGGAACGGTCGGGGATGTCCACACCATACCCCTCGAAGAGGCAGGGTTCCCTGCTGCCGGCCAGGTAGTCTCCACCGGCCGGGACATGACCCGGTGGCTGCGGATGATGCTCAACGAGGGTTCCGTTGACGGTACGCAGGTCCTCACACCAAAAACCGTGAAGGAGATCCATGCTGCGAGCCTGGTCGCGGGCCACGAGGGTCCTCTTAACGATCTGAACGGGGCAGTCGGTCTCGGCAGCGACTCGTACAACTTCCTTGGCGAACGGGTCATCGAGAAAAACGGCGCCCTTGATGGGGTCCGCTCGATCGTGATCCTTATCCCCGGAAAGAAGACCGGCCTTGTCGTCATTGCCAATAAGCAGCTGACGGTCTTCCCGGAAGCGGTCCGGGACGAGTTCCTCGAGCGGTACATCGGGAAGAGCGGAGTTGACCTGCAGGCCAGGGAGAAGATCAACCAGGGAGGGTGGAACTCGCTCATCAAATCCGTTGAACGGCCCGCAGATGCAGGCCCGGCAACGATCAGCCCGCCAGCGATTGCGGGAATGTACAAGAGCGACCTGTACGGGACCATGCAGGTTGAACCGGGCCCGGATGCAGAGAATATGACCTTCGGGATCGGCCCGGTCAAGTACCCCGGGACCCTCATGCATGTGACAAACAACACATGGTACCTGTCATTCCCAAACCCGGACGACCAGGTCGGCTATCTTACCTTTGCGGCCCCATCAGGTTCCGTTACCGGGTTTACCTCAAAAGAGTTAGGCCCGTTTACACGGACCTGACCGGATGGACTGGGGCCAGCCAGTCAATTTTTTCCCACTATCACGGTGCCTGGCATTTCAAATACTTCTTATTACGGTTGCCATGGTATCAGCAATCTTCGCCGGGTGTGTTACTGCCCGGCAACCGGTACCCGCACAAACGAACCTCTACAATCCAGGCGACGTGGTTTCGGACAAGCCGACGGAAGGGTACGGGATGTTAATACTGAAATATGACCCTGCAACTGACGTATAACGTTGGAAGAGCTGTCGGCTGGATGGAGGACGGGTGGGTCTGGCTGAATGAAACCCCCATTGCAGAAAACCGCAACAGAGTGGAACAGATCAATATGTACAAAACGGGATATATTCCAGACCCTGCGATGGTTGGACAATTGTAAGACAATTGCCCCTTATAATATCAGATTCCGTAACGTTTTATCAAAAAACCCTAAAATTTTCCATATTTATATGCAAGGATGCAAATAACTACCAGAACCCCGAGAATAATTACATATAGGACGGGATTTCCTTCGAGTGAGAGCCCCGATGCTCCCTCATCCTCATGTTCGTCTTCATGGGTAAGACCGACCGCATGGCTGAACCTTTCTTCAATTCCCATCGGACCGGTTTGCATGAATACAAAAAACGAGCTGGTGATGACCACCGCAAGCAGGACGAAAAATATGATCATCCCTTTCATTTCCCTCAAAGGTTTCATGAGGTTCCTCCTCCTATCAGGTCCGGTCTTCTCTTCCCGATATAGGTCACGACAAGCCCGGTGATAATCGCTTCAACCACGGCCACCCCCATGTTTACCGCAGCGAGGCCACTGAGTCCCACGAGCGTCATCGACGTGCTTTGTGTTGCTCCCTGGATACCCGATACAAGGATAATCAGGATCATTACAATATTTCCGATAAAAAGCCCGGCGAATGTGGCGATGCCCGCCCGGTAAAAGAGGCTGGCAGTGACCTTTTTCAGGCCATGGTAGGCGAGATAGGCGACTACCACCTCAGAAACATTCACGAGCACGTTCGCCCCGATGAGTCCCCACCCTCCGTGGCCGATTGCCGCCGACAGGATATTGACAATAAGAACGATCAGGGTCCCAATGTATGGCCCCGCCAGCATTCCGATTAAGGGTGTAAGGTTCAGATGCACTCCGCCAAAAAACGGTAGACTGACCTGGAATATCGCAAAAGAGGTCGCAGTTAAAAATGCTGCTATCGTTATCATCCTCGTATCAGGTTTATTCTTAGACCTCAACAGGTACAGCACGATCCCGATTATTACCAGTGCGCAGGTCCACCAGATCAGGACCCAGAAAAGGCTGAAAGAACCATCTTCGAGATGAATATGAGCCATGGAATATCACCGGTCTCATAGTGCCGGTCTCCACTTTTAATTAGCGGATAAACAATATAATAATTACCAAAATATTGGAGTTATACCAAATATGTTCTGTACTTAATTTTCCGTCAGTAACGCAATAAGTTCTGACTCTTTAATTGGCCGCTTTGTTGGTTCTATTCCATTTTCTTCACAATACTTCAGGTATATACTGATGACCGAGGGGATTTTCAGTCCGGCTTCCTGGATGAGAGATACATTGTAGAAAATCTCTACCGGAGTACCTTCCGAGAACACCGATCCATTCCTGACCAGGCAGATACGGTCAGCAATCCTCGCAGCAAGGTCAATATCGTGCGTGGCAATGACAACACTCATACCAAACCTGGTTTTCAGATCGACAATCAGTCGCTCAATCCGCTCGCAGTTGACGGGGTCGAGGTCTGATGTCGGTTCGTCAAGGACAATTATCAGGGGTTTCATCGCCAGTATTCCCGCGATGGAGATCAGCCGTTTCTGGCCTCCGCTCAGGTAATTCGGCATCCGGTCAATAAGATCTGCTGCACCTACCGCCTCTAACGCCGCAACGGCTTTTTCTTTTGCCTCGTCCCGGACCATTCCAAGGTTAAGCGGGCCGAACATGACATCATCGAGGACTGTGGGGGCAAATAGCTGGTCATCTGACTGCTGGAATACAATCCCAACCTCTTTCCAGAGACCGGAATGGTCACCTTCACTGATGACTTTTCCATTGACCGTGATCTTTCCCTGTGATGGCATCAGGAGCCCGTTCAGATGTTCGATAAGGGTTGATTTACCGGCCCCGTTCGGACCGCAGAGTGCGACAATCTCGTTTTTCTGTACATAAAAACACATATCGTGAATTCCGATGCTCCCATCGGGATAAATATGACTGGCACAGTCGACATGGATCAGCTCCCGCTCCGGATCGACAAGCTGGCAATGCGTCGCAACAATTGGTTTTGATTCGTTTTCCTTCATCATAGAGTTCACCAGCCTTTGAACGGCGCCACCTTGTTCACCGCAACCATTACCAGGATGAAAACCACAAGAAATGTGTATTCCAGCATTCCCGGAGTTGGAATCCGTACATTCGTCGTATAACTTCCATTATAACCTCTTGCATCCATCGCCTTCCTGACCCGTTCAGCTCTTTCAAATGAGCGGATAAAGAGGACAGCAAATACTTCCGCAAACATCCTGCTCTGCATTCGTACACTGTGGATAAAACCGCCTCCCCGGGACCTCACCGCCTTGAGCATTGACCCGATCATCGCCAGGGTGAGGAATAAAAACCGGTACGCCATGAGAAAGATCTGGTCCAGGGGAGTTGGAAACACCCGGGAAATTAACCCCGAGAAATGCTCGTACCTGGTCGTCATCAGGAAGAAGAACGAATAGGTGACCGATATCAGGGCTTTAAGCATGAGGGTTGCAACGAGTACGATCCCCTGGTCGGTAAGTATAAGGGGGATTCCAGCCAGATTAAATGAAATAACCGGATTTCCAGGCTGGACCCATGCCATGAACCAGACAAGGGAAAATACGAACAACAAGGGAATGAGGTACCATGCAAACAGCTTGTTCACGGGGAGGCGGGCAAGGATGTAGATGGTAAGAACGGCACCATACAATCCGGCAAGGACCCACAGGGTATCCGAGAGGGTGATAAAGAGGATCAACAGGACTAATACGGATAACTTTGTCCAGGGGCTTACTTGGGAAAATACCGAGTTCTGTTTCTCAGCATAATAGGTGATCAGGTTGAGATCAGGGATATGTCCCGAAATCATTGACGAGCTCATTGGTTACCTCTGTTCCATCATACTATATGATAAATTCAGATCTCCAGGCAACCGCTGTCATGGGTAATCTCCCCACAGATCCCGGTGTTAGGATGCCCCATTGCTTTGCATATCCGGTCTATTGCATCCTTTGATACCAGACTCTCAAACCGGTTGACCTCTATGCATGCCTGCTCATGCGACAGTCCGAAATGTGTAAGCATCAATGAAATAATTCTGTGCCTTTTTACCAGGAATTTGGCATATTGTCTGCCAGGATCGGACATGCTCACCCCATAATAACGCGTATACGTGACGAGGCCGCTTTCTGCGAGCTCTGTTATCGTTTTGGTAATTGTGGACGGATCAACATTAAACCGGGATGCAATCTCATTTGTTCTCACCACACCTTCTTTTTCAAAGATATATTTAAGATACTCGACTTTTCTTGGTGACAGTTCAAGCCCGTCAGACATTTCCATGAGAGGATAATTTAATTCAGGATGGAATAAATGTTTGGTATAACTCCAAATTTTCCTATCGGTGTGATTGAATACGGGCAGATAAGGGACCTCGGGATCCTGGCAGAGTCGCTAATGATCAATAACTATGGTGCTCCGGAAGCCGGGGTGATGTGTGGATCGGACTCACCTGATGCAGATGGAGCGAACCTTACCAGATCGGCCTATTGTGAATATGCCTCGATGTAGGGGAGGTTTATGACTGATGCTTTGAATTATCATTCAGCTGGTTCGATTAGCCTTGGGGATACTGAGCTACCGGATTCGCTGGCGATGGACGTGGAATCAACAGGTCACGGTCCGGGCCTTTTTCTGCGGGATCGAGGTCCCTGATTGGCATTGGGAACACTTCAGCTCCCGGATATGTTCACGCTCTACATGAGACGTTAGGTGCTGGCGGGAACGTTAAGTAGAATGGACGGAATAAGTGGTCCTCCTTCGCTTCATCAATGTAACTATTTTTCCAGGGCGTGAAGGGAATAAGAGTGAGCAGCAGATTGGCAAATACTATCGAAAAATTTTATTTTCTTGTTTGGTCACCTGGATAACAACAGCCCCGTTTTCAATACACCAACTTAATTTGTCTCCCTTCTTGAGATCAAACGGGTTTACAATATAGGCAGGGACTGTTGTCCTTATCGAATGCGGACCTTTACGGGACCACGCAGATTAAACCGGGCCCGGATGCAGGGAATATGACCTTCGGGATCGGGCCGGACAAGTACCCCGGGACCCTCATGCACGTAACAAACAACACATAGTACCTTTCGTTCCCGAACCCGGACGACCAGGTAGGCTATCTCACCTTTGCGGCGGACCCGTTCAGATTCTGTCACCGGGTTTACCTTTAAGGAGTTAGGCCCGTTTACATGGACCTGACCGGATGGACTTGTTACCTGCCAGTCAACATTTTTTCCTGTGGTGGGTTGCCAGGCATTTGAGATTGAGATCTGTCAGAAGCTATGAGGTCACTCAAAAATAAATCACGGACCCCTGTACTCTGATTCCCCACTCCCGTCATCCCACATCTTAAGAATATCATAATCACGCATCCGGGTTGCCTTGCTCATAGCCTGTTTCCGGCTCAGCATCCTCTTCTGGATAAAATCATACTCGCAGACAATTTTTGAATTCCGGAGCAGGGTTACCCGGATCGGGTGGTGCCGGTACATGACTTTTTCCAATCCCCGGACGTACCATTTTATTCTCTGGAAGGTGAGCCAGTCGAGTTTCATGGCAAGCGTAGAGTGGAACATGAATCCTTCGGCGGAATCCAGGTCATAGTCCCGTAGTGAACAATAGGGGGAGATTGTCTGGGACAGCAGGTACCTGAATTGTTTTAAGGTGTCATCAGGAGTAATCGTAACATAAACAACCCTCGTATCGTCAAAAAAACCGTACCCCCCGACCTCGTATTTCGGGGTCTTCTCCTGGTCAGAACAGATTCTTTTGAAATCTTCGACGAGTTTTTCTTCATACGGGGTTGAAAAAGGTCCGACAAGGGTTATATGCGGGACTACACATTTGTCCCTGATATTAAATTTCCCGGATAGCTGGTTGCTTAACGTGCTGATCTGGTGTTTTACGGGACCCATCTGGCGGATATCTATCAGGTAGCGGACCATTTTTCACACCATTCACCAAATGCCAACCCGAAAATATCTGGGCACGTATGTCAGGGTAATATTCCGGAGCAACGGCACAATATTGTTGCATCTTCGATACGAAATAATCTGGGTTGTCCATGTGGGGGTTGCAGTTTCCGGACGGTTAGCAGTCCCTTTAAGGCTCTGATATGATGCCTTTGCACCACAAGGAATCGGGTTTGGCGGACTCATTTCAAAAGACAGTCTTAATGCAAAAAGGAATTAATGCATGAAAACCGACGGAATATCGATGAAATCGATCATGAGTCCCCATCATTATTGAGACTGATTTGGATTATCAATGTGTCCAAAAATCATCTCAATACATTGACCACCAATTCGTAAAATAGCCCCATTGAATAGGTTATAGCCAAAGAGTATTTATATAATAAGATATTAATTCTCATTATCTCACCCTGATTAGGGTTTGAGGTGCTTTATGGGTACTAAAATTGGAAAAGAAAAGATTCAGCGAGATAATGGTTTTCTCTATTATCTTGGTAAAGACGGATACGTCTGGGCAGCCCCGATGAAACATAATAAATCCGGCAAGAAGAAGAAAATCGGAACTGAGATGATTGTAAGAGAAAAAGGCTTCATGTATTATCTTGGTAAAGATGGATTTGTGGGAAAAGCCAAAATGAAAAACGCATAACAATTTCATTTTTTTTAAACATCATCGGTGATTTGTGATCACGCTAATTTGCATTCCCGGTAAAGGTCCATATACGGATATCGAAAAATCCTTCGACTTCTGGATTGCATGCTTCAAGTTTCATCTCGTATGGGTATTTGTGCCCTCAAAAGAAGTTGAGAATTCCTCTTTTTCGGACGTCCGGTGTGGATAATTTTCCACCGAATGAATACGAAGTCACAACCTAACGCTTGAATACCGGATGCCTGGGCAGGTCTTACATCCATAATTACAAACCGTGTATCCATAAATAGCAGTATCTCAAAAAATAAGAAAGTTGAACCATGAAAGGACGGCAGTTACCCCTCACATTTGTCATCTGTCTCCTCCTGGTTGTCACCCTGCTGTTCTTAGCGCTTTACCCCGATTATCAGGATACCAGTCAATCCGATTCCCAAAGCAAGGTCTACCTCGTGTATGCTTCCTCGGGGTCGATGGTCCAGCTGCTTAATGCCGGCCAGATTGATGCATTCATCGTATGGGAGCCGATTGTTTCAACCGCTACCCTTCCCGGTACTGCAAAGATGATCGCGACCCCAGAATGGATGCCTCCACCGGGTGCATGGGGAGATACGGCCTGCTGTGTTTTTGTCCTCCGGAATGACATGGTTGCGAAGAACTCCAATGTATCAGCACTCCTTTCCGGACTGACAACCGCAGCAGTTGAACGGGTGAACGAAAACCAGTCCCAGGCAGAGAATATCACGGCAGCATGGGTATTTGGCACAAAACCCCTCCTGACAGCGTCCGGAACACTGAACCCGCTCTCGGTTGAACAACAGGCCTTTACCAATATCAACTTCACGAGCGGGGCATACCCACCCGATATAAATGATATCGGACTGCCAGCCGAAGACAGCACGAAAACCCCCCAGATGGACCATGCAATTGTGGAACAGGGGAAACAATACCTGAACGGGACTCTTGCCCTCCCGGAACCCGGTAACGTAATTGAGGTAAACCTGGGTTACCTGGCTTCCTCGGACCATACGGCACCTCTGTATGTGATGGTGAAAGACGCTGACTACTTCCGCGATCGCTACGGTTTCTACCTGGCCCCGGATAACCCCGCTGAATCCCGTCCCGAACATTGCACTCTTTATGTGAATGACCAGCCTTTCGCGAACGTCACCCTGATCCCAGGCCAGTCCGGGGGAGGGATTATGACCACCATCGGGCAGGGTGCACTGGACGGGGCCTATATCGGGTCTGTCCCAGAAGAACTCCAGATCGGTCTCGGGAACCCTTCAACCATGATCCAGTCCATCAATTCAGGGGGCACCGGGCTGGTGGTCAACAACCAGGCACCCTGTAGCGACTGGAACACCTTTACCGATTGGGCAGAAATGAGATCGGCCCACGGGAGTCCGCTCGTCATCGCAACAGTCCAGAGTTCGATCCAGGAGACCATCATCCGGAGTGCCCTTGCATATGACAATATCACGGTGATCATGTATGGAACCTAAAAAAAAGCATTCCATTTCTAACATAGCCAAGGGACTGGTCGTAATCGTCCTGTTCCTTATTATCTGGGAAGTTGCGGCCATTATTATCAATAATAACTATATCCTCCCCAGGCTGGGGGACATTCTGCTTGTCCTGGCCCACCCGTTTGCATCAGTCCTCGGGGGTTCGTCACTGGCACAGAATGCTCTCGTGAGCCTTCGGGAAGTGCTGACCGGGTTCTTGTGTGCGGTAGCAGTCGCAGTTCCCCTTGGGCTCCTGATCGGGACCTCGAAGGAGGTCGACTCCTACCTTAACTACTTTACTCAGATGATCCGCCCTGTTCCGCCCATTGCCTGGATGCCGTTTGCCATCGCGTGGTTTGGGCTCGGGTTCACGTCAATTATTTTTATTATTTTCATGGGAGCGTTCTTCCCGATCCTGATTAACACGATAGACGGGGTGCACGGGGTGAGGTCGCAGTGGACCGACGTGGCCCGGATGTTCCGGTCGACCTCGTTTGAACGGGTCCGGACCGTGATAGTCCCGGGTGCACTGCCGGTCATATGGACAGGGCTCCGTGTTGCGTTTGCCGTTGCCTGGATGTGCGTGGTTGCTGCCGAGATGCTCCCGGGGACGAGTGCGGGGCTCGGTTTCATGATCATGTATGCCTATAACCTGGGCCAGCTGCAGGTGATCGGCGCCGGGATGGTCATTATAGGCATCATTGGCCTTGGTGCCGATATGCTCTTCCGTGCCGGGCAGACGAAGTTCTTTCACTGGCAGGGGAGGGGATGATGGAACCCGTACTTTCGGTCAGGGACCTCAAAAAGACCTTTGTTGCTGATGAACAGGAGTGCAGGGTCCTCCAGGGAATATCGTTCGAGGCCTTCCCGGGCGAAATCCTCTGCATAATGGGGACCTCGGGGTGCGGGAAGTCCACGTTGCTCCGGATGATTGCCGGTCTTGAAACAATCGATTCCGGCTCCATCAGTACGCTTGAGTCCCAGGGGACGGGACCTGCCAGGGCGGCCATGGTATTCCAGGACGACGCCCTCTTCCCATGGCTTAATGTCCACGATAATATCTCCTACGGCCTGAGGCTCGGTGCGGAGAAAGTTCCGGAGGATGTGGCAACCAAGCGGGTAGCAGACCTTCTGGACCTGATAGGGCTGACCTCGTTCTCCGCGTATTACCCGTACCAGCTCTCAGGTGGTATGAAACAACGGGCTGCCGTTGCACGGGCACTTGCGGTACACCCGGGGATCATCCTGATGGATGAGCCGTTCAGTGCACTCGACCCGTTTACCCGCCGTGAGCTGCAGGACGAGATCATCAGGATACGGGATGCAGCATCGGCTGAAGGTCACCCGGTCGCTATCCTGCTCGTCACCCACAACCCTGAAGAGGCAGTCTACCTCGCTGACCGTATTATTGTCCTTTCAGACCGGCCGGCAAGCATTCATGGGCTGATCGATGTCCGGCTCCCCCGTCCGCGAAGCATTGCAGACAAGGATTTCCTGGCGATCCGTGAAGAGGTAACCGGTCTTGTGAAACGCTGAACTTGTGTGGATGCGGCTTTTTGGTCGGTCGGGAGCGAAAACCACGGATCAGTGGAATAAGGGCATAGGTTGTCCGAAATTCACGCATCCCGGACAGGACCTGGATCAACCTTTACCAGAGAAAGTATGTCCGGACAGGTCATTGGAGAGTTACATCCGGTTATTCAGGAGAATAAAAATCCTGGTTTCGCAACGCAACTGCACAGGACAGCCAGCCGGAATCAGGAGTCGGGAAGTATGTGTACGCACCGGTCCTCCTTTTCTCCATCTCGTCCATGTTGTAATAGGAACAGGTAAAATCCGGAGGAAGCAGCGCCTGAATTTCCCCTTCAGTATAGGTAGTCATGCGGTCGAGGGCGGTATAGTCCCGTACATGCGAGAATATTTTCTCAGGAATGAATCGCCGCTCCTCCCGGATCAGCTGGCAGGGCTTCAGGTGCTCAAACACAATGCTCTGCTCCCCGGGGATCCCGGAGAGTGCGGAAAGGACCCCTGCCATCCCCCCCCGCGAGATGTAATAGGTGAGGCCCTCCATTACCACGATGAGGTGTCCTTCCTTTTCCTGCCAAAGGGCATCTTCAAGAGCGTGACAATCCGTGATATCTGCTTTGATTGAAGAGATATATCCGCAGCAATCCGGGATGAGGTCAGGGTAGATCTCCTGCTTCCGGTCCATACCGCTCTCATCAATTTCGATAACTGTGCAGCCAGGAGCGAGCAGGTCAGCGAGTTCCAGGGCGAGCGGGGAGAACCCGGCCCCGAGATTGACGATTGTCACATTCCCCCGCGCGGATTGAACCAGTTCCCTGACCGTGTTACAGATGAAGTGCTTCCGGTTGATGATCACTTCAGAGTACCAGGGGCAGACACGGTTGTACCGATCGAACAGGTCTCTCCCGGCCTCAAGGTCTAGCCTCCGGAGATAAGCCCTGATCAGGGGATTTTGCTGGTAGTACTGGTCTGCCCAGAGCATCACCAGCGCCGCTGTGTCTGATACCGGGTGCCGGACCTGGACCCCTGTCGTTGTACAACCCTCCAGTTCAGACATTTGACCTGGTAATTAAAAAACAACTACTAAAAAAATTTCAGGCCCGATCAGTTGCATTTATGCACATCACATCATATTGTTGACCTGCTGACATTCGTTGCAGATATACACCGGAACAAGATCAACCATCCGTTTATGGATAAGCATTGATGCTCCACAGCATGGCACAGTACCTGTACTACCCGGTATTCATTTCCTGATTCCATTAATGTCTCACACTTATAGTACCCATATCCTGTTGTAGGTTATAATCTCCTGACTAACTCTTCCCGGGATTCGATGAGCGGTAGCCGGGTCCCGTGATCCCCTGATTCATGGATATTTTGGGATATACCAGGAAATCCTCTGGGAAATTGTTTTGCGGAAGATCCTGCCGCTTCAAGTAGTACCGGCCTCATAATCAGCCTACCCTGAATTTTCCGGTTTTATTGCAATTTCACCGTAGTACTACACGGTTTCCGGTACGATCGGTCCAGGCGGTGCTCGCTGCACAGAACGGGAAAGGGGTTTTATGTGTAGGGAGCTGAATTCATACCTCGCTTTGTAAAAGGACAGGATATTCTTTATAATCAGGCTTCCTGGCCATTGTAGCCCATAAACCGTATGCAGCTATATACAACGGGCACCATGGGTTTTGTGTTATCCATCGTTCACCCGATCCCGATACCCAAACACAGGAATTATTCTCAATAACACCATAGGGAATTATAACTGATTCTCCAATGTTTGCAAAACATCCCATGAAACCCCTGTATTCAGCGGTATATACCTTCGTCCTGATTTTTATCATCATCCTGATGGCAGGATGCCTCCAGAACGGCCCACCTTCGGGTCCGAACGTCTCCGTTTCCCAGAAGGAGACAGGGCCAATCCAGGCACGTTATTCTCCAGGGGAAATTGCCAGGGAAAGCTCTGCGGCAGAACAGAGGGCTAATGCTTCGCTCAATGCAATTGCAGCCCTCAAACCCGGTGAACGCACGGTGAGCACGACACTCGTTGCGTTCGACAGTGCGATAACAGATTATAACGATGCAGTCGCGCCACTCAACCTGATGGGGTATGTCTACCCGGACCCCGGCATCGCTGCCGAAGGCGTAGCCTCAGAGCAGGCAGCCAATATATTCTTAACCAGCACCTATTCCCGCCGGGACCTGTACGATGCGATGAAGGGGCAGGCCCCCCGGACCAGTGAGGAATCGCGGCTCTATACGATAACAATCAGGGATTTCGAACACAACGGGCTGAACCTGCCGGAGGACCGGCTTGCCTCGGTCAGGGCAATGAAGGAAAACCTGACCGGGCTTGAGTCACAGTTTACGGCCAACCTGAACAACGACAATACCACGCTTGAATTTACTGCGGAAGACCTGGCCGGCATCCCGGACTCGTCCATCGCCACATTCGGTACAACAAACCGTAGTACCTACATCGTCACCCTGAAATACCCGGATTACCTGGCAGTGATGACGTATGCCGGGAACAACGAGACGCGGAAGAAGATGTATGTGGCCGACCTGAACCGCCAGGCAGAACGGAACACGGCCCTCCTGGAAGAAGCCATCGTCCTTCGCGAGCAGATTGCGAAGGAACTCGGGTACAAGACCTGGGCCGATTACCAGCTGGACGGCAGGATGGCAGAGAATACCACCAATGTAATGGCATTTCTCGATGCCATGAAAGGGCCCCTGGTGGAGAAGAACCGAAAAGAACTTGCCGGGCTCCTTGAAATCAGGAAACGTTACGACCCGGCATCGACGCAGGTCGACCCCTGGGACATCCTGTACCTGCTGGAGAAACAGCGGAAGAACCTGTATGCCTACGATATGGACGAAGTCAGGGAGTATTTCCCCCTTGACGGGGTCCTGCAGGGCATGTTTTCTACCTATGGGACGTTGTTCGGAATCCGGTATGACGAGGTGAAGGATGCACCCGTCTGGTCTCCGGGAGTACGGCTCTTCAGGGTGAGCAACAGCTCCGACAATGCGACAATCGGGTACCTGTATCTCGATCCCTATCCACGGGACGGGAAGTACGGGCATTTCGCAGAATATACCCTTCGCAAGGGAAGGATGAAAGAAGGCACGTATACGGTCCCCGTGGTTGCAATTATGGGTAATTTCCATGCCCCCGAAGGGAATACACCATCCCTCCTGACGCCGGGCGAGATGGAGACGCTCTTCCATGAAAACGGCCATGCGGTGCACGACCTCCTGTCAAGGTCGCCCTACGGCACCCTTTCCGGGACGAACGTCGAGAAGGATTTCCTTGAAACCCCCTCGCAGACCCTTGAGGAATGGGTCTGGGACCCGCAGGTGCTGGAATCCCTCTCGGGCCATTATACGAATACCTCCCGTAAACTCCCGGCAGGACTCCGCGATCAGGTCATCGCGGCCAGGGATGTCGGGATCGGAAGTTATTACAGCAGCCAGCTGGCCTATGCACTGGAGGACATGCGGTTCCATTCTGCTTCCGGGCCGGTTAATACAACAGACGTCTGGTTCCGGACCTACGCGGAGGTCAAGGGAATGAAACAGCTTGCGGGGACACACCAGCCTGCGACGATGGGTCACTTCATGGGAGGTTACGATGCGGGGTATTACGGGTACCTCTGGTCGAAGGTGTATGCCCTCAACATCGTCGATGTCTTCAAAAGGGACGGGATGACGAACCAGACCGATGGCAGGAAGTTCCGGCAGGAGATCCTTGCAAAAGGCAATATGGCGGATGGGAACGAACTCCTGGTTCATTTCCTCGGGACAAAACCGGGCGTGCAGGTATTATACCAGCGTCTCGGGATTACCGTGTCACCCGTAACGGGTGGGCAGGGATGATCTTCTTCTTTTTACCATACATCACAGGCTGTACCTGAACCGCCTTTTCCTTCCTGTTCCGCCATTTTGTTACACAGCCCCACGCGATCGGTGTTCGCAGTGCTCGCTGGGAGAAAACGTCAAGGAGCGTTGTTCGGTGTTGGGGGGGTTTCCCCTGGCCCCCTGGGTTTGTCGCCTGGTACCCGTGTCGGACTTCTTACCTATCCCGGGGTTATTTTACAGGAATAACCTTTCCTGAACTTGAAAGGACGACCCGGTCACCAGTTTTCCAGGTCCCGTTGACATGATCGTATACCTTTTGCACGGCACTTATCGTCCCTGCATGCTCATCGACCGTGACGACGAAATAACCAACTTTTCCTTCGAGTGCCGGTACGTTCTGAAGGGGATACTCGATTTTGAGAGTCGGATCTGCCTCTGCCGGGTTGAATGGATTTCCGATTGCCCCGCCGTTGCCGCTTACCACCTGCTGGACTCCCTGGACCACACCCCGGACATACATATGGGCATGCCCCGAGAAGTACGCGGTCACATGGTGGTTTGCAAGACTGTTCCAGAACAGGTCACGCTGGTCCGGATGGACAGAAAGGTCGTATCCTTTATCGTCCAGATCACTATCGACAGGATATGCAGGTGCATGACCGAAAACGAACATGAATGGCCTTGTATCGCGAGTAAGTTCTGCGTCGACCCAGGTCTGGTTTACCGTCTCTTTAAGCCCGTTATGAGGGGAGTACTCATCAATCCCGATAAATTTCGCCCCTTTCCATATGAAGGAGTAGGTTAATCTCTCTTCACCGGGGGGACCGTTTTGTGGCATGTCCCGGGCAACGGATACGAGGTACGCATCCAGCAGGGGCATTATCGTCTGGTTCGGGCCGTCCTCATGGTTCCCCCTGATCACGTACATCGGGATTCCGCTGCCTGTCGTGAAATTGTGAATGGGGGTGACCGCATTCATCCAGTTCCTGAACTGTGCAGGATAGTCAGTTGCCACGGGTGATGTCTCCGCAATGATCCACCCGCTGACGAGGTCTCCGTTATAGATGACGAGGTCCGGGCTCTCGTTTGCAACCGCACCAGCGATGGGATAGAGATACGGGCTGATCCCTGTCGTAGTATTCTTGGTGATATCGCGCGAATCACCAAAGACCACGAACGTCCATGTCCCATTTGCCGGTTGTGAAGGGGTATGGGAGGTTGGACTGACGACCGGGCCGCTTTGTCCGGAGGGCGGGAGATCCGTACATCCAGTGAAGATGATAACCGCTAACAATACCAGGAACATCAGGAGAGGTCGGAGTTGCATGCTGAAGTTATTCATCACCTGCGGTAAAAATATGACGAAACGGGTCGGACAGACCAGCTCCTGAAACGTATCACCAGGAAACGAAAGCTAAAGCGGGATCAGAACAGAGATAAGAATTCAAATGAGCGTTTCACCTGGTCGCTGCCAGAACTCTTTTTCTAATGTACCGATACGACGCACCTCTCCGTTTACCGGTCATTTTTATCCCGGTTTACCCTTGTTTCGTTATCATGTCAGCCTGTGATTCGCCCTTAATCCCCGGGCTTTTTCCTTCATATCCCGGGCAAAGATTCCCGCATTCTTCAGGTCTTCGGCATCTGGCCTGCCTTTATTGAGGCCCCCGAAATAGATCAGGAAACTGTTCGTGTTCCACCCCGCACACCCGAATTCGCCGATAACCTCGTACCCTGCTGCCTGCAGTTTTTCACGGATCTGGGCATGGTTCTTCTCAACAAATTCCCTGCCCACAAAAGCGGCCGGAGCCCCATAGGTTGAGAAGAGGAAGACCTTCGTAGTACCCGCCTTTGGCAGCCTGTCGGCAAGGTCAAGGACGGATGCATCGAATGTTGCGTTGTAGATCCCCGAGCCAAAGCCCACCAGGTCGTACTCCTTTATCTCTTCAGGCTTAACCTGCTGCGGTGTTGTTACCTTTGCATCAAGCACGTCTGCACAGGCTTTTGCGATCTTCTCCGTATTCCCGTGATGGTAGGATAAAACAACAATGAGAGATGTTAATACCTGCGGATTACCGGTATAAGTTCCATTCTTTTCCATTTTTCACTCCCCGATACCATGAATTGTAGTGATTGCAGGCAGATTTATATCCCCTTACCATCAGCTGATTTTCTGATTTTTTTGATCCGTTGAAATCGTTTTCATCAGCGTCTCCTTCTTTCGAGTAAGGGGTTGTAGCTTCCCTCGTCGCGCCAGCACTCCCTGCGTAGCTGGCCGGATCCTCCTCCTCATAGATTGCCCACTAACACGGCGTGGTTTTTTTCCCGGTCTTTCCCGGAAACAACGGGACCATGGCAGATCATGTTCAGCATGCCGGTGCCGGTATTCCGGACCTGTTGGAGCACTCAAAACCGGTGGCGTTGTCCACGTTACGCGTCTCATAAAATTCCATTCCGGGAGACTAGGTAACCATGTAGATCTGGTAACGTCAGATTCATAAAAACCAGGTATCCCGAAGGATGTGCTTTCCGAGGTCATCTATATCTAAGCGGGATGTGAAACTCTATCTCGCAGATATTGACGACGCAATCCCTGCTATTTGGTGATTTCGTAAACAAAAAAATTATTCTCCCAGGCCGAGAACGTCGCTCATATCATAAATTCCAGATTCCTTCCCTACGACCCAGCGGGCAGCCCGGAGTGCACCGCTGGCCAGGACGGAACGGTCATATGCCCGGTGAGAAAGTTCGACCATCTCGAAATTCTTCGAGAACATCACCGTGTGATCCCCGACAATATCCCCGCCTCGGATGACATGGACGCCGATCTCGTCCTCTCTTTCGGTTACCCCTTCGCGGCAGTATATCTTTTTGCGGTGCCCGCATTCCTCATCAAGGATCTGCAGGATTGTCTTTGCCGTACCACTCGGGGCATCCTTTTTGTTCCGGTGGTGGGCTTCGGTGAGCTCGATGTCATAGTCCATGAGGTGCCTCGCCGATTCCCGGACGAGCTGCCAGAAGATATTCATGCCGACTGAAAAGTTACTCGAAATAACTGCCGGGACAGATCCCTGGATTGCCTCCTCCATCTCGGCATGCTGGTCAGGAGAAAAACCTGTCGTACCGACAACCAGGGAGACATTCCCTTGGGCCGCCATCTTCACATTCGCGACAGCAGCCCTGGCGTTGGTGAAGTCGATCAGCACATCGGCACCTGAACTCTTCAGGAAGGCCCCGGCATATTCTGTCCCGACGATCTCAACGCCAAAAAACGAACCAGGCCTGGAGCTGATCCCCCCGACCAGTTCAAGACCGATGGATTCGGTAACCATCTTTCCCACTATCTGCCCCATTCTGCCTGATGCACCGGAGACTACTACATTTACCATTGCTCTCTCTCTCCCCACCACGATTTTTTTCAGGACTCCCTGCCCACTCCATCGTCTTCAGGAGCCATGCCATGTTCTTCCCGGCGTCCGCGTGCATGTGAAACCCTTCTGCGTCCTTGTTGACGTCCCTGATCTCACTTCCCACACCAAGAACGGACCAACCCGGATCTCCTTCCTGCCGACCTGGACCAGTTCAGTTTCTGCTCCCTCTTCTTCAAGCTCTTTGAAGATATACCCGATAAGAATGGACACGTTCCCGTCTTTGCGGGGACTTCGGTTAATTGCGACAACTTTTGTCATGTCGTTCCTTCCAATACGGTATTTTGTTTTAGTTTCTTGCATGAGTTCGTAGTAGCTGGTCCCGATAGCTTTTCAGATGTATGATTATTATCCACAGTTCATTCGATTTTTGAGGGGTATTTATCCGGATGAACAAAAAAAATTATATCTATGGAATGAAGATTTCAACAGACCCGTTATTTCACCTTTTTCCCTTTTCAGGCACCACAGGCCCGGTTAAAAAGAAACCAAATGATTCAAAATCCTTACCATTCATTAGGTGTGGCTTCTCTCCCGAAGAAACCGCAGGAATGATGAACCGGAAGAATTCCCGGGCGAAATGCTCGTAGCTGTACCCCTCCGCCCCGATCACCCGTTTCCACTTGTCTTCCATGGACAGGATACCCATGAAGGAGATCATCAGGTACATCGAGGTCAGGAACGGATCGAGGTCAGCCCGGATCGTGCCGTCATCGATACCCTCCTTCACTGCATCCCGCAGGATCATCCGGCACGTGCCATACCCGTTTCCGATCTCCGCGGTACACGGGTTCTCTTTGGAAAAACGTTCAGACCCATAAAACTGGATCATTCGCTGATAATCCGGGTACTCCTGCGAAAACCGGTAATATGCCTGGCCCATCATGGCTACCTTGACAATGCCCGGGACCTGTTTCTCCATGCATCCCATGTATTTTTCCGCCAGGATCCGGACCCCCCGGAGCACTATGGTCGCGAAGAGTGTCTCCTTATTTTTAACATAAAGATAGATGGTGGCCTTGTTCAGCTCGACCTCGCGGGCAATCTCGTCCATGGAGACATCCTCGTACCCCCGGGAGAAGAAGAGCCGCTCGGCTGCATCGAGGATTGCAATTCTCCGCATTTCCTTTTCCCGTTGTCTCCTGTCTGCTATTCCCATTCTTACACTCCGGCTAACCAATAAAGAATTCAGGTTCTTTCCGCTCTCTGTATAATGAATTGAGACGTATTGAAGCGTCTTTTACAACTCCGGGTTTCATGGCTCTGGCTTTTTTTGGGCAGTGTTTGATGCAGGCACAACAGGTGATGCATTGTTCCTTATCGATAATTCTGCTGTTTTCCGGATCGATAGCTCCCACAGGACACCCTTCTGCGCAGGCACCACACTGGATACATGCATCGCTGACCGCAATAAAATCAACATTCCACAGACTCGAATCTCTCCGGTAAGGATGACACGGCTCTCCCCGGTACGGATGGCAGCCGGGGATTGTGACTTCAGAAATCTGGTCAACTGATAGTACAGAGTGGAATTTTCCCTGTATTTTTCGCCCAAGTGATTCTGCCAGGTTTAAGTCACTTCCATCCGGACGACCCTCGGCGGTTGGTGTTTCGGCATTGGAAAAGGAGTGTTCCCCAATGAACGCAGCACCAGCAATCGGTTTACATCCACATTGAGTCATAATATCATTCAGCTCGAGCAGGGCATCGTCATACACACGATTGCCATAGACAACGACACATACCGCAGGCGTGTTATGGCCTTTGATCGCATGCAGCCATCCAGTTAAAAGGGCCGGTACCCTTCCCATGTACACCGGCACACCAATAACAAGCAATTCGTTTTCCGAGGTCTGCAATGGTTGCTTTCTCTTGTCCGGCCGGGTAATATCCAGTACTTCCACGTTGCTCTGATGTATTCCATCTGCAATAGCCTGGACAACCGCTTTTGTCGTCCCTGTTGGTGAAAAATAAACCAGTTTCAGTGGTGGTATTTTCATTTGATTTCCTCCATTAATCACCTTGATTCTGCCCGGATGCAGTTTCACTACAAAGTTATTTCCCTAAACTATTAAATAACCATTGGTTATTTTATATCTATAAGTTGTAATAACGTAGTTCACATACAGAAAAAAAGGATTCTTCCGATGACCAATTTAAGTTCCGTGACTACTGGTATTGATTTATCCAGCTTTGTCAGAAATTTTGATACCCATTGTTTCCCAGAAGGCTTAATCACTATTAGTAGTCACTCATGGAGTAGGATTTCCAATATCTTTTGGCCATGTTAAGAAATAAAGGCAAAATGAGATTTATTGAATAGAAATCGGGATTATTTTAAAAAAAAAATATTTCTATCGCAACCTTCCGGTTTAATCGCTCTTACTGTTTTTCAGCACAAAAAAAGTATACCCATATTCCTTCGAATAGTTGCGATGAAGCTCCATCTCTTTCTCTAATTCCTGGATAATCTTCTGTGCATCAGCATTATTCGCATGTTTTTCTCTCAACAGGGGAATTCTCGCTGATAAGGGAGAATAATAATGGTCCCACCAGCCTGCATCAGGAAGCCGGAAAGACCCGATAACCATATACCCTTCAGCCCGGATCAGGTCTTTGGTATCAGATTCAGACTTCATATCAGGGCATGATCCATCCAGAAAATCCCTGCATTCATCAGAGGGTGAATCAGTGAACCAGGTACAATCCGAGACGACCAGATATCCACCAGACTTCAAAAAATGATTCCAATAATGGAGTGCAGGCAATAAACCCATTATGAATGCAGATCCTTCTGACCAGATAAGATCAAATGAGGCCTCCTTAAACGACAGATTGTCCAATGATGCACGTTGAGTTTCAATGCTGCCATCAAGCCCTGCTTTTTTTGCCCGAAGATTGAGATCATCGAGAAATGGTTGATGAAGATCGATAGCAGTAATCCTGCAATCGGGACAGAGCCTTGCAAGGGTAAGGGTCTGCATACCTGATCCACACCCGATATCGAGTATATGCCCCCCTTCGGGAACCTGGGGGATGAGTGAACAGGCATGAGCGGTTGATTCATCAGATCCCGGACCCTGCCTCGGTAATTCTTCAAACATTGAAGAGATAAGCGTTATATCCATGATAAAACGGGTAAGATAAAAGATATTAAATCCTTTCTGGTTTGAAATCGCTGGAAATAGAAGGGAAATTGATTTTGTTAAAAAACGATGATGGGCAGTAACAGGCACTACCCATAGGGTTCGACATGACTCAGATCAGTTCCTGGTGTTGGAGAGATTATTGCCATAACTCTCCTCGCAGAGGTTGGGGATGTCAGAGACTTTTCAACAGGAGACAAGTTAGCATCTAGGTCAGGAATAGTATATCAGGGCATGATCGGTATAGACGGATACCAGTTTACAATTTCCAGATGAGAAGCCCGGTGATACCAAACAGGATACACCAGAGGCCTGGGTACAGGGTTTTTTGCGAATCAATAAGGGTGAGAAGTGTAGTCCTTGCATGATGCCACTACTCTTTCTCTTTGTGATGCTCTTTTTCAGCTGGAGAAATGAGTGGATTCCAGCCCTGCGGACAAAAAGCATCTTGAGGGGACCCCTGTCGGAGTCCCGCCGGTTTCTTTCCGTGTCACCAGTTTCACTGCATCGGAAGAAGGCCTATCTTTCTGAGATCGGCAATGGAAAGATCCTTTGAATTGCCCGACTTGAAATTCCCATTCGTGATCTCAGTCTGGTACTCCTGATTCCCGGTCGCGACAGCTTCTTCGAACGTCGACGAACCAGTCATCGTGGTCTCGAGACATGAGAAACAATCGGGGCAGTTGGGCTTCGTATTATAGCAGACGAACGCGTGCGAGGGTATAATGATGATATGGGGGTTCATGTCAATGGATTCAAGGGCCGATGCATACAGGACTGCACCATCGATACAGTTGGCCGATTTTGAAGTCAGGGAATCTTGTGGCAGCCGGACACGTTGGGGGGCGTCGTTTCCCTTTCCGTAGGCAATTGGCGAGTTGATATAGGTGATCTGGTAATTGTTCTTAAGCGCCGAAAAGAGCGCCTTAACCTGGGCATTCGTGTCATCTTCCCACTGTTGATCCGTGCAACTATCCCCACACTGGTACCCGGTGATCGACTTCGCGGGAGTGTACTCGGCAGCCTTACGCATGAGCGGGTCGATCTCTGCTGCATGCGGGGTCACCCACGCAGCGATGTACGGTGTCATGTCATTCCATTCAGCGCCATCAAAGATCGACCAGACCATCGTGTCCTTCGCGTAGATTTTGATGGGGTAGGTCTGCTCATCGATGCGAGTCCCGTCTGCAAGGGCGACCTTGTAGTGGAGCGTTGCGGTTGTCATCTCTGAGGGGATTGCGCCGGGACGGAGTGAGGGAGTCTGCCCGACCGTTATATCCCCGTGAGCAGGGACCTCGACGGTGTTGATCGCCTTCTCGGTATAGCCAGGGATCTCCGACTCAACAGTTACCGTCTGGGGGCGGCCCGAGGGGTTCGTGATTTTGAAATCGATGAATGTCATATTGAGGTCGGACATCTGGAGGTACGTGGAGGCCAGGATTGAATTCATTGCGTTGACATCCACGCTGATACCGCCGATACCCGTGCCGGTAGAGGACAAAGCGGCGGAAGCAGGCGATGAATCAGGTGAGGTTTCGGTGCAGCCGGCAGACAGGATGAGGATTACAAGGAGCACAAATAATAAGAGTGGAGTGGAGCGTTTCATGGCAGGTAATATTACGATGATTCATGTTATGTGTTTTGATTACGGTGCGAAAACGTGATTGAAAGCATTTTACACCATCTGCGAGTGCTCCATGGTTACCGACACCCCGGACTTTTACATGGCTGCATCCGAAGGGGAAGCCAGCTGCGCTGATATGGGGATCTGCCAACAGTAAACAGTATATCTGGTCTGCGGCATTGATCGAGACCATGGACCAGGGGATTGGCGTGCTCAAGTCATATCTCGCCGTCCATCCGATCCAGGATTTGGCGCAACAATACACTATGCCTATCTGTGAGGCCTGTCAAAAAGGAAAGTAACCTCTATTTACCACCGGGTGCTTTTTCTTGCAAATTACGGGATAACTCCGGCAAAAAAAAAGACTGCAGAGGAAGGCCTATTCGGTTACATACACCTGCAGGCCTGAAATGGTATCGGGATTGATGGAGATCTTCCCTTCGGAAACCGCTCCAAGTAACCCCTTTCCTTCAAGGACCGTTTTTGCACGTTCCAGGGATTTCACCTGGACCGTAATTGAAGAGATTGCGTTCCTCCCTGATTTTACCAGGTGAACCGTGACTCCATCTCCACCGTCAAGGAATTCGGGTGTCCTTCCGGGAACTCCGGGCAGCAACCTCTGCCATTTTTCAAGTACTGACGGGTCAGCATATTCAACCGTTATTTCTTTCATCCTGGTTATGCCGAGAGCCCCGCCATTCGCAGCGGCCAGCGACTGCTCCATCCGCTGGCGGAACCCGGTCTGGTTGAAGGTATATTCACAGTAAAAAATCATGGAACCGGGCATCATCCTGCTCAGTTCGAGGTTATTCCAGAGGGTTGAGGTCGTCCCGTTTTCTGTCACATTAAAGGGGATAATGGGGCCGTGGGGGACCTGGTATGCATCGAGGGTTTTTACCGTAGACCCAATAGGTCCTGACGGCTGGAACGCAACCCCGACAATGCCATTTCCATCCGGTATCAGGCCCTGCTGCCTCATTTCTTCGGAGCTGTTCAACAGCTCCATGTTCACGTTCCCGAATGTTACTCCGCCAGATGAGAATTCCCCATAATTTTCCATCGGCCACGCAACGGGAAGCCCGAGGTCCCCGCTAAAAAGGTTAAAGACCAGTTCCGGTTCAGGTACCTGGACCATGAGGTGATCGACCTGTTTGATTGTGGCAGGAAGTGGTGCACCAGGGGTGCTGTTAACGACGATCAGGCCAGTTTTCACTGCTACAGAATTCGCAACGGTTCCGGTACCCGGGTCCGGTTTCAGGACGGTAAGGGTAACATCATAGACTCCCGGGACCAGGTAGGAGTGAACCGGGTTCTTACCGGTTGCCGTGGTCCCATCACCGAAATCATAATGTAAGGATGTAGGTGCCCCTGTTGACTGATCGGTGAATTTTACCTTCAGGGGTGCAGTGCCACTGACGGGGGATGCCGTAAATTTCGCCACCAGTGGCATAGATGGAACTTGGTTCACCGTAATCACATCCGTTTTTGTTGCTACACTGCTCATGATCGAATTCGTTGTTTTATTATATTTTGTGATGGTCAGGTTAATCGTGTAAACGCCAGGGGACCGGTAGGTATGGCCCGGATTGGGTCCCGTAACACTTGTTTCGTCACCGAAATTATAGACCCGCATGCCCGGGTTCCCGGTGGACTTATCGGTGCATTTTACGGTCAGGGGAGCGACGCCGGTCACCGGTGAGACGGTGAAATCCGCCTGGAACGGCGGGATATACGGTCCCGTTGTCGGAGTCGGACTCGGAGTCATTACGGGTGCAGCCAGAACGGAAACAAAATACGGGTCCATAACGGCTTCCGGATAACCAGGAAGCATCTTCTTCTGCCTGGATGGGTCCGATGCTGAGTAGATCAACCCGGGGGTCTGCTTTCCGTTATCTTGGTACTGCCCGTCGGGGATGAGGAAATTCTTATTGACCAGTGACGGGTCATTGCCGCTTTTTGCCTCTTTCTTGATCACGTTGAACCAGACAATTCCCTTGATATCCGGATAGGTTGCCGAGAGTACCGCGGGGTTATAGACCTCCGTTACATGGGAGACTTTTAAGGACTCTTCCTGGGCGGAATCCCCCTGCCCGTCGCTGCTCGTCTCTGTGAAGATAAACGGATGGTTTCTCTCCTTCGCGTAAAAGTCGTAAAATCCTTTGAGATTAGAAAGTTGTTTGGGGCCGTCCGGCCAGGAATACCATGTCATGCCTACCCAGTCAACAGAATCTGAAGGGAGTTGTTCAAGGTTATTATTATTTCCGGGCCAGTAGACCTTCCGGTCGTCCTTTGTCTGCGCAACATTTCCTGCCCAGATGACCTGGATATTTTCCCCACCTTTCTGGTGAATCAGGGAATATGCATCCCGGAACCACTGGCGGAATGCCTTTTTCGCCGGGCTGTCAACATGGTCATTTATTTCGGGGTTCACTTCGATGTGCGTATTGAACTCGGGTGCAAGCCAGATGAGAATCGTCGCACCTTTTCCCGAAGAGTCCTTGTTACGGTCTGAAACCGCTTTTAATTTTGTTGCCAGGTCGGTGAGGATTTGACTACCGGTTTTTCCATTCGGATAGGTATCAGACAATGAAAGGGTATGCCCGTTGTAGGGTGCGAGGGCGATCATGGGAACGCCACCCTGTTTAATGACTTTTTCTGCCCATACATCGAGCCCCGGGGACGCAGTATATGGTTTCTTCCCGTAATCGTTGTCGGGGTAGAAGTTCATCAGGTAGTACCGTGAAAAAATAACCTGTTTCACCCCGGAACCGCTTTTTACGGCATTCACCAATGCACGGAATGAGTCAATCCCGGTATCAATGGAATCGAGGCCGCCTGGTACCGTTTCACCGTATGAATCAGGATGGTCCAGGTACTGCGTCTCGTAGAGGTGGCCATCTGAATTACTGTTCATAAAATCATTCGGGCCCAGTGTCCCTACGTTCCCACCGAGGTATACCCCTGCGTAACACCCCTCCTTTGAAAGAAGCCCTTCGCTTACCGTGGGGATATGGACCGCCGCAAGCGGCATAACCAGCAGGCAGAGTCCTACAACAATTGCGGAAATAATACCGAGTTTAACATTCACCATGATCATTCTCCTGTTCAGATACTCCCTGACAGATCAATACCGGCATCTGTCAAGGTTAAACAAACCCGAATTATTCGTTGTTTAATGCCAGATTACTTAATTATACTACTATGACCGGGCTTCATAAAAAGACAACTTTTCTATTAACCAGATGCTAAATTCTGTCTGCGAATTTTAAAGATACTACCGATTTTTTTTAATGGTTTGATTCGGGGGAGGATGGGATCCTTAAAATAAATTCTAGTTAAAAAAAATCGCGATCTAATTATTAATATAACGTTAAATTATCGCTAAAATGGTTAAAAAACTTCAGCCGGGCGGGGAACTGACTGTATTATGCAGGTATTTTCCCGAAAATTAATAAAAAAGTGCAATCGCGCAAATAGAATGTAAGAGGATAGCTCACAACCAGCAACAAATTAGATTTTGAATGCCTAACCTGTCCTG
>JBAXJR010000001.1:0-185125 GCA_037137755.1 Methanomicrobiales archaeon | reverse complement strand
AGGAGGAGGTGGCGGCGGCGGTGGCAGCTATTATGCAACTGAAGCCACGACCACGGTACCTACAGCAAATACGACCGGGGCGGATGTCCTGAAATCAGGGACCGGTTCCTCTGAAACCTCCGGGTCAGATACTCAAACCGGTACGGTAGTTAAGATAACTACGCTTCCAACAGAAGTACCGGTGACCGAGATTACAACAGTGATTGCTACGGTACCTACCACAAGTCCACCGGGTGTCACAGCACCACCATCAGGACCGGCACCGATCTGGTCAAAGATCCCGATGAATGTGCTCCTGCCTATTGTAATCATCCTGATTATCGCAGTGATCGGCGTTGTCGGGTACTATCTCTACAACCGGCGGAAGACACAGGACCAGTTCTTCGACAAGAAATAATTAACACCATTCCTTTTTTTTCGGGTTTTTTAGTCAGCCAACAGGAAACAGGTGTGGTTACAATTACAGGCATTTCTTTTTTAGCCTCCAGCTAAGGCGGCTCATTACTTGTTTTCAGTATATCAGGAATCCCTGGGACCCGACCGTTAAATTCCTGATAAAAGGCATATTGCCGCAAATCTGAACATTGTGGTTCATCGTTATTTTTCAGGATTTATTCTTCCGGCAAGAACAAAGACGATTTTTTAATCCTGGTAGTTCATTACGAGGATGCTATCTCCGGAACCGCTATTATTAGACAAATACAAAAACAAAGACTTACAAAACAAGAAGACAGTTAGTCACTAAAATGAGGTGCGGGGGATGGAGGAGAACAATACCATATGGATAGAAAAATACAGGCCATTACGACTCCGGAATATCGTAGGTCAGGATGAGATCATTGAGCGGCTTGAGTCATATGTTAAAAACGGCAACCTTCCCCATCTCCTGTTCACCGGTAGTGCCGGGGTTGGCAAAACTACTGCGGCAGTATCCCTGGCAAGGGAGTTTTTTGGTGAATCGTGGCACATGAACTTCAGGGAACTCAATGCATCAGACGAACGCGGGATAGATGTGGTCAGAAACCAGATCAAGCAGTTTGCGCGTACTTCCCCGCTCGGCGGGGCTACGTTCAAGATTCTCTTCCTTGATGAGGCGGATGCCCTGACAAATGATGCACAGTCTGCCCTTCGGCGTACCATGGAAAGTTACGCACAGACCTGCAGGTTCATTCTTTCATGTAATTATTCCTCAAAAATTATCGATCCAATCCAGAGCAGGTGCGCAATCTATCGGTTTAAACCTCTCGGGAAAGCGCCAATCGCAGAAGAGATCCAGGAAATTGCCCAAAATGAAGGGATCACCGTGTCCGCGGATGCTATCGACGCGATTGTCTATGTTGCACAGGGTGATATGAGAAAGGCAATCAATGCCCTCCAGGGAGCCGCAATTATCAGCCCGTGCATTACCGGGCAGATGGTCTATGCCATAACTGCAACCGCACGCCCTGATGAGATCGACCAGCTCCTTGACCTCTCGCTAGCAGGAGACTTTGAGGCAGCTGAATCCTCGCTTTCCCAACTCCTCCATGAACGGGGTATTGCACCCAATGAACTCCTGAACCAGTGCTACCGGACACTGCTCCGCAGGCCGATAGACCAGATGTTGAAAGTGACATTGATTGATCATATCGGTGAGATAGATTTCCGGATTTCTGAAGGGGCTGACAGTGATATACAGATGGAAGCATTGATCGCGAAATTTGTAATGGCTGCGACAAAAAAACATGCATAAGGAAGAGGTCATGGCAGAAAAGAGCAGGAAATGTTATGGACTGGACCTCATTGTAGCCCGGCTTCCTGAGGAAGGGTTGAAATATTTCCTACCGGGAACAACACCCAATAGCAGTCCAAACATGGAATGCACACAATTACCGGCAATATCGGGAAGAAAACCCCCGGTACCACGGGTTATACGGGAGGTGAACCGTGGAGGAACTTGAGGCCGAGATTACCAGCCGGGACGCAGAATGGTCAAGGTTCTTAAAAAACAGGTATAAAAAGCAACTTGCAGAACTGACCCGCGAGTACCCGTACCGCCGCTCGCTCCAGATCGATTACCGGGAGGTCGAAAGTTTCGGAAAAACCGGTATCAGGCTTGCCGATGAGCTGCTTGATAACCCTGGGAAAGTCCTTGCAGATGTAAAAGATGCAATAAAAAACCACCAACTCATCAAGGCAAAGGACGGACGTATTGCCGAGCATATCAATATCAGGTTCATTAACCTGCCCAAAAAGACCGGTATCCGGCATATCCGTTCTGATGACATCAATAAGTTCGTCACGGTCGAAGGGATCCTCCGGAAAATAACCGAGGTCAGGCCGAGGATCGTCAATGCAGTTTTCCGTTGTCCCGGGGGTCACATCACGGAGAAAAAGCAGGGCTACGGGCAGTTCATCGAACCTGACGGGTGTGCGACCGATGGGTGTACATTCAAGAAACTCGAACTGATACCCAAACGCTCATGGTTTGTTGACTCCCAGAAAATCAGGATCCAGGAACAGCCTGAAGGTCTTCGTGGCGGTGAGCAGCCGCAGACTCTCGACCTGGACGTTACCGACGACCTTACCGGGGTTGTCGCTCCCGGGGACCGCGTGGTAATGAATGGTATCCTTCGTTCGATGCAGCGCATCACGCACGGGAGCAAGCACACAATTTTTGATATCTACCTCGAATGCAACTCGATAGAAGTTGCTGAGAAGGAATTTGAAGAGGTTGAAATCGACGAGAAGGCCGAAGAGGAGATTATCGCCATCAGCAAAGACCCGCAGGTCTACCGGAATATCGTCAACTCAATCGCCCCGACAATTTACGGGAACGATGATGTCAAAGAGGCAATTGCGCTCCAACTTTTTGGTGGCATTATGAAGGAGATGCCTGACGGAAGCCACCTCCGGGGTGATATCCACGTCCTCCTCATCGGTGACCCGGGCATCGCAAAAAGCCAGCTCCTGCGGTATGTCATCAAGCTCTCGCCACGGGGCATCTACACGAGCGGCCAGTCTTCAACATCTGCAGGACTCACCGCAACCGCCGTAAAGGACGAGTTTGGCGACGGGAGGTGGACACTCGAGGCGGGTGCACTCGTGCTTGCTGATATGGGTGTTGCCGCAGTCGATGAGATGGACAAGATGCAGAAAGAGGACAGGAGTGCCCTACACGAGGCGATGGAACAACAGACGATCAGTGTTGCGAAGGCCGGGATCACCGCGACCCTCAAGTCACGGTGTGCCCTGCTTGGAGCGGCAAACCCGAAATACGGCAGGTTTGATGATTTCGCCCCCATATCAGACCAGATCAACATGCCCGCCTCCCTCCTTTCACGTTTTGACCTGATATTTGTCATGACCGATAAGCCCGACAAAAAGAGGGACAATGCCATAGCAAATCATATCCTGAAAGCACACAGCATCGGGGAACTCATCCAGCAGCACCGTAAAAATCCAATTGAAGGTGTGGATGATGACTATATCACCGAACAGTTAAAACCGGTGACCCCGGCAATAGATCCGGTATTATTCAGGAAATATGTTGCCTATGCAAAACGGACCTGCTACCCAATCCTTTCCGAGGAAGCAAAAACAGCGCTGATCGCCTATTACATGAACCTCCGTGATATCGCTGATTCGAGCAAACCGGTACCGGTCACGGCGAGGCAGCTCGAGGCCCTTGTCCGTCTTGCAGAGGCCAGCGCACGTGTCCGTCTCTCACCGAAGATAGAGCAGGGCGATGCGGAACGAGTTATCAAGATTGTTGATGCATGCCTCCGGCAGGTGGCATACGATGCAAAGAGCGGTAGTTATGATATCGACAAGATGATGACCGGGTTCTCAAAAGGCAAGAGGGACCTGATACGGATGATCAAGGAGGCGGTAAAAACTCTCGCAGATGATAATGGCCGGGCATCCCGTGAGCATGTAATCGACCTCCTCGTCCAGAAAGGTATCAACCGGGATGACGCACAGAAGCAGCTCGAGATGCTTCTCACTTCGGGCGAAGCGATGGAACCGAAATCGGGCATTATCAAATTAATCTGACAGGCTCATACCCTGTGGATGACGTAATTAGATGATATGAAAGGAGGAACATGACAACAGACCGTGAACTGGCAATATTTGAGGCCGCAATAAAACTTGGTGCATTGTACCACCAGTGGGTGGGGGCACCAGTCTCCCGTGCCTCGGCCGAATCACTTGAAAAGGCAATCGAAAAAAGTGTCATACTCCAGCCATATGTTGAGGAGATCTCGGTCAGCCTGGACCGGGTATTGATGACACCCAATGAGTTCGGGTACAGCGAGGTAAGGGGCCTGATGTTCCGTGTAGAAATCGTAACGAGGGTGGGTTTCTCTTATTGCCGGGCACGGCTCAGCCCGAAGGATGATTACCCCTACATGGAGATTGTGGAGTGCAGCGATGCCGGAAAAAACACCCATTACTGATGACCACATCCATATTGACCCGGTTAACGGGAGGGGAATTGATGCAGCAAAGGATTTCATGAGGGCAGGGGGAACCCACATGTTTCTTGTCTCAAAACCCTCCTTTTCCCTCGGTGTCTTCCCGAAAAAAGGTTCAGATTTCAGCCAGGTTTTCGATGAGACGCTCCGTATTGCCGATAAAATCCGGGAAACCGGTATCGTTGTTTACCCGGTTCTCGGTGTCCACCCGGCAGAAATCACCCGGCTTTCCGAAACGATGGATCTCAAAGAGGCCTCGGTTATTATGAAAGAGGGGCTGGACTTCGCCGCACGGTATGTTATCGAGGGCACCGCAGTAGCCCTGAAAAGCGGTCGGCCTCATTACGAGGTCGCCCCGGAAGTGCTGGCGTTATCCAACGAAGTCCTCTTCCATGCATTCTCTCTCGGGGGGGACTGCAGCTGCGCGGTACAGGTACACGCGGAAACCGGGCCGTGTGATGATATGATTGCAATGGCCAGGTCTGCAGGGATGGACCCTGCACGGGTGGTTAAGCACTATGCATCCCCTGAAACCTCCCTGATACCCTCCCTGATGGCTAAACACGAGGCAATACCTGCTCTTTGCAGGGCGGGCCGGAGGTTAACCATGGAGAGTGACTACATGGATGAAAACAGCAGGCCCGGAGCGGTAATCGGGCCAAAGTCAGTGCCGAGGTTTACGAACCGTCTCCTGTCGGAGGGGCTCATTACCATGGAGGATGTACACCGGATCCATACTGATACACCATCACGGGTATATGGTGTGGAGATCGTTCTCTGAACTGCTACAGATAATATTTTTAATACACGCCTCCGCCCATATCTGATCAATGTATTTAAAAGTTCATCGGGCACCGGACGGTTCAACCGTGGTCGCAGTCTGTGACCATGAGTTGCTCGACCGAAAACTCAGGCAGGGTGATCTGGAGCTCCATGTCAGCGAATATTTCTATGGTAATACGCCAGCAGACGAAGGGGATGTGACACGGGCAATCCGGGACGGGGACCACATCAACCTCATTGGTGAACAGGCCGTTGGTATTGCAATCGGTCTTGGGCTGGTAGAGCGTTCAGGGTGCCTTGTGATTGAGGGTATCCCTCACGCACAGATAATCAGGGTATAACATGAATATTCAGGAATGTATCTGCCCCCGTTGCGGGGGACCGGTTGAAGGGGAAGGGTTATGCGGCCGTTGCAGGGGCTCATCGACCACATGGGTCACCTTTGATCCAAGGGTGACGAGTGTGCACTGTCCTACGTGTAACTCCCAGAAAAATGGGAGTACCTGGACTGACACTGAACGGGGAAGAGATGAAATCGGGCCTGAAATTGTACGGACTGCTGTCCATTTTCATCCTGACATCACCTCCCCTTCTGTCAGTATGGTAATCCGTGACAGGACCCTGAACAGGTCGTATGCCGAGGTTACGGCGACTGGGGTATTGTATGGTCAAAATGTTCAGGCAACCGGTGTCATTGAGATCGCCTGGCAGAAGGAACAGTGTAACCGTTGTAACCGGATCAGCGGGAGTTATTACGAGGGGCTTGTTCAGGTCAGGGCCCAGAACCGGAAGCTCCTGCCGCATGAGTCCCTCATGGCACAGCAGATTGCAACCGAAGTGGAGAACGGGATGCAGGCAGGTGGTGATCGGCTTTCCTATATCTCCGAAATGGAAGAAACGCGGGAGGGGCTTGATATCACTATCGGCTCCCAGCAGATCGGCCTCGCAATTTCACAGGCAGTTGTCCAGCGACTGGGGGGGCGGTATTCCACCCATCCCAAGCTGATAGGTGAAAAGGCAGGCAAAAAACTGTTCAGGGTTACCTACTCGGTCAGGCTGCCGAAGTATATCCGTGGGGATGTAGTCAGGATAGGCAGGGGTTACGGGCAGATAATGCAGATAGAGGGGCAGTATATACGGTATTTTGACCTTAAAAACGGACAGGCACGTACGGCAAAGGAAGACGATTTTGGCGCATTAATCGGGAATGTCCGGGATGCAACGGATGCGCTTATCGCGTATGTTGACGGTGATGTGCTTGGAATCATCGACCCCGTATCAGGGGTAACACATGAATGCCCGGTAGGCCCCTGGAGGACGGCAGGTCCGGGCCAGCACATCAGGGTGCTAAAAGACCAGGACACAATGATACCGGTTGGATAACATGACCATACGCATACGGGAAGTGCCCCTGGAAGAACTACACGCTGTCCTGGAAAGTGACTGGGCAGATAAGACCAGGAAACCGTATGTATCCGGTGAAACCGCTTACGTTCCGGTCCGTGACGGCTATGCTGGAACCGGTAACCTTACCCCGTGCCAGCGATACAGGGGACGGGGCTACCAGATGATCGGGCCGATCGCCGTGGTAAGGGGAGAGCGGCCTTCACCTGAAGAAGTGAAAGAAATTGTTGACTGGCAGCACCCGCACGGTGTACTATGGGTCAGTACTCATTTCGGGGTCTGCCGGATCCCGACAACAGAGGTCCTTTACGGGAACTCATGTGATGTCATTCACAGGGAGTCGGGACTCCTGTTCTGTATCGATCCCTCAAAGGTAATGTTTTCGCAGGGTAATAGGACGGAAAAAATGAGGATTGCTGCACTTACCCGGAGAGGAGAACGCGTGGCCGATATGTATGCCGGTATTGGTTATTTTACCTTACCTGTGGCCCGGGCTGGGGGTGTTGTGCATGCGATGGAGATTAACCCGGTCGCATTCCGGTACCTGCAGAAAAACATCGAGCTGAACAAGTATTCTGACAGGATCATCGCTACGCCTGGAAATTGCCGTGACCTGCTTACAGGAGTGTATGACCGGGTCATCATGGGCCATTTTGAATCAGCCCAGGCAATTTCACATGTCCTTCCCCACGTTCACCCGGGTTCCGTTCTCCACGTCCATTCATCAGGACCCCGACCGCCGGATATCACAGGG
This sequence comes from Methanomicrobiales archaeon, assembly GCA_037137755.1. Taxonomy (GTDB): domain Archaea; phylum Halobacteriota; class Methanomicrobia; order Methanomicrobiales; family Methanospirillaceae; genus CAIKOD01. Next base: position 177,727 of record JBAXJR010000001.1, on the reverse strand, counting down.
CAGTTGAAATCTGCGGATTTCAAAGCAGAAATTTCAGTCAGGGCCGTGAAGAAAACAGCCCCTCACTGCTGGCATTATGTACAGGATGTGACACTCGTATGACAGAGGGCGTATTGAAAGGGAAATGTATCGTTCTCGCGGTCACCGGGAGTATCGCTGCCACCGAAGTAGTCAGGCTCTGTCACCATCTGCGGAGAGAAGGGGCCGTGGTGCAGGGTGTAATGAGCCAGGCTGCATGTGGGATAATCAGTCCTGACGCACTCACCTATGCCACCGGGCGAGAGACAATCACCCGGTGTTCGGGTATGGTCGAACATGTGGAGTACTGTGGGGAGGGGGGGAAAGCGGACCTTTTCCTCGTAGCACCCTGCACAGCGAATACTATCGGCAAAATCGCCTGTGGGATTGATGACACACCGATCACTACGTTTGCAACTACCGCGGTTGGCCGGGGTTTACCGGTTGTCATTGCACCGGCCATGCATGAAAGCATGTACCGTCATCCGGCAGTGAGAGAGAACTTGGACCGGTTGAGAAGTTGGGGGATAGATATAATTTCCCCCCGGATTGAAGAGGGGCGTGCGAAAATTGCCGGTATTGAAGAGATCGTCCTCCATGCAAAACGGGCACTCGCAGGATGGCCGCTTGCAGGGAAACACGTGCTAATTACCAGCGGTGCATGCAGGGAGCCCGTTGATGATGTCCGTGTAATTACAACCCGTTCAACCGGCATGATGGGAAGGGCTCTGGCGCTCGAGGCGTTTCGGCTTGGTGCAGATGTTGCGGTTGTCCACAGGGACAGGTTCCCCTGCATACGGAATATTACCGTATCAACGGCAGACGAGATGAGGGCTGCCGTGCTGAACGAATGTGACATGGGGAAGGTTGACTACTACATGAGTGCTGCAGCGATCTCGGATTTCGCACCCGGACTGGTAACAGGCAAGATTCCCAGTGGAAAACCGGTCACACTGCACCTCAGCCCGCTCCCGAAGCTGTTCCCGCAGGTCTGCAGGGAAGGGAAAGGACACCCGGTTACCGTAGCATTTAAAATGGGCACCGGTGTCGAGGAACAGGCCCGGACAATGGTGAAAGAGGGTGCAAGAATGGTGGTTATCAATTCCCCGGACGTGATGGGGTCAACAGGTGGGGACTTTGTCCTCCTCTCCGGAGATAACCGGGTAGAGTTGCGGTGCACCAAGGAAGAGCTGGCAGGGGAACTATGGAAGAGGCTGCTGTAGCCTTCTGTCCGGGCCATATTTCAGGGTATTTTCGGCCAGTTCGTGGGGATACCCTGAAGCAAACCGGGAGCACCGGGGCAGGCATTGTCATTTCGGAAGGTGTAACAGTGCTGGTGGAACCCTCTTCCCTGACTTGTGTGGAAATTACCAGGGCTGACCGGCAGGGATCTGTAATTGAACGGTTACCAGGTTCTCCCCCGGTTGAATACCTGATGGAGACACTCGGCGTGACTGCAAAAGTCAGTACCCGCTGCCACCTCCCGATCAGTGCCGGTTTCGGTCTTTCCGCGGCTGCCCTGGCGGCCTCTGCAATTGCAGCGAACCAGGCGTTCGCTCTTGGATATTCAATAACAGAATGTTCCTGGTTTGCCCACGAGGCAGAGATACTCCATAAAACCGGGCTGGGGGACATTGCTGCCTGCCAGGGTGGCGGGGTAGACTGCAGGAAAGGTCCGGGAATAGATGCTGATATTGTCCGGCTGCCCGGACCTTTTCCACCGGTCTACGCGGTAACGTTCGGGCCGCTTCCATCTCCGGGTATCCTTGGAGCGCCGGATGTCATGGAACGAGTCACAAGGGCTTTCCCGGGTACCTGCCCGGGATCAATTGAAGAGTTGTTTACTCTTTCAAGGGCATTTGCTGAAAAAAGCGGGCTTATTACACCTGATATCCGTAAAGCCCTGGAATTCTGTGATTCAGCCGGAGTCCCCGCCAGTATGACAATGCTCGGGAACGGTATTTTTGCCATTGGAGAGAATGCATTCCACGTAGTATCCGGGATCTCCGGTAGGGTATTTTCTCTCCAGGTTGCGACCAGTGGGCCGCGGCTCCTGCCATTTGATTCATGGTAGTTTTTTGCTCCATGACCCGTGTCACAAGGGTGGCAATTTTTACCTTGCCTGCCAATGATAATGATCGACCATCAGGATCCAAAACAACATGACGATTCCAACAGATCATCCCCGGTACCGGTCACTTATCGTACGTGAGCGTCTTGCAGAGTACGTACGGGAGGGGATCGTCTCTCCCGAAGGACTGGTTGCACACGGAAGAGGGGAGGCATTTGATTACATGATCGGGGAAAGAACTACCGATGGGGCATTACTTGCGGAAAAGACAGCTGCTGCCATGCTCCGTTCAGCACAACACCCTGTCATATCGGTTAATGGAAATACCGCGGCACTGGCAGCCTTCGAAATCGCCCGGTTGCAGGAGGTTTCCGGCGCCATCGTTGAAGTAAATCTTTTCCACAGGACTGAAGAACGGGTCAGGAAGATCACGCACCTGCTCGAATCAAATGGGGTTACCGTTCTATCAGGGAAGGCCGAACGGATCATCCCGCTCTCACATGACAGGGCGTTAAGCTACCCGGAAGGGACCGGGAAAGCAGATGTCATCCTTGTGCCGCTGGAAGACGGTGACCGTTGCGAGGCACTCAGGAAGATGGGGAAGACAGTAATTGCAATCGACCTGAACCCGTTGTCCCGCACCGCCCGGATGGCCAGCCTCACTATAGTAGACGAGGTGACACGGGCTCTCCCATGCATAACAGGGTTCCTCGGGACACTCCGGGAACCGGAGGTTACTGAATTATCAAGGGCCCCTGATAACAATTATTTCCTCAAAGAAGCAATGAAGGAGATGAACAGGAGACTCGCACATGCTCTGGATTGAAAAATACCGTCCTGCCAGTTTCGGGGAAATTATCGGACACGAACGCGTGGTACAGCACCTGCAGTCATTTGCCTCCGGCGGGTCACTCCCCCACCTCCTGATCAGCGGGCCGCACGGCACCGGAAAAAGTGTCGCGGTAGAATGTGTGGCACGAAAACTCTATGGGGACCACTGGGTCGAGAACTGCACCGTGATCCATGCCTCCGACCTTTTCCTTCTCGGAAAAAAATACCTTGAAGACGATGACCGTTATGCACATATTTACCGGAAAGACGAGAGCCTGATCAATAATTTCAAACATATAATACGCTGGTATGCCTCGCTCCGGCCTCTTAATGCACCGTTTAAGATGGTGGTGATCGATGACGCATCAGCGCTCACCCGCGATGCCCAGTCATCACTCCGGCGTACTATGGAGCGGTATAGCCAGACCTGCCGTTTTGTCTTTTGCACCACCCACCCGGCTGCAATCATCCCTGCAATTGCGTCCCGCTGTATCCCTTTCTTTTTCGGGCCGGTAGCACCTGACCTCGCTTCAGCTTACCTTACATCGATCCTTGCAAGAGAAAAGCCCGACCGTTGTTGCAGCGATGATGAGATAGACCTCATAGTGCAGGACTCTGGGGGTGATCTTCGCAGATCGGTCATGCTTCTCCAGGTTGCAGCTGAATCAGGTGAACCATTCGACCTCGCAAAATTCAGGGAGACCGAGACGGGCATGGTAGCGTTTGCAATATATTCTGCCATCGCTGCAGGTGACGCGGCATCTGCTAACCGGCGTATCGAATCACTCATGATAGAATACGGCCTTTCGGGAGGAGAGGTACTATCCGAGCTTCGGAAAGTGCTGAAAAGGGAATACAATGACCCGAGAATTGCCTGCGCACTCGCTGATACCGACTACTTGATAGGCCACTGCAACAATGAATATATACAGCTCAATGCTCTTGCAGCAAGGATAATCGACGAGGTTTTCGGGTGAATGTGGCAGTAAACAAAGTCAGCAGCCATTATGACGAGGTGGCAGAAGTATATGACCACCGTTACGACGCGAACCGCGGGAAATTCTATTATAATCATATCAGCCGCCATGTAATGGAACGGTTTCCAAAGGGTGGCAGGCTTCTCGATCTCGGGTGTGGGACAGGGCTCTTTGTCCGGCATTACGTGAACGAGGGTGGAGAGGCGGTAGGTATTGATATCAGCCGTGGAATGATTGGAAAAGCATCAGATAAATGTGGCACCAGTGATTTTACAATCGGGACTGCTGAAGTGCTTCCATTCCGTGACAACTCGTTTGATGCTGTTTCAAGCCTCCTTTCGTTCTCCTACCTGAAACACCCGGAAAAGACACTTTCCGAGACTGCCAGGGTACTCAGGCCCGGAGGTTCAATCGCCATCTGCACACTTGGAAGGAACCTGTTCACACGCGGGCTTCCTGCAATATACCACATCAGCGAGGCGATGAACCTGAAAAAAGCCTGCTTCGGGGCATTCGGAGAACGGTATTACTCTGTCGAGGAGATGGAACAGCTCTTTTATGAGGCAGGGTTTATCGATGTGCACGTGAAGAGGTGCTCATTTGCACACTATAACCTTGCACGCCCGATATATGATATTGCGAAAAAAATGGAGCCCTTCGTTGAACGGAACATTCCATACCTTGCCTATAATATCTGTGCGAGCGGAAGAAAACCTTATGACGAACAGACCGGATAATCTTTAAAAAATATAAATTAAGTGGATTTCGGTCTTATCCGTTCAATAATTCGTTGTTTTTTCTCAATTGCTGCATCTGCTGAACGCCGGACTTTCATTTTCATATCTTCAAAGTCGCACCGTTGTAATTCGACAACTTTTTTCAGTGGGGTATAGGCAGCCTCCCGGAACCGGGGAGTGAAGTCCTGTTCCCTGCCATCAACAACAATGACTGATTCGGGCTTACCTGCTTCGACCCTGCCTATCTCCCTGATGGTAACACCTGTGCCCTGGATGACGTCCGTAATAGCCGGGACTTCAGACCGGGGTGCAGTAATCAGCAAGGCATCAAGAGAGACACCGAGATAATCGATCGAGAGATCAAGGAGCATTTTTGCGACATCCGGCTGCACCAGGGACCCGACATCTTTCTCTTCGATTATGATCCGGCATCCTGCAGTTTCTGCCATCTCGTATACATCGCCACGGAGACCTCCGTTTGTTACGTCAGTCATAGAGTGGATAGACGTCAGGGCATCACTGGCAAGCAGGGCTTCAGATGCAAGGAGGAAATTGAGGTTTATCGTTGCATCGACAACATCCGGGAACCCCGAATATAACGCTGCCGTTGCAATTGTCCCTCCTCCCGCCCCTTCAGTCATCAGGATTACATCCCCGGGCCGGGTCTCTTTCCTCGCGGTGAGGTGGCGGGCGATACCCACAGCCCCGACACAACCGGTCATGCGGCTTCCTAGCACCATGTCCCCGCCAATCCGGAGAGTTGACCCGGTTACCAGCGGTACACCCATTACCTCGCCAACCGCCGTGATACCTGCGGTATAATCAAAAATTTTGGCGACATCCCCATCATCCGCCACATGGATGTCCGAGAACAGCATGACTGGATGCGCCCCCATCACATAGACATCCCTGAGCGTGGCACGGGTCACATGAAAGCCTGCAAGGAATGGAAAATCCGACAGGCGTGAATGCATCCCGTCGACTGTACAGATAATATACGGCCCTTCACCCCCCTCCTTTGGAAGTTCCCCTGTCGTTTGCGGGTTATTATTTGTTGCCCCCTGCTTCCTCGTATCCAGGAGCACCGCCCCTGCATCGTCCATTTCATCGACACCGACCGATGCACTGGTACGCCCGATAATCCGGGCTATTTCCCGGTGCGCAAAGAAATCCCCGGTGCCCCTCGACCCGACACCAAAATCACCCATCTTCACACCAGACCGCTCAAAGGTAAAAAAGTCCCCGGTAAGTCCCCGGGTATTTTCCACCTCCCTGATGACTGCCCGTGCGAATGATTCCGCGTATGCGGGCGGGACATCTTTGATCCGTTGAATGTGACGGGCTAGTTTTTGTGTGATATCGTCGTTACCTATACATTCGTCCATCTGGCGGCGGACGAACTCCTCAACATCCATGCAGACAGGTTCGCAGGAGAGCGATAAATAGTGGTGTGATCTGCCTGACTGGCATTTCCTTCACCATGGTACCATACTGATAGCGATACCCGGGTATACCGGGTCAGTTTAACATAATTAAATAAAACTAATGAAATTAAAAATTCCTTATCAAGACCAAAAGGCAATTTTATTATATTATATTGTTAATTTATATTAATAATTAATAAATATTACTTAATTATTTAATCAATAAGTTGATATATAATAATTTATTGTTGTAAATATTAACTAATAATATGTAATATTATTGAAATATTGTTAATTAAATAACTAATACCATCTGACGTAACCTCATCCCTCCGTCACCGCACACCCATAGCCCGGTTGTACCTTGAATTTCAAACGATTAAGGTATATGGCGGGTAATAATCAGCAATTAAATTATTTTCTGCCGGATTACATAAAAATTTTCCAGATATCTGACTATACAGGATCTGTCCTTATCAATGCTCTTGTGCATATCGGGCACCATTGATGCTATCTGCATGGCATACTCTCATGGCAAATATTCATTAGAACAAATCTTCCACAAATGATATGCCCTCAATACGGAGGGAATGGGGGGAATATCCACGCAAAAATTCATTGCGAATAAAGATGATAAAGCCAGGCCAGAACGGTGGCAGTCAGTGGTCGCCCTAGAAAAAATGGGAAAGCCAGTGGTGGAGTACCTTGTACCCCCACGAAAGGATGAAGATAAATGGGTGCGTTACAACACAACCGGTGCTCCGGGAACTATCGGTAACGGGTGTTATGGTGATCATCTTATCGGTTCACCAGAAAACCACGACCAGGGTGTAAGATTTGTTACTGCGGCAGCTCTTTGGAAAACCGGGGAATCCGAAGGCCTGCAGTGCATTAAAACCCATATCCGATCAGTATAACTGACACGGTGAAAAGTGCAGATGAAGATGCCCTCAAACTGCTGAACCATTACAACCGGGCGCTTTTTCCTGCTGAGGCCTCCTCTCTTTTATCAGGAAAAGGATTGGGTAATTTGTGATGAAGAGATTAGTAACCTGTGATAAACGGAATGATTATTTTCCTGCTTTATTCCGGTTCTGCACCCGCTGGACCAGCACATACCCGGATCGTTCACCTTTGTGATCTATAATTTCAGACACCGATGCTTCAACCGTTACCCTGCCTTCATTCGTGATTAAGGAGTACCGCAAGAGTGAATTGTTTTCTTTTTCTGTATCTGTAATAAAATCAAGGACAATTTTCCGGTATTCCGGTGCGATAATACTGCTGATATGCCTGCCAATCACCTCTATTTTCCCGTTGTTCTCTATAACGGAAGCCATGGCATTATTTAATCTCTGTATTTTACTCGCACAATCAAGTACAATGACAAGGTCTGTTGTAGCGTTCATTGCATTAATAAAGAAGGCCTGGTCGGCATTGATGATTGTAAGACTTTCAATCTCTTTTGCAAGGGTATCATGATGGAGCGACATCTCATGTATTTGTGACCTGGTGAGGTCTCCTGAAACCCCATGTGCCTTATGAAGAGACACTTCAAACTGTTTTAAAGCAGTGATATCGCGGATTGCCATTATTGCCCCTATTCGAGAGCCCTCTTTATCAAGTAACGGGGATGCCTTTTGAAGATGCCAGGTCACCGGGAGACCCTCTTTCGCAGAGATACCTGATTCATGGATAAGACTCGTTCCGAGAAATGACACACCCGGATATTTTTTACTAATCTCATCCCGGGGTACATCAAGCAGGTCAACCATGAGCGGCATACCCCCTGGACCCGTCTGCAACACTTCTGCATACCGGTCTGTGCCGATAAGCATTTCCCTCTTAATGCCGGTAAAATCTTCTATTGCCCTGTTCCAGGCGATAATTAGTTTCGATTGATCGAGTACAAATGTTGGGTCAGGGAGGAACTCTATAATATCCGAAAGTTCCCGGTCTGTTGCGTTCAGCCTATTCCGGAGTTCTCTGATCTCTGTGATATTGACAAAGGAAAGGATTACATAAATGGTTTTATCCAAAGAATTATTGATACGTCTCACGGTCAGTTCGGTAAAGGTGATCTTCCCTTCGCGGTCTTTTAACCTGACTTCTCCTTTCCACTCGTTTTTGTCCTGGCATTCTGCCATCACATTTTGCAATTCCGCAAGGATTGCAGTATCACCATGAGTAAAATGCTGGATAGGGTGGTAGATCACATCATTTAAGGAATGGTACCCTAGTATGTCGACAAATGCACGGTTCGCATAAATGACATTGCCGGCAAGATCAATGATTGCAATGGCATTCATCGCTGCCGAGATTGCATTCTCTTTCAGGAATAGTTCATGCTCAGCCCGTACCCGGGAGGAAATATCGGCAAACATGGCCATCATACACATCGGATTTCCTGAAGTATCCCGGACCAAACTTGCGGAAAGTTGTGCATCCAGCCTGGACCCATCCTTTCTCCTTGGGTGTACTTCACCTATCCAGCCCCCCTTCTTTGCAAGGGTTTTCTTTACTTCGAGAACGATTTTCAGTTCAAGGGGGTCCTCGTGTGCAAAGAGTTCCATGGGTTGACCAATAACCTCGTCAAGCGACGTGTACCCAAACATCCGCATAAACGAACGGTTCGCATAGGTCACGCGGTTATCCATTCCTGCGATAACAATACCGTTTATTGATGATTCAATCGCATATCCCTTAATGAGAAGTTCCCGTTCATCCTTTTTCTGCCGGGTGATATCCCTGGATATACTGGAAACCCCGATGATCTTCCCTTCTTCGTTCCGGATGGGTGAGAGGGTCAGTGCGATGTCAACAAGAGTACCGTCCTTTTTTCTCCAGACCGCCTCCTGGCTATCAATATGCTCCCCCTGCCGTATCCTGTCAAGGACCTCGATGAAATGTTCCTGGTTTTCCGGTGGAATTAGCATTGAGACGGGTTTTCCGATACTATCCAGTGCCGTATACCCATACATCTTTTCCGCACCGTTATTCCAGGAAATGATCGTCCCATCCGGAGACTTGCCTATAATTGCTTCTTCTGACGATTCAACGATTGACTTATGGATTGCACGTATTTTTTCGACATCGATACGGTCGGTGATGTCTTCATACGTGATAAACTGCCTCGCACCGGACATCGAGACTGCCCGGATCTCGATCTCCCTGGACAACCCTTCTTTTGTTTTGACCGTGGCCCGGATCTGCGTCACTTCCCCTATGGCTGATGAATACAACCAGCGCAGGCGGGTTGCTTCCATCTCATCACGCACCTGTTCGTCCGGGTAGGCAAGGACCTGCCAGTCCCTGATTGTCGGGAGTTCCTCTTTCGTATACCCGAAAACCTCTGTAAACCGCTCATTGATGTAGGTAATTACTCCTGAACCTTCGACAATACTGATAGGGAAGGGAGAATAATCGACGATTTTTCGGAATTGTACCTCGTTTTCTATTAATGCCTCTTCAGCGATATGCTTCTGGAGCGCGATGGATGATTCCCTGATATAGGTCTCGAAAATATCCACGCGGGGCGGTATAGCTCCCCCTTTCATCAGGAGGGCTACCCTGCCAAGCAGTTTTTCTTTCCTGGCAAGCCCTATCACATAAATTCCGGAAATATGTAATGTATTTTCGAGTTTGGAACATACTTCAGGTGGGAAGGAGCGATTGACCGCCTCGTACAGCGATGTATCAATCCTGACGAGTTTCCTGGAGAGCAGGTTATCCCTCGGACGGTCAGATATCTGGTACCTCATTCCTACCGGGTCGCGGCCCACAAGCGCTTCTATCTCCGCTCTCGCACTTTCATCGAGGATCACACGTGTAAGGAACTGGCTGGTGGTCTCGTCATAGGAATGGACAACGACCAATGAGTTTGGAATAAGTTCTACCACCCCCTCAGCTATCCGCGTGAAAATATCATCTTTCCCGGTGATATCGATGAGCTCTGTTATTCTCCTGGACAGTGTTTCAAGACCCTTAATGTATTCCGATGCCTTTTCTTCAGCCTGTATCCTGTCGGTGATATCCCTGCCGACCGACTGATACTCAACCAGCTGGTCCTGTTCGTCAAAAATGGCCCGGTCACTCCACCGCTGCCAGCGGATGATGCCGTCAGGCATACGTATCCGGTGATCAATGCTTTGAACAGGGTGCTGCGGGGTTAATGAGGCGAAATGGGCCCTGATCAGTGGGATATCTTCAGCGGGGATTTTAGGAATGAACACGTTATTGAGAATATCTTCCCGTTGTTTCCCAAAATAACGCAAATATGCTTCATTTACAAAAAGATGCGTTCCATCCGGAAGGAACCGGGAAATGAATTCCGTCTGGTCCTCGACGATATTCCTGTACCTGGCTTCACTGACCTCGAGCTGGTGTTCATACGCAGTTGTTTCCGTTACGTTTTCAAGAATTACGGTGATGTCCCGGGCCCCCTCTTCAAAAACAGTGGGGATCAGTTTTACCCGGTAGAACATCTCCACTGCTGCACTACCATCTTCTGGAGATATGTCGTACCGGATATTCAGCGAGATCTCCTTTCTGTCAGGAGATTCCTTAATTGCATCATCAAGAGGAAGTGTCGTTATAAAAGGTAGCGGGAGGTCCGGGAGTGGTGTGCCGATAAGGGCCTCCCTGGTCATGGAAAAGGCAGTAAGGAAATTTTCGTTGACCTGGATGATCCGGAAGTCCGAGTCGATGATGATTACCAGGTCTGATGAAAAGGAGAGCATCGCCGAGAGCGGCACCCTGTGCGAGAGAAAATATATTTTTGCAGTCCCATAACTCCGCATTTCAACCTGGCCGGAAACAAGAAGAAGGTCGAGGTATTTCGCGACTGAGTTACGGTTCATTTTCAGGCTGTGGGAGATGTCTGAGATGCTCAACCCCTTTGGCTTGAACTTGAGGAGGTTCTTGATTCTCGCGATCTTTTCCTGCTCGAGGATCATTAATTTGTGATAGGGTGCCGTGAGCTATAAAGGATTGTGATATCCACCTGGGGGTGAGGGCAACTCTCCGAATCCGGGCGATAATCAAGGCGTATATTACTTAAATAAGGCAACGTATTGATATTTTCCTGATACTAGTATTATGCAGGGATTACTCTCCGGTATAATTAATCCTAAACGGTTGAAAACAGGGTGGTTTGAGATAAAAGGCCCATTATCAGGGTATTAAGCAATTCCGCCGGAAAACAGTTGAATTACTGTATACATCTCGATTTTGAATAATATTTGGGATTTAAATTGTCCGGAATAGGTAATTGGAGGATAATTTTCGTATAAGATGCAGGTTTGGAATCTCCCGGGTTTTTCCTGACAGGTGATAATAAAGAGCTGTCCATGAACATGGGGTCCTGAGGATAGATTATAGTAGTGAAGATAGGTTTTTTAGAAATCCAAAAAGGTCTGTTAGTATTATTATCCTTCATACCGATCCAACTATATGGATATCATACAGCAGGGAACAACTCTTATCATAAAAGGTCGTCGACTTTCTGAGTTGGATCTTTTTGTATGCCGTGTCCTCGATATCCTTACCCCTTACACCCCCTATGTAATCGTAAGCGGATACGTGGCAATACTGTTTGGAAGGACACGTAGCACGGAGGATGTTGATCTTTTAATACCTGTTTGCGATATTTCTACATTTCTTCGTCTTCATGATGAATTCATAGATAGCGGGTACGAATTTTTAAATGCGGAAGATGGTTATGGTCTGCATTCAATCCTTATCTCTGGTTCCGGAATCCGACTATCGGAAAAAGATGCATTCATACCTAACATTGAAATTAAGTTCACACGGAATGAATCTGATGCCTATTCATTTGAAAAAAGGCTCCCTCTTATTATGAATGACAGGACCTTCTGGATAGGTCCCCTTGAAATGCAGATTGCATATAAGTTTTGGCTTGGAAGTGAGAAGGATATTGAGGATGCAATTTATATTCGTGAGATTTCCCGGGATTTTATCGATGAAGAACTTTTACGAGACTTTTGCTCATCCTTTGGAGTGAACAATGATCCCTCCTGATCCAGAAGTGCGTCAGCAGAATAGACGAGAGCGGATCTGGTTTGTCAAAAAATCGGCTGACTGGGTGCGGTCAGTCCCAAACGAAGTGTGGAGTGAAAGACAATGTGTCTTGATCAATGCACTTCTCTTAAACAGGACAAGTATCCCTTTTACCAAAGAACAGTATATCCAGATGATTGAGTCTGCGCGACGGAATTCCGGTCGGCGAACAGGATCCCCAAGGTTGCCTTCCCGGGTAAAGGTGGAAGTAGGGGAGATTCCTTGCAAATGAGAAGTGGAGCACTTTTACCGGTTGTAAGAATTATATCCCATATCAGAAGTCTATTATCGCGATCGTGTGAAAAGGTTTATTATACGATAATTTTCCAATGGATAGTTACTCGCGGGGTTCAAACAGAATGCGTTATTCCGTACTAGTAGTATGCATTATTTGTCTGGCATTGGTATCATGGGCATATGCCGGGTGTGGAGTAGATACGAATCCGTATGATGATGTTCCCGGGCCCCTTGGGAATGGTTACTTCCCACCGGCAGCAGACTTTTACTCGGATATAACGCAGGGTTATGCACCCCTGACCGTCACCTTCTCGGACAGGTCAACCAACGTCCCATTATATTGGGCGTGGAGTTTCGGGGATGGTGTGACTTCAAATGTCAAAAATCCCGTCCATACCTACCAGTCTCCCGGCATGTATACCGTGTTATTGACTGCAGGAAACAGGTATGGCGGAAATTCAATTACCAAAACTGACTATGTGGTTGTAAATTCCGCATCAACCAAACCGGTTGTTGATTTTACCGCATCAGTCACGTCAGGATATGCACCGTTGCAGGTTGAATTCTCCGACCTTTCCACTGGCGGTATAATCATATCAAGGGTATGGACATTCAGTAAAAACGGCATACCGGATACAGAAGCTAAAAACCTCCAAAAAATTGTCCATACTTTTTATGAGGCAGGCCAGTACAATGTAACCCTAACCGGAACTGCTGGGAACAATGAATCGGTATCCCTGGAAAAGTCGTATTATATTAGTGTGAGACAACAGGCCCCTGAAGATGGCACGGTTATCCTGCACCCCGGATGGAACCTTGTGTCCACGCCGCTTCCTTTGAAAGACCAGTCCCATACAGCGGGCCAGCTTTTCGCAACGGTTGATACAGGCTCACGCTCATTTTTTTCGTATGATGCCGGGTCGAAACAATTCATCCCCCTGAATTCACAGTCGGAAATATTTCCCCTCGAAGGCATCTGGGTCTATTCAAAAAATGAATCTCCCCTGACGTTCAGGTACCAGGTCGCAGAACCTGTTACGATCTCTATGCACCTGCCTGCAGGCTGGAACCTTATCGGGTACCCTTCCACCGAACCTGGAAATGCACGTGCAGGTTTCGCCTCAATTGGTAACACCTGGTCAACCATATTATGTTTTGACCCGGTCTCGCAACAGTACTCAACATCAATTTTCAACGAAGGGGTCGGGGGGCAGAGTGACCAGCAATTGATGAACCCCATGAACGGGTACTGGATCTACATGCCACACGAGGGCGATTTGATGGTATCGATAGAGTAATTGGATACGTTACCTGATGGGTTGGCTCCTTTGGATTAATCTTATTCATGAGGGTCAGTCAATAAATTCAGCCTCATTCGGATTAACAGGAGATGGTGGGATCAATTAGTTCCACAAACATTTTATGATTCACCGGATAGAGTAATGAGTATTCCGATAAACCCGAGAAAATTCAGATGCAGGACGATATAAATCCAAAATAGAGGGCGGGAGTAAGTTATTCACACAAATTTTCTAGTCATAGTCCCTGTTTTCAAATGATTTTTGCAAAGCGTACGCTAGAAGGCACCCTGATTTTTCAGAGTCACCAGTTGGTACAGGTTAAAACTGAACGCAGCAAACATCATTTTGATATGAGTTCGAACAACCGTAGTCACGTGGGTATGAGAGGAATGGAACACATTCTTGATGACCGCGTAGGGTCTTTCACCGGGAGATCGTTTTCGTGAAATCCGTTTGTTTCTGATAATATCCCTGATACCAATCGGATGCCCTCTCACCCCACGTTGCATAGTTGCATCAAAACCCTTCGGTTCAACACCGAAATAACCCCGGTCCCGATAGACCACTTCACCTTCTTCTGACAGATCGATTCGGCTATCATGAACAGATGCAGTCGTTGTCTGAAGTGCCCGTATCAATCCGAAATCGCAGTCTTCTTTCGTGTGAAGTTTGAATCCAAAATAAGACTTGTTACCCTTTTTTGTCCAGGTACCTTCTTTGTTCCTCCTAGTTTTTGCTTCGTCTCCCCGAGGAGTATCTACAGATGCATGGCCTGGATCTGCTGTGATGAATGTCGCATCCTGGATCACACCTTTCCGTATCTTCAATCCCTTACCATCCAGTTGTCTTTGGAGTTCGTTCCAGATCGCTTTGTCTTTCCCGGTTTTTGATAATCGTTCCCGGAAATACCAGACCGTCGTGTGATCTGGAATCTTTTCGGGAAAGCCGAGAAATCTCAAAAACGAGATCTTGTCATTGGCCTGGCGTTCAAGTTCCGGATCGGATAACCCGTACATCGATTGAAGTACCAGTAATTTGATCATGAGAACGACATCGATATTGGGTCGCCCTCCTTGTTCTGTTGTATTTGTGTAAATCTCTCCGACTATCTCTCGAAATGGTTCCCATTCAATGAGGGTTGCCAGTTCTCCCAATCGGTCTCCGAGATCTTTTACTTGTTTATATCGCTCCTGTAACGCAAAATCAACAAGAGATTCCATATATTCTTTTCGAAGTTCTAAAATATAGTACTTCTGGCAGGGGGGTTATTCGGAATGCTCTAATAATCAATTATGAGTAAACCTGCAGTGCATGGGGTGCACGAAACCAAATGGATCACGATATTCACTGACGAATATGAGTCCATGAAGCGGACCATAGACGTACTTTCCGATAAAGAGCTCATGGTGCAGGTCAGAGAAGCGGGATACAAGGATACAACGTCCCGCGATTTTGAAACTCTGGCAGATGAACCTGGGATCTAGAACACATCCTTGTGCCTGATTGCAACTATTTCGACAATTTTTTGTTCATGATCGATAGTGTAGATGATTCTGAACCGGTTCTCAAAATAGAGTTCCCAAAAACCATGAAGTACTCCGCGTAAAGGTTTTCCGAATGATTCGGGATATTCTTTTAATTTTCGAATTTTAACTGCGAAACGCCTCTGTATTTCCTTATCATAACTTTTGAGCCAATCTTCCGCAGGCTTTTTTGATCATGACTCGAAACGTTTCCACTGATATCCTTTACGTGTGGGATGTATTTACGACGAATGGTACATTTTTTTTTAGCGTCGTGATTGTTAAATCACGATTGTCAACAGAAATACTGAATGTACCATAACTTAAAGCCTGCAGTTTCCTTCTGCACAGGCAGCAGGGAGTACCTGAAAATCATGTGACTTGATACCTACACATTCCCTGTCATTAACGCCCCTTTTACGACCATTCCCGTGGTAAGATTAGGCCAGGGTGAAGCTAAAACCAACGCCATTCAGGGCCCGGATCCGGTTAAAACAAGGGAGTATGGGCGTTGTTTAATACTATGGCCAATAAATGTGTTTTTATCTTAACGGGTGGCAATGCGGGCGTTATTACCTAAAAACCCGGGCGCCGGTAAACCGAGGTCAGTCAAAGGGTGGTGTGTAAGGTGATCCCGTCTTATTTTTGCGATAAAGAGGTTGATATGGGCTTGGATTTTGTCTAAGCTGGGGCAGGGTAAATTTGCATGCGGTACTGGGTATTCACGCAAGGGTGAGGGAGATTTTGGGGTGTCGATAGATTAAGAGGATAATTTACCTGACTGGCCAGGACCCCTTATAAAACCTAAATACTCGTTTTATTCATTAAATCCAGCCATATTTATGAGTATAGTGTTTTTCAGGATACATTTCAAAACCGATTCGATTTTAATGGGGATATTCAAGCAGAATTAACTTTCTCCGGGACCTATAACAGTATAAAACCAAACATTTATACTTTTTTCAATCAAACATGGCGGCATCGTCAACCTGTCTGGGGGTCTTCGGATTGAAATGGTTAATAGCTGCAATTCTAATTTGTTTGTTTTTTGTTGCAGGAGTTTTTGCTGATGATGTGTTTAATCAAAATAGCAATACCAGTATTCCCGGTAATTTAACAACACCTCATGAAATTGAGACTGTTACCGATAGTAATGGTACTATTATTGAATATGTGAAAGACGAATTGATTATTCAATTCAAACCGGAAATATACGAAAATCCTAATTTGTATAATGCGACTTCTTCAAGAATTCACACTCAAATCAATGCTTTTATTCTACGTGATTATGGAGCATTTGGACTTCCGGGAGCACAACTTATTGGTATTCCAAGTAATATTACTGTCAATTCTGCGATAATATATTATTCAAATCTATCCTGCATCGATTATGCACAGCCAAATTACATAAAAAGAATTGATCCTTTAGTACCCACAAATCAAAGTTTAAATTCAAAAAGAAGTTTATTTTTAAACAATAAAGAAAGTCTCCCAAATGATCGGTACTTTTCCCAACAATGGTATTTAGCTAAAATCAATGCTCCATTAGCTTGGGATATTTCGCAAGGATCGAATGATGTAAAAATTGCAGTTATGGATAGCGTTGATCTTACGCATCCTGATCTTAAAAATAATATCTGGAAATCAATCCAATATAATGATGATGATACTGATCATGGCACACGTTGTGCTGGAATAATCGCTGCCGAGGGGAATAATAGTATTGGAATTGCCGGTGTTATGTGGCATGCTAAGATTATCCCTCTTGAAGCATTAAAAGGGTATAATGATGATCGTGAAATAATTGCATTTGACTATGCTAACCAAAACGGAGCTGATATTATATTATGCTCTTTCGGATTTTACGGATCTAAAGATTTAGTAGAAAAAAGTCTAATAAAAAATTCTCTAGCTTTGGTTATTTGCTCTGCCGGTAATGATGGCACTAACAACGATATTCGACCTCATTATCCATCAGATTATGAATTAGATAATATTATTTCTGTCGCGGCAACGGATCAAAATGACAATCTTGCATCTTTTTCAAACTACGGGAGATCTTCAGTAGACATCGCGGCACCAGGAAAAGATATAGTCAGTACAATCCCGACTTCTCCATACTATTTAGCAGGAGATAAGAGCTCGGGCACCTCATATTCTGCCCCAATGGTTGCCGGTGTCGCCGGATTACTTAAATCAAAATATCCGGAATTGTCAAATGCACAGATAAAGGCTGCAATTCTCAATAATGTTGATACTGTTCCTTCCTTAAATGGAAAAGTCCTCTCGGGAGGAAGGCTCAATGCTTATAAAGCATTACAATCCCTCGAGCCGGGATCGATTTTCGTACAATCCAATCCTACGGGAGCAAAGATCTACCTTGACGGCAATGACACAGGTTTCGTCTCCCCAAAAACAATTTCAAATTTAAGTACTGGAAGTCATGTTGTCAGATGCAGCATGAACGGTTACATTGATAATTCCAAAACAGTTTCCATTTCATTAGGGCCAACAACAAATGTCATGCTTACCCTCCAGAAATTAGATTTTTCAGCTCAACCCCTGTCTGGTAACGCACCACTTTCAGTCAACTTCACCCCGACTGGGGACATCGGGTCGACATCGTGGTACTGGGTCTTTGGCGACAGTACACAGTCTACTCAGCATAACCCGGTTCATATCTTTGAAAAACCAGGGAGATATGCAATAATCTATCAAGTTTACATCGATGGTAAGTGGTACAACACCTGGAAGACCGGGTACATTACGGTCACCTCATCCATGGATGCACCCGTCGCAAACTTCGATACTAATAAGTCCTCAGGAGTCGCGCCGTTGTCTGTCCAGTTTACCGATACTTCTTCGGGTTCAGTACCGCTAACCTACCTATGGGACTTTGGCGATGGGACTTATTCGGCATTGCCAAGTCCGGTACACACGTATACTGCAACAGCCGATACAACCTTTAACATTACCCTGAAGATATCCAATAGTGCGGGCTCATCGTCCAAACTTTCGGCTATTACGGTATACGTAACACCCCCTGTTATCCCACCCGCGAGTATCAATAACCTTGATAACACCACGTTCCAGCGGACCAGTATCACATGGACCTGGACAGATCCTTCTTCAACAGACTTCTCGAAGGTAATGGTCTACATGGATGGTGTATTCCAGACCAATGTGACCAAAGGGATCCGGACCTACACGGCATCGTCACTGATTCCTGATACCGCACATACTATTGCAACCCATACCGTCGGTACCACCGGTCTGATTAACCAGACCTGGATAAGCGATATAGCGAGGACTGCTCCAGATGCACCCTCCTTCGGATCGGCTTTTATTCAATCTACTCCCTCCGGCGCAAAGATTTATCTCGATTATACTGACACGGGATTTGTCACACCTAAAACACTTTCAAATCTGGCATCAGGGAGCCATATTATCAGGTGCAGCCTGAGTGGTTACGATGATACTACTCAAATAGTTTCCATAATATCCGGACAAAAAACAGACTTATTGATTACCCTGCAGAAATCGGGAAATGTTCCTCCAAAAGCGGATTTCGTAGCATCAACCCGGGAAGGCGGGAGTCCATTATTTGTTCAATTCACCGATAAATCGATCAATTCACCTACCTCGTGGTCGTGGACATTCGGGGACGGTTCAACCTCTAATGGACAGAACCCAACCCACACCTACCTTAAACCGGGGATGTACTCTGTAAAATTAAAAGCATCGAATTCTGCCGGGTCAAATGGCCTTTCAAGATCTGGTTATATAGTTGTTTCTAATTCAGGACCAACGCCCACTCCTACCGTTTCACCAACTCCAACATTTACGCCAACCCCAAGCCCCACTCCAACGCTGACTCCTACACCGACTCCAATACCCACATCTTCTCCAACTCCTACGCCAACTCCGACCCCGACACCTGATCCAGGTGTCCTGAAAGCAGGATTTACAGCGAGCCCAAAGACTGGTACAATGCCACTCGTCGTCTCCTTCCAGGACCTTTCGACAGGTATTCCTACAAGTTGGCTCTGGACATTTGGTGACGGTTTAACCTCTAATGAACAGAACCCCGCCCATACGTACTTAAAAGCAGGTATATATTCAGTGAAATTAAAAGCATCAAACTCTGAAGGGACTAGTGGGCTGTCAAGGTCTGGTTATATTGTGGTTTCTTAAGAAATCCATTTTTTTTAATTTTGTATTGCCTACTCCAATGATCATAGATATCGGAGTAATATGTAACTAATTTTTACCCGCAATCAAGGGGATGAATATTCAATCAGCTGTTCTCCCTGAGTAAAGAATACTCACTCCTATGATCCTGATGTAATGAAATACACCGCATTACCAATTAGACAGGAATGCTATAAATCAATAACATTCCATCTCACATCTTATGTCGAAGAGATCTTTTTACTTTTATACCGCCATTGACAGAAGCAGAGGATTGCAGAGGTAATTGAATCGGATCCTACCATCCTATATGCAAAATATTGAGTCCTATTTGGAATTCGGTTTTTATACAAAACATTAGAGAAATTGCAAATATAGAATAAGTGTTTTCCCAGAGACTAAAATAACTCAAAAACCCCATAAAGCGCGCAAAATCTGACTTCATTAAGGCCAGATAGATTCTCGCAAATGTAAATATCGAATATTCTGGGGAATAGTGGCATTCTAATCATTTTAATAGATATTTATATTTTTAGGATGGAAACATGATTAAACGAAATATCATTCAATCCTATTTCAAATTCAAAAAACGGAAAACAGGTCAATTATTAGGTTTTACTTTGATATCTCTGCAAATTGAAGTAATTCAAGGTAACAATCACTAGATTTATATTCTCAACTACCGCCTCCAGATCATCCCCAGTTCACCCATTCAGTCATTGTGCATGCCTAAATACTCAAAATTCACCAATAGGTTTATAAAGATGAAAGATACAAGGTCATTTATATTCAATTGGTAATTCAGGATGACTGAGGTAATGGTTTAGTCAGTGGAATGCAGAAACGCATATTTCATTGGTATATAAATCTATCCAATTTCATCAGGAAATCTGGTAACAAGATCAAGGTGGCGAAGTTATGAAGACGTATGATGAAATCAAGAGTACGGGGCGACTGAAATGTGTTCTCGTGCTTTTCTTTGTATTATTGCTATTCGGGTCTGCTAGCTATGTTACAGCAGCACCTGTGGCAAGTTTTATCCGCAGTCCGGCATCAGGAAATGCACCGTTGGGTGTTCAGTTCACTGATACATCGACTGGAGGACCGATGATCAATTGGACCTGGTATTTCCAGGATGGTACACCTCCAGTTACGGTACAGAATGCATCCCATCTTTTTGAGACAGCGGGGTCGTATAATGTGAACATGGTGGTATGGAATGTTTCAGAAACTAGTAGTGCGCAAAATATTGTGAACGTATTCCCACTTGCACAGTTTACTGCAACAACAACCACCGGCTATGCCCCATTGACTGTCCAGTTCACTGATACATCATTCGGAAATCCGGACCAATGGTTTTGGCAGTTTGGTGACCAGGGTATCACTAACACTAGCAGAAATCCGGCGCACACCTTCCTTAAGAGCGGTGTTTATACTGTCAACCTGACATCCACAAGGAATTCCATGTCAAATACATCTGCAAACATGACCATTACGGTTAATCCAAAGGCTGATTTCACTATCACCCCGTCAACAGGATTTGCCGATATTACCTCATTCCAGTTTAATTCATCTGCATCAACAGGAGGACCAACATTATCCTATGTCTGGGGTTTTGAGGCATGGAACCAGACCTGGCCAACCAACGCAGCAGTATTCAACAAAACATTTGATACGGCGAATACCTACACAATCAGGTTAACGGTCAATGGTAATGGAGGGACAACTGATTCCACAACAAGAACACTTCAAGTCTATCCGAAAGCGATTCTCACTGCGACCCCGCCAAACATCGTTGAAGGGCGACCAGTCAAGTTCGAAGGTATCGCATCTACTGGTAATCTTACCAGTCCCCCTGTGGGTAGCTGGTCATGGAATTTTGGGGATGGTACCACTGCAACCGGCAGCAACGTAACACATGGATTTATGCCAGGAAAGTTCACAGTTACCCTGACAGTAACGAAAAATGGCCTTTCTGATAGTGCTACAACCACAGTATCCAGTGATTCTGGTAACTTATACCTCCTGAGAAGTGGAATTAACGGGAATACGTACTTCAGTGCAGACAGATATGGGGTAGGTTCCGGACAGCCAATCTTGTTCACCGCATACTCAACGAGATCGATCTATTCATTTAGGTCTGCCATCCGACCTTCATTCAGGCCTGATACAAGCACATTGTATACGTGGGAATTCGTTGGAGCTTATGATCCTGTCGGCCATCACTACGGTCCCTGGGTTACGAATGATCCAAGTATTCGTGTAAATGATAATTCAGAAAGGAAATTCGCGGTCGATATCTATACAGTAATATTGAAAGTGACAGATTCCCGTGACACATTTACGGTGACCAAACCCCGATTGATCGTGGTGAGGAGTTAGGAGGGGTTGAAAAATGACAACACGCATTTCTAACTTGATGGGTAGCACGGGACTGAAATATCTCCTCGTGCTGGCTTTTATCATTTGCCTCCTGCCAGTCGGAGCGATGGCAATAGTATATGTGGATTCGCCGATGGTGATTGAGGAACCAGGGGAATATCAACTTATCAAGGATATCACCGATTACGATGGTGTACGGTGGCAGAATGGAAGTAGTTTCTATGAGCCTTGTATCAAAATTCTCGCCTCGGATGTCATCTTTGACGGAAATGGTCATACCATAAGTACCGGTGTAAAGTTTAATTCGAGCAGTGATGACCAGGTAGGTATCTACGTAGATTCATTGCTCGAGCGGGTCTCTGTCATAGATACCAAGGTCGACAAATTTAACTATGGTATCTATTATTACGTCGTAAACCCGTTTTCGCTCCCTGAAAGCGGGGGTCGTATTGACAATAATAATGTTAATAATAACGATTACGGTATCGTGCTTGATTCATCACAGTGGGTAAGTGTACTCAATAACGACGCCTCGTATACTAAAAAACAGGGGATCACGGTAAGTGCATCTCATTGGAATACTATCAACAATAATAGTGCCAATAATAACGGAAATGTAGGTATTTACATCGAGGGGGGTTCGTTAAATAACACAGTTACACATAATTCCGCCAATTTCAATAAAGACATAGGTATCTACATTAAAACTTCTCACAATAATTTAGTCCAGTACAATACCGCGAATAACAACATCAATGCTTCAACGTCTGGAGCAGATGCGTTTGGAAACGGTATTCTTTTAGAGGAAAGTATAGGGAACCACATTATTGACAACGACGCCCATAGAAACCGTCGCTCTGGTATTACGGTTATACCCACGCAAAGCTCAATCCCGAACTGGATAGAGAACAACAGTGTTTCAGAAAACGGGCACTCTTTTGGGAGCACGCCATATGGCTGGGGAATATATGTGGGTCTTGATTCGGGTAAGACTCACGTCAACAACAACCACGCGTTCGATAATACCGCTATCGGTATTGAGCTTCAGCAGGATAACGGAGCAGATTCAGCAGGGAACCTCGTTGAAGGAAATGGAGTAATGGGTATTTTACTCAGTGGAAGCAAAAATAATATCCTGCACGACAACATCATCCGGAATAACCATAAATACGGGATCCAACTCGCAACATTCATTACTGATGATTTGGTGTATCTATCAAGTGATAAGAACTCCCTCAAAAATAACAAAATTTATGGTCACGAAATTTCCGGTGTTTATCTGAATGGTACGGATAATTTCGAACCGTTGATCGAAACCATCCTTGAAGGTAACGATATTTATGACAACGGTCAATGGGGTGTCCACCTCTATCATTCCAACCTGAATACACTCACGGACAATACAATCCGTGCAAACGGAGTTCTGGGTATCAAGCTCGATGGATCGGGCTACAACGTCATCTACAACAATATATTTAATAATTCGATTAATGCCGGGTTCGGACAACAGAGCAATAATCCGAACACCTGGAACGTCCTGCAGTCACCAGGTTCAAACATCGTGGGAGGGCCGTATACAGGTGGCAACTACTGGGCACAGCCAAATGGCCAGGGATGGTCGCAGATCAATTTTGACACAAAAGGCAACGGTTTCTGCGACAATGCATTTGTGATCGGGCCGAGTAACCTCGATAACTTCCCACTTACAAATTTCCTCAAAGTAAGTTTCACCGCTGATAAAACAAGTGGTAATACTCCACTCACAGTGAAATTTGCCGGCAATGTTACAGGTCAGACGGGTAACCAGTGGCTATGGAATTTCGGTGACGGAACTACCGACACCACACAGAACCCGACACACATTTATCAGAGTAATGGTATCTACACCGTATCTCTGACTGCATCAAATGGAGGCTGGAGTAACACAACAACGAAGACAGGTTATATCATGGTCGGAATAGCCACACCAGTAGCTGATTTCTCAGGTACTCCGGTAACAGGTGCATTTCCGCTGACCGTGACCTTTACCGATCTTTCTTCACCGAATTCCGGACAGTATGCAGTTACAGCCTGGGACTGGAACTTTGGGGATAATACGCCACATTCAAGTGCTAAAAGCCCGGTTCATGTGTATCTGGCAGCAGGTAATTACGATGTCATACTTAACGTCACAAGTCCTGGAGGTATTACCACCACTATAAAGATGAGTTATATTACATCTGGGAGTACACCGGCAGCAACAGCGGCATTCACAATGACGCCGGGTTCGGGCCCTTCACCACTGACCGTTCAGTTCATCGACCAGTCAACAGGATCGCCCCCCCTGACATATTCTTGGGACTTCGGTGACAGTTCACCCGTATCAACATTACAGAACCCGGAGTACACTTATACAAACGAGGGGACTTACCCTGCTACTTTGACAGTCACTAATGCCGGAGGGCAGTCAATAGTTAGTCACAATGTTATCGTGGGAGGACCGATCGAACCGACAGTTGCATTTACGGCAATCCCAAGGTCCGGGACGGTACCTCTGATTGTTTCATTCATTGATCAGTCAACAGCAAATCCTGACGCCACAACCTATCTGTGGAACTTCGGAGACGGGACTTCCGCCGAGAGAAACCCTGTCCACCAGTATAGCACGTCTGGTACATACGATGTATCCCTCATCGTGACAACCAATGGAAAGAGTTACTCGCTGGAAGAAGCGGATTACATCATAGTAAACACACCGGGAACCGTTAACGCGAATTTCTTCGTAGTACCACCATCCGGGGGAATTGAACCGTTGGTAGTACAATTCTATGACCAGTCGAGCGGTAACCCTGCTCCAACATCCTGGTTCTGGGACTTTGACGATCCCTATGCACCTACATCAGAAAAGACTTCGACACTTCAGAGTCCCATTCATACCTATGCAAAAGCAGGTAATTTTACACCAAAGGTTACTGTAAGTAATTCTCAAGGTCCCAACACCAAGATATATCCGGGAGTTATCTACGTCCGCCACACAACACCCGTTGCAGCATTCAGTGCTTCACCAACCACAGGGTATAATCCATTCAGCGTAACCTTCACGGACCAGTCCGTCGGTCAGGCACTTCTGGCATGGGACTGGAATTTCGGTGACGGTGGGACGTCCCAGACCCAGAGTCCGGTATATACTTTCAACACACCCGGGACTTATTCCGTGACATTTAAGTCATATAATGATGGTGGATGGTCAGCACCTATTACCAAGACTAACCTCATAACAGTCCTGGCTGCCCCACCAACACCACCAGCAAACATCATTAAGCTCTACCCGGGTTGGAACTTTGTTTCAACCGCTAAAAAGCTTGCAGCAGGATCGAATACGGTTAATGTAGTCTTTGCGAATGTCGATATGGACCACCACTCGCCACTCCTGTATGACGGACAGACAAAGACGTGGATACAATTCATCAGCGGTACCGTAAAACCACTCGACGGTATCTGGGTCTATTCGAAGTACCAGACAGATGTAACACTACAATTTGATACGAGTAGCATCCCATTGCCACCCAGTAAACAAGTATACCGTGGCTGGAATGCAATCGGAGAAACAGGGGTAAACGCAATATCTGCCCGTGAATTACTTACCCAGGTAGGTCAGCTCAATGGTAACTGGGATACGTTAATCGGCATCAATGCATCATCGCATGTTTCCGAGACATACATCAGGGGAAGTATAAACCCGGACTATTCCGACCTGAAATTCACCTACCCGACAAAAGGGTATTGGCTGCAGATGAACACAGATGACACACTTGAAGGACTGGTGTAAAGAATGGAGGTAAACAACATGATACCAAAAACTCTTATCGCAGCACTCATCCTGATGTTAGCAATCGGAGTAGTAGTAGCAGAAGATACTACACTCCCTTGTTTCTTCTATGGTGGAGTGACGATTAATGGTGTGCCTGCAGAGCCAGGCACAGTGATTGTAGCCAAGATTAATGGCGAAATCAGAGGACAGACAACGGTTAACACGGCAGGACAGTATGGAAATCTTGCATCATTAATGGTTACCCATGCTGAGGGCGATCCCGTAGGAGCCACAATCACGTTCTTTGTGAACAGTGTAGAGGCACCTCAGACGGGTGTATTCTCAGAGGGAGCATCGACTCAGCTTGCCCTTTCCGTTAATGTGGTTACACCTACGCCAACAATTACAATCACACCGACACTAACACCAACTCCCACACCTACGCCAACTCCTACCCCAACACCTGCACCTGAAATTAAAACGATTTCACAGGGTAACACCGTGTTTATCGGGGAACAGGACCTTGATGTGCGGAATGCAGTTAGTGGGGCAACCTCCATTGCATGGTTCCGTGCAGGTGACGATCCTTCATCAACAGCACCCGCAAATATCGTTCCGGTTAACGCTCCGGGAGCATTTTACATTGACCCATTCGTTTTCAATGGATGGGAAGGTAACTGGTACCAGTGGGGCGGTAATTCCCCGGCAGGACCGGTAGCATTCGTAGTCAAGGCACCACAATTAGCAGTGAAAAACTACGACGCAGAAGGACCAATTAATCCGCTTAATCAGACAATTGCAGACCGCTATATGGGGACGTTGATTAATTTCCGTATTGACACAAACCTTGACAGCATCGTCAAAGAACGTCATGCTGCCAGTGGATTCATCAACCTCTTTGTTCGTGATCCAAGCGGAGTAACCTATACCAGCTTGTATACGTTATCCCCTAACCCGGCAACAAATCCAAAAGGATTATCCAATTTGTTAGTTGGCAATACTCCTTATTTCTGGTCAGACCAGACAACACAGATTGACCAGTACTGGAAAACATCAGCACGCGACAGTCAGAATGTGTTCCGTTACCCTGTTGGTACATACACCGTATGGGCGGAATCCTTCGCGAATAAGATGAACATTAATAATCCCCAGGGAGGGGCGGTATCACAAACTGATAAGGTAAACATTATTAATGAGTTCTTGACGGTAACCTCCGAAGCATCAGTATTACGATCAAACCAGTTTACCACAACGGTTACTGGCCGGCCTAATACCCATTACACGCTGTGGATTGTCAATAATCCATGTAACCCACCAACTGGTGCGGATTGTGACCAGCCACCGATGATATTAGATGGCCAGCGAAATGTCAGATTTGATCCAATTGGAGGATCCTATATAATTGGCAATCAACTGGTTTATCCAAATCTTTGTAAGATCGGTGCAACGGTTCGGGATACCGTTCCCCATGCACCATTCGATGGTACGAGGTACTATGCGGATGTCGTAACTGACCAGTTCGGATCAGCTTCAGTAGGATTTAGCACATCTACCCAGACAACGCCAAAAGCATACACGATCCATGTCCAGGGCCTCGGCCTTGATGGCGAAATGAAATATGCAGAGTCTTCGGTAAATGTAGAGAAAGGAGCGGTAACCCTTAATGTGGTTGATACCGCTATTCTCGGTGAAAATATCACGATAACCGGGACCAATTCAGATAGTTACATCACGTATCTCTATATTACAGGGCCATGTCAGCCACAATGTGGTGCAAATCTTACCACTCCTTCAGTCCCACTTACTCCAACTACATTCACCATGGTGCTGATGAATAGTTCAGCTCGGACCTGGAGTTACAATACTCGAGGTAATGGGTGGGTCACAGGAAACCTGAAAATCCAACCTGGGGAGTACACGATTTATGCGACAAGTAAACCGGTAGATGCCTGCTCACTGAATCCGTGTGTTGCATCGGCAACGGCAAAAATATTGTTAAAAGAACCGACAATTTCTGCAACAATCACCCCCGAAGTGCTTGTAAGAGACTGTTGTTCAGAACAATCTGTAATTATCACAGGGAATACAACAGGAAACCCAGCTCATCTTGTCGGAATGTGGATATTTGGTCAGGATAATAAAGTTGGCGATGTCCACTATGTTCACGCTTACATAAACGACTGTTGCGATGAATTCAGGATTGACCTGAGCAAATATGTCAACCTGAAAAGCTTGCCGGTCGGTAAATACTATGTCGTGCTCCAACACCCGATGTATAACCACGTGTTTGATGTCATGATTGAAGGGGACTTCAACGGGAACCCTGCATACATGCCACCACCCTCGACAATCATTGGTGAACAAAACAAGTTGTATGTTATAGGATCATGCCCAACCAGGTGGAGCAAGTACTTTGCAATTGAGGGAGCCGATGCAAAGCGCGAAATGGCGGCATTGAGGGCATTAGAAGATTCATTAAACCAGCCCTGTATTGATGACAAGTATATTGAGCTGAATTTCACGGTAAAGGATGCAAATTCACCAACAGCTGAATTCATCGGGTCTCCGGTATCCGGCCGGTCACCATTAATGGTAACCTACACAGACCAGTCACTCGGTAACCCAACCAGCTGGTTATGGGACTTTGGCGACAGTACAACCCCGTCTACCGTGCAGAACCCGCAACATACCTACATGAATGAAGGAGACTATACGGTCAAACTCACTGCTTCCAAGGTTGTCAATGGGTTGACCGTGAGTGACTCGATCACCAAGGAGCATTATATCCACGTAGGTCCACTCTCCCTCCAGGCAAATTTTGTTGCAGACCAGACTGTAGGTCTCAAACCATTAACAGTACATTTTACCGACCTCACTACCGGTTCACCGACACAATGGAACTGGAACTTTGGTGATGGTGGTTTCGCAATCGATCAGAACCCGACCCATACCTACACAAATGCCGGAACATACACCGTAACACTCACCGACAGGAATGCGGAGCAGACTTCTACGCTTGAAAAGCCGAATTATATTGTTGTCACGTCATCACCTACACCACCACCGGTTGATCCCAGCAAGATAGTATTAAACCCGGGCTGGAACTTTGTTTCAACTCCAAAGGTGCTAGCATCCGGCTATAATACTGGTTCAATATTTAGTGAAGTGAACATGGGTGGACGCTCAGCATGGATATGGAATGGTGCAGCTACGCCGCCACAGTGGGTACCGGTAATCTCTACTACACCAATCCAACCGTTATGGGGTATATGGATTTATTCGACCTCAAGCACGGTAGTGAATCTGCACTTTGACCCAGGCTCATATATTACTCCTCCTTCAAGGAGTCTCCCGGCAGGTTGGAGCAGTGTCGGTTTCACCGGTGTAACACCAACATCAGCACGTAATACGTTCCTTTCGGTGCAGCCAAACTGGACTACCTCGATGGGTTTCAATTCACTCACCCAGACCTATAACCCGACAATCTTCAACGGAGATCCGACCGAGTTCACCGTACTGTCCCCGACATATGGTTACTGGCTCTACATGAGGACTCCGGGTAACCTTGCAGCGATTGGTGTATAACAATGAACCAGAAATTCCGAATAACCCCAACAATTATTTTTTGTCTGTTCTTTATTGCGCTGTTCGGAATAGCGACCGTTTCAGCAGCACCACCCCTTCCTATGGAGTTCCAAGGGGCCGTGACCGTAAATGGAGGAATACCTGCTCCTGTTGGTAGCGTAATTGCGGCCAATGTAAATGGAGAAAACAGGGGCTCAATTACTACATCGGTTGTTGGACAATATGGTGGATCGGGAAATTTTGACCCGCGACTTATTGTCCAGGCAACAGAACAGGACATGTCAGCTGCTGCTGTCGTTACGTTCTATATTAACGGTATAAAAGCCGACCAGCAGGAAAATTATGTTGCCGGTAGTTCAAAGTTCCTTGCGTTGACAATCGGGTCACCTGTGACTCAACCGACGACGGTTCAACCTACAACACAGCAAACTACTACCGTGCCGACGACATCCCAACCGACTGCGCAACCAACAACCCAAGGAGATCAGGGGCTGCCTGGGTGGCCACATAGTTTCTATGGTATGGTGACCGTAGCAAATAACCTCCCTGCACCCATTGGAACCACGGTCCAGGCAAATGGTCCTGGTGTACTAAACGGGATAACCGTAACAGGTAATCCGGTCATGGTAAATGCATCAGGTGCATATACTGGCCTTTCAGTCCAGGGCACAATCACGGATGGCACCCCGATTACCTTTACAATCAACGACAACCCTGCATTGTGTTACTATGCGAATGCTTGGCAGTCAAGTATTCCGTACCATAGTGGGGACGTTACCAACCTTGACCTGAAGTCCTCATACCCACCAACTGCAGCGTTCTCTGCAGTCCCGACCCAGGGGCCACCACCACTCACCGTGGACTTCTCAGACCAGTCAATCGGCGACCCGACCTCCTGGAACTGGAGCTTTGGTGATAACCAGTATTCGAATGACCGAAATCCAAGGCATATTTACTATGCAATTGGTAACTATGCCGTTACGCTAAAGGTTAGTAATAACGACGGCACCAACCCACTGACGAAAACCAATTATATCCTCGTCTTTAACAGCAATGGCGGCGGCGGTGGCGGCGGAGGCGGAGGCGGCTACATTGGTGGCGGTGGCGGTGGAGGGGACGCGGTAACCAAGACCCCCACCCCTACCCCGACCGTAACTATCCCACCCGTCACATCGACCTCGATCACTATCGGTTCAGGTGACGGCGTAGCACTGGTAACGGCAAGCCCGGGTACGACGATGACCTCGAGCGGTGGCAATGAAATCTCAAACCTTACGATTACCAGGATCGACAGGTCTGCGGTTCCACCCGTGCCAGCAGGAGCGACCTATAGTTTCACCGGTATCGCCTATGACGTTGAACCAAGTGGTGCAATATTCGACCCGTACGTGACACTCAGCTTTACCCTGGCTGAGAGCGACTGGAATTCACTTGTGAACCAGGACCTTTCGATTAAGTGGTATAATACAGCAACATCCCAGTGGGAAGACCTCCAGACGACGGTCAACCCATCCATCAGGACAGTAAGTGCGAAGATAACGCACACAACGGTCTTCGGGTTGTTCACAAACAATCCACCCACACCGGTACCCACAACACCGGTACCAACCCAGCCAACACCAACTCCGACCCCGACCAAAGCTGCAGGAATACTTCCATTCCTGCCATTCAACATGATGACACTCCTGATGCTTATTGTCGTTGTGATCATCATCGTCGCAGTAATACTCGTGATCTTCATCATCCGCAGGAGAAACCTTTCTGGAGATGATGACACAGAACCTGAAGGATCAACTGAACCATCGGATGAACCACCCGACTGGCTCGACCTTAAATAACCAAATTTTCGATTCTTTTTTATATTTCCAGAAGGAAATTCTATGAATGGTATATTCGGGGTTTATCCTGCCCGAAAATGTTTGATGTGATGTAATATGCGAAGGATCTTATGTATTCTCATGATATCTGCAATTATTCTGATCGGAACCGTTGCAGCGGCACCTGTATTGCCTGAGGAATTTTATGGGTCTGTGTACCTGAATGGCAATCAGGCACCCGCAGGCACACTAATCATTGTAACGATAAACGGAGAACCCAGAGGAAACCTGACTACAAGTGTCGACGGTTTGTATGGCGGTCCCGACAATTTTGATCCAAGACTAATAGCATCCTCAACAGAAGAGGAAGTTAATGCCGGGCATGTCAACGTCACATTCGTCGTCGGCGGAGTCCAGGCGTTCCAGATCGTACCGTTCAAGGCCGGTACCTCGGAAAAACTTGATTTGATAGCAAACAGCAAGGCTTTTGGAACTGATACAACGGTCACTGCAACGAATCCATCCTCCGGAGGCTTGTCAGGAGGCGGAGGGGGGTATGTAAGTGGTGGATCAGTATCAACCTCTACCGGAACATCTACCGGTACGACATCAGGAAGTTCTATCCAGGGCACATCAGTTACTGCAATACCAACAACTCAGTCCAGGTCTTCTATCTACTCGACAATCGATACTCTACCAGCCACTCCGGCGATAACAGTTATAGCTACGACTGAAACTACACCCTCCGCGGCTGTTACAACAGTACCTGCCACGAAAAAGGCGGGTACGGGACCGTTATCTAGTGTGTTCGTTGTCGCGTCTGTCATTGCATTCCTTTGTATAGCTGGAAGGGCAGATTTAAGGAAACGACGATAAGAAATCTCCGCATATTGACAGGGATCTCTCCTGTCCTTTTTTGAACTGCTTTGTCGCGGTGTTCTCAACCGATAATAATGATAGTGGTACGGTAGACCTGACTATTGCAAAAAATAACGATTAATTGAACCCATTATCAGCAAATATCCACCTGTATCCTGGAATTCTTTTATCGACGTATGACTACCATCGTGAGACGTAAATATTTTCTTTGGCTGCGGTGTTAAAATGGATAAAATCTCATTTCACCCGAGTCCAGGTCCCAACCGATGCAACGGAATCATTTGGAGTAACGTGACGATAGACCAACGTCATCAGGTCATCATTGATGATATGGAGATCAAGGAACCCATCCATATCAGCAATATACAGATTTTTATTGTCCATGCTGATAACCCCTACACACCTTTCGTTATTTCCTGTTGATGAAATGAAATTACCCTGAACTACCCTTCCGGTCTGGTTAGTAATAATCCATGTGGCCGTAAGATTGTTATAACCGGTCACATAGTGAGAATATTGCCCGGGGGTATCAGATTTAAGCATGCTTCCTCCTTCGGCCTTAACAATCCAAGTACCGGTTAGATTTGGGATCGCAGTAGTATCAGTACTAGTTTGTACGGTCGTCGTCTGGGTTGATTCAGGGACTTTAGTTGTACATCCGCATGCAAGCAAAGCAAGGATGATTATAATAAAGCAAGTCGTGAAAATCTTCATATTCTAGACATAATCAATGGATATTATAAAACCTAGGTGGGTTTTAATCTGGTTGCCAATTGGTTGTATGTTTTTAACTCTTCAGTAGATAGTTCCAGACGTTCTATCTGTTTTCAGGATAAAAATCTCTTTAAACCCTTTAAAGAGGAGAATACCAGATATTCAGGTATTCCAACGACAAACATTTTAACAAATACCATATCCCTCATCCGTGTATCGGGCAACAATGTGATATTTCTTCCCCGCTAGAAGTTTATCAACCCAGTTTCTCCCATCTACTATGTAATAACAATCGAAGTAAGAATATATTGAGAACTGCCAGACGCGGAGTTAAAATCGTACTATCTGGAAAATCAAACAACAGATCTTGGTGGCGGTCCCGGGGATTGATAATATTGACGTTGCCAGTTTAAACCTGGTCGCATATTGCTAGTAACACGCAGACCGTTAGTCAGGGCAACGCGGTTCCTAAAAACGGTGGAAATTCAAGAAACCAAAAGAGGATATAAGAACCGACCGATTAACAAAACAAACGATTATACAAGAGATTTGTGAGGTTAATGGCGCCTGATGGATCTGGTTACCGGGTGTTTATACCTGTAAGAATCGGTTTGTTCTGGAATTGCACCATAAAAGGGGGTATTCTGCCTTCTTTCGTATCGTCCTCCCGGTTACACTACTGCACCTGGGACATCCCCCGTGGTCCGCAGTGAACGTTCCCTCTACCCTGACATAGGCCGCGGTTCATTTTTTTCCGTGCAAAGGGGGTTAGTACATTTTGGCGCTGTAATATTTCCCATAGGTCTAAAGGTAACATTAGGTGAATAAAAGAACTCTTTTTAGGGCTTATTGTTACTGCCTGGCATGGTCTTATTCATAGTATACTACACTGCATCGTCGGTGTAATAATAATATTCGCCATTTGCCCGCTGCTCGCGGTCAAGGAATGATTCAGGTTTGTTGATCCTCGGCCGCCCGCTCTGGTCTCGCCTGAACGTGACCCCGAGTTCAGCGAGGAACCGGTTCATCCCGGCACGCATATCAAAGGGGCCGAACGCTTCACCTGATATACCCGGTTTACCTTCAAACACGAGGATTCGTTCGCTGATCATGTCTATCAGGTAGATATCATGGTCGATGACAAGAATTGCAGCTTGTTTACCATCCACATGCCGCTTGAACATCCGGGTAATTTTCACGCGCTGCTCAACATCAAGGTGGGCACTTGGCTCGTCAAGAATGTAAAGGTCTGCATCCCTCGAAAGGCAGGCTGCAATCGCTACCCGCTGGAGTTCGCCACCGGAAAGGGTATCCACGGGAGACTGGAGTATTGGCCCGATGGAAAGTGGTTCAAGGATCTCGTGCTGGTAGACTCCGGAGTCAAACTTTTTCGTGATGCCCCGGAGATAAAACTCAACCGTATCCGATACGTCTGCCTTGATATATTGCGGCTTATATGAGACCCTGAGCTTCGAATCCATCTGGCCGCTGTCTGGTGTTTCAACACCGGCAAGCAGCTTGGCAAGGGTACTTTTCCCTATCCCGTTAGCACCGACTACCCCAAGGACTTCCCCAGCCTTGATCTCACCTTCTGATACATGCAGCGAGAACGCCTCGTATGTCTTGCTCATCACCGGTATCTGGAGGAGTGTTTCACGGTCTGATTCCTTGGTATGGGCCCTCTTCTCAAAGACGACCTGTGTATCCCGGAAACGGACATTCTCTTCATTCAGGTACCCGGCCAGGTACTGGTTAATACCTACCCTGACACCCTTGGGCTGGGTGATAATTCCAAAGACTGCAGGTTTACCATAGGCAATATGGACCGTGTCGGCCAGCATATCAAGGATCGCGAGGTCATGTTCGACGATCATGATCGGGCGGATCGTTGCAAGGTCCCTGATCAGTTTTGCGACGGCCATCCGTTGGTGAATATCCAGGAAAGGCGTTATTTCATCAAGGAAGTAGAATTCCGCCTCACGGGAGAGACATGCAGCCGCAGCGACCCGCTGGAGTTCCCCGCCTGACAGGGTCGATATGTCATGGTCCAGGATTGCCCGGAGCGAGAGGGAATCGATATACTCGTCTAGCATCCCCCGTTCATCAGTTTTCCGGAGGAGGTCCCCGACCGTCCCTTTGAACACTTTTGGGATATAGTCTATGTATTGCGGCTTCACCGCTACCTTGAGTGCGCCTTTCGAGACCTTCTGCAGGTATTCAAAGAATTCAGTCCCGGCATACTTTTTTAAGACTTCTTCCCAGAATGATTCACGTTCGGTTTCTCCAAGGTTCGGGCGTAGCTGACCTGAAAGAACCTTAATGGCCGTGCTTTTCCCTATCCCGTTTGCCCCGAGGATCCCTGTCACTTTCCCTTCGACGGGGAGGGGGAGCCCGTACAGTGAAAATCCATTGGCCCCGTACCGGTGCGTGGGGTGCTCAAGCTCTTCAGGCAGGCTCACAATATCAATCGCGTCAAACGGGCACTTTTTAATGCAGATACCGCAACCAACGCAGAGCTCTTCAGAAATAACTGCTTTTCCGTCCTCACCAATGGTGACCGTCTCATCACCGGTCCTCACCCGGGGGCAGTAACTGATACACTCGGTCCCACATTTTCGCGAGTGGCACCGGTCAAGATGGACTACGGCAATCCGCATGGCCTAGCTCATCCTTGCACCGTGGATAACAGGATACTCCAGGAGATGAACCAGAAGGCGAACGTCATAAAACCCTGGTATAACCAGTCTTTATTACCCATTTTCGGGGTATCGAGTTTCATGAGCATGAAAATATGGCGCTGTACAACGACACCGGCAAGCATAAGGAACAGGGCCAGCATGGTGTAATTATTAAACCCGGTGATGCTGGTTGCGGGAACAATTACGAAGGAGATAACCCCGGTAATCATCCCTAAAAAACAGGCGATAGCGGTCTTTTTAATGCGGCTGATATGCTGCACCTGCTTTTCTTCGGCAGTGAGCTTTTTCTTCGGGATTTCCGGCACTTCTATCGCAGTTTCGTCTGTCATTACGGCACCAATCGGATTTTGTTATTATTGAGTGAAGAACACTGAAAGCCGTCACGGTACCACCAGTCCCTATGGTACCAACCGGTTTTCGGAATTCTCCAGCATAATTATCACAGTAAACGTGGTCGTTCTACTGCTGAATTCTCATTATTATTGAACAGGAGTAGTTATAATAGTAATCTACCGGTACATTCTTCAGCTGGATAAGAACTTCGGGACACCGAATCGGGTGTGCGCAATATCCAGGAAAAATGCTCATGTTCAGGCAATTATAATCATCGTTACCGATGAGATATATATAAAACCTGGATACAAGAAACAGGTCAGACGTAAAGACAATACAGTTCAGGACGTGCAGACCTTTCACTGGCACGGCATTGCCCTTCCGGGCAACGATTCGCACGCGAATAAAAAACAGATAGTATACAGGTAATGATATGGCAACAAGCGCAGGAATGAGCGGCATTGATGTAAGGGCAGTAGCAACGGAGCTCAAAAGTCTTCTTCCGCTCTGGATCAATAAGGTCTACCAGTTTGACGGGAAGACGCTTGGGATCCGTCTGAATGGAGAGGAGCATAAGAAATACCAGCTCATCATCGAGCCGGGTAAACGTCTTCACCTGGTTAATTCATTCCCTGATACACCAAAAATACCGCCACAATTCCCCATGCTGCTCAGAAAACACCTGACCGGCGGTAAAATACTTGACATTCATCAGCAGGGGCTTTCACGTATTATCATCTTTGATATCGGGAAGGCAGATACGACCTTTCATATCGTCGTGGAACTGTTTGACGCTGGAAACGTGGTATTTTGCGATGAAAACTTTACCATTATCAAACCGCTGTGGCACCACCGGTTCAAAGACCGGGATGTCATTCCAGGTGTGCCCTACCTGTTACCCGTTGACCCGACACTATCAGATGACCCCGGTTTCGCCATGTTCCTCCGGGAAGATGAACGTGATATTGTCAAGGCACTGGCCGTGGGATGCCTCCTCGGTGGATCATACGCGGAATATATCTGCAGGGAAACAGGCGTAGATAAGCATGCACCTGCGGGCCAGGTTGACCCGGTTGGTATCAGGAATGCCGTGCACAATCTCCTGCAAAGGGCAGAATCAGCCCGCGAACCGATACATGCAGGAAATACCTGCACCCCGTTCATTACATCCGAAAGCGGCGAAATGAAACGGTTTACAACGTTTAACGAGGCCCTTGATGCATTTTATTCCCCGGAAGTGCGACTCTCAAAAGGAGAGAAGAAAGAGAAGAAACGCCTGACGAAGGAAGAAGTCATAAGGAAACAGCAGGTCGAATCAGTAAAGAAATTCCAGAATAAGGTTGCGCGACTCGAAAGAATCGTTGCAGGGATATATGAAAACTATTCACTTGTCACCGAAGTCATCAGTTCCCTTGATGAAGCGAGTAAAAAATATTCATGGCAGGAGATAGAGCAGATCCTGAAAAATAATAAGGCCGGGCCCGGTGAAAAAATTGTGGCCGTTCACCCGGATGAGGCATCAGTTGACTTAGCCTTTGGTGAGACGGTAACCATTTTTGTCCACGAAAATATCGAGGTCAACCTGGGCCGGTACTTTGCGCAGGTTAAAAAGTTTAAAAAGAAAATCGCCGGAGCAAAGGCTGCAATGGACCGCCCGCTACCAAAAATGGCCGTATCGAAGCACCATACCCCGGTGCTCAAAAAGAAATGGTTCCACCGGTTCCGCTGGTTCTATACCACCGATGGAATCCTTGTCCTTGGAGGGCGGGATGCCGGCCAGAATGAAGAACTCGTAAAAAAGTACATGGAGGGGGGAGATACGTTTGTCCATGCCGATGTGCATGGGGCAAGTATCGTCATCGTCAAGGGAAAAACAGAACGCATGGATGAAGTTGCACAATTTGCAGCCTCGTTCTCGGGGGCATGGCGGAGCGGTCATTTTAGTGCCGATGTATACTCGGTACGGCCTGACCAGGTGAGTAAAACTCCGGAAGCCGGGGAATTTGTTACACGGGGTTCCTTCATCGTCCGCGGTGAACGCCATTATGAAAAAAGTGTTCCCCTCGGCACGGCAATCGGCTTTCAGAGTGAACCTGAAGTCGCAGTTATCGGTGGACCAGTTGAAACCGTGAAGGCAAGGGCAAAATACCTCGTCGAACTGAAACCTGGCACGTATGAGCCAAACGATACCGCAAAAAAAGTGCTCAGGATCCTCCGTGAAAAGGTTCCGGATGGTGAATGGAAGGCATATAAGTCTGCCCTTAATACCGAGGCAGTTGCTGCGTTTGTCCCACCCGGGGGTTCTGATATCGTTGAGATGGTGTAGCACTGCATGACAGGCAGGTACCGGACCGGTTATGAAGGCTGAATTTGGTGAATTACAGAAATTATATGGCGAAATCAGGCTGTTCCCTGAAAATATCGATGACATATGGCACCTGAGCCACCTGATAGCCCCCGGTGACCTTGTGTTTGCGACAACGCTCCGGACAGCAGACACGTCCACAGATAAGATCCGTCCGGAGAAAGCGGAGAAACGACCCGTCAGGCTTGGGATACGGGTTGAGAAGGTTGAGTTCCACCACTACGCCAACCGCCTCCGGGTGACCGGGTTGATCGAGCATGGGATGGAAGCCGGCTCATATCATACCCTCAATATCGAAACAGGGTACGAAATTTCTGTCATCCGGCAGTGGAGAAAGAGTGATCTTGAACGAATTGACCGGGCAGTGAAGGCATCGGTATATGATGTGATCCATATCCTCACCATTGAAGAAGGGGAGGCGGAACTCTTCCGGATACGACATTTCGGGCCCGAGCTGGTGATCACGATCACCATGGGAAGTGGGAAAGGCATGGAAGTCAATAGCAGGACATCTTTCTTCGAAAAGGTCCTTGGCCAGCTGTCTCCAGTCAATGGTCCGCTTGTTGTTGCAGGGCCCGGGTTCATCAAGGAAGACTTTATGAAATTTTTCCGGGCACGGGAGAGCGACAAGGCTGCAAAGATGGTCGTTGTGGAGACCAGGAGGACCGGTGCAGGGGCCGTACAGGAGGTCATAGGTCTTGGCACCCTTGAAAAACTCGCAGGAGACCTTCAGCTCGCCCGCGAGGTGAACCTGATGGGGGAATTCCTGAAACGGATTTCAAAGGGGGGGCCGGTCGCTTATGGAAGGACCGAGGTGAAAAACGCAGGTGAATGTGGTGCGATCGAGGAGATACTCGTCGTTGATACGCTAATCCGTGACCCGGATGTGGTAGGGCTGATGGAACAGGCTGAGCGGGCAGATGCCGCCGTTGTTGTTTTTTCTTCAGGGTTTGAACCGGGAAAACAACTGGAAGCACTCGGCGGCGTCGCTGCACTTCTACGGTACAGGATAGGATGAATACGAGTACAACAGCGGATATCATAATTATCGGTGCCGGACCTGCAGGATTATTTTGTGCAGCAAATATCGGAGCAACAGGGAAAAAAGTCCTGGTCCTGGAAAAAAAATCAGGGCCCGGGAATAAATTATTGCTTGCCGGTTCAGGCCAGTGCAATATTACCCATGAAGGTCCAGCCAGGGATTTTCTGACACATTATGGGGTCAAGGGGTCATTCCTGAAACCGGCGCTGATGAATTTTCCGAATACCTCTCTTGTATCTTATTTTCTGGAGCGGGGACTTGAGATGGTGACTACAAAAGCAGGCAAGGTATTCCCTGCAACACTGAAATCAACAGACGTGCTCAACATTCTGGAAAAGGCATGTGTTACTAACGGGGTGACCATTCTGTTGAATGAACCAGTCCAGGAAGTCAGCCATAATAATAACCTGTTTGTTATCCGTACTCTGAATAAGACCTTCCGTGGGAGGTTACTTGTTATTGCCACGGGTGGTTCGTCTTATCCAGGTACCGGTTCAACGGGTGATGGGTACCATTTTGCCTCGTCGCTCGGCCACACCATTGTAGAAATTGCCCCGGCACTGGCCCCGGTGATCGCTGAAAAGTATCCGTTTGGGGACCTTTCCGGCATCTCGTTTGAGACAATGTCCTTTTCGCTCTGGAGGAATGGCAAAAAAATAGGAAGTCACCGGGGGGATATTCTCTTCACCCACCAGGGCCTTTCAGGTCCAGGGATCCTTGACTATTCACGGTTCATACTTCCTGGTGATACTATCAGGTTATCATTTACCGGCCGCATACCCGCAGAAGCACTTGCAAAAGAATTCTCTGAAAAGATTACTGCATGCCCGGTAAAAAATATAAAAACGATTGTATTACAGTACAGAATCCCGGAACGTCTCGCAACGATGCTACTGCAGCTATCAGGTATCCCGGAGGACCTGACCTGCGCACATCTTTCAAAATTGCAACGGACTACCCTCATCACAAACCTGGTTGAATTCCCGGTAAAGGTCGGGAAACTTGGAGGCTTCCAGGAAGCAATGGTTACACGAGGCGGAGTATCCCTGCAGGAAATTGAACCAAAGACGATGGAGTCGAGACTGGTACCGGGACTCTATTTTGCAGGTGAAATTATTGACCTCGACGGCGATACCGGGGGATATAACCTGCAGGCCGCGTTTTCAACAGGTTTTCAGGCAGCAAAAGCAATAATTAACGTACATAAGGTATGAAGATGAAACTACGTTATGAAAAATCCTGGTTCGTTGCAGGGAGCGGATCCATTAAAATATTCCTGGTAGTAAGCCCTGCTGAAAGGGGAATTCCCCCATTATCCCGTTGAACAATGAGGGATCTATCATTCCTGGGTTTCCCTGTGAGGGGTATACACGGGAGTTCCAGGAGGTCTCTTATCGTCCATGCTCCATATCGTCCGGAACGAACAGGTCTACATGACTTCTTTTCTTTACCAGGGAACTTACGTCAAGGAATTAATTGTTGATCATCCTCCGGATTGCCTTTGACAACCGGGTAATCCCTTCGACAATCCGTTCCTCGTCGGAGTTCGAATAATTCAGCCGCATCGTGTTTGAGCCAGTGCCATCGGTATAAAAGGGGTCTCCCGGGACAAACGCAACGTTCTCCTTAATTGCAATCTGAAAGAGGTCCATCGTGGAAAAACCCGGGGGCAGCGTGGCCCAGAGAAACATCCCGCCATCCGGTCGTGTTATCGAGACACCAGGTGGGAATGTCTCTTCTATCACCTTTACCATGATATCACGCTGGTGGTGGTATACCTCGCGGATATGCCGTATATGGAGGTCGATATCATTATCAATGAGATATTTGTAGATAATCCGCTGGGTCAGGTAATTAGAATGAAGGTCTGATGCCTGCTTAGCCGTCACTAGCTGTGTAAACACTTCGGGAGGTGCAGCAATCCAACCCATCCTCATTCCCGGGGCAATGATTTTTGAGAAAGACCCGGTGATAATCCCCTGTTCGGGGAGATAACTGCCGACAAGGGGGAGATCTTCCCCCCTGAATCTGAGCTCCCCGTATGCATCGTCTTCAATAAAGAGGGTGTCATGTTCCATCAGGATACCGGCAACTTCGCGCCGCTTTTTCCCGGAGTATGATATGCCGGTAGGGTTCTGGAAATTTGGCACGCCGTAGAATAGTTTAGGTGAACTGGTGTCAAGGACCTGCGATAGTACTTCCATATCAGGACCATCTTCCAGCAACGGCACTTCTTGGAATT
Source organism: Methanomicrobiales archaeon (assembly GCA_037137755.1). Lineage (GTDB taxonomy): Archaea > Halobacteriota > Methanomicrobia > Methanomicrobiales > Methanospirillaceae > CAIKOD01. Next base: position 136,491 of record JBAXJR010000001.1, on the reverse strand, counting down.
GAGGCTCATAGAGTGAGAACGCTTGTATCGCTCCAAGATAGCCAGGTCTTTCAATCGCCACCGGATCGTTTGGGTCAATCAACACCTTCCCAACCAGGTCCAGGCATTGTTGCGAACCATTCGTAATCAGAATATGTTCAGCTGAGATGGTAAGTCCGGTCCGCTTACGATACCGCTTTGCAATAAATTCACGGAGTGGCAGGTATCCCTCGGTAGTCGAGTACTGGAGTGCTGACATGCCGTCCCCGGCAAGGACCTCCCGTGCAGCCTCGACAAGTGCTTCTACCGGGAACAGCGCAGGATTGGGCAACCCCCCTCCAAACGAGATGATATTCGGATCTTCAGTAACTTTAAGGATCTCCCTGATAAATGAACGGGGAGTCTTTTCCATGCGGGATGCAAATCTGTACTTCATTATCTGCACACTTCAGACCGGAAACAAAAAAAGTCCAGCCATTACGTACAATTTTTGGAATAGTAGTATTTAGAGCAATTTGAAAAACAGGGTTGTTTATCTTTTACAAGATTTAAACGATGTTTCGTGGTCTGGACCCGTGCGCATTAATCGTTGCTGTTAAAAAATCCAGGATTATTAAAAAAGGAAACAAATATTCCTATATCTGGGATTAAATGGTGTCCTGATAAAGGGACTACACTCTATATCCCTACTCCTGGACACAAATCAGAAGTCTCGTATAAGCGGTACGAAAAACCATTGGTCTGCCGCGCGATGCCAGGCATATTTTACCACCTCTGCGGATATGAAGTAACAATATCCTGCCAGAGTTGCCATGAAGGCGGGTGAACCGTGACGATTCGCAGGAGTCAGATCTGACCCCTGATCCACTCCGTGTATTGGGCCCTTAGTTGTTCACGTTCTTCATATGAAAGGTCCTTTTTCCGGGTCTTGTGGATATGCTGCTCGAGCTGGGATACGATCTGTTCTGCAACCCTGAAATCTTCGACTTCAAGATAATGGCTGGCCCTCCGGATTTCAATCGTCGCACCGCAGATCGGGCATAGTTTCCACTCCTGGAAACGGTCTACATAGGTAAAAGTTTTGCAACCGCCGCATCGTATCACAAGATACCGGTTTGCTGGCTCGTTAGTTATTATTTCACACCCCTTGGGAAATTGTAAACTAACCCCTATACAAAGTCCTTTTATGCTGTCATTGTATACAATACTTCGTGCCTGCAAAAACCGAAGCCCGGAAGTATAACCTTAAAAGCGTATCCTTCACGATGCAGCGGATCTACATCCGCGCTCCTGGTAGTGTTCCAGGGAAGCTGATCTTTCAACCGATGGGCTGGTACTGCCCGGACTACCGGAAATGTGTTATTTATGATGAATAAAACCGAAAATACCTTTATTATTTCTGATACCCATTTCGACCACGGAAATATAATTCGGTATTGCAGCCGTGATTTTAAAAATAAAGATGATATGAATACTTTCCTTTTAAATTCGTGGAATAATACCGTGAAGGATTCAGACACGGTTTATTTCCTGGGTGATCTGCGATATGGGCGGGGTTCCCATTCGATGCAGTACTGGCTCGATAAATTAAACGGGAATATTGTTTTTATCAGCGGTAGCCATGATAATCAAATTGTGGAAGGTCTGGAACCGCACCACGCCCTTACCCTGCAATACCGGGATATTCCTTTCTTATTGATCCATAACCCCGCCGATATTCCGGAGGACTGGAAAGGATGGGTGATCCACGGGCATGCGCATAACAACGATCTGGAATATTTCCCCTTGATAAACGGGGATTTCAAAACTATCAATGTATCTGTTGAATTAATCGGCTATTCCCCCCTGAAAATAGAGCGATTATTTGAGTTGGATTTTGAAAAAATCAAATATTTAAGGGATATTAACACACCCCCTATCCACTATTAAATTCAAGGATCTATCATACACGGTTAAACCCGGTAGTTCGCCCTGATTGCGTTATTGCCTTCTTATAATCGTTTTTTACCATCTCCAAAAGAGCAATAAAGAACCAATAGGACCCCGGAAATTGGTGTCCTGGCGGTCAGTCCTTCCGGCCTGACTTAGATTAATATGAATCATGGATCGGAAAATCCAGCATCATCCCATAAAGTCCGGTATTGTTGCGATGTGACGGTGCGATCTGGCTTGCAATGCAAAAAAGAGAATGGGATATTTATTTAGTTGCATTATCCGCAATATCTCCAACAATGGGCAGTTTATACCTCTCTCCCTGGAAGGCCTTGATCATAAGGACAATCCACAAAATGAACATGATCAAACCAACTAGCATTGTAAGGAAATACGTGACACCCGTCCACCAAAATACATAAGTTAGGATCCAGTAAATTATTTGGAGGGGAAGAAACGTGATAATTGACTGCAAAGCATGGAATTTTACCATCTTGTTATCTTTTTCCACTAGGTAAAAGATCAGTCCCGTTATCCAGATTAATAAATAACAAAGTGCTGATGCTATATTTTCATCAAGACCAAAGGTTGCTTTCTGTTTTTCAGATTCTGCCATAGCTATCACTCACCGCTCTTTTTTAGTTGATAGGATTATCGCTAAATATTTAATGGTTGTTTAATTAATCGCCGATTGTAACAGTTCTATCTGTCACTATCCTCGTTTAATTTCTGTAACAAACTCGGGGTCCCGGGCTATCAATTGTCATATCATTCCTCCCACAGATACCGGCAATTGGCTCTGCAATGGCATACATTACGGAATACATCCAGGAAGGTAACAACTTCAATATCACAAAGGCTGAGGGCCTGACATACTCCGAAATGACAATAGTATTGATACATTGCTGACAGAGACAGTTATTTTCTTTTATAATTGTCTATTGAGAATAGGACAATTCTTATGACGGCGACTCCTCGATACCATTGATATCCAGGATTCTTTAATGATTCAATGATATTGCATTATGGACGAGAGTTACCTTCCCGAAATGCCAAGAAACCAGATATCATAATGAAGACCCTAAAGGTAACGACATACAATTTTTTTCATGGTTGACGACCGGAATGTTCCCTGGACAACCCAAAAAAAAGATTATTGCCAGACTATGCCTAATACTAGGATAAATGCCCCGATTGCGGCTGACACTACAATCACTGAAACGGGGCTGATATGAATCGCCCGCCGGTCTTCACTCTCGTAATAATTGACAAGACCTGCCGACGAGATTAATCTTCCACCCTTCTTCTTTGCCATACAAAGCTATTTCTCATTCTCAATATATAAATGGGTGTTAAGGTTTTTTTATGGACCACGAAGTGACGGTCAGCGGCCATGCCCTTCTTGGCGAGTCACTTCGGATGCGTCCTGTCACGATTATCGTGAAATCAGGGATTATCACGCATATCGAGGATGACCCGCACCCGGGGGATAACTGGATCATCCCTGCATTTTTTAATGCACACACGCACATTGGGGACACGGTTGCGATGGATGTACCCACGAAGGGTGACCTTGCTTCACTGGTCACACCTCCTGGCGGGCTGAAGCACCGGCTTCTTGCCGCTGCGTTAAAAGATGACCTGGTTTCAGGCATGCGTTCCAGCATCCAGGCAATGATACAAAGTGGTACAGCCGGGTGCGCCGATTTCCGCGAAGGAGGAGCTGAAGGGGTAAGCGCACTGAATGAAGCTGGCAGGTCGTTACTCCCCGGACTTGTTATTTTCGGTCGCGATGGGGGTGAACAGATCGCCCGGGGTCTGGGGATCAGCAGCACCCGGGATGTACCTGACCTGGAACGGCATGTCAAAGAAGCAAGGGAGAATGGAAAATTAATCGCCTTCCATGCGGGTGAAAGAGATCCGGATGACGTTGATACAGCCCTCTCATTTAGCCCTGACCTTCTCATCCACTGTACTCATGCAACACGGCCCCAACTCAGGCAATGTGCTGATGAGAGTATTCCCATTGCAGTCTGCCCACGTTCTAACTGGGCTCTCGGGGTTGCCAATTCCAGGTCTGAACCCCCTGTACATGACATGACCGACCTCGGTTGCAGGTTACTCCTTGGTACCGACAACGCGATGTTTGTCCAGCCTGACATGTTTGCAGAGATGTCATTTGCCCACTATGTTTACCGCCTGCCACCTGCCCTCCTGATCAGGTCTGCAATTGAAGGGTCTTCACTTTGTGGTACCCCGTTTTTCATCAGGAAAGGAGTTCGTGCAAGGTTTTTTGTTATGAGCCCCGGACTATCCAATATGCGCTTCAGCCTCGACTACCTCTCAACAATCGTAAAACGGGGCTCTTCAGCCAGCATAATCAAGAAGGTTTTTATTTTAGAGAGCTAACTCATAAAGAACACTATTTTGTGGGGTAACAGATGTTCAGTAAAATACTCGTCGCAATCGACGGATCGGGAATGAGTGGACAGGCAATCCAGACCGCAATTGACGAAGCAAGGGTCTGGAAAACCGCACTTCATGTTATATATGTTGTGGAAACCGGGCTCTTTTCATCGCTGCCGATGGACAACACCTGGGAAATCATGCTCTCGATGCTGGAAAAAGAGGGGGGAAAAGCAATAGCTGAAGCAAAAAAGCAGGCTGAAGCAAAAGGAGTGGTCATCACACCGCACCTGAAACAGGGCCATGCAGGCAATGAAATTGTTAAAGCTGCAAGAGATATTGGAGCCGATGTCGTAATCGTTGGTTCCCATGGGAAAAGCAACGTCGACCGCCTGCTCCTTGGAAGCGTAAGTTCGTTTGTCGTCTCAAACTGCCCCGTGGCAGTCCTGGTGGTGAGAGCATAACAGAGTTGCTGGTCAAAGACTTCATGACCGAGGACGTGGTCAATGTCGAAATACCGGGAAACCGGGATGATGTCCTTAAAATACTGAAGCGAACGGGGATTAGTGGTGTACCGGTACTGAAACATGGGAAACTGGTAGGTATCATTACCAGGAAAGACCTCCTCCGGAAAGCTGAAGAGACCCAGCTCGGTCTCCTGATGACGGCAGACCCTATGGTGATCAGTCCTGATGCCCCATTGTGCGAGGCTGCAAACCTCCTCGTATCCCACAATATCCGCCGGCTTCCCGTCGTAGAAGATGACACGCTTCTTGGCCTGATCAGCATTGCTGACCTCGTCCATGCCATTGCGACGATGCGGATAAAAGAAGAGATAAAAGACAACTATACAAGCCAGACCTTCGCCCTGTGGGAAGAGACACCGCTGCCGGTTGTCGGACGTGTCATGGAGATATCTGGTTTCGAAGCAATTCCGATCCTGGATGCGGAAAGTAAACTTCAGGGTATCATATCCGAACGTGACCTCATCAGGCATTCCACGATTGAAGACTCCGTAGAGGTAAGCGATTTCTCTAACGGCACAGACGATGATGAGTGGACATGGGAAAGTATCCGTGATATGCACACCATCAGTTACGGTATTTCAAAAGTCCAGCTGCCACCAAGACCGGTGAAGACTGCGATGGTAAAAAACGTGGTCGCTGTCCCGGTTAATTCTGAGGTAAGCGAATGTGCACTGAAAATGAAGCGTGCCCGCGTGGACCAGTTACCCGTTATCAATGGCGATAAAAAGTTAGTATCCATGCTTTTTGACCGCGAACTTATCAGGGTGCTCTGCAACCCTGCTATTCAATAAAAACCTTTAAATTTATTGATGTCATCATATATCTCAAGCGCTTTTAAGAATTTTTCCAGCGTTAAATATTTTAGGGTGTTTTCATATGAATGAACCGTACCAGGAACCTCTTAAAGGGACGACCACGGTTGGTCTGGTGTTTTCTGAAGGAGTCGTCCTTGCCACAGAAAAAAGGGCAACTATGGGATATTTCATCGCCAGTAAAAAGGCAAAGAAAGTCTACCAGATATCTGACCGTATAGGAATGACTACCGCTGGTGGTGTCGGGGATGCACAGCAGCTTGCCCGGGTAATGACCGTTGAAAGCAGCCTGTACCAGATACGGCGGGGACGGCCGATTGCCGTAGGAGCAGCCTCAACACTCCTCTCGAATTTGCTGAATGCAAACCGTTATTTCCCGTATTATGTCCAGCTCCTCGTTGGTGGAATAGACGACTCAGGTCCTTCAATATATTCGGTTGATGCAATGGGCGGTGCGACAAGAGAAGAAGAAATTGTCGCAACAGGCTCAGGCTCCCCCGGTGCCTACGGGGTCCTCGAAGACCGGTTTAAAAAGGCAATGAACGAAGAAGAGGCAATTGAACTTGCCATCAGGGCAATTAAGGCTGCAATGAGACGTGATGCAGGGTCCGGTGAGGGCATCCACGTTGTTGTCATTACCAAAGAAAGTTACATGGAGATTGCTGATGAGCAGGTCCAGAAGGCACTTTCAGCACTCGCTGCATAATTTCTTTTTTTTAGGACGGATTGAATGCTAATTGAAGAACGATTGAAAGAACTTAAGGATAAGATAAACGAAAAGGTGCCGTCCGGCATCACCGTATCAGACGTTGAATTCGAAGGGCCTGAACTGGTCATCTATACCGATGACCCGAAAAAATTTGCCGACGAAGCGGATCTTATTAAACTACTCGCCAGGGACCTGCGTAAACGCATCGTGGTCCGCCCGAACGTGCTGGAAGACCCTGACAGGGCAATAGGTGCGATAAAAGAAGTTGTAGCGGAAAATGCAGGGATTACGGATATCTTTTTTGATGCAGACACCGGGGAAGTAATAATCGAGGCTGAAAAGCCAGGTGTTGTTATCGGAAAAAACGGGGCCACACTCCGTGAAATAACAAAACATATAGGCTGGACTCCGAAAGTCGTCAGGACTCCCCCGATCGAAAGCTCCACCGTAAAACAGGTACGCCAGTACCTCAGGTCAGTTAACGAAGATCGAAAAATCTTTTTAAGAACAATCGGACGCCGTATACACCGCGATATAACAAGCAAGGACCAGTGGGCGAGGGTCACGATGCTCGGCTGCTGCAGGGAGGTCGGAAGGGCTGCATTCCTACTTACGACCCCTGAAAGCAGGGTATTAATCGACTGCGGTGAAAAGCCAGACAGTAATAACAGCACACCCTACCTCTATGTCCCTGAGATACACCCGCTATCACAGCTCGATGCAGTAGTACTCACCCATGCACACCTCGATCATTGTGCACTCGTACCGCTCCTGTACAAATACGGGTATGACGGACCTGTTTACAGTACGCCACCGACACGGGACCTTTCAGCGATGCTGCAACTGGACTACCTTGATGTAATCCACAAAGAGGACAGGAAAGTACCGTACTCCTCAAACGAAGTTAAGACCTACATAAAGCACTCTATCACCCTCAATTATGGGAACGTGACTGATATAGCCCCGGATATTAAACTCACATTTCATAATGCAGGCCATATTCTCGGTTCAGCCATTGCCCATTTCCATATCGGCGATGGTCTCTATAACATCGCATTCACCGGGGACTTCAACTACAGTAAAAGTCGTCTTTTCAACCCAGCAACTGCAAGTTTCCCCCGCCTTGAGGCACTCTTCATGGAGAGTACCTACGGGGGTTCAAATGATATGCAGCCTGCAAGATCAGATGCCGAGGAGAAGCTGTACGAGACGATCACTACCGTCCTCTCGAGGGGAGGAAAGGTCATAATTCCGGCATTCGCCGTGGGACGTTCGCAGGAAGTAATGCTCGCTCTTGAAGAAGGTATGAGAAAAGAGAAGATCCCGAAGGTCAAAATTTACCTGGACGGGATGATCAAGGAAGCAACTGCAATCCACACTACCTATCCCGAATACTTAAACAGTGACCTTAGGAACCAGATATTCAAGGAAGGGATGAACCCGTTCCTTTCAGAGTGCTTTGTTGCCGTGGATTCATCAGAACTTCGCGAGCGGGTCATCAACGGTGACCCCTGTGTGATCATTACAACCAGCGGGATGATGAACGGCGGGCCGGTAATGGAATACCTTAGCAACCTTGCGGCAGATGAACGAAATGCCCTCGTCTTTGTCGGCTACCAGGCAGATGGTACCCTCGGGCGGCGTATCCAGAAAGGCTGGCGTGAAGTGCCGCTCGGAAGGGGCAAAACTATCGTAATCAACCTCGAGATCGTCACGGTAGATGGGTTCTCCGGGCATTCAGACCGGAGGCAGCTGATGAATTATGTGGGACAGGTTCAGCCGAGACCTGAAAAAATCTTCACCATCCACGGCGACGAGAACAATACTATCGATCTGGCAAGTTCGCTCTATAAACGGTACCATATCCAGACTCATTCCCCCATGAACCTTGAAACATACCGGATGATCTAACCACTGTTTCACATGAGAGCCCTGATCACGTTATACCTGGGTATTTTCTCGGTCATGGCGCTCTCAAATGCCATCGTCCCGGACCTTGCCTCGTATGCCTCAGGGACGGCATTACAGGGCCAGATATTTTCCGCTTATTTTCTCGGTGCATTTCTTCTGACACTACCGGTCGGGATATTATCAGACCGGTGGGGGCAGGCATATTTTATCAGGGCCGGGCTCCTGCTGACAATCGTTTCCGGCATTCTCCTCCTCATGGATTCGTCGGTGAATATGACAATCTTCGCCAGGTTGATAGAGGGGGCAGGTGCAGGCCTTTTTATTGCTTCCGCGATGTCGTATATTAACTCACGTGCTGATCATACGCGATCAATCGGGGTTTTCATGGCCTTGTTAAATATCGGACTTATTGCAGGCCTTATTATATCCGGCCTGGCAAGTACGGCTTTGGGTACCAGGTCTGCCGGGATAATGCTTTTCATGGTTGTTTCGATAATTCCATTTATTATCAGCATTATCGGACCATTCGACGGGCGGAAAGTCACCTATCCTATGCCTAAGGCTGTTCCTGTAGTAAGAAACCTGGTCGTTAACCTGAAAAAATTCTTCTGGATGTGGTTTTCCTCGTTGGTCCTGATCGGTATTACCGGCGCAGTGACAGCCCTGTACCCGCAATTCAGTGGCAACAGTCCTGATACGATAGGTCTCCAGATCGCTGCGATGAATGGTGCTACCGCGATTGCAATCCTCTTAGTGTCCAGGATGAAATTTGCCCCGATCCCGACAATCCGCATAGCCGCCATTTTCTCTGCGGCAGCGGTGATAGCCAGTTACGTTACTTCCTGGGCATTTATTGTCATTGGGGCATTTGCTGGAATCATTATGATTGCCCAGCTCGCTTTTCTCGCTGATGCCGGAAAGGAACAGGGGACCTTCATGGGGCTCTTTAATACATCAAGTTACCTTGGGATGACAATTATTCCGTTTTTCGTCACATTTATAGCTGAATTACTTGGATTCCTGACAGCATTTCTCATAACAGCGTCATTGTGCCTGGTGGTCGCAGGCACGATTGGATTGTGCATGCAGTGCAGGGTTGAGAAACAATGCCCGGTTTCCTGATACAGGCCTTGACTCCCCCAAAAAATCAGCGGTATACGGATCCTCATATTATTATCCCCTGAATACAAATCATTTAAACAGCTGGTAAACGGACCGATCGGCAAAACTGATTCCTTATACTACCAAATCGCCGGAAATCCCGGGGAAAAAAGTTCAGTTTGTTAAAATCCAAACGAAACACGATATATCCTGCAGAAAAGATTTTTCGTCAAATACTAGCACGTGGGATATGACAAAAGCAATTCGAGAACGCTTGCGAATAATCGACCGATGGATAGAGTATGACTGGAACGAAGACGCCACAGGTATCACGGATCGTTGCATTCATTGACATCGGTACAAATTCTATCAGGTTGTTTGTTGTAAGGCTGAACCCTGATTGCTCGTATATCGTACTTACGAGCCAGAAGGAAGCAGTACGGCTGGGCGAAGGGGAATTTGAAACCGGGTTCATAACCGGGGAGGCCATGGACAGGGCAGTCATGGTCGCAGGTAAATTTGTCGAACTGGCACACTCGTTTCGCGCCGAAGAATTTGTAGCAGTTGCCACTTCCGCAACACGGGAAGCCCAGAACAGGTACGAGTTCCTTTCCAGGCTCAGGAAAGAGGCACACCTGGATGTACAGGTAATCTCCGGCAGGGAGGAAGCACGCCTGATTTTCATGGGTGTCACTTCTGCGATGCACCTGGAAAACGAACAAATCATGGTTATTGATATCGGGGGTGGCAGCACCGAAGTTGCGATAGGAGGGAGGGGTGCCTGCAGCTACCTGTCAAGCATGCACCTCGGTACTATCAGGCTGACGAACATGTTCTTTCCCGAAAGCGTGGTAGAACCCGTCAGTGGATACCGCTATGAAGAGATACGGAACTATATCAGGGATGAAGCCAGGGCAGTTGTACGTCAGGCAGGACGTCATCCCGTCGACATGGTCGTCGGAAGTTCCGGGACGATTATAAACCTTTGCGATATTGCAGCACGGTTGTTCCATGCCGGTGACCCTAAAAGGACCGCCCTTACCGCATCAGACCTTAAAAAGACAGTCCCGATCATTTGTTCCTTGTCATTGTCAGAGCGCCGTAAAATACCAGGGATCAATCCTGAACGGGCAGATATTATTATTGCCGGGACTGCCATCATTGACACGCTTATGAAGGAACTGAACATCCAGACGCTTGAAGTCACACAGAGAGGGCTCCAGGACGGTCTCCTCGCGGATTATCTTTCAAAAATGGAGGGGTTCCCTCTTCTTGGCCATCTGTCAGTCCGGGAGAAAAGCGTGCTACTGACGGGAAGGGCATTTGGTATCAACGAGTACCATGCAAGGACTGTTTCAACTATTGCACTCGAGCTGTTTGACAGCGCCAAGACGGTGGGTCTTCATTCGCTGGGTACCCGCGAAAGGGAACTTCTTGAATATGCATCATTTTTACACGATATAGGGTCGCTGATCTCGTTTAATAACCACCACGCCCACTCCTATTACATTATCAGGAATAGTGACCTCCTCGGGTTTGAACCTGATGAAGTCCTGATCATGGCGAACATCGCCCGGTATCACCGGAAGAAACTTCCAAAGAAAAAGGAGGTCGAGATGCCTGAACTTGATGAGCATGGGAAAGAAATGGTAACTATTCTCTCAACGTTCCTTCGCCTTTCTGAGAGCCTTGACCGGCGACATGCTGCGCTTATCGAACGGGTGTACTTCACCAGGATTATTGAAAAAACAGCTGAACTGGAAATTGTGGCCCGGGAAGACTGCCAGTTTGAGTCGTGGGGTGTAGATAACGAGGCAAAAAATTTTGAACGGGCATTCGGCCTGAAACTGGAGCATAGTATCGTCCGGTCCGATTCAAATCCCGGGACAACAACTCCCTGATAGCAGGCACTATTTGTTCTCCCGTGCGGGAGAGTACCAAAAAAAATGTTCAGGTGTTCCCTGGAATAATTCTGCGTTTATTTTTCCGCAATCCCCGTTCTATCAGCACGAGTCCGTACAATCCGGCAGCTACCAGGATAATCCTTGCTCCGGAAGGGACATCGAGAAAATAGGGGAGGAAGATCCCCCCGATAGTGACCGGGATGCCGCAAAGTTCTGAGAGTATCACTATGTTCCTCAACCGGGAACAGTATTCCCTGCTGATTGCAACCGCTAAAGAAACGCAAGGATGATTGACCATACAGGAAATATGGTCGATCAGGAAAGAACTTTCGAAACGGTGACATCGCGGAGAATTACCGATACGCCGCGCTCCCCCTCTTCGAATACAACGGGGACACATTTGGCATAAAATTGCCATGTATGCCCATGGATGGCGATTTTTTCCTCAAGAGCACATTCATTCCCATTTTCGCCCTCGCTGATCTGCTGGCGGAATTCCGGGCTGATGCAGGTTCCAAAATTCGTATGGTCGAGATGATGAACGAGGATATCTGAACGTTGCACCTGGAAAATATCAAGTAACCGGTCATTCACATGCCGTACAAACATTTCATGGTCCAGTACCAGGATCAGGTCTGAGCTCAGGTTGAGGAGCTGGGAAATCGGTACCCTCTTCGAGACAAAAAATACTTTCGCCGGACCAAATGTCTTCATCTCAACCTGGCCTGAAATAAGCATACGGTTCAGGTATTTTGATGTCGCGTTACGGTTAAGGGGCAGGAGGTGGGAAATTTCTTCAATTGTTAAACCACGGGGATGTTCTTGTAGTATTTCAATAAATCGCGATCTTTCTCGTTCCTTCTCTTTCAGCATTAATAAACACCTGGCCCGGATCTCTCCTTGATCTTGAAAATGCACCCTTCCGATGTACAAACAAAGAACACAATGTAATGCATTATCATATGATGTATATGCATTACAATAATATATTAATTAAATGCTATACAAAACAACAAAGATATATATATTATAAAAATAGATTGTGTATAGTAGTAAACGGTGAAATGCCATGCCTGACCTGACAGAAGAACCAGATGAACTACCCGGGCAGGGAACAATCCCTGACCAGGTATCAGATCAAAACAGGGAAATTAAAAAATGGCGTGCAATCGCCAGGATGGTAAATAATAATCCTGATGTCCTCACGTTCTCCCTCTCAACAACGGAACCGGAGAGGAGGTGGGCTTTCTTTGCCCTGGCATCCGGCGTATTGGCTCAATCGATTGCCAGGGGGATGAATGAACCCGGAGATATTTCGGAAGTATCTGTGGCTATCTTTTAAAAATAGTCCTTCAGATGGACCAGAAAATGCACAGTATGGAGGTAATACCATGAAATCATGACTACAGGGCCCCCTAGTGTCCCAAACCAGCGCACCTCTCCTCCTTCTGGTTGATACAACCAGCCTCCTGTGCTGGGAAGAAATACAATAACCCCTATTTTTCTTGATTTGCCGCAAAAAATGTCTTCTTTTCAGGTAAAAAAAATGCCGTCACCACCATTGCTGATGGAGATGCTTTCCGGCTGCCGGTGTCGTCTCCCTTCCCTGGGGGGTCCGTTTAATAAACCCTATCTGAATCAGGAACGGTTCGTACACATCTTCAATTGTCCTCGATTCCTCACCGACTGATATAGCAATTGTTTTGAGCCCGACCGGACCGCCCTTGAAATCATCTGAAATGACGGTCAGGATTCTCCGGTCAAGGTCGTCAAGGCCCAGCGCATCAATACCCAGCAGGGTAAGGGCATGCGATGCCACCTCCCTGGTTATGGTTCCGTCGCTTCGTACTAACGCAAAATCCCCGACACGGCGAAGCAGACGGTTTGCTATCCTTGGTGTCCCCCTGCTCCTGCCGGCTATCTCGCGGGCGGCATCCTCAGTGATACTGACCTGCATGATACCTGCACTCCGCAGGATGACTTCTGCAAGTTCTGCGGGAGTGTATAGGTTGAGACGGGATATCAGGCCAAAGCGGTCCCGGAACGGCGAACCAAGGAGTCCGATCTTCGTGGTTGCCCCGATCAGCGTGAAGTGCTCAATATCAAGGCGTATAGACCGGGCACCAGGACCTTCGCCTATCATGACATCAATAGCGAGATCTTCCATTGCCGGGTACAGCACTTCTTCTACAACCGGGCTGAGGCGGTGTACTTCATCGATAAAAAGGACATCGCCTTTCGAAAGGGTTGTCAGAATAGCTGCGAGATCCCCCTGCTTTTCCAGAACCGGGCCACTTGTGGAGTGGATACCAGTACCCATCTCATGGGCGATAATATGGGCCAGTGTTGTCTTACCAAGGCCGGGGGGACCTGAAAGCAGGATATGGTCAAGTGGTTTTTTTCGTTTCTGTGCCGCTTCAATGGCAATGGAAAGCGTTTCTTTTAAGCCATCCTGGCCGATAAAGTCTTTCAGTTTTGACGGCCTGATTGTCTCTTCGATCACGTCATCGCCGGGCACAACAGCCTCGATCACCCGTTCCCTCATATCTTTTTCCTCTCTTTCAGGAACGAGAGTGAGGCCTTCAGCAATACCTGCGAATCAGCGGATTCTGTCCTTCTGCAAATCTCATCGACGGCATCATAGGATTCCCGCGATGGGAAACCCAGTGCAACCAGGGCTTCCGCGACGTCTTCCCTGATGTTGCCAGGGGCCCCCGGGGCCCCGGAAATGACAACAGTGAGACGCTCATTCATCCGGTCTTTTAATTCGAGGATTAGTCTTTTCGCGTTCCTCGGACCAATCCCGGAGAGCCTTGTCAACCTTTTTTCGTCCTCCCCGGTAACAGCCTGGACAAATTCCTCTGCCGGGAGCTGCGAAAGGATGGAGAGGGCGAGCTGGGGGCCGACCCGGTTCACCGCGATGAGGAGCAGGAACACTTCGAGGTCGAAGGTATCAGAAAATCCGTACAGTGAAAGTGCGTCCTCCCTGACAATGAGGTGGGTGTGTACTCTCTTCTTTCCCGAAGACCCGGAAAGGCAGACAACATCGGTTGTTGTCATATGTACCCGGTACCCTACACCTCCCACATCCATTACTACGAATCCATCCCCGGTTGCAACAATTTCCCCAAAAAGTTGCGATATCACAGATAGCACCCCCCGGTCTGTGGAACAACCACGGCATACCTGCACCCGTCAGAAGGGGAGAGTGATATCCCGGTTAATCTCAATTGAGGCATGCCAGGGTGGGTGTGAACCGTGCGGGAAGGAGTGATCATTGCGCTATGCCCTCATGGTATGGATATGACAGAGCGCAAGGGACAGGCCGTCTGCGGCATCATCTGGCCTTGGGATTTCCTGCAGATGGAGGAGGCGTCGGATCATCTCCTGCACCTGTTTCTTGTCCGCGCGTCCCGACCCTGTTATCGCCTGTTTCACCTGGTTCGGCGTATATTCAGTCACAGGGACCCCCTCCTGTTCGCAAATGAGGAGGATGATCCCACGGACTTCCGCTACACCCATCGCTGACGTGATATTTTTAGAGAAAAACAATTTTTCTACTGCCGCACGCTCCGGGCGGTGTTCCAAAAACAGGTCTTTCAGTCCCCCGTAAAGATGATTGAGCCTTGTACCGGCAGACAGATCTTCCGCACTTGTGGTGATGCAGCCATGGGTGATATGGATAGCCCTGTTACCCGTCTTCTCTATCACCCCATATCCCAGACGTGCAAGGCCTGGGTCAATACCTAGTACAATCATGGTTGTCCGGAAATTTTATAGAAAGAGATTCGTGTTTGCGGCGATTAACCTTTTCACCGCGGTGCGAAAGTGATCCCGGGAACAATATACGCGCCTGTTTAACACACGAGCACCGCTACTTCTTTTTAGAAGTTTTCCTGGCTTTTTCATGCCAAATACCCCGGCGCGAGATCAGCCAGGACTGGGCATCGCATGGCGTCTCCCCCTGCAAGGGCCGTACCCTGGTATAATTGCCGTCCGGGTTTAATATGCGCATATTCACCGTGTCTCTCATGTATACCTTCAGGATGGTATCGATAATAGATCGCCTGATAACCTGATCGTTAACCGGGAAAATAACCTCAACGCGTCGGTCTAGGTTTCGCGGCATAAGGTCAGCACTCCCGAGGAATACTTCTTCTTCACCATTATTCCAAAAGTAAAAAATACGCGGATGTTCCAGGAAACGTCCGACGATACATGAAACCCGTATATTTTCGCTAAGGCCGGGGACACCGGGCCGGAGACAACAGATACCCCGCACCTGCAGGTCTACCCTGACACCAGCTTCTGAAGCCTGGTATAGGATATCGATGCAGTCCCGGTCTACCAGGGCATTTATCTTGAACATGATATGACCTCCACCGTTTTTCCGGTGTAACTCTATTTCGCGCTCTATCCGTTGAAAAAGGCCTTTCCTGATACTGACTGGTGCGACCAGGAGGGAACGGTATGAATGAACCCTCGAATACCCGGTGAGAGCATTAAAAAGGTCTGCAACATCGGCACCTATTACATTATCCCGCGTGAAGAGTCCGAGATCGGTATAAATCCGGCTTGTAGAGGCGTTATAGTTCCCGGTACCCAGGTGGACATACCGTGTGATACCCTGTTTCTCCTTCCGGACAACCATGCAGACCTTGCTATGTACTTTTAGCCCGGAAAGCCCGTATACCACGTGGACACCTGCCCTTTCCAGTGCCCTTGCCCACCCTATATTATTTTCCTCGTCAAAACGGGCCTTTAATTCGATCATCGCGGCGACATCCTTGCCGTTATCCCGCGCTTCCATCAGGGCATCGACTACCGGGGAATTCGGGCCAACGCGGTAGAGGGTCATTTTAATAGCGAGGACATCCGGGTCTTTTGCAGCCTGTTTTAAGAACGATACCACCGGGGAGAAACTATCGTAGGGATGAAAAAGCAGGATATCCCCCTTGTGAATCTGGGCAAAAATGTCGGCATCCCCTTCAAGCGATGACGGTACTGCCTGAACAAAGGTCGGGTCCTTTAAGTCGGGCCGGTCGAGACCGAAGAGCTGCATTAACTCTGCCATCCCGACAGGCGGTTCAACCTGGTAGAACATGTCCATGCTTATCCCAAGTTTTAATGACAGCATTTCACATATACCGGCCGGCATGGCCGAAGATACCTCTATTCTTACCGGAGAGCCTATACGACGCAATTCAACACTTTCTTCAATTGCCGTTAACAGGTCTGATGCTTCGTCTTCTTCTATCTCAAAATCTGCGTCACGCGTTACCCTGAAGGGATAGGCCGCAACAATTTCCATGCCCGGGAAAAGCCGATCGAGGCAGGCAGCTACGAGGTCCTCAAGAAACACGTATTTTTCTGCCGGTTTCCCTTGTTTATCATCATTTTTTTGCGAAGGAATACGTATAAGCCGTGGAAATAGGTCAGTTGGCACTTTAATCCGCGCAAAGAGTTCCTCCTTTTTAGAGGGGTCTCTCACTACGATAGCGAGGTTCAGCGAGAGATTTGAAATAAAAGGAAACGGGTGGGACTTATCGAACGCAAGCGGGGTCAGAACCGGAAATATCTCATGCTCGTAATATTCCCGCATACATAACCGTTCCTCGTCTGAAAGAGCATTGAAAGGCAGTATTTCGATACCTTCAGCCTTCAATGCCGGTACAAGGTCGCACTCCCAGTACCTGCACTGTGCAGAAAGAAGGGGGGCCAGAAGACCATGTATTGCTGACAGTTGTTCCATGGGGCTCATCCCGTCAGGAGGTGCCTCAAGGACACCGCTTTCCACCTGTCTCTGGAGACCGGAGACCCGGATCATAAAAAATTCATCAAGATTGTTTGCAAATATGGAAAGGAACTTGACCCGTTCAAGTAAGGGGTGCCTGGTATCAGATACCTCATCAAGGACATGACGGTTGAACCATATCCAGCCAATTTCACGGTTGATATAATGGGATCCCTGTACCCGGGCAGGGGTCTTCTGGCTCGATAGTTCATTCCTTGTACGACGCGGCATCCTGTCCCTCTTCCCCTGATTTACCTGATTACAATTTATAGCATGAGATAACTATTAAATGACTTTGTTCATATCGTTGACTTTCTCTTCCTTTCGGGAAAAAGGGGCCATTTAAGAGAGTATATGTTGCCTTATGATTTACTCAGCCTTGGTATGACTGGCCAAAGTCACACACCAGTAAATGTCCCTGGTGCAACGATCGCATGCAGAGATGTTATGCCCGGGAGGGGTAAATTATATCCTCCTCTTAAGGGGTATTGTCAAATTTGTGGCTCGCTGAAAAAGATGACTATCAACAAGCATGAGGAACCGCATCACTGCGGAGCTTAACCTGTGTGAATGAAAATGGAATTATTCTAGTCGATCCCACAAGATCACTCAATCAAAGTTAATCCGATAAAAACTAAAAACAAGATCCGGTCGGATCTGGTCCATCACAACGATCAATAAGACCCGAAAATTCCCATCATGGATACTGTCGTAACGACCAGAATATTCCCCCTGACACTACCAGATCTCTCAATTTACTATACCTGCGCCATCGGATCGCGGTCTTCCTCCACATCGCCGCCGTTTTCGTCTTCGTCCCGTTCCTGTATCTCCAATTTTTCATAATAATGAATCAATGCATGGCAATTAGGACAAACTGCGATACCATTTTGAATTTTTGTTCTGCCCCGCGCTGCCCAGCCCTCAGCATGGTGATATTGAACAATACGAAGGTCAAGAGGTTTATACTTGCAATACTCCCCAGCGCATAAATTATTTTGTTGGTACAAAATTTCTTTTTGCTGCACGTTAGTGAAAATCCGTTGTTTATCCCTGCCATCATCAGGAGGATAAAAACCCTTTTCGCGGCATTTAACCATACCAGTGCATTAGTACCATGAGCGAAAAAGATTCCTATTTTAGGTTATTTTTAATCCTGTATGGTGTGCCGTGGATTTACAACAAAAAATAGGTACTTTTTTCGGACCAGGGGTTTATACCAATCCCGTCGCCAGGTGATGAAAATTCCAAATGTTCTAAATCAGACAAATAAGGATCTCATATTCTGCAATAGACCTGCTATTTTTTTGTTGCATGAGTCTATATTCATATCCCGGAATCGCAGCACTATAATCATTGCTATAAAACGGTGCGCTGGAAAGAGCGCTGACAACGCACCGGATAACTTCGTCGGATTTATCTAATCATTGATTTTTATTAAAATAAACTACTGTCGCGCACGTTTTTTACCATTGAAAAGGAAAAAATGTTTAACTATCCATGATGCAATTTGTGTTAGGTGATTATTCAATGGGATATTCTGGTGACATTATGCACGACATCGTGCAAAAGGAATTGAAACGAAACTACCCGGCAAGTGAAGGATGGGTTATTTCAGAGGCCCATAATCAGGTTGGGAACGATGAAATATTCTCAATATCAAGAAGACGGGGATCGAACCAGGTTGCCACAGTTGGCGCAACGTTCGGGAGAATTGTCGGACCTGGGTTGGTTGCTGCCCTGAACGAAGGAGGTACAACACCCGCCGCAAAAAAAGGTACATGGTATGCCTGCCTGTTAGTTCCACAGGGGACTGATGTATCAGGACTTCCTGATGACGTGAAGGTTATTTTCATGCGATCATTCCGTTACGAGGGGAAAGACCTGCTCTGGCTTAAACGCCCTGCCGGGAGCCAGGTTGCAGCACAATCAACGCCGGCATCCTCCTGATACAAGGGGAATCCTTAACCCTTTTTTTAACCGGTCAGCAAGGTCTTTTGCATGGGAGCCAGCCCAGTACAACTTCCTGCAATGCACACACCAGAAAAATTTAAGGTTCTCATGCTGTTCCGGCGCGTAACACGTGCATAGGATCTCCTTCTCCTTGGCACGCCTCAGTTTTTTGTTACACAGGGAGCACCGGGTCAATGCAATCCCAGGTTTCACCAGCCCGAGATCAATGAGCTCCTGCAGTTGAGGGATTATACCCACCGGGCAAATGAGGACTGCCTGTTTACCACCCCGCTTGGCAAGTTCCCTGTCACGGGTAAGGAGGAACCTCTCCTCACGCATTGCGATCCCAAGCAGGAGCGTGTCTTCCCGTGAATTCCCAGGAGTGATACTGTTGGCACTCATTGTATCATACCCCATAAAACGGAGGTACCTGCCGAGGGTGCCAAGCATGCGGTCAGTGAGAAACCGGTTTTCAGCCCTGTTTTGTTTCAACGTCCGTGACAATTTCTATTACCTCACCACATCTCCCGCAGCTGTGTTTGTGGAGGTTCCTGATGGAAATTTCATATCCTGCCCTTTCTATCAGCAGTTCACCGCAACGCGGACAGTAGGTATTTTCGAAGGGGTGGGGTGAGACATTGCCAAGATAGGGAAACCGGAGCCCCAGATCTTTTGCCCGGTGGTAAATTTTTTCCAGTGTTGCTACGGGTGTGGCAGCACGATCCGTCATGTGGTAATCAGGGTGGAACCGGGTGAAATGGACAGGTGTAGCGGGGCCCGGGTACTCGATGACCCATTTGATAAGAGCATCAATCTCCTCCGGGCTATCGTTTAACCCGGGGATGATCAGTGTCACAATCTCGACATGCATTCCAAGTTCCCTGGCAATAATCGTCGAATTGAGTACAGGTTCAAGTCTGCCTCCGCATATTTTCCGGTAAAAATCATCAGAAAATGATTTGATATCAACACGGTATGCATTCAGTACAGGGGAGAGATCCCGGAGCGCCTCCTCGGTGATATACCCGTTTGTTACATATACGGTGCCCAGCCGGTTCATCCTTGCAAGTTGCCCCATATCCCGTGCATATTCATGCCAGATAGTGGGCTCATTATAGGTCCACGCAATACTCCTGCACCCCTGCCGGACAGCGTGAGCAACACCGTCAGCGGGGCTTAGCCCCGTCATCCGGACCATGTCACCGGTTGCCCTTGAAATGTGCCAGTTCTGGCAGTGCTCACAATGGAAATTGCAACCGATCCCGCCAAGTGAATAGCAGCGCGTACCTGGCAGGAAGTGGTAGAGCGGTTTCTTCTCTATCGGGTCAATGGCTTCTGCCGTGATGAGTCCATAGGTAGTGGAATACAGCGAACCTTTTTTGTTAACCCTGACAGAACAAACCCCGCTCTTTCCCTCTTTAATCGTGCAGCGGTTATGACAGACTAAACAACGTACGGTGAGATCGGGTAATTTTTCGTAGAGGGCAGCTTCATGCATTGGCATCCTTACCACCCCTTATGCAGGCTGGATCAGTTAACTGAGTCATTCCGGACATTGTCAGGTAGGTCACCTTGTAAGGTCAATAGTTCCGCTTCATCAATTTCAAGGACAAATGAGCCGCGGTACCCACATTTCTTGCAGCGGTAGACCTGCCCGACATACCCGCCGGCTACCTCGTATACCTCAGTACTCTGACATTCCGGGCAGCATAGTATCATTGATCCTTGTTCTATCACGCATGGCTATAATGCCTCGTGATCAGGACCATCCGGACGCCATTTTATGGACAGGATATTCCCGGGAAAACAATCAGGTTAATATCTCCCATATCCCCATCTGTACGAAATGAAATCCCTTGTCATCTCCCTTGGAGGTTCTGTGCTTGTACCAAACCTTTCCGAGAACCGAATTTCAGAGTACGCGGCTGTCCTCAGGCAGGTTTCAGAAAAACACAGGATTTTTGTCGTAGTAGGTGGCGGGGGGGAAGCGAGGAAGTATATTGATGCGATGAGGTCCCTTAGTGTTGATGAGGGCACATGCGACGAGATTGGCATCCTGGTGACACGACTCAACGCAACGCTGCTCATTGCCGCACTTGGGGACTCTGCGTATCCCGGCGTTGCGGAGGACCAGACAACTGCATTGGAATATGGGGTATCGGGAAGGATTGTCGTCATGGGCGGGGTCACACCTGCCCAGACTACCGACGCGGTAGCCGCGGTGCTTGCTGAGCGAACGGGGGCCGACATCCTTGTCAACCTGACATCAGTGGATGGTATTTATAACGCGGACCCGAAATCTGATGCATCTGCTACCCGGTATTCCCACCTTACCCCGGACGGGCTTGCGGAGGTTGTAGGGGGATGCAGGTTGAATGCCGGTTCAAATACCGTAATGGATGCAATCGCCGTGAAGATCATCCAGAGGAGCGGCATTCCCCTTCTCGTCCTTGACGGCAGGAAGCCGAAAAACCTGTCTGATGCAATAATTTCAGGACAGTTTGACGGGACCATCGTTAGTAATGAGCAGAATACACTACTACTCCCACTTTGATCCGGAGGAGAAAAAAACCGGTAATTATTTGACCACTCCCGTCACACCTGTAAATCCAGTACCCGGGGTAGTAGGGTAGCCTGGTCCATCCTAGAGCGTTTGGGACGCTTTGACGGCGGTTCGAATCCGCCCTACCCCATTCTCCTTAGATTTTTTTAATTATTCTGGAGTCGTATATGGACCGGAAAACTGCCAGGGACGCTTACAACATCCTTGATTCTGAATACCCTGAGGCAAGTACCCATCACCGTGCTGGTGCACCGCCATTTGAATCACTCATTGCAACGATCCTGTCCGCGCAGACTACTGATAAGTCCGTAGACGAGGTGATTGGACCACTGTTCACAAGGTATCCGACACCTGGCGCACTGGCAGAAGCCCCTGTTGAAGTAGTTGAGATGATCATCCACAAGACAGGGTTTTTCCATATGAAAGCGCGTCGCATCATCGATGCGTCCGCAATGCTCGTACGGGAATATGGTGGCAATGTGCCAGACACGATGGACCTTTTGCTCCGGATACCGGGGGTAGGGCGAAAAACCGCAAATATCGTCCTCTACCATTCATTCGGGAAAAAGGTGGGGATAGCGGTTGATACCCATGTACTCAGGCTATCGCAACTCATTGGATTTTCAGGTAACAGCGATGCGGCAGGTGTTGAGCAGGACCTCATGGCCCTGTTCCCAAAAGAAAAATGGGGAAAACTTACTGACCTCATGATCAGCCACGGCCGGAAAATCTGCATTGCGAGGCGACCAAAGTGCCAGGTATGCTCCATAAGGCGGTGCTGCGGGTATTACAGCGAGTCTGTTTTAAAATAACCCTGGATGCCGGAATACCAGGCATCACTACCGGGATCATTCTCGGAATAACTAACCAGACCCTGGTGTAAAAAAAGCTCTGACCCGGGTGAAACTTCTTTTTAGCTCGCAACAATACGGAGCCCGTAGAATACGAGGAACCCGATAACGGCACTGATCGGAATGGTAAAAATCCATGCCCACATGATGCTCCGTGCCACACCCCATTTTACAACGCTTGACCCTGTCGTCGACCCCACACCCATAATGGATGCACATATTACCTGTGTAGTACTTACCGGGATCCCAAGCATGGAAGCCCCGATAATTGTCCCTGCGCTTGCTGTTTCAGAAGCGAAACCGTGTACCGGCCGGAGGCGTGTAATTTTGTAACCCATGGTTTTTACGATCCGCCACCCGCCTGAAAGCGTGCCAAGGGCAATTGCAGTATAACAAATCAAAATGACCCAGAGCGGGACCGGCAGGGATTCCGGATTTGCAGTGGCCCCATAGTACCCGATACTGAACAATAGGGGTGTAATAATCCCCATGGTCTTCTGGGCATCGTTGGTCCCATGTGAAAAGCTGTATGCCGCTGCGGAACAGAGCTGCAATTTTTTAAAGTAACTATCTGCGGTCATTTTATGGACTGATCGCGTAAACCAAAGGACTATCGCCATAAATGCAAACCCAACGGTAAGACCAATCAGCGGGGAGAGGATCATAAAAGCCACGACCAGTCCGATAGTCGACCAATGGATAGCAGCTATCCCGGCTGCAGAAAGGCCCGCCCCCATCAGGCCACCAATAAGGGCGTGGGACGAGGAAGTGGGAAGACCGATAATCCATGTGATGATATTCCAGATGATTGCTCCGCAAAGCGCCGAAAGTATAATCCAGGGGATAACATCGGCTGGCACAGAATCAAGATTTATCGTTTTACTTATGGTGTTTGCAACGGCCACCCCAAACCCGAAGACCGCGATGAAATTAAAAAAAGCTGCAAACACTACCGCGTTCCGCGGTGAAAGTACCTTGGTCGAGACTACCGTGGAGATGGAATTTGCCGAGTCATGAAAGCCGTTTGTAAAATCGAAAACGAGGGCTATGAAAATAATGAACAGGATGAGAATTTCGGGTGCTGGAATCATTGTTCTCCTCAGTGACTTATCCGGCTTCGTTAAGAATGTCGTATTGCGATATCTGAAAGTACGTTTGCCACATCTTCACAATAGTCCGTCGCTGTCTCAAGGTGCTCATAAATATCTTTATACTTGATGATGGTAATCGCATCATTTGACCTGAACAGGTCCATAATTGCGTGGGCCAGTACGTCATCTGCCAGGTTTTCAAGGCGATTTACCTCAATACATCGCGCTTCAATATATTTCGGTGTGGAAATTGCCCGGATACTTTTAACAGCCCCTTCAATTTCAATTACAGAGAGTTGTATCAGCTTTGAAAGTTCGATAATATGGGAATCCGTCGATTCAATTCCATAATAGAGCATTTTCTCTGCCGAACCATCAATATAGTCCAGTATGTCATCAAGAGCTGAGGCAAGGCCGGAAATTTCCTCAGGGTCCAGCGGGGTGATGAAGGTCTTGTTGAGGGTCTCGTAGATATCATGGGTGACCTGGTCACCCTGGTGTTCCAGCATTTCTATTGCATGGCATTTTTCTTTCACATTGGTAAAATTCTCGGTGAGCGCGACCAGCTGATTGGCACTTTCTGTAACAATCGCGACCTGCCGCTCAAAAAGGTCGAAAAAGATCTTATCCTGAGGAATCAGTAACTCGCGCAAACCCATAGTGATCCATTCTGGTAATGGATAGGGAAGGTAAAAAAATATGGCGGTTTTATCAGCCGGAAAAAAGTAAGCTGATCAAAAAAGCGACGACGTAATATCCGGCCCAGGCGAAGACTACGGCAATCGGTATCGTGATAATCCACGCTGTCATCATCTCCCGCACGACCTTCCATTGCACGGCATTTTTACCCCTTGTTGCACCTACCCCGATTATCGCACCATTTATGGCATGGGTTGAGGAGACAGGAATTCCCTGTTCAGTCACCCCGACAAGGATAGCACTGCTGACCGTCGCCGCACAAAAACCCTGGTAGGGGCGGATTTTGGTGATGCCTTTTGCCATTTTGTCTACTACCTCCCAGCCTCCAAAACAGGTGCCAAGGGCGATTGCTATTGCCGATGCGAGGATTACCCATGTCGGCACATCAAATGATGCAAGGACTCCTGCAGATACCAGCAGGGCCGTAATAATACCGACTGCATGCTGGCCGTCATTGGCGCCGTGAGCCGTGGCCTGCGCGAAACATGCAACTACCTGGAGGGGCTGGAATATTCGTTTCATCCGGTTCTGCCGCGAATGTTTGAATAACTGGGATATGATAATATCGAAGATGAAGGCCGCGGTCATTGCGAACACCGGGGAGATGAAGATAAACAGGACAATAGCAAACAGCCCGGAGATTTTAAGTACACCTGCAAGCATCAGGAACGGGATCATCAAAGAAAAGCCGCAAACTCCCCCGAGCACGATACCCATCCGGACATCCTCGTTGAACGTGGCGGTTACCAGGCCAAGAATAATTGCACCTATTACGGCCCCTATTAACCCATAAATGGCGACCTGGATTACCATGTCCCAACCGGGAAGGATAATGGCCGACAGCCCGGCTACCGCCATTGCTGAGCCAAGCAGGCCCCCTACCATTGCATGGCTGCTTGAAATAGGGATTCCTGCCCGGGTCGCAACAAAAACAAGCGTAATGGCAGCACCCATTGCGACCACGATGGATAACGGAGTCAGACCATTTTCGTTGACAATGGCAGTCCCGATAGTAGCCGCTACTGCGGTGGAAAACAAAAAAGGTCCGACAAGGTTACATACAGCTGTTGAAAAAACGGCTTTTACCGGGGTAAGTGCCCTTGTTGCAACAACCGTCGCGATTGAATGCGATGCATCGTTTAACCCGTTCACAAAGTTCAGGGCAAGCGCGAGGATAATCCCAAACAGGACGAAGGGTTCCATTCTGACTCAGGTATGACTGCGCGCAATATCACTCAGGACATGGGCGACATCGTTATACATTTCCATGACTCTTGCCATCCCTTCATAGATATCCTTGAGTTTTATTATCAGGAGCAGGTCATCAGTCTTGAACAACTCGATCACCGACCGTGACAGCAGTTCGGTGGAGAGGTTGTAGAGGCGGTTCGTCTCGCTGGCATGCTTTGCAACTTCATCTGCTTTTTTCAGGGTCGCGAGGTCATCGATTGCGTGTGAAATCTCTGTACTCGAGAGTGTCATCAGGTAGGAAAATTCCTTGAGGAGATCATTGGATCCCGGGATACCATAATTACAGATCTGGTGCGTGACCCGGTCAATACGGTCCATCACGTCATCAAGCGCCGGGGCAAGCCGCGCAATTTCATCCGGCTCAAGGGGGGTAATAAGGGATTCGTTCAGTTTTTCATAGATCTGCCGCGTTACTTCATCAGCAAGGTGCTCCAGTTGGCGGATTTTATGCCCTTTTTCCGTTCCACCTGGCAGTTCATGCGTGATCTCGTTGAGCACCGCTGACGCTTCGCTGATTTTACCTGCCATATCCTTAAAAAGGGTAAAAAACACCCTATCTTCAGGGAGTATCAAATCACGGATGCGCATGATTGTTCAGTCATACCCTATGCATATGACCCTATAAAAATAATGCCCAAACTACTGAAAATTTAAGGAAAAAGAATGGACTGGGCGGGAATTGAACCCGCGGCCTCGCCCATGCCAAGGGCGCGTAATACCACTTTACCACCAGCCCAACGATAGCAAAAAATCTTCTACCATGATGGGATGAAACAGGGCTGTTTAGGTTTGCACCATGCCAGGGTAGCGATCTACCCCGGACCTTTCGGCCCGCTCTATCACTGTTTTGTTGCCATCAGTTAAAAGAATTGTTTCATACCTTGGGTATTGGCCATTGGAACAGTCTCAATCCCTGCCAGTATGCTGCGGCACGCAGGAAACGGTTCTTACCGCGCTATGCATGGTCGTGTCCTTCCCCGCATCCAGGTGTCCCGCAGGCACACCTTGCCGTTTCAAATGAACCCAGAAATCGTTTCCGCGCATCATGGAGGCCGCTGCCTGAAGTTATTACACCGTCTGTAATGTACCGGGTAAGGAGCGGCTTCGCATTGGCAGGGGCCGGAGCACCTTCGAGCAGAACGACATGGTAACGGTCCGGAAGTTCATAGACCTGTTTCACACCGCTCCTTTTTCCCCGCTTTGAACACATCGCCCCTTCTATTTGCACGACATCCATCGCAAAATCGATTACCGGGGCACTGGCAATCGCTCCCCCGATACCAAATGCATCGACAATATCACGGTATTCGATTACTTCATCCCTTGTTACACCACCTGAAAGGAATATCTTCACATCAGGATATCCGTGGGCATCCAGTTCCCAGCGCACTTCATTGATAATTGCCCTCATGTTGCCGCGGCGTGAACGCGGAGTATCAAGCCGGACCGCCGTTGCTCCCTGGGCTGCCGCAACCAGGGACTCCCGTTTCTCATCACAGAACGTGTCGGATAACATGATCCTCGGTATATCCGGTGGGGCAAAACGGTTGAAGGATGCGAACGCCTCTTCCGGCGTGTTATGACACATAACGAATGCATGGGGCATGGTGCCCGATTTTGGGATATCCGGGTGTCCACAGGTATTGGAGACCCCTTCTACCCCTCCGATCCATGCGGCGCGTTCGATCATGGATGCAATGGCCGGGTGCTGGCGACGGGAGCCAAATGAATATACCGGGCGGCCTTCTGCGCAAACCCTGATATGTGCGGCTGCAGAGGCAACACCTGATGCATGGCACAGGAACCCGAGGATTGACGTCTCGTACCGGGCAAAATCCAGGTACCGTCCCGATATCCGGACGACAGGTTCGTTCGGGAGGATCATTGTCCCTTCCGGCATCGCATCAACGGTAACAGGAAGGTCTTTTAGTAGAGCAATCACGTCTTCCAGGCCGCAGAACACACCCCATTCATCAGGGAGCCCGGCGGCGGTTACTTCCATTACAACATGGGGATTTTTACCTTCCTTACGGAGAATCTCCTCGCTACGGAGAAAATAGATATCGGTACAGTCCCCTCTTTTTATTGTTTTCTCATCGACTGTCTCAAACAGGCCCATACAGATTAATAGTGCACCTGATGGTATTACGGTATCCGAACCCATCCCTGACTATAATGGACAGGGATATGTAGCAGGCGCCGAAATAACAGTACAAGAATTATGCAAAGAATTGTTCGTCGCAGTCTGCAGAGGGATCCTAGTCCAATGACACCTTTCATATCCCTGGCTGAAGGATACAGGGTACAGGTGGATGGGTAGATGTCCCTAGGGATACTAGGTGGGACGAGTCTCCTTTTTGCCACCCTTCCGTCTCTTGAAAAACAGGTGGTCAGGACACCATTTGGAGCGGCGGAAGTCCTGACCGGGGATGTCACCATCCTGTTGCGTCACCAGGGAGATATTCCACCCCACCGGATCAATTTCTGTGCCAATATGGCGGCACTTGCAATCCTCGGAGTTGACAGGGTCATAGCATTCGGCTCTTCAGGTTCATTAAAAGATGAAATTGCGCCTGGATCGATCATGGTACCTGACGATTATATGAGCATATCCGATATCCCGTCAATTCACAACCATGCGATCTCCCACGTGATGCCGGTAATTTCACAAAAACTCACCCGGGAACTTGGAACTGAGTTCCCTCATGCCCGGGTAGGCGGGATCTATGTGCAGACACGGGGACCGCGAATAGAGACAATAGCAGAAGTACAGGCCCTCGCAACATTTGCGGACATTGTCGGGATGACTGTCGCAAGCGAGGCAACCCTCGCATGCGAGCTGGGCATGGAATTTGCCGCCGTGTGTACCGTTGATAATTACGCCAACGGCCTTGGGAAAGAAGTGCTTTCTTACGAGCATATCGTCGACACCGCACGGTTATTCCGTGAACGAACCGGTGAGATGGTCAGGATAATAATAAATAAAATGGGATGATCGAGAATGGAACACGGCGATTTATTAAGTTATTCCGGGGCTCTGCTCATCAGGGATGTCCTTGTAAACGGGAAAGCGGGGGACATTTTTATCGATGAGACCGGGACAATAACCGGATGCGGAGAGGGTATAGCGGGAAGACACCGTGGCGAGGCAGAGTTTACTATCGATGGGAAAGGTTCCATCGCAATGCCGGGCCTTGTCAATACCCATACCCATGCGGCCATGACACTGCTCCGGGGTTATGCAGACGACATGGTACTCCAGGACTGGCTTACGCAAAAAATCTGGCCTCTTGAGGCGCACCTTTCGGGAAAAGACGTATACTGGGGTACTAAACTGGCCTGCCTCGAAATGATAAAAAGCGGTACCACCGCATTCAATGACATGTATTTTTTCATGGAGGATGCAGCCCGGGCCGTAGATGAAGCGGGAATCAGGGCGGTTCTATCCCATGGTTTTATCGACCTCGGGCTTCCGGAAAAACGTGAAAGTGAATGCAGGGCGACCGAGAAGCTTGTTGCATCAATTAAATCCATGAACAATCGGAGGATTAAGGCTGCTGTCGGCCCCCATGCGATTTACACGGTCTCTCCCGTGGGACTGAAATGGTGTGCAGAATATGCCGCTTCTGAAAGCATCGGCATCCATATCCACCTGTCAGAGACGGAAAAGGAAGTCCAGGACTGTATCAGCCAATATGGAAAACGTCCTGCCTACCACCTTGACGAATGCGGTATCCTGACACCTTCCACTATCGCGGCGCACTGCTGCTGGCTCGATGAACCCGAATGTGCCCTCATGGGGAAGCGGAACGTCAATGTATCGCATAACCCGGCAAGCAATATGAAACTCGCGACGAACAGGGCCATGCCATACCACTGGCTTAAATCGGCAGGTGTAAATGTCTGTCTCGGCACTGATGGTTGTGCATCAAACAACAACCTAGACATGTTCGAGGAAATGAAAACGGCGGCACTCCTCCAGAAATTTTTCTGGAACGACCCGACCATCCTGCCGGCACCGGAGGCCCTGGCCATGGCAGGGATAAACGGGGCAACAGCACTCATGACCGGTGCAGGCACCCTGAAGACCGGTAACCCTGCAGATATTATCCTTGTCAGAACCCTGACTGCCTGTAACACCCCCCTTCACAACCAGACTTCCAACTTTGTCTACGCTTGCAGCGGGGCATCGGTTACTACAACTATCTGTAACGGTCGTGTCCTTATGCATGAACGGCAAGTACTTCGCGAAGAAGAGGTCCTTAAGGGCTCTGCCGAGACCGCCAGCCAGCTCGTGAGGCGTTCCCGGTCGTGAAACAGGTAACACCACGTAGTTTGAGAAGCAGGAGTTTTTATTTCCTCCTTCCCTCCCTTCTCCTTCTCACCTGTATTTTTTTTGCCGGATGTACCATTCATACCATCAGCACTCATGCAGGAAACAATGCCATTCCACCGTCATATGGACTCAATGATGGACGGATGGTGATTCATTTTATTGATGTAGGTCAGGGAGACTCAGCACTCATCCAGTATAACGGGACCACTATCTTAATCGATGCAGGTGAAGCAGATGAAGGTCCGGCCATTGTTACCTACCTGAAACACCAGGAAATCAGCGATATAGACATTCTCATCGCCACCCACCCGCACAGCGATCATATCGGGGGCATGCAGGACGTCCTGAAAAACTTTAATGTGCGAAATGTCATTGACAGCGGCATGCCGCACACCACTACCACGTATCAGAAATTCCTTGAAACAATTGACCATACTACTATACCATACACAACGGTCAGGCCGGGGGATTCGTTCAGCCCTGCACCCGGGTTGACAATGCTGGTCCTTTCAGCCCCGGACGGAAGCAAAGACCAGGACCTCAATGACGGGTCGATCGTGCTCAGGGTATCGTACGGGCGTGTGAATATCCTGTTCGAAGGAGATGCAGGTACTTCGACAGAAGAATTGATGATACATTCCGGACTCCCTCTCGAGAGCCAGATCCTGAAAGTCGCACACCACGGAAGTCCGCATGGAACCGGGAGCGAATTTCTCAAACGGGTACGACCTGAAGCGGCCATCATCTCCGTTGGAGCAGGAAACGATTATGGTCACCCTGCAGAGGCTACCCTGCTCCGCCTGGAGGATTCGGGGGCACTGATATTTAGGACTGACACAGATGGCAGCATTGTTGTCAGGACAGATGGTATGACATTCTCTGTTGATACTTCGAAGAAAGGTATGTACCCGTTTGTCATTCGTGCTCCTGATCCAACCCTTGCATAATTCTATGGTAACCACGGGAGAATGACAGGGAATTTATCTATTCACCGCATTAATGGTGCCCGTTTCCCGTCCGGATCCTTCACCACTGCCCCGGCCGACCCTATATTTATACATCCAGTACATTTTTTGCAATCAACCACGAAGGGACCCCGTGGTACATTCGTGCTAAAAACAGGTAAGGGTTCAAACCAATGGAGTATCCGCTGTAATGGAAGGGGCAGAATAAAGAGAATATCACGAAAACATGAATGGTTAAAAAAAGTATTCTTTTAGCCGTCAGGGCTACCGGGTAATTTTACGCGGTTTTAATCTCGTCAGCCGATTCAAGGTGGAGTTCTTTTACCGAGATTTCACGCATCTTGAATTTCTGAATTTTTCCGGATATTGTGACAGGGAAATCATCACTGAACCTGACATACCTGGGGATCTTGAAATGGGCTATTTTACCCTTGCAGAAGTCCTTAATCTCTTCCTCCGTGGCAGTCTGACCGGGTACGATTTTAACCCACGCGGCAAGTTCCTCACCATATTTCACATCAGGGACACCGATCACGTATACATCCGCAATCTTTGGATGGTGGTGGAGGAACTCCTCAATTTCACGAGGATAAATATTCTCACCGCCCCTGATGACCATATCCTTTAAACGGCCCACGATTTTTACGTATCCCTCATCATCTATAGTACCAAGGTCCCCGGTATGATTCCAGCCGTTATGGTCAAGAGTTCCATGGGTAGCATTCGGGTTGTTATAATAACATTTCATGGTCATATATCCACGTGCGCAGATCTCCCCGATTTCACCTCGTGGAACTATTTTCAGTGTCTTCTGGTCGATGAATTTCAATTCGGTATGGGGGAAAAGCTTACCCACTGTTGATACCCGTCGTTCAATCGGGTCTTTTGTCGTGGTCATCGTAACACCGGGAGATGTCTCTGTCTGACCGTATACGATGACAATATCGGTCATATTCATCTTATTTGAGACTTCTTTCATCACCTCGATAGGGCAGGGAGAACCTGCCATAATCCCGGTACGGAGGGTGCTCATCGAGTAACGGGAGAATTCAGGGTGTGAAAGCTCCGCGATGAACATCGTGGGAACGCCATGAAGCGCCGTACAACGTTCATTCTGGACCGTCTTCAGGACATCTTCCGCACTAAATGTGGGAGAAGGGATTACCATGGTCGACCCGTGCGTTACACAGGCAAGGTTTGAAAGTACCATGCCAAAACAATGGTAGAACGGGACAGGGATACACAGGCGGTCTGCCGGTGTAAAACCCATTCCTTCCCCGATTATATACCCGTTATTCAGGACCGAGTGATGGCTGAGGACGACACCCTTTGGAAAACCGGTGGTGCCGCTGGTGTACTGGATATTGATGGCATCATCGAATTCAAGCGACTCCTCGCGGTCGATCAGTTCGTCATGACTGATTTCCTCCCCTTTACGGATGCAGTCCTCCCAGACAAACATACCGTTATAGGGAATATCCCCCATGAAAATAACGTTTTTAAGGAACTGGAACTTATCGCTCTTGATATGACCGGGCCGGGA
This sequence comes from Methanomicrobiales archaeon, assembly GCA_037137755.1. Taxonomy (GTDB): domain Archaea; phylum Halobacteriota; class Methanomicrobia; order Methanomicrobiales; family Methanospirillaceae; genus CAIKOD01. The sequence goes on along the minus strand of JBAXJR010000001.1, from coordinate 104,164 downwards.
TTCATAGGCTTCTGGGCAGGCCTCGTAGAACATGCCAACATAATCCGAGGTCTTGAACCGCCCCTGGATGATGAGGGTCTGGATCTCTGCCTGTTTCAATACATACTCGAGCTCATACGTCCGGTATGCGGGGTTGATATTGACCATAATTGCGCCGATTTTTGCGGTTGCAAATTGCACCTGGATCCACTCGGCATAGTTCATCGCCCATATCCCTACCCGGTGACCTTTCTCAACACCAAGCGCCATCAATCCCTTTGCCAGGTTATCAACGTGTTCCTGGAATTCCCTGTATGTCCACCTGATTCCCTGGTGGACGGAGACAACGGCTTCGTTATCAGGGTTCTCCTTTGCAACCCGGTTGAACATATACCCGATCGTCTCGCCAATCAGCGGAAATGAAGAGATCCCACAATCGTAACTGATCTTCACCATTGATCAGATTATGGCGTGAGAAAAGAATATATGATTACTGATTTCGCATTAAAATTCCCGTTGTTTTCATAAGACAGGGCTATAGCAGTTGTTCCATGAGATGTTTCTTTATGGGAACACTTAAATCTCGAAAATACGATTTAATTAAGATCATCGGGGTCGTGGCCTAGTCCGGAATGGCGACGGGCTCCAGCGGTCTTTCGCGTCTTCTGTGCGAATGATGAACAATGGGTCTTCTGAATGGTGATGATCCGTTGGAGCACTGACGCATGTCGGAGAGACCCGTCGATCGTGAGTTCAAATCTCACCGACCCCACATTTTTCTTCGTCACAATTTTGCCTGAGCGGTAAGCATTTTTCCGCTGGTATACCCTCAGGTTTCATTATATATGGAAATAAACTGGATCCAGGTGAATAGTAATGGATGAGAACAGGTTTGAACGTGGAAAAATACAGTTGGAAACAATGAGTGGCACGGGTGTTCATGAAATGCTCGACACCTTGCAGGGTGTCGCACCTGATCTCGCCAGGTATACGATTGAATTTCCGTATGGAGACGTGCTGTGCAGGCCGGGCCTTGATCTCAAATCACGCCAGGTAGCCACGGTTGCTGCGCTTACCGCACTGGGCAATGCGCCGGTCCAGCTGAACGCACATATATCCATGGCTCTTAATGTAGGGTGTACCCGTGAGGAAATAATTGAGATCATTACACAGATGGCTGTTTACGCAGGATTTCCCGCTGCTCTGAATGGTATGACCGTCGCAAAGGATGTGTTTGCAGATAGAGACCGGAAAGGAATGAGTTGAACGGTCCAAAAATATTTTATCGATTCCAAAAATTCCGGACCAATTTTACATTCACGGCTGTTTTCGTATAGATACATCCCGATTGCAAGCCATTTGCAATCTTTTTTTGTTACAGGGGATTGCGGCCAGTTCACTATTTTTTTTGGAATACCGGGAATTAAAACATTTATCATATAATGGGGCCACATATTACACAGGAGAACCAAGGATTTTATGTATCTTATAGGAGAAGCACTCGTTGGGGACGGGCCGGAGCTCGCCCATATCGACCTGATGATTGGGGATAAGGAAGGGGCAGTCGGGTCCGCATTTGCCAATGCGCTCTCGCAACTTTCTTCCGGGCATACCCCGTTACTTGCAGTCATAAGACCAAACCTGCTGACAAAACCTGTCACACTCGTGATCCCGAAAGTCACGATGAAGAAGGAAGCCCAGGTTCATGAGATGTTCGGGCCGGTTCAGGCAGCAGTGGCAAAGGCTGTTGCAGATTCGGTTGAAGAGGGGGCATTCAAAGACCAGGACATAGAAAAGATTGTGATCCTAGCAAGTGTCTACCTTGACCCGGCAGCGGCTGATTACAATAAAATTTACCGCTATAACTACGGGGCAACAAAACTTGCAATCAGCAGGGCAATGGACGCATTCCCGGACAAAAAGACCCTCATCTATGAGAAAGACCGTGCGGCCCATGCGGTGATGGGGTTCAAAGTCCAGCGGCTCTGGGACCCCCCCTACCTGCAGGTTGCCCTCGACCTTGTCGATATGAACAAAGTCACCCAGGTGCTCACCGAGCTCCCTGCAAACGACCACCTTATCATCGAGGCTGGGACACCCCTGATCAAGCGCTTCGGCCTGAACGTGATATCTGATATGAGGAAGATCAGGCCCAATGCATTCATCATTGCGGACTTGAAAATTCTAGACACCGGGAACCTTGAGGCCAGGATGGCAGCCGATGCATCCGCCGATGCCGTGGTAATTTCCGGGCTGGCCCCTGTTTCAACACTTGAAAAAGCAATTAGCGAGGCAAAGAAAACCGGGATCTATTCCATCGTGGATATGTTAAACGTGGCCGATCCGGTCAAGCTGATTGCCGGGCTCTCAGTGAAGCCGGATATTGTTGAACTGCACCGGGCAATCGATGCCGAGGAGACGAAACACGCGTGGGGTAATATTGCAGCGTTAAAGAAGGCAGCCGGTGGAAAACTTCTCGTTGCAACTGCCGGTGGAATCAGGGCCGACGTCGTAAAAGACGCATTGAAGTCAGGTGCAGATATTCTTGTCGTCGGCAGGGCGATCACCGCAAGCAAGGATATCCGTTCCGCGGCTGAGATCTTCCTTGAAAACCTGAACCGGGAAGAGATTGACCAGTTCAGGGTTATGACAGATTTTTAATACAGCATTAATTTTTTTAATTTTTGAAAAGAGGTCCTTTTTTGTTCATTTTTTCCTATGATTATTGTCTGGATCCAGATCAATCTAATATTTCCGATTTAGACAAAACTCGCCCTATGTGAAAAATACTAAATACGCAGGTTCAGGGAGTTTCCTTAGCGGAATTCAATAGGGAATTTAAAATGAAAAAAATATGCGCCTGTGCTATTCATAACTCTATCGTCTCGCCAGGCTTCAGGACTGCGACCTTCATATCAGTAGTCCGCTCAATGGCAAACTTGAATGTTGCAGGGTCCTGGGAAATTTTGGGCCAGGTATTGTAATGAATCGGGATTACCAGGGGTGCCCCGATATACTGGGCTGCCATCATGGCTTCGTCAGGCCCCATCGTGAAACGTCCTCCAATTGGCAGGAGGGCGACATCAGGCCTGTAAAGGTCACCGATAAGTTTCATGTCAGAGAACAGAGCCGTATCACCAGCATGGTAGATCTTCTTCCCGTCCATTGTTATGACATACCCGGCAGAAGCACCCCCGTTGCACCCGATACCTCCCTCTTCGAGCCATGAGGAATGGACTGCCTGGGTCATGGTGAACCGAACTCCATCAACTTCAACCGTTCCTCCAATATTCATACCTTCGACAGGGACACCTTTTGTCCCGAGGTATTTTGCGATTTCATTGATCGCCACCGTCGTTTTCCGCAGCCTGACGGTATCACCCATGTGGTCACCATGGCCATGAGTGACCGCAATAATATCGCAATCCCCGGTAATTTCCTTACCTTCGCCAATAAAAGGGTCCACGATGACGATTTTCGTCCCTGATAACCGTATACACGAATGCCCAAACCAGGTGAGTTTCATATCAGGTACGACATTCTCACACTACCTATGAAAACGTAACTCTTCTTCCCCCGGGGTTCATGCAAACAGGATCGCCCGGAATGTTGATGTTGGATGGTTTGAAGATCCAAAAAAAATGAGTGAGTATCCTCACAATTGTATTTGAGATGGAATTTATCCATCCCAGGCTGACCTGTGTTCAGGCCACATCAATTAATTCTGCTTCTGTTATGTCGATCGAATCACCAAGACCATCTTTAGTGGCGCTCCGGGTCATCTGTTCGCTGAGGTCACGGTCTTCCATGACATCCCGGATTCGCTCAAGGTAATTGTCAATAGTATGGTCATCCCGCTGGTCGATCACGTGGCGGTATTCGCGGAGCGTGGAAGGACTTACCCCAAGCTCTTCACTGATCTCCTTCATCGTTTTCCCTGACTCCATGAGTATTTCCATCTTCTCACGGTCAAATGGCATCTTGAAATCAAGGTCGCGGAATAGTTTCAGACGAACCCGTGCCCGGGCGACGGTCTTTGACAATTTTTCATCCCCAAGTTCTCTGGCGATCTCAGTGTCGTTTTTTCCGAGATAGTAGGCAGAGACAAGTTTGGCGAGTTGAATTGGTTTCAGTTTGGTCTTAAAGAATCCTTGGTCAAGAATCTCCCGCATTACAAGGGCGATTTCACGTTCAACGGCGTCACGGTCTCTTAAAGATCCGTGGATCTTTTTCATCGGTTCCACGATCTTTGTTTTGCTGGTAATGTTTGTGAACAATTCCAGAAGCTGAATTTTACGTTTGTCTTCCGGCATGTTTGAAAACCACACTAGGGATTACCGGAATAAATGCGCTGATTAATATTTAATACTATGTTAATTTTCGCGGTTTATTAGCGAAATAAAGGACAGATATGACATAAGTTAGTTAATATTACCTTATTGTACCGCTATCCCCGCATATTTCAGTGCACTTCACGGGTCTGCACCCGGTTAGTAAGGAACCTGAGATTTTTCCGGTGTTAATAATCCAGATTTGAACAACTTTTTCATACCGGGAGTCCTATTATGATGGATAACCAGTGGTCGATATGAGCGATGTATACGATAAAATAAATGATCTTACCAAACGACGCGGTTTTGTATGGCCGACATCAGAGTGTTACGGGGCCGTAGCGGGGTTTATCGATTATGGACCGCTTGGTTCCATGATGAAGCGTCGGATCGAAGATGTCTGGCGTTCTTTTTACGTAATACAGGAAGGATATTACGAGATTGAATGTCCAACCATCGGCCAGGAGTCAATTTTTATCGCCTCAGGACACGTCAAGGGTTTTTCCGACAAGATGTTCCAGTGCCCTCACTGCAAAGAATACCTGCGTGCCGACCATGTCGTTGAAGGCGGGGGTGTTGCCGGGGCTTCAACGATGTCAGAAGAGCAACTTTCTGCTGCACTGGTCCCACTCACATGCCCGGTCTGTGAGGAACCTATCGGGAAGGTTGAGGTCTTCCCATTCAACCTGATGTTCCAGACCACGATAGGGCCCGGGTCCCAGCGGAAGGGTTACTTGCGACCCGAGACTGCACAAGGTATGTTTACCGATTTCCAGCGACTTCTCCGCTTTTACCGCGACAAACTGCCATTCGGGGCAGTACAGATAGGAAAATCCTACCGGAACGAGATCTCCCCGAGACAGGGCATGATAAGGCTTCGTGAGTTTACCCAGGCTGAAGCAGAGATCTTCGTACATCCCGAAGAAAAGAACCACCCTCGTTTTGCACGATATGCGGAGTACGAGGTCCCGCTGTTCGGGCAGAAGCAGCAACAGGATAATTCAGCGCCGATAACCATGACGATGAGAACTGCCGTGGACAAGGGAATTATCGCGAACGAATATGTAGCATATTACCTCGCACTGACCCATCAGCTCCTTGTCCGGATCGGTGTAAAACCTGACCGGCTCAGGTTCCGGCAGCACCTGCCCGACGAACTTGCCCATTATGCAGAAGACTGCTGGGATGCGGAGATCCGCTCTGAACGCTTCGGCTGGGTAGAAACGGTCGGGATCGCGGACCGTACAGATTACGACCTTCGGGCTCATGAAAAACAGAGTGGCCAGTCATTTACGGTCTTTATCCAATATGAGACCCCAAAACGGGTACAAAGAAGGAGAGTCGTCGCCGACATGGGAGCCCTCGGCCCGAAGTACCGCGGGAAAGCGAAGGATATTGCGGATGCTCTCGCAACAACAGAACCCGGTCCGGATGGGATTACCGTTACCGTTGGATCAGAACAGTTCTTTGTCCCAAAGGACCTTTACAAGGTTATTGAAGAGGAGGTTGACGTTGCAGGAGAAGATGTCCGGCCACATGTCATAGAACCCTCGTACGGTATTGACCGGATGTGCTACGCAGTCCTTGAACAGAGCTATGATGAAGAGATAGTTGATGGTGAAGAACGCCGTGTGCTCCGCCTCCCCCCCCTTGTTGCACCAGTCCAGGTTGCAGTATTCCCCTTAATGAACCGTGACGGGCTTGAAACAATCGCCGACCAGCTTACCCGCAGGCTCCATGAGCGCCATATACTCGCCGAATACGATGATTCAGGGGCAATAGGACGTCGGTACAGGAGGCAGGATGAGATAGGCACGCCTTTCTGTATTACTATTGATTATGATACGAAAGAGGACCAGACCGTCACTATCCGGGAAAGGGACACCATGACACAGGTAAGAGTACCACTCGACCGTGTCCCTTCCATAATCGGGGACCTTATCGAAGGAAAAGGAAGTTTCTCCACAATCTGTCCATGACCTGCATCAACCACCCGCTGATACGACCCGATAGCCTTGAATCGAGGGAGTATCAACTCACTATCGCGATGCGGGCGCTTGATGCAAATACGCTCGTTGTCCTCCCGACCGGCCTTGGGAAGACGGCCGTGGCGCTGATTGTTGCCGCATCGCGGTTGTACAACGAGGGGGGTAAAGTACTCATGTTAGCCCCTACCAAGCCGCTTGTCGAACAACACCTGAGATATTTTGAAAACCTTCTCGTTTTGCCGGATACCGGTGATAACCCGCATTTTGTGATGTTTACCGGTGAAACCCCGGGTGAACAGCGCACAAGTGAATGGGAACAGGCGAGGGTTATTTTTGCTACACCACAGGTTATCAAGAACGATATCCTTGCGGGACGCTATTCACTGCAGGAAGTGACCCTGATGATTATTGACGAGTGTCACCGGGCCGTTGGAAACTATGCCTACGTATTTCTTGCTGAGCAGTACCGTGCCCAGTCGAAAAACCCGAGAATTCTGGCCATGACCGCATCACCCGGCGGCCAGCAGGAAAAGGTGAGAGAGGTCTGTGCAAATATCGGGATCGAGCAGGTAGAGACAAGGAACGAGGATGACCCGGATGTACGGCCCTATATCCACGAGCGGGATATTGAAATCATCAGCGTTTCACTGCCCCCGGAGCTGGAGAAGGCACTTGACCACCTTAACAGGCTACTCGATGAACGGCTGAAGATGCTGGCAGGATCAGGGTTTTCTGTTCCAAAACGTCAGCAGCTCTCAATGAAAGCCCTCAATGCAATCAATGCTCAGGTACAGGAGAAGATCCAGCAACGGGAGCCCGCCGGGTTTGCGGCGGCCTCGGTCTATGCTGAGATCATGAAGTTAAAACACGCGGTGGGACTTGCGGAATCACAGGGAAGCCAGGTCCTGAAAACCTACCTCTCCCGCCTTGCCGCGGAAGCAACCTCTCCATCCGGTTCCAAGGCGAGCCGCAGGCTTGCCCAGGACCCGGTATTCACAAGCCTCATGGACCGGGTGAACGGGTGGGAATGCGAGCTTCACCCGAAACTCGGAATTGTTGATGCAATTGTAAAGTCAGAGCTTCGGAATTCGACTGACAGCAGGATCATTGTGTTTGCGACCTACCGGGATGCAGTCCAGCTGATCGTTGACCGGCTGACCACTCAGGGAATCCCGTGTGAACGGTTTGTCGGGCAGGCAACGAAAGATGCTGAGAAAGGACTGAGCCAGAAAAAACAGATCGATGCACTCCGGAGATTCAGGGCAGGTGAGTTCCGGGTACTTGTCGCCACCTCGGTCGGGGAGGAGGGGCTTGATGTCCCTTCCACGGACCTTGTCGTTTTTTATGAAGCAGTACCCTCCGAAATACGTAGCATCCAGCGTAAAGGAAGGACCGGGAGGAGTGGTCACGGAAAGATAATTGTTCTTGTGACAAAAGGGACACAGGATGAGACGTTCCGGTATGTGAGCCAGTCACGGGAACGGGCGATGGCCAAAGGGATACGGCAAATCGGCAATAACCTGTCACCGCCGTTTTCCGGCGAGGGTAAACCAACCCAGACCTGTATCGAAGAGTTTACTGCAGCGGATGCCCCCTCCGGGACGGGGCCTGCGATTGTGGTCGATGACCGTGAAACTTCATCGAAGGTGGTGGAATCACTCCATGCCATGGGGGCAACGATTAGTATCCAGAGATTACCTGTCGGTGATTATGTAATAGGAGACCGGATAATAGTCGAGCGGAAGACTACCAGGGATTTTGCCGATACCCTTGTAGATCGCGATCTCCTCGGGCAGGTACGGTCACTCGCAACCTCCTGCATCCGGCCTGTACTGGTCATTGAAGGAGATGACCTCTACCAGGAGAGAAATATTCACCCGAATGCAATCCGGGGAACTCTTTCTGCGATTACCATCGATCTCGGGGTGACATTGCTCACAACCAGGGACGAGGCTGATACTGCGGCGATGCTTCTTGTCATTGCCAGGCGGGAATATGAGGAGCGTGGAGAACGGGCGCCATCGATCCGAAAACCCTACCATTCGCACATGGAGCAGCAGGAGAGTATAGTTGGTTCTTTCCCTGAAATCGGGCTTAAAAATGCGAGACTGCTGCTCGAGCATTTTGGCTCGGTGCAGGGAATTGTGAACGCAGATGAAAAAGCGTTATCCGAAGCTCCCGGTATCGGGGAGAAGCGGGCGAAAAAGATATACGAATTATCGAGGCACCCTTACGGCTGAGCAAGGAGTTTCAGGGCTTCTATCCCTTTTTTAACCGTATTCATCAGGGAAAGACAGCGGTCAGGATCAGGTTCGCAGGCAATCCTTTCGGAGAGTGTGATCAATGTTGTCTCGAGTGTACATGCAAGTTCTGTAACCGGCGCAGACTCCCGGGTTTCTACTTTCGATAGTTCAACGGGTTTTTTAATGGCCTTCCTTGTTTTTTCTGTTGCTTTTTCATTTTCCAGTTCACACATCACGCAGAATGTCCTGTCCTTGTAGGTGAACAGTGGCGATCCACAGGCAGGGCACGTTTTTGCCAGCATCTTTGCCCCTTTCAGGAGGTATTCAGCCATTACATCGTCGGGTTTCTTCTCGGGTATATGTAACACCTGATTGTTAGGTTGGTGTATCAAACTATATAAGGCGGGATATTAGTAATAATAGAGAGAAGCTCACGAAGGGTGATATCATGACTAATCCAGAAAAAACAATAGAGAATTGCGTCCAGATGCTGCAGCACATCATGGATGATAACACAATACCGAGAAATATCAGGCGCGTCGCAGATGAAACACGGGTGCTGCTCACGAATTCCAACAAGGGAATAGGTCTCCGTGCCGCGGAGGCAATCTCAAAAATTGACGAAATAAGCAATGATCCCAACATGCCGGTGCATGCAAGAACCAGGATCTGGGAACTGGTATCCCAGCTCGAGACTATTCCGCTCGACTGACTATCCCGGCAGATCCTTCCTTTTTATTTAATCAGCCATGAACAAAAAAAGCTGAACACAGAGATTTCACAGGCAAGAGCGTATGATGCTTTTACTCTATATGAGAAAAATCTCCTGATTATTCACGCTATCCGCACCCAGGACCTGAGATGGGGTATGGTTATACCAGACTGACAATTTATGGATTTTTTTTAATCAGGTCGCGGAATTTGCTTTTTCTCCCTTGTATTTACTTAGTTCCATCCACGGTAACCACAACGGTCCTTTTTCGCCCGGACCTGACATCCAGTTCAACGATCACGACCTGCTGCCAGGTCCCGCACATAAGAGCCCCATCCATTACAGGAACGGTCAGGGAGGGGCCGATGCATGACGCCTTCACATGGGACCTTCCGTTTCCGTCACCCCACCGGGTATCATGATCATACGGAACAGAATCCGGAGCAAGAACCGAAAGGGCCCTCCTGAAATCCTGCAGCACTCCTTCTTCGTATTCGATGGTTGTGATTGCGGCCGTAGAACCGGTCACGAAGATATTGACGAGACCATTCAAAACCCCGCTCTCATCCACAATTTTTTTAACACCAGGGGTTATATTCACCATCTCTCCTTCACCATGCGTCTGGAACTCCAGTATCTTCCGGAACATACTCCATTCTTTTTTGCAGGATGAGATAACGGTTACCCCATTCCGTATGACAGAATGTTACCCCTGGAAAAGGAACAAATGTCACGTATAATGTAATAATCATAGGATACCATGTAGAATGAAAAACCTGTGATTGGCAACAAAAATCCTGCCGGCATATAAACTGTATCATGCAAGGTACGCCCCTTTTTTCATTATTGACTGCTTCCGCAGCCTTTTCGCAATTGTAATGAAAGCCTGAATAGTAACCGGTTCACAGCAGGATTTTTTATCACCTGTCCCTCCCGGGATAAAAATTCGAAGAAAAAAAAATAGTGATGGTTACTCTTCTAGTTCAGGTACAAGGACGGCAACACCAACAACCCTGTCACCCGCATCCATTTTCATAATCCTGACACCCCGGGTACTCCGTTTCTGGATGGAGATCCCGGAAACTTTTGTCCTCATGACAATTCCTGATGCACTCATCACTATAATTTCATCATTATCAGAGACGGCCTTTGTGGTAACTACTGCACCACCTTCGCGGTCAGTCAGGATATTCCGGACACCCATTGTACCGCGGCCATGGCCCCTGAACTCATCGAAGTCAGTACGTTTTCCACGCCCGTTCTCGGTAATGGTGAGGAGCATATCCTTGTCAAGGACGGTGATTGCCTTTAAGAGATCCGTACCTCTCATCCTGATACCGATGACCCCCATTGCGTTACGGTGACGCGGGAGCACCGCGTCCTCGTGGAACCGCAGGCTCTGGCCTTTGGCAGTCGTAAGGATCAGTTCCCTAGTCCCGTCAGTGATCTTCACATCGACCAGTTCATCCCCTTCACGGAGGTTGATCACGTTGATGCCGGTTGACCGGGGCCTTGAGAGTTCCTCAAGTGATACCTTCAGTACCTGTCCACGCTGTGTTGCGAAGAAGAGGAACCGTTCGGGACTGAATTCCCGGACAGGTATAACAGCAGTTACGCGCTCATTGTTCAGGTTGAGGAGGTTAACAATTGCCTTACCCCGTGCTGTCCGGGTACTCTCCGGGATATCGTAGATCTTCAGCCAGTAAACGCGTCCGGTATTCGTGAAACATAGGAGGTAATCGTGGGTGTTCGCCACGAACACGTTCTCCACATAATCCTCCTCTTTCGTGGACATCCCGATAATGCCCCTGCCACCACGCCGCTGCTGCCGGTAGGTGTCGAGGTCCATTCGCTTGATGTAGTTTAACGATGTGAGTGAGACGAGTGCCGGCTTGTCCTCGATAAGGTCCTCTTTCTCGATGTTGGTAAGGTCTTTGCTGATCTGGGTCCTTCTTGCGTCTCCAAATTTCTGGCCGAACTCAATGACTTCCTTCTTGATCTCTACCCTGATAGTGGTTTCAGACGAGAGAATGCCTTTCAGGCGGGAGATCTCGACTTCCAGGTCATTGCGTTCCCCGATAATCTTCTGGTGCTCAAGCGCCGCAAGGCGCCGGAGCTGCATCTGCAGGATTGCATTGGCCTGGAGTTCATCCAGTCCGAATTTCGATATCAGTGTATCCCTTGCTGCTTCAACAGTCTGTGAAGCACGGATGGATGCTATTACTGCATCGATGTTATCGAGTGCCAGCAGCAGGCCGACGAGGATATGCACACGGTCTTCGGCCTTCCGGAGGTCAAATTCGCTCCGTTTCCGGATCACAACGATCCGGTGCTGAACGAACTCCTCGATCAATCCAGGTAGCGAAAGGTACCGTGGCTGTTTATCAACAATAGCGAGGTTGATGATCCCGAATGTACTCTCAAGTGCAGTGTGTTTGTAGAGGGTGTTTAAGATTACAGCTGAATTGGTGTCCCTCTTCAGCTCGATGACCACCCTCATGCCGTCCTTGTCCGACTCATCCCTGATATCGGAGATACCTTCAATCCGTTTCTCCTTGACAAGGGTCGCGATATGTTCTATGAGGCGTGCCTTGTTTACCTGGTAGGGTATCTCGGTTATGATGATCCGGTCACCTTTGCTGCCGCGTTCCTCGATCTCGGCAACACCACGGATGACGACCCGGCCATACCCCGTATTATAGGCATTCCGGATGCCTTCATTACCCATGATTACCCCGCCTGTCGGGAAGTCGGGGCCGGGAATTACCCGCATCAGCTCATCTACCGTGATCTGGGCGTTGTCAAGGTAAAGACTGACGGCATCGCATACCTCCTTTGCATTGTGGGGTGGCATGTTGGTCGCCATCCCGACAGCGATCCCGCTCGACCCGTTGATCAGGAGGTTTGGAATTTTTGCCGGTAGGACTGTTGGTTCCTGTAGTGATTCGTCAAAATTAGGGATGAAACTAACGGTCTCCTTGTCGAGGTCCTGCAAAAGCTCTTCAGAAATTGGGTTAAGCCTGACCTCGGTGTAACGCATCGCTGCCGGTGCATCGCCGTCGACCGACCCGAAATTCCCCTGCCCTTCGACAAGCATATAACGATAGGAAAAGGGCTGGGCCATCTTGACAACGGTGTCATAAATGGATGAATCACCATGCGGGTGATATTTACCCATGACTTCTCCGACAATACGGGCACTCTTCTTGAATGGCTTATCGTGGGTATTCCCCATCTCCCACATTGCATAGAGTGAACGCCGGTGGACCGGTTTTAAGCCGTCCCTGACGTCAGGAATTGCCCTTCCGATGATAACACTCATCGCATAATTGATATAGGAGATTTTCATCTCCTCTTCGATATTAATCGGAATAACCCGTGGTTCTATTCCTTCGAGCCTTTTTTGTTCAGATGTCAAGGTTCGTCACCTCCCGTGAATGCCTCTTAATAAAGTCCCGCCTGGCATTTACGTCCTCTCCCATCAGCTTCTCAAAAATTTCGTTGGCAAAACTCGCATCCTCGATTTTTACCTGTTTTAAAATCCGCTGGTCCGGGTCCATGGTAGTACCCCAGAGCTGGGTGGCATTCATCTCACCAAGACCCTTGTATCGCTGGATCGTAACCCCCTTTTCGCCGAATTCTGTGACGAACTGCCTCATCTCATCTTCCTTGAACGCGTATCTCTCCTGTTTCCCTTTTGCGATCCGGTAGAGAGGTGGTTGGGCGATATAGACAAACCCATCTTCAATAAGTTTGGTCATGTAGCGGAAGAAGAACGTAAGCAAGAGGGTCCGGATATGGGCTCCATCAACATCGGCATCAGTCATCAGGATGACATGGTGGTACCGTGCCTTTTCTGAATCAAAATTTTCGCCTACGCCGGTCCCTATTGCAGAGACGAGGGCCTGGATCTCAATATTTTTTAATATCTTATGCTGGGTCGCCTTCTCTACATTCAGGATTTTCCCACGAAGGGGTAATATTGCCTGGAAACGGCGGTCTCTTCCCTGTTTTGCTGAGCCCCCTGCAGAGTCTCCTTCCACGATATAGATCTCGCTCTTGGCCGGATCACGTTCCGAGCAATCGGCCAGTTTTCCTGGCAGGCCGGAACTTTCAAGGGTGCTCTTTCTTCGGGCAAGTTCCCTGGCGTTTCTTGCAGCTTCCCTTGCTCTTGCGGCGACTACCGCTTTCTCGACGATTGCGGAAAGGACTTTCGGGTTCTCTTCAAAATATTCGGTGAGCGTCTGGTAAACCAGTGAGTCAACGAGACCTTTCACATTGCTGTTCCCGAGGCGCATCTTGGTCTGGCCTTCGAACTGCGGGTTGGCCATCTTGACACTGATGACCGCCGTAAGCCCTTCGCGGACATCTTCACCCCTTATTGCGAGCGATGCCTCTTTTATCAGGTTATTTTTCTTTGACGATGAATTGATAGCCCGGGTTATGGCACTCCTGAAGCCTTCGAGATGGGTGCCGCCCTCCCGGGTATTGACACTGTTGACGAATGAGAAGACCTGTTCACTATAGGTATTGACATACTGGAGAGCGACATCGACCTCGATTTTATCTTCAGGGTCCTTTTTACCAAGGACGATGACATCGGGATGGGTCGGCACAGCGCCGGTATTTAAGTAGGAGACGAATGCTTTCAGTCCACCCTCGTATGAAAAGATCTCACCGTCACCAGACCTGTCATCCTTTATTGCAATGGTAATACCACTGTTCAGGAATGCCAGCTCACGGAGACGGTGGACGAGGACATCGTAGTCGAACTGGGTCGTTTCGAAAATCGTGGAGTCCGGCATGAAGGTGATATCGGTCCCGGACATTATTTTTCCGAAACGGGCGATGAAATCAGCCCTGTCCGTAACAGCAGGCTGTGCAGGAGACCCATGCCATTTAAGGTAGCGGGCCTTGAATTCATCAAGTGTCTCCTCGCGGTGAACTATCGGGGCCGAAGGTTTTCCCCTGATGAAACTCATCTCGTAGATATTCCCGTCGCGGTATACGGTCGCTTTCAGGGCTGATGAAAGTGCGTTGACAACCGATACCCCCACGCCATGGAGACCTCCTGATACCTGGTATGTTTCCTTGTCAAATTTTCCACCGGCATGAAGTACAGTAAGAACGATTTCAAGGGCGCTCTTACCGTTCTTTTTCATCATGTCGACCGGGATACCCCTCCCGTTGTCCACGACCGTACATGATCCGTCCCCATTCACGGTGACCCAGATATGGTTGCAGTAACCGGCAAGTGCTTCATCAATGGAATTGTCCACAACTTCGTATACAAGGTGGTGCAGACCACGGGTGTCGGTGCTGCCTATGTACATTGCAGGCCGCTCACGTACCGGGGCAAGCCCTTCAAGAACAGTTATGTGGGATGCATCATACGGGTCGGTCATCCCTTACCCCCACAAAAAAAACTCTTCAGTAAACAGATCGTCAATCACACACAGTATTGGTTGTTTCAGCACTTAATCCTGATGAGTCCGGGTGAACCTTGATTAGTGAAACTCGCCTAATTCAGCATCTTTTATCCCGAGATTTCTGTCAATTTCAACGGCAAGACGGTCGAGGATACGGTTCACTTCTTTTGCGTCTTCTTTGTCCATTGTACCCGGGACATGCCAGATAATATGCTTCCGAAGGCTTTCGACAAGCGGTTCAATTTCAGTCCCTTTAAATAATGCCGGAAGGACCATCTCATCAAGGTGGTCAGCGACACCAGGCCACGCCTGTTCAGGGGGTAAGGCAAAATGCCGGCTTATTAACGACAGGTTAACAATAAACCCACGACCGAATCTGCTTTGCATGCTAATAGGATATACCCGAAGTTGATTAAACTACTCTATGTCCCATTCAGACTCATGATACATGTTTCAGCCAGGCCATGACGGGTATGATAATAATGAATCCAAGGCAGATTACGAGAAATGTCCATTCAGAAGTTTTAAATCCTTTTTTCTTTAAAAACAGGTGGCTTTGCCTGCCATATCCCCTGCACAGCATGCTCGTATATACTCGCTCCCCCTGCTCGTATGACCTGATGAACATGGTCCCGATTGTATATCCAATCTGGCGCATCCGGTACTGGTAGGGAAGGTTCCGGTCAAATGGATCGAACGCCTTGGTTTCGAGTGCCTGGACGATCTTCCTGTACATGTAGCCAAAGACAAACAGGTAACGGATCATCATGCCGAGGGCAAGAGCAAATTCTGCAGGAAGCCCCAGCCTTCGTCCGCCGTCCAGCATGTCCTGCACCTTCGTCGTCGATGAAAGGAGGATAATGAATGATATGGTAATAACGAATTTTACCAGCAGGATGAATGCAAACTGGATCGACTCGGCATAGATATTAATCCCGAACGGCAAGGTTGCCACCGTAGTATATTCAGTGTAATAAGGGTTTTTAATAAATATCTGGAACAGGATGACGATTCCCCACAGGGGAATAATCAACAGGGCACGCCTCAGGTATACCATCGGGGATAACCGGGTAAGTGACCAGAGCACAATAAAAAAAATAAAAAAAACTGCTCCTACCGTGAGTACAACAGGAGAATAGGGTATCGAAACCATCGCGATAATTGCAGCAAATGCGACAATGATCTTGACCCTTGCATCGAGACGGTGCATAATACTGTCCCGGTACGCATATCGCTCGATGTCAAAAAGTTCTTCGATCATACCCTCTTCCCGAATGCTTCTAGGAATACCTTTTCAACTTCTTCAAAGGTATATCCCATGTTGATATCGACACCATGTTCCTGGAGGGAACGGATTAATTTTGGTAATACCGGTACATCGAGCCGGACAGACTGGAGCATCTCCATCTGCACAAATATCTCTTCGATCGTCCCAGACGCCATAATTGATCCCTTGTTCATTACATACACGTAATCGGCGATTTCAGGTACAAGAGAGACATCGTGTGTTGAAAAAATGACGGTGAGGCCATACTTCTGAGAAAGGGAGTTGCAAAAATGGTTAAAATCACGTACGCCCTGGGGGTCAAGTCCTGCAGTCGGTTCATCGAGTACCAGCACCTGCGGTTCCATTGCCACAACACCCGCAATTGCCACCCTTTTCTTTTCGCCTCCGCTCAGGTGATGGGGGACGCGGTTTGCAAGGTGTTCAATACCAACGATATGGAGCGCTTCTTCAACACGATGCTGCACGGTTTCCTCATCGAGACCAAGATTGGTGGGGCCAAATGCAACATCCTGTTCGACCGTCGGTGAAAAGATCTGGTCATCCGGGTTTTGGAATACAATGCCGACAAACTTACGGACATTGCGGATGTTTGTCTTCGTAATCGGCTCTCCCTGGACTAACACCGATCCCGAGGTAGGTTTAAAAATCCCGTTAAAATGTTTAAAAAGTGTACTTTTACCGGCTCCATTGGACCCTATGACTGCGATGCGTGCTTTTCGTGGGGCTATAAAATTGACATGGTGCAATGCAGTAACATTGCCAGGATACGTATAACAGAGATCGCGGGTTTCGATGAGATGCATGAGTGACCAGAACTGGGATTAGAAAAATTAAATGCCTATTGGTTTGCCTTTGGGGGATTTTTCTTACCTGAGACCTTTAAAGCGTATATCAGGCCAATGGCAACGAGGAATGCGAAGAGTGTACCACCAACTATTGCAAGAATTCCCCCCATAGAACCACTCCCCTCACCAAGCGAATAATCAGGCATCGGTGCTGAATAAGCGAACTTGCCGTCCATATTCTCCACGATTTCTGCATCTGGGGGTGTCGGTCCGGTGAGGGTCTTTCCGCCCTGGATTATCAGAGCGGTACTTTCCAGGCCATCCGGGTCACTTGAGGCAAGGAAGACTGCTACCACCCCGGTAAGAATGGCAATGATAAGTCCGCCTGCAAGTAACGTTTTATTATCAATCATGCAACAGCACCTGCCTTTGCAGGCATTACTCCTTCATCTACCATGTCAGGCCTCACACTCACGATCAGGTAAATCGCGGCAACGGTAATAACACCCTCAACCACACCGATGACTGCATGGTACAATCCCATTGCAATCAGACCCGCCTCGAGTGGGAAGGTCCCGGCAAACCAGAGTTCAACAGCGGCGCAGAGTGCCGGTATCACGCAGGCCAGCCATGCGGCGATAAACGCAGAGACCGGCATTGTTCCCGTTGCAGCCTTCAATCCTTTGAAACTATAGAACCCTACAAAGCCCCCGACTACCCCCATATTGAGGATATTCGCGCCCATTGTGGTAATCCCGCCATCGCCAAACATGATACCCTGGACAATCAGCACCAGTGTCAGTATGAAAACCGCTGCAAACGGTGAACCGAGGATTATTGCCACCAGCGCACCACCTACCAGGTGCCCGCTCGTCCCCATTGATACGGGAAGGTTAAAGGACTGGAGCGCAAAAATCCCGGCTGCAAGAACGGCTACAAGGGGCAGTTTCTCCTCATTCAGTTCATTCTTTGCCCACCGTAAGGAGAGGTACACAAAGACAAGGGCAATTACCCAGTAGATTGCTCCCTGCCATATTGGCATAAATGCATCAGGTATGTGCATGCCGGTTCACCGAAGTATTACCATTATACTATTTTGTAATACTTTTGATGTATAATAGTTTTTGTTTTAGAATTTTATGAAAAATATTTTGAAAATATTCACACACATTAACTCAGAATTCACGGTGATAAAAACCTGAATAACAAGGAGAATCCATCAGGATAAGGATTTGTAAGAGATCAGTACCAATGAGAATTTCAAAAAAAAACGAAACAGAAATTATTCTCCTACCATGATTGTTGTTAATTTTACAGATTCCACACCCTTCTGGGACATAAGCCGTTCAGCGAGTGTCTTCAGCTGGGAACCGTCCCCTCTTACAAGAATCACTTCAAGACAGCGACCGTGCGTAACGTGGGAATGCAGCGATGCCTGTACTATCGACATAAATTCGTGCTGTATATCGGTCAGGGTAGTAAGAAGGCCGCGTTGTTCATGATCGTAAATCATGGTAATAACCCCCTGCCTCTCTCCCTTCACATCTGACATCCACTTGTAATGAGTGATGTAACTTCTGATAGCATCCCTGATCCCTTCCGACCGTGATGAATACCCCCGGTAATTGATTATTTCATCAAACTTGTCAAGCAGGTTCTTTGGAAGGGATATCCCTATACGCATGAGCTCATTTTCGCTGGTCATAGTAGGTACTCTTACCAGTGATCAGGACTGACACATCTTGTAGTTTTCGGATTAACAATAGCATATTGTACTACAGGTTATTCTGAACGTATTCGTTTTGTAATAACAATCTCTTATTCCGAGCCCCTTGCAGGTTTTTAGAAAGAGAGGATTCGACAAAATGCGTTTAACTTTGCATGAGGATACTGCAGTTACCCGTTATTCCCGGTAAGCATCCTGATCATGCAACCGAGGAGCATCCCGGACTGCCGGTATAACGCCGGTTTCTTCAGCAGTTCTTTCACTACTCTTGCCGGCCGGTCCATGTCCCCGTACTGCCTGATAATTTCAAGGATCTCCGGGTCCGACAGGGCCCTGACAAGGCGATCGGTCTCTACCGGGCCAAGCGTCTGTCTCATACGGAACATCAAAAGCCCCCGTTCGAGCTCTTTTCCAATGTCCTGTTTCCATAATTTTTCGTACCGTGAGAGGGAGGTATCATCGAAGGCCGCGTTTTCAATACAGGAATGCGCAATCGCAGATGCGTGACGGGCTGTCCTGATCCCGGTATATACGCCGCCGCCGGAGGTGGGTTTTGCAAATCCCCCGGCATCACCAACATACATAGCCCGGTCACCATAGGTAACAGGCATTACACCGATAGGTATCGTACCAAGAGTGAAATCCAGGCAGGGTCCTTTGAAACGTTGTGAAAATGAAAAGAACTTTTCTTTTACACGAGTCATCCCGGCAAGCCCAATCCTTACCCGCTTCCGGTCGATTGGAATCCGCCATGCAAAAAATTCCGGTGACGCATCGGGATACACGCCGACAAACCGGGGATCGCTTTCACAATTGATCTCGGACTGGATACCCGCCAGGTACAAACCTGCCCGTTTCATTCCCCGCAAACATGCAATTGTGCTCCTCGGGCCGTCAGCCGCGATCAGGACTTTGTAGGAGACTTCTCCATGACCGTCAATACCGCGGGTGAAGACCCTTTCCGCGTCCACGCGGTATACCGCGGTCTTTAACGAAAACTCAGCACCTGCCATCGCCGCACGTTCTGCCATCTCGCGGTCGAGAATGCCACGGTCAACAACAAACGCTTTTGTCTCCCCAGCATCGATAAGGAGACAGTTACCAGAATCTGTTACTACTTCTGCACCTGATACCTCGTTTAACACAGATTTTCTGGATACCTTGCATTCAGTAAAGGCATTCTGCGAAAGGAGCCCTGCACACTGTACCGGGTACCCGATCGTACCGTGTTCCTCTATGCAGAGCGTAGAAAGCCCGTACTCCACGCAGGAAAGAGATGCTGCACACCCTGCAGGACCGGCACCGACGATAACAACATCATATCCTTTTTGACGTCCCGGTCCGTGGCGGTTCATATAAATATTACTGGGTGCGGGAATAGTATCAAGCTGTGGAAAAGCGCCCGGTTTACCAGGCAGTATCACGCATATATTTGAATGAACAAACCCATGTACTGACAATGGCTGAAGGACCGGAATTCAAGTGGAAACAGTGCCTGGTGATCAGGTCAGATCTTAAAATGAGCTGCGGTAAAATGTGCGCACAGGTCGGTCATGCCGTAATACTGGCCTACGAGCGGGCGGATAGTACTGCCAGGAAAGGCTGGTTCTCTGAAGGCCAGAAGAAGGTTGTCCTGAAAGTTGCAGGGGAACGTCCGCTTTTTGAACTGAAAGTTCTTGCCGAAAATGCAGGTATCGCCGCAGCACTCGTCCAGGACGCCGGGCTTACCGAGATTGCGCCCGGGACGGTAACCGCCCTCGGGCTTGGACCAGCAAAGACCGAAGCGCTCGACAAACTAACCGGAGACCTTTCCCTTTTATGAGACTAAGCCAGTTTGCACTTGAGCAGGAGCTCGGGATGCGCTATTATTCAAGTGATACAACAGGTATCGGGGGAAAACTCAGGTCCACGGCTGAAGATTTTTTAGTTGAGGAGATCCCGGTAGCAGTTGGTGATTCCGGACCATATCTCATCTGTAAACTTACAAAAAAAGACTGGGAACTCCAGCATGCAGTAAAGGAACTGGCAAAACGGCTTGGCATCAGTCACCGCCGCATCGGGTGGGGTGGCACAAAAGACAGGCATGCTATTACGAGCCAGTTGATATCACTTTATGAAATAACACCCGCACAGATCGCCGATGTCAGGCTGAAGGATATCATGCTCGAAGTGCTGGGCCGTTCCCAGTTCCCCCTCTCACTTGGCAGCCTAAAGGGGAACCGCTTCGATATTACGATCAGGGAATTATCAGGGGAGGATATTGAAGGGCAGATACAATCAGTTAACAAAACTGCTTCTGCAGGTCTCCCTAATTATTACGGGGTCCAGAGGTTCGGTGTAATCCGTCCTCTCACACACCGTATCGGGGAGTTAATCCTCAAAAATAACTTTGAAGGAGCCGTGATGACCTATATCGGCCAGTCATTTCCCGCAGAACCCGCAGAGAACCGTGCAACCAGGACTATATTCTACGAGACCCGGGATGCACGGGAAGCACTGCACCGACTCCCCGTCTCGATGTCCTACGAGCGCTCAATGCTCCACCACCTCATTAACAAACCCGGGGATTTCAAGGGTGCTTTGAAGGTACTGCCCCCAAAATTACTCTCGATGTTCATATCCGCGTACCAGTCCTGGTTATTTAACTGCGCGCTGTCTACGCGGTTCGACCAGGGCACGGCAATCGATGAGCCGGTCCCCGGAGACCTGTTGATCTTTGAAAACGGGAGAGAAGACAGGGTGACTGAACAGAACCGGGGAATCGCAGCCCAGCATATTAAAAGGGGGCGCTGTATTATTGCAATTTTTATGCCGGGTTCACTCACCGCTACCCAGGGACATTCCGGCAGTGCAATTGAGCACCTGCTGGAGGAACAGGGTATCGGCCCGGAGAATTTCAAAACAGCTCAGGAATTTGTACATTCACGGTTCAACGGTGCACTACGCCCGATAAGTCTCATGACACCTGTTGAAGCCATCCAGGACGGGGACCGTGTGCGGCTGAAATTTACCCTTCCACCGGGTCATTATGCGACCACGGTCTGCCGGGAGTATATGAAAACAGACCCGCTCAGAATGATATGACCGGGAAGCTTTCAAAAAAACCCAAGGCCGCTCGTAAGAGGCTTAACCCATGAAAAACAGGAGGATTTACTGGCCGGATTACCCTGCAGGAACCCGGTACTCTACATCATACTCGGTTACAAGGTTCGTTCCGCAGAGATAGAATTTTTTTAACCCGAGCCGGATCATATCGTCCTCTGACTCGATATGCATACCTCCGACCAGAGACGGGGTATCCGCCCCGCCAACAATAAATGGGAGGTGGATCAACCGTATCTCGTCAACAAGATGGTGGTGGAGCATGTGCCAGTTCAGGGTCGGACCGCCCTCTACCATCATGCGACGGACGCCAAAATCCTTCCAGAGAATCTGCATGAGTAGGGGGAGGTCAACCCGGTCTTCACCTGCCACAACCACATGGGCACCTTTTTTCCTGATTGCCTGGACCCTTTCCTGCGGGGCCTTTCTGGATACACCAATAACTGTCGGTGCCCCGGGGCCGAGCACATTTGAGGCCAGGGGAATATCGGCATTACTGCACGGGATAACACGTAACGGGCTCTTACCCGTCACGTACCGTACCGTAAGGAACGAATTATCAATTTTAATCGTATTTGAACCGACCATAATTGCATCGCATTCGGCTCGTGTCCGGTGGAGGAGGAGCTCGGTCTCGTGGGACATATATTTCATCAGGATCTTGCTTGAAGTCCCTTTTTTGAGCGTCAGCTTGCCATCCGCGGTGATCTCGGACATCATCAGTACATGAGGTCGTTCTTTCGAATCTGCCATACTGGTCCTTCTTGCTCCAGTTATCGACCTGCAAGATAATAGAAGTTAGCCAATCCCGGGAGAAGAAACCATGAGGTATGGTGAGAGGAATACTTACTAAAAAATCTGGGAAAACCGGGAGATATCCTCCCCGGAAATAGCAGAAATCACTTCTTTTCATCGGAACATGGGTAAAAGAACAAGTATTAATATTGAGATCCCAACTGTATTAGGACATGAATATTACCGCGCTCAGGCCAAGATTTATCGGGTACCTGGAGCCGGTCGCAGATATATTTGTAAAAACAGGTATCACCCCGAACCAGATATCACTCCTGTCCCTCTTATTCGGGATTGCCTGCGCAATATGCTTTATTGACCGTCATTTCTTTCTTGGAAGCGTATTTCTTTTTATTTCGGCACTCCTCGACCTCGTAGATGGAAGTGTAGCACGGAAAATCGGCCGTCAGACAAAATTCGGCGCGGTTTTTGACTGGATAGTCGATAAGTATGTAGATGCTCTCGTACTGCTCGGCATAGGCCTCTCGGGGATTGCAATACTTGGCCGCTTTGTAGCGGTCACACCGGCCGTGGACTTTGGCATTGTTGCCTTGGCAATCATCGGTTCACTTATGAACACGTTTATCAAACCGGTCACCTATGCTGAAATCGGGTTCAAGGAGCGTGTTGATGGAAAAATAGAAGACCCGCTGGAAGGGGTCGGTTTTTTCGGACGACCTGAAACACTACTGGTCATTCTTCTCGGGGGAATCACCGGGTTCATCTGGCTGTCTGTGATTATCATAGCGGTGTGCGCCAACATATCAGCCATGCAGAGGATATTCTACCTGCACAAGACCTACTCCTGAAATTAAGGACTCAAATAGTACTTCCTTTGTTTTTCTTTTTTATCAAGAACAAATCCGAAAGTCTAAACGCGTCGGTGCACCCCGCTGCAAGCAATGGGGCATGATTCGCACCTCCGCCTAGTTTTCCTGTTGTATACATAGTTCAGGGTTCATCTTAAGATAAGATCTGCTTCCTTATTCCACAGCGATCTGCGGGGTATTCTGATAAAATAAAGAGGATTTGAACCTTCGTAGTACTATCCAGGGGTAATCAAGAGTGAGTAAGAATTGGTTTGTGCATAACCGGCCCACTCAGATCGCTGCCAGGTCCGGGAACGGTCACCGGTGCACCTCTCCGCACTGAACATTTACTCTACCGCTCCATTACCCAATGGAAAACATATTGAGTCCAGGGATCCGGGTGTGATTCATAGTGTGTTGTTTTTTCCCGTTGGGTATAATTACCATAATTATCTGATATTTTTTATTGAAAGCCCGGAATTGAAAATCCAATCATTTTAATCCTCTAAATCAAGGGGCACCAATTTTTATCCGGGTCAACCAGAAAATAATATTCATCCATATTCCTGCCCCTTTATTCCAAAATACGGAGGATAACTGTTATTACCCAAAGTATTACGAACCCCCTTCCTGCCGGTACCCGGATTTTGTGTTGTTAGGGCCGTTATTCCAGCCAGTTTCAGACAATACCAGATTAGCGGCCACATTTTTAAACAACCCTGATATACCCTCGTTTAATCGGGATCCGTGGCCATAGCAGACCTGGTTTAACTGCACCATGCCGGTATGAGGACGGTGGCATTACAGGCTGATGGTGCATCATCCGGCCTTTAAATCCTATTTCTCACCCTTTATACAAATTGCTACTGCATTTATCAGGCTTTAATAAATGCCATCCTCGCTCTACGAAGATTTAATTTGCATTGATAGGAAATACGTCTCTTTTAGTTGGGGATCCGGGGTCTTCAACTGACACAAAAATTGTCTTTTAACTCCCGCGGGGTATATCCTGTTATTCCACAGGTGGGGTAGAGGGGGGCGTCTTACCAGCCAGCCTGTAGATCTCTCTGTAATATCTTCCTGTCAGGTCACGGGCAAATTCGGCCAGCCCGGGGTTGATCCTGAATAAACCGTATGCGATGCCGATAAGCAGGACCAGTGCAAGCCCTTCGGCAATGACATTATGGGCCCAGAAAAAGCTTTCATACCCAGTTTCCCCGTTCCCCGCAATTTCAGGCAGGTAGGGAAACCATTGTTCAGTATACGCAATAATTACTGCCACATTCCGGGCAATATTAAGGAGATAAATAGTCGGTACTACAAGGAGGAAAGAGAGCACTTTCTGGCGCCAGTCAGACGGGACTGCACAGGCAACGCCGAGCATGATGGCAATCCCCTGGATCCCAGTGCAGGCGAGAATGATCTGGATACGGTACCCGTAGCGTTGGAACATGTCCCAGGCGACCAGCACGGTATCATAGTGCAGTGCGTTCAGTACCCAGAATACTTCCCCGACCACCACCGAGATAAGCCAGTCCCCCAGGGCAGGAATGAACTCAAACGGTGCATATATCAGGAATGCAACTGCGGCAGCCGTCGAAAGCTGCATGACCCGGATTTCGGATTTGAGTAATAACCGGCCGGTAATAACCAGGAACGGTACCGAAAGTATAGCAAGCAGCGGG
Organism: Methanomicrobiales archaeon; assembly: GCA_037137755.1. Classification (GTDB taxonomy): domain Archaea; phylum Halobacteriota; class Methanomicrobia; order Methanomicrobiales; family Methanospirillaceae; genus CAIKOD01. Next base: position 79,295 of record JBAXJR010000001.1, on the reverse strand, counting down.
TACAGGAAATTGTTGATGGAAAGATAATAGGGGATCTCGGCGAAAAGGAACAGTACCATTCCCGTCCATCCCACGATAGCCGCGTACTGCCGGTACCGGGTGGGGATGAGAAAGATCAGGAAAAAAACGCAGGATATGAGGATAAGGTACTCTATCATTCCTTTACTGTTGACTTTTTCCATAAAAAAAGGATGCTGATGTGACAGGCTGGCGCCAGATATTTACAGATTTTTTAAGCATTTATGGGGAGATACAAGGATTAATCTGGTTTGCATGCGCATGATGAAACGATGTTCTGTCCTGAGTGCAAGAGTATTCTTATGGCTTCTGCAGGCCAGCTGAAATGCCGGAAATGCGGGTATAACCGGAAAATATCAGATACTGATCAGCTGCAGAAGAAAACGATGCGAAACGAGAAGGAGATAGTCATTGTCGAAGAAGACGGCTCAATCCCGATGCTCCCCACCTTCCAGATACGGTGCCCGAAGTGTGAGAATAACCTTGCATTCTGGTGGATGAGACAGTTAAGGGCTGCGGATGAAAGCGAGGTACGGTTCTTCCGTTGCTGCAAGTGCAACCACACCTGGCGCCAGTATGACTGATATCACAATAAATCCCTTTGTAATCTTTTTTTTATAACCAAAATTTATATTTTTTTATCAGGTATGAAGCCTAAAAATGGAACATTTCGTTAATGAATAATGATACGTTCGTCATATCTCCTGCCCCGTAGGTCTTGAGCAGTTTTATTTTGAAGTGCTTATCGGTTGCCAGATAGTTACACCGGGCGGGTATGAAAAACTCCGGCTACAATTCGAAAAGCCACCCGTGTTTCTTGATAATCTATGAACAAAGGGGCTTATAGTACACTTTGTTAAGGCAAAAGCTGATATATTGACACAAAATTATGAAATAGTTGGATTATGCATCGAATATCCAAAGTTTCCAAATCTTAAAGCCCAGGTTAACCCTTCTGTCTCCGGAAAAATAACACCCAACGGTTTATATACTGTTTTGTGGCATTTATAAATATGAAGGTCAGGCCAGAGGAATCTCTCAAAATTGAAAATATTGTAGCCTCGGCGAAGGTGACAGATTATCTGGATCTTCCCATGCTTGCATCCAATATCAAGGATGCTGAATATAACAAGAAACGATTTCCGGGCGTCGTTATAAGGATGCAGAACCCCAAAATTGCCGCACTCGTCTTCGGGTCAGGGAAGGTAGTTCTGACCGGGGCAAAAAGTGTTGAAAGCCTCTCTGCAGGTCTTGAAATACTCGGCAATCTCCTGCGCGAACTGAAGATTGATATCCCTACAGACCTCACCTACAAGATACAGAATATTGTCACATCGGCAGATCTTGGTGCAGGAATTAACCTGAACAAGATTGCCGTAGGGTTCAACCTTGACCGGATCGAATATGAACCGGAACAGTTCCCGGGCCTCGTATACCGGCTTGAAGTTCCAAAAGTAGTGGTCCTCCTCTTTGGCTCTGGAAAACTGATCATTACCGGGGGAAAACAACCCGAAGATGCCCGGGCTGCAGTCCTGAAGATCGTATCAGACCTGACAAATCTCGGCCTCCTTTCAAGCTAAACCTTATTATTTTTGTTTTAATTTTTCCGGTTTAAACATGAAATTATTCATTTCTACCCGATTATCCAGATCAGAATAATAATATTTTTATATATAATTTGAAAATACATATACAACACACCGGGAGATGTTGATGAAATCCAAAAATGTGCTGTACTTTACACAGCGGGAAGAAGAATTTGCAGATCTTCTCACCAGAATCGGGACTAAGCGGAACGTTTCAAAAGTCCTTGTCTATCTTGCAAACACCCCGGAAGCCACATCGCGGGATATCGAACGCGGTACTGACCTCAGGCAACCTGAAGTGAGCATTGCGATGACGGCCATGATGGAGCAGAAATGGGTTGAAAGCAGGGAAAACAAGGCTGAAAATAAAGGGAGACCTGTAAAAATTTATAAACTCGCCCTACCGATCAGCGAAATTATGGACCGTATTGAGCGGGATAAAATTGCTGAAGCAAACAACCAGTTGAAGATGATCAAGCAGTTACGGGACTATATTTCAGAATAAAAATACCCGCAGGAGATGAATGCCGGACAGCATTCACGAATAATTAATTCTTTTTCTATCACCGATTTACCATGTCTATCAGTACTTTTCGGTTAGGGCTTTTTCCGTATATATTTTGTTTAAGGGACGTCATTGCACATTGATAGAGAAGGTTGCAGATAAGCTCTCAATGGTGAAAGGTGAAAATGCCAAACGTCTGATGTAATTCAATAGAGATGAATGAAATGTAGTTGGACCTGGCTCACTATCTTCTCCTTATTGTTACCCCTTTCTCATTCATGGGCGGGGTTTTGTGCTCAAGGATTATGCAATATTTTTCACGTTTTAATTGCTGAAAAGGCCTTACAATCCACGTGACCACAGACGCGGAACATTGAAGAAATGGAATGAAAACAAGCGGGCCTGAAGGGATTTGAACCCTTGACCTACAGATTAAGAGTCTGTCGCTCTACCGAACTAAGCTACAAGCCCGCGAAGTGACTCAATATAGTGGTCTATCCTCTCGAATAAAACTTTCGTATTACCTTTTACTTTTGCCCTGGTCTCTACTGGTAAAGAGAATTGCAGGAATCAGTCAGTTCGTGTATCAAACTTAATATCCTGACGCGTTGCATTGTTTTGTACATGGCAGATGTCACGCAGCAACCTGCCCCGCGGGTAAAATACGCCGTATTCGGGGCAGGAATTACAGGGTACAATATCATCGTGGAACTCCAGAAGGAAAATGCGGGGCTCCTCGTGATAGACCGTGATGAGCAACGCGTAAAAGAACTGCGTGACAGGCATATTGATGCAATAAAAAAAGAATTCCGCGACCAGGGACTCCTGCTGGGTATCCCTGAATTCGAGATCGCCTTTGTCCTGACCGGGGACCACGAAACCAACCTTTCAGCAGTCCGGGCAATAAAAATGCGGTACCCTGCCGCACACGTTGTTGCCCGTGCGGTGGACCCTATCGGAATGGTTGCACTCGAAGCTGCCGGAGCCGAGTTTGTGTTTTACCCACCACAGCTCATTGCCAGAAATGCCCTTTTCCAGATAAATAAATTACATGCAAATAAGATCTCGCAGAGGCTCTATGCCATGCTTGCCGGATGGGAAGGCACTCTTGGGATTATCACTCATAAAAACCCGGATCCCGATGCGATATCCAGTGCCATGGCGCTCGCGGCAATAGCACGCAACGCAAACCCGGAGAAACTGGAATGCCGGATATTTTACGAGGGTGTCATCGGCCACCAGGAAAACCGCACCATGGTCAACCTTCTCGAGATCAGGATGGAGCGGATGACCCCGCAGATGGTGCAGGAATGCAATTACCTTGCGCTTGTCGATTGTGCCGGGCCAGGCATCAACAATTCACTCTCCCCGAGGACCCACGTGGACATTATCCTTGACCACCACAAGGACGGGATGCACAGCGAGGCTACAGCCGGGTTTGTGGATATCAGGCCGGGTCTTGGAGCGACTGCAAGTATTCTCACCCAGTACCTTCAGGAACTTGACATCCCGGTAGATAAACCCGTTGCGACCGGACTTCTCTATGGTATCAGATCGGACACAAAGGATTTCAAACGGAATATTACCCCGCAGGACATGAGTTATGCAGCCTTCCTTCTCCCCCTTACCGACGCAGACCTGTTAGATAAAATTATGTCCCCGTCACTCTCACAGGAGACCCTGGATGTCCTCGGCTCTGCAATAAGGAACAGGAAAATCAGGAGTGGCTATCTGTTCTCAAATGTCGGGTACGTCCGGAACCGTGATACCCTCCCCCAGGCAGCTGACCTCCTGATCAACCTGGAAGGGGTCAACACCGCCCTTGTGTATGGTATCACTGACGAGGCGATCATCATGTCGGTGAGAAACCGCGACATTCGGCTTCATATTGGCAACGTACTTGCCGAGGCATTCGGAGATATTGGTGAGGCCGGGGGCCACCCGAATATGGCGGCCGCCACCATCCCGCTCACCTTCTTCTCAAGGGCTGAAAACAAGGACGAGCTCCTTTCCCTTATCATCGATCCGGTCCTCCGGAAATTTACTGATATCGTGGGACTTGAAAACGAGGCTAAAAATGAAATTTAAAGATTGGGAGCCTTTATATGAGGAGATCCTCGCATACTTCTCTTTTGACCGGAAATCTGATGAAGAGTGCGCATTATTCCTCCAGAATCTCCTGATACGGGATGATATTGAACAGCTCAGGGGATGTTGCACTGGAAAGAAGGTAACGGTCTGCGGGAATGGACCGAACCTCAGCCGGGAGCTGGACCGGATTGACGGTACCGTGTTTGCTGCGGATGCTGCAGCCCTCGTATTGCTGGACCATAGTATCAGGCCTGATGTAATTTTTTCAGACCTTGATGGGGCGGATGAACGTTACCAGGACATGAACTGGAAAGGGACGATCATTGTTATCCATGCCCATGGTGACAACCGGCACCTGGTACAGTACTGGGTGCCCCGGTTCATCGGACCGGTCGTCGGGACGACCCAGAGTACGCCCATCCAGAATGTGTACAATTTTGGCGGATTTTCTGACGGCGACAGGGCCGTATTCGCAGCTGATGAACTCAGAGCATCCCATGTTACGCTCATAGGATTTGACTGTGATGACCCTTCGGTCGACCCAATCAAACGCGGTAAGCTGATCTGGGCACGGAAATTACTGGCACTGCTCGGATATGCCTGCTGAAGCATGGATAATTGACGGGTACGTAGACGAACCCGCGTGTCTCGGCGTCCCACCTTATATCTCCCCCTACATCAGGACTGTTGCCGGTGTCCTGAAAGAGCAGGAATACCAGGTCAGTTTTTGCACAATTGACCAGGTAAGGGTTGAACCGAGCCTCTTCCCCTCAATTTCAAAAGCCGGCGTCATGGTAATGATCGCGGGTGTTACCGTCCCGGGTAAATATCTTGGCGGCACCCCGGCCACCCTTACGGAAATACAGCAAATCGGGCTGCAGATACGGGGACCGGAGAAATATATCGGGGGACCGATTGGGTTCGGGTATTCACCCGGTGGAGGTGAAAAGGCAATAAAACAGGCGATATCAGGGTTTGATCACCTTCTTACGGGGTCATCCGCCGAGGCACTCCATTCACACCTCAACGGGGGCAGACCTGAAGGTAGTGTAAATTATACTCTCTCCGACAGGTGGAGCATTCTCGGGAGCGATATCATTAAAAAACATCCTTCCTTCCCCCATATTATGTGCGAACTCGAGACAGCGAGGGGTTGTGCACACGAGGAGACGGGAGGTTGTTCATTCTGCACTGAGCCGTTCTATGGCCCGCCTGTATACCGTCCGGCGCAGGGGGTCATCGATGAAGTTGGATCCCTGTATAAAGCCGGAGCAAGGCATTTTCGGTTAGGCCGGCAACCTGATCTTCTTACCTACCAGTCTGGCAGGGGTGAATTTCCAGCCCCTGACCCCGGTGCACTCCGGACACTTTTTTCCGGGATACGGGGGATGGCCCCGGAACTCAAAACCCTGCATATTGACAATATCAACCCGGGAACCATCGCACGTCACCCGGAGGAGAGCCTGGAGGCGCTCTCGGTAATCACAAGGTACCATACTCCCGGTGATGTCGCAGCATTCGGGATGGAAACTGCCGACCCTGAAGTAGTCAGGATAAACAACCTGAAAGCCAGTCCGGAGGAGGTAATGGAAGCAATCCGTATCGTTAATGCAGTCGGTGCAAAGAGGAAGGCAGGTATCCCTGAACTTCTCCCAGGCCTCAATTTCATCAGCGGCCTTCCCGGAGAGACGAAGACTACCTTTGAATGTAACCAGCAATTCCTCCGCGGGGTATTGCAGAGCAGGTGCCTTGTTAGGCGGGTGAACGTTCGGCAACTGATGCCATTCCCTGGTACCCGGGCATATGAACACAACACGATTGGTCTCTACGATTCGAAATTCAGGGCTTTTAAAGAATTTGTCAGGACAACGTTCGACCGCCCCATGCTCGAACGTGTTTTCCCGATCGGCACCGTGTTCCGGGACGTCCTGATTGAAATACAGGGCCCGGTATCCTTCGGGCGGCAGATGGGGTCATACCCGATCCTCATAGGAATCCCCTCCATTTTAACCCCCGGCACGGTGATAGATGCAGCGGTTGTTGATTTTGGCATGAGATCCCTGACTGCATTGCCGGTGCCGGTGGACATCAACCACCTGCCAGTTTCTGCACTGAAGTGGCTGCCGGGATTAGGTAAGAAAAAGGCGGCGATGGTTGCAGCGAAACGCCCCTTTGATTCATCTGATTCATTCAGAACAATCGCAGGAGTGACTGCACTCGACCACCTGATGGTATTTGAATAGCTCATGAAGCGATAGCTGGCGGAAGTGTCGGGTATAAAGATCCTTTGTTTCCGGAAAAATGAACCGTTACATCTCTTTCAACTCGATCACCTTCATGATATCCTCCCTGGTGACGATCCCGATTAGTTCCCTGTTTTCGATAACAGGGATATGACCAATGTTTTGTACCGACATGATACGGAGTGCATCTTCGACCGGCGCCCCGGGAGGGAGGGAGAACGGGTCCCTCGACATGACATCCCGCACCTGCATGGCCTCACGGTCAAGCGGACGCATCTTATGTACATCTACTACCGTGATCATGCCGACAAGCACCCCACGGTCCACGACCGGGAACCCGAGATGTTTGCTCCCGTACATCAGTTCAATGACTTCCCGTACAGGCATATTCAACGGGACACTCATGACGGGTTTTGACATCATGTCCCCAACGGTAACATCCTGGAGGAGGAATTTATAGCGCATTGCATTGGACTCCTGGCTTGCACCGAGATAAATAAACACCGCGATAATGACCAGGATTGGGCTGAAGGTGATGACGGCAAAAATACCAAACACCACGGCAAATCCCTTTCCTATGTTCGCAGCAATCCGGGTCGCTTCCGGGAGAGGTTTCGACTTTGCAAGCCAAGCACGAAGGACCCTGCCCCCGTCCATCGGAAACGCCGGGAGCAGGTTGAATACGAAGAGGATAAAGTTAAGCAGGCCCAGATAACCGAAGAAGAAGACCAGAGTCCCCGCAATAACCCGGTCCGCTATGGCAACATCCGCGGCATACGCGATCCCGGAACATAGGACTGCAATAACGAGGCTCATAAGAGGTCCTGCCAGTGCAACCGGGAGCTCTACTCCCGGGTCAGGTGTACCTTCCTCTATTGAGGAGATGCCCCCGAAGATGAGGAGGGTAATGTTGTTTATCTTAAGCCCGTATTTTCTGGCGAGTAACGAGTGGGCCATTTCATGGAACAGTACCCCGACAAAAAGACCGATTGATATCAGGGCACCCAGGAGATATGAATACAACCCGAGAGAGAAAAACGAGGTATCGACTGCAAACGGATGAAACCAGCCAAATGCCAGATTGTAGGAGTTTGTAATGAGTCCGACAGTAATAGCAATCTGGGTCCCGATGATCCAGGCGAAGAGTGGGATCACGATCAGGAAAGTCCAGTGGATATAGATGGGAACCCCGAACAGCGAACCGATTTTGTATGAACCGTTCATTAAAAGAGTATCTTTTTAACTGTTCTCGTATATATTCATGGATTGATCAGGATGAGAAAACAGATTACTGAAATGTTCGGACTGAATGTCTACACCGAAAAGAGTATTTTTGTCGGTGAAGTGGAAGATATCGTCATCGATGTTGACGGGAAAAAAATTGAGTCTGTTGTTGTGGGAAAATTAAACCCGGAACTCGTCGATATTAAGAATTACAAGGGACTTAAAGTGCCGTTCCGTATCATTGGAAGTATCGGCGATATTGTTATCATCCGCCATCTTCCGGGTGCATTCAAAGCAGAAGAGATGTGAATTGTTGTAAGTAATTCTAAAAAATATCCCGGATAACGGTATTTTCATTCCGGGTAGATCATCCGGACTAACTACCATGAAACAACGGGAACTGTTCAGCAATCTCATCACAGTCCCACCCATTTTTGTAAGGATTGATGGAAGGGCTTTTCACCGGCTCGCTGTGCATCTGTCATTCGAGAAACCTTTTGATGAAATGTTCCATCGCGCAATGGTTCATGTCTCGGAGTCCCTGGTTTCTCACTCCGGTCTTAACCCTGATTTCGCCTATACATTTTCAGACGAGATAAGCATGTACTTCAGCTCGGTGCCTTTCCGTGGAAGGGTAGAGAAGATCGATTCCATTGCATCATCCTATGCTGCCAGCGCCATTTCCCTGGACCTTCATCCCGAAAGCCCGGTTGCATTTGACGCACGGATTGTCCAGATAACCCATGAGCTTGCGGCAGAGTACCTGAAAAACCGGCAACATGAGGCATGGCGGAACCACATCAACGCATATTGCCAGGCCGCGCTGACGGACGAGGGAATGACCCCGGCTGACACCCAGAGGACTCTTGTCGGGATGCCGGCAAAAGCTCTCCACGAGATGATGTTCGCACGGGGTGTGAACCTTGCAACGACCCCGGCATGGCAGCGTCGTGGCGCCATGGTCTATAAGATGTTAAAAAAAGTTCACGGGTTCAATCCCGTTACCAATGAAACGGCAGAAACCCTCAGGAGTTCGGTGACAATCGATGAGGAACTACCGCTTTTTAATACCCCTGAAGGGCAGAAATTCCTTGCTTCACTGATCAGGGAACCCTGATATCCCTATCCGTACCGAAAGGCCTTCAATATCCCAGTCTTTTTCTAGCCCCCATCTCCCTTCCGGCGCGATGGAGCCAGGCCCGGACATCGTCAGCTGTTTAGCCCTGACTTCCTCCATGATCCCTTCTTTCCACTGGGAACTGACAAGTTCACAGATACGGGGGTCATTGATTATCACATATGAAGAGATGAAATCTTCAACATTGAGGTCAAGCTGGCGACGCATCTCCTGGATACGGCGGATTACCTCTCTCGCATTCCCTTCAGCCTCGAGTTCCGGGGTGAGCGCTGTATCGACATATACAGTGGCATCCTGCATCGGTGCAGAAAAAACCGAGCCGGGAAGGCCTTCGACAAAGGTAACATGTTCGCTCCCGATATCAAAATGGTCATCCCCGGAGATGAGGGTATACATCTTACCGGCAAGCGTGGTTTCCCGGACCTTGTTCCCGTCAGCGGCGAGGATTAATTCCTTCACCTTCGGGGCATCCCTGCCAAAACCCGGGCCCAGAGCCTTCATGACCGGTTCGGCATTCCATGAGATCCGGTCATAGGTCCCTTCGACAACCCTGACACACTTTGCATTCGCACGGTCACAACAGAGACCGTTTAACTGCTCTATAGCGGCCTTGATATCCGGTGATGTCGTAGAGATAACACATTCAGACACCGGCCAGCGGAGCTTCCTTTTTCCTGACTGCCGGGCATTTGCCTGTGCTTCATCAAATGACTGCACAATGCCCATCCGGGATTCGATCCCTGTGTCGATAAGGCTTCGATCACCCGTGAACCATGGGAGCATATGGACACTGACAGGGTCAGCCGGGAGCCGGATATTGTTATACATTACCTCAGTGATATGCGGGGTAAATGGTGCAAGGAGGGTGACGAGCTGCCGCATTACATAGTACATCGTCTCGTAGGCAAACTTTTTCACTTCTGATTCTTCTTCGAGCCAGAGCCTTGGCCTGACCAGCTGCACGTACCACCGTGATAGGTCGTCAAGGATGAAAGAGATCAGTCCACGGGTGACCTTGTGGAGCTGGCATTCACCGATCGCCTCGTTCATCTGTTGTGCAAGGCTGTTGACACGGGAAATAATCCAGCGGTCCTCGTCTGGCATCCGGGTGATATGTCCTTTCACATAGGCGTCATCCCAGTGCCCCCCATTGTTAGCGGGCTGCCAGTGATCGAGGATCATGTAGGGTAAAGGGAACCGGTAAACATTCCAGAATATGTTCATCGTCCTGTTTACGGTCTTGATACCGTCCCAGTTGAATTTCAGGTCGTCCCACGGTGCACTTGAGGAAAGGACATACAACCTCAAAACGTCCACACCCTGTGCCGCAACAATTTCTTCAGGAGTGACCACGTTACCGAGACTTTTACTCATTTTACGACCTTCCGCATCAAGTGCAAAACCATGCATGAGGACGCTCTTATACGGTGAACAGTCGAACGCAATCGTGCTCGCGCCAAGTTGCGAGTAGAACCAGCCACGCGTCTGGTCCTGGCCTTCGGCGATGAAATCAGCGGGCCACAGCTGGTCAAACGCTTCTTTGTTGCCCGGGTACCTGAGGGTCGCCCATGACGCAACGGCGGAATCAAACCAGACATCAAAGATATCTTCCACGCGGCGCATCGTCCCGCCACAACTGCACGGCACCGTCACCTTGTCCACATGCGGACGGTGAGGGTCGGGTAAAGGAGTCCCGCTTGCACCCTCGAGCTCCGCTATCGTACCAAAGACCCTGATATGGCCACATTTCGTGCATTCCCATATCGGTATCGGGATACCCCAGTACCGCTGCCGCGAGATACACCAGTCACGGGCCTCCTTAATCCAGTCGTAGAAACGGGCACTTCCCGCCCATTCGGGGTACCATTTTACGATGGCGACTTCCTCGAGCATCCGTTCCTTCATTGCTGATGCCTTTAAGAACCATTGCGACGTGGCACGGAAGATGATCGGGGTCTTGCACCTCCAGCAGTGGCCGTAGCGGTGGGTAACCCTGCCTTTTGCGAGGAGGTAATCCCCTAGTTCCTTAAGGACTACCTCATCTGCGTCCTTGACAAACATGCATTCAAACGCACCGCCCTCCTTGGTAAAGTGCCCGGTAGCATCAACGGGGCAGATGATAGCAAGCCCCTCCTTCTGGCCGAGCAGGTAGTCGTCCCAACCGTGGCCGGGGGCGATATGTACGAACCCGGTGTTCTCTTTGGCAACAAAGTCCGCCACGACAACCCGGTGCATCACCTCTTTCTGGAGGGGGACCTGCTCTGCGAGCGGGGAGTCGTAGGTCATACCGACCAGGTCTTTGCCCTTCTTTTCTTCGAGGATAGTATAGTCCTGGTACTTGCCTTTCTTAAGGACGGGTTCCACCAGTTCCGAGGCAATCCAAAGTATTTCTTCCGTTTCACCCTTCACTGCCTTTACACGGGCGTAGAAGAGACCGGGGTTGACCGCTACAGCGACGTTGGCGGGGAGTGTCCACGGGGTCGTGGTCCATATCACGAGGGATTCCCCGGATTTGCCCGTCAGCGGGAATTTTACGAAGATTGAAGGGTCGGTCTCCTCCCAGTATTCGACTTCCGCATCTGCGATTGCTGTCGCACACCGGGGGCACCAGTTCACCACGCGGAACCCCCGTTCAAGCATCCCACGTTCAGAAGCCCTCTGGATTGTCCACCATGCAGCTTCGATATATTCAGGCTGGATCGTCTGGTACGGGTTATCAAAGTCCAGCCAGATCCCTAATTTTTTAAACTGGCCGCTCATCACGTCCTTATTTACCTCAGCAAAATCGCGACAATGGTCGATAAATTTCTCAATCCCGAATGTTTCGATATCTTTCTTGGAAGAGAAACCAAGTTGCTGCTCTACCCTGACCTCGATCGGGAGCCCATGCATATCATACCCCGCCCTGGCGATCACGTGCCTCCCGCACATCCGGTGGTAGCGGAGCAGGCTGTCTTTTAAGATCTTGTTCCACGCAGTGCCGAGATGGATATGACCGGTGGTATACGGCGGACCATCGACAAAGAAAAACGGCGGGTCGCCTGCGTGGAGCGCCTGAACTTTTAAAAAGGTATCCTCATCATGCCACAACTGCTGGACAGATTCCTCGATCTCGTGGGCATTATAACTGCTGGTTACTTCCTTCAACCTTCATCCCTCAAAAGTCTCCTCAGGTAGCGGTGAAGCGAGGAGAATATTGTCTACTATTCACCCTTCAGCACAAAGTAGTTTTTCAACGCGGGGGGGTACTCCTCATAAAAAGTTCTCATGCAGATACCCGATAGTACGGAAGATATGAAGGAGGTCTTGTATGTTTATAGAGTATAATGGAGTCTAAAATCCGGTGTAATGAGAAAAGAAGATAAAATTCAATAGAGATTTTGCTATGAACAGGAATAATGGCAGAGCCCGCCCGGGCACGTATCAGATCCGTGGGTTCTTTAGGAATGATTTCTGATGCACATATAAGTCTCATGCGAGACCCATTCACCAGGTCAAGAATACCGGGGTTTGTAGTATCGCTGGGAAAATCAGGATTGGTCGATCATGGAGATATACCCTGTTCTTATCGGAGGAAAAACCAGAGAGACGAAAGAAATAGCCGATGTGCGGTTTCCCTATACCGGAGAAGTCTATGCCCGGGTGCACCAGGCTGGTCCTTCCGACCTTGAAGATACCATGAATGCAGCAGTGAAGGGTTTTGAAACGATGAGAAGGCTCTCAGCCTCCGAACGTTCAAAAATCCTCGAACGGCTGGCGGACGAGATCAGGGGGCGGGCTGATTACCTCATTGATGTGATGGTGATGGAAGGTGGAAAAACGAGGAAATTCGCCACTGCAGAGGTCGCCCGTGCTGAAATGACAGTCCGCACCTCTGCCGAGGAGGCACGGAGGATCTATGGCGAAATACTCCCGCTCGACTGGAGCGAAGATACGAAACACCGCACCGGTTACCTGATGAGGTTCCCGGTCGGCCCGGTTCTCGGGATCGTACCGTTTAATTTTCCCTTGAACCTTGCCTGCCACAAACTAGCACCGGCCATTGCAGCGGGCAATTCTATTATCCTTAAACCTGCATCATCTACCCCGGTATCGAGTCTCCTCCTGGGCGAAATGGCACTCTCTGCAGGGGCACCGGCTGAAGCGGTCAGTGTCGTACCCTGCCCGGGTGAACGGGCAGAGATCATGGTACGCGACCCGAGAGTCGCATATCTTTCATTTACCGGAAGTTGTGCCGTCGGCTGGCACTTAAAAGAGGTCGCAGGCCGCAAACGGGTCGGGCTCGAGCTGGGAGGAAATGCAGCGGTAATCGTCCACGAGGACGCAAACCTGGACCTTGCTGCGTCAAGGATCGCGACCGGTGGATTTCTTAATGCCGGCCAGATCTGCATATCAGTCCAACGGGTCCTCATCCAACGCACCGTGTATAAAGAGACCGTTGCGAAAATAATTGCCTCCGCCAGCTTGCTGAAGGTTGGAGACCCACGGGACCCGGCAACCGATATAGGCCCGATGATTGACAAGGTAAAAGCCGGAGATGCCCTTCAGAAAGTACAGGAGGCGATTAGTAACGGTGCAGGGGTTATCCTCGGTGGAACGTACGAAGGGAGGCTCTTTGCACCCACCATACTGGAGCAGACAACCCCTGATATGCGTGTCAACAGGGAGGAAGTGTTTGCCCCGGTGATTTCCGTCACCCCGTATGATGAATTCGATGAAGCGTTACGGATTGCAAATGAAAGTGATTTCGGACTTCAGGTGGGAATATTCACCCAGAACATCAACCGGGTGATGCGGGCATTCGAAGAGATGAATGTCGGCGGCGTGATCATCAATGATATCCCGTCGTTCCGCGTGGACCATATGCCATATGGCGGGGTCAGAGGGTCCGGGACCGGGCGTGAAGGCCCAAGGTATGCAATAGGGGAAATGACGGAACCGCGACTGCTGGTGATCAACAGGGATGGTGGCATTGGCTAGGATAAAACAGGTCGCGGTGATAGGCGCAGGAGAGTGCTCGAATGAGGAGTACAAGGCAGCTGAACTGATTGGTGGACTCCTCGCCAAACAACATGTAATCCTCCTGTCTGGCGGTCTTGGCGGGGTTATGGAAGCTGCCGCAAAAGGAGCATACGCACAGGGAGGTACGACCGTAGGGATTATTCCCGGAATAGCGGGGGAGAACGTCTATTCCGGAATTGTAATCAGGACCGGAATTGGTCATGCAAGGAATATCCTCCTGATCCAGTCTGCAGATGCCGTAATCGCGATCGGAGGTTCCTACGGCACTCTTTCCGAGATTGCCGCTGCATTTAAGATGGGGAAGCCTGTATTCGGGTACCATACATGGGATATACCGGGGGTAATCGCCTGCGATACCCCGGATGACGCCGTTATCAGGGCAACTGGCGACGTTGACCAGTCTCCGATGTATCATATCCACCGAGACGGTCAAGAGTCCCGGTGAATTCCGGGGAGGAGACAGTCTCAAAGAGAGCGGCAACGCGTGGGTCTGAAAGGTGTTCCTTCCGCGTAATTATCTCGTACCGTTCGTTACCAACCGGCACAAATTTCAACCCGAGGGTTTTTGCTGCACTATATACGCACATCCCTGCATCAGCCTCCCCAGTTTTTACTGCAAGCCCGACAGCGATATGCGTGGTGACTTCCCGGTCATACCCCGGTATCGAAGCAGGATCAATTCCTCGTTTATTAAGCTCGTAATCAAGCAGGATGCGAGTACCCGACCCTTTCTGACGGTTGATAAATTGTCGTCCTTTCAGGTCATCAATCCCTATTCCATCCTTTGAAACGATACCCTGCTCCCTGCCAGCCACAGTCAGGATTACAAGGTCCTCTCCCGGGAGATATTTTTCGAGGTACCAGGTGTTGTAGTCGCCGGAATCACAGAGCAGGTGCATAGGGGCTGCATGGCAGTCACCTTTCATGAGTGCCATCAGGCCTCCCATGCTGCCTGCATGCGTGGAATGGACTTCTATCCCCCGTCTCTGCAGCATATCGGCTAGATAATCTATGGACGGGTCATGGCTTCCGGTAATAAGAAGTGCCGAATCAGCCTGTGCCCTCGTCACCATCAGGGTGACCGGGGCTTCTGACCCGGCCTCGTACCCCTCCAGGTTCCTCGGAACTATCAGGTAAGCATTCGCTCGTACCGCACTCATCTGTACCCCGGCTCCCCGTGACTGGGGGGTGGCCACGTACTGCCCTCCGATTTTCCCGACCGATAGCAACACGAACTCATCGGTCCCCACCTCTGAATGAAGGCTCGCGGTCAACCGGGCATTCAGCGTCTCTTTTGCCGGGGCCGTAATTCCATAATTAGCAAGCAGGGGTATAATTATCTCGCGGATGACCGTGAGGGCTGACAGGGGGTACCCAGGCATACCAATGACCGGGGTACCTTCCACTTTTCCGATGATCACGGGTTTACCGGGTTTTATTGCTACACCGTGAGCGAGGAGTACCCCCATCTCCCGGATAATCTCTGCGGTAAAATCATGTGTCCCGGCTGATGAACCGGCGGATACAATAACCAGGTCATTTTCTTCTACCCCGCGTTCGATCACCTGACGTATCCTGTCAGGTTCATCGGTTGTAATCGGATAGCGGGTACAGGTTATCCCCAGGGTCTCTAACCAGGCAGCGGCCATCACCGTGTTGCTCTCGACAACCTGTCCGGGTGCCGGATAAGCTCCATGGAAAACCAGCTCACTTCCCGTCGGTATGAGCCCGACACGCAGGGATACAACATCAATAGTTGTTATACCGTATGCTGCAAGCGCCCCTATTTCATGGGGCCTGATATGGTGCATTGACGGAAGTACCATTTCAGATTCTGCGATGTCTTCTCCAGCGGGACGGACATGCTGCCATGGAGCCGCAGCCTTCCGGATGGTAAACCGGTCACCATCGATCGAAACATCCTCGATCATTATTACGGCATCGTATGGTGCCTGGACAACATTCCCGGTGTTTACCCGCCTGACACCACCAAGGACAAGGGGGTGCTGTTCACTGGCTGTGTGGGTATCGATGCTACGAACGGCGATCCCGTCCATCGCTGAAAGATGCACTTCGGGAACAGAATATTTCGCAAATATCGGTTTTGCAGTTATCCGGCCGGTTGCTTCCTCGAGTGGAATACTTGTAGAACTAATCGTATGAGGAAATGAAGTCCGTATCAGCGAACGTACTTCCTCGAGTGTAATAAGTTTCAGGTACCGTGTTACCATTGGATTACCTCCACAGGGTCGCCTTCTTCGATCCCCTCGCTGCCGGCAGGGACCTTTACCAGTCCATTGCTCCTGATAAGCGTATTAAGAAGGCCGGACTTTCCAAACAGGGGAATGACCCCCTTGTCTGTCACCTGGACCCGGACATATTCCTCGCGTCCTTTCATGGACGGAATATTTTCAAGGGCTGTGGATTTCATAGTAGCAGGACCAGCTGACTGGTCACCGGTCATCTGGTTCAGGAGGTGCCGGACTACAACATTAAGGACGATATAGGCCGAAGCTGGATGCCCCGGCAGGCCGATTAGGGGGACACCCGCCGCCAGTCCGATAATAGTAGGTTTTCCGGGAGCAATTGCGATTCCGTGAACTAAAACTTCCCCACGTCCCTGAATCACGGATGCGGTCATATCCCGTTCATCTTTTGAACTTCCGCCAGATATCAGGACTGCGTCACAGCCGGCCAGTGCGGAATCAAGTGCTGCCTGGAATACGCCCCGTTCATCCTGGACAATACCGAAAAGTTCGGGTTCGCACCCGAGCTCTTTCACGTATGAACCGCAGAGATAACTGTTGACATCCCGGACCCTGCTTCCGGTGGGGGTTTCGGCCACCGGGACGAGCTCGTTTCCGGTAGATATGATGCCAATCCTCGGGATCCGGAAAACCGGTACCCTGTGACACCCGACAGCTGCGAGGACCCCGATATCCCTGGAACTGAGACGACTCCCGGATTTCATTACAATTTCAGCGGCATGGAAATCCTCCCCGCACAGGATAATATTCTCCCCGTTCGCAAGTGGCCGCTTTACGAGAACCATATCACCGATCAGTTCGCAATATTCGATCATTGCGACTGCATCGAACCCCATGGGCAGTTCACCACCGGTAGGGACATAGACACATGTGCCATGGGTGTCAGGATACAGGGCAGCCTGCTCACCCATATTCATTCTTCCTGCCCGCCTGAGCATGGCGGGCACTGCCTCCCCTGCCCCGCCTGTATCAGCAGATCTCACTGCATACCCGTCGACGACTGAGCGGTCAAACCCAGGGATATCAATATCTGCCCTGATATCTTCGGAAAGGACACGCCCGGATACGGATTCCAGGGGGAGCAATTCGGTCTGTGGCAGGGGTGCAATGGCTTTTATCGTTGTGATTGCCTCTTCAACGAGGACTGTTTCGAGAAAGACACTCATTTAAAGCAGCCCAGCTGGCAACCCCTGATCTTTACACCGTGCTTGTTGCAATACGCTGCGATCTCATGTTTCGTAATATTGTATTTTTCTGCAATGGAAAAGGCCTGCGGGCAATTAATCTCGCTACCCACACCTTCTTTTTCAAATGCTGAACTGATCTTTTCTTCTTCCATAACGAACAATGGTATATGTACAATTACATAGGGTTTACTGTTATTGTTAACAGGATCCGTACTAATCACGTACGCTGAAGGAGGTATACCAATCCTTGAAGATAACACTGGTCAGCTCACGAACGGACCCTGCCGGGTGTAATATCCACAGGCATATACACGAACTCCTTGAAAGCGGGTGCAAGGAGGATTCTTTGGGTCCCGGATTACAGCAACCTGTGTACTCCCATATCGAGGTGGAAGGCCGCCTGATTTTCGAGGACGAAATCGATCGTGATCTCGATACAGACCTGGTAATTTTCCTTTCGCGCCATGCTTCAGTCCATCCTGTCCCAGTTCTCACGGTGCACGTGACGGGAAACCTGGGAAATGCGGAACTGGGAGGAAAACCAGGGTCCCTTGCCCCGGCTGCCCCTGCCTGGATGCAGGCAGTGCTCAGGAACCTGAAAGAACGTGCACCTCAAGGCTACGGTGCCTTTTACGAAGTGACGCATCACGGACCCACCGAACTTTATCACCCGTCATTTTTTGTTGAAATCGGGAGCACGGAACAGGAATGGCGTGATGAAACGGCAGGCCAGGCCGTTGCGGAGAGCGTACTTCTCGCAGACCCTGGGCAGGCAATCCCGCTCATTGGGTTTGGCGGGACGCATTATGCACGGCGACAGACTGAAATTGCCCTTTCGACACAGGGGGCGTTTGGTCATATTGCGCATACCAGGGAACTGGAAGGGATAACGAAGGAAATGATCAGCCAGATGATGGACAAAAGTCATGCCAAGGCGGCCTTTGTAGACAGGAAAGCCATTGATGGAAATAACCTGTCCCGGATTGAGGGGATATTACAGGAGCTTGAAATCCTCATGCTTGCCGAGCACCACCTTACTGGTATCGGTGAACTCGTATGGGAGGATTATCTCCGGATCAGAACACTGGCGGCATCACGGGAACCTGAAGCGGAAGTCCATGTCAATTTGTTGAAATCAATCGTAAAACCTGTTATTATCAGGATCAGTCCTGAATTACTCTCCAATGCCCTAGCTATTGGTGGACGACAATTCCTGGATCGACTCCGGGAATTGCCGATAGCATATCTCTCGACAAAAAACTCGCCAGTTCTCCCTGTATTCATTACGGGACAGGACCAGAAGGAAACAAAACTACATGATTTAATAACCTTATGCGTATCAATCATTATTATTAACGAAGCGACTGAAATTGAGGGCGATCACCTGATTATCCTTAAAAAGAAATTGGACCCCGGGAAGGCGCGCGAACTCGGTGTTCCAATGGGTCCTTTGTTTGGCCTGCTTATGAAGGGGGAGGCAGTGCATATCGGGAACAGGGTAATCACTCCCGATATGGTCCAGGTCTTAGGCAGGAAGGATATCCACATCCCGGGGTTGGAGAGGTATACATGAGGTCTATCGTAGAAGAGGCACTGACTAAAGTGAGGGATGACACACTTGATGTCTCAAAGAACGATTCAGAACTTGACCAGATTCTGGAAGGGTTAAGGACAGAGATAGCGGTCATTGGTTGTGGGGGTGGCGGATCAAATACAATCAGCCGCATGATGGACGAGGGGATCCACGGTGCCCGCCTGTATGCAATAAATACCGATGCACAGCACCTTTCGAGGACAAAAGCGGATCACCGGATCCTGATAGGGCGACAACGGACACGAGGTCTCGGGGCTGGCTCAATCCCACAGATTGGAGAGGAAGCAGCGCTTGAAACAGAACAGGAAATAAAGAGTGCCGTTGCAGGTTGCGACATGGTATTTCTCACGGTCGGTCTTGGCGGAGGGACCGGAACCGGTTGTGCGCCAATTGTTGCAAAAGCTGCACGTGAAGAAGGTGCCCTCACAATCGCGGTTGTGACGCTTCCCTTCACCGCAGAAGGTGCAATCCGGATGGAAAATGCCGAGGCCGGACTTGAACGGCTCCGTGATGTGGCGGACACGGTTATTGTCGTACCAAACGACAGGCTGCTTGAGGTAGTACCAAAGCTCCCGCTTTATGCCGCTTTTAAGGTCGCGGATGAAGTTCTGATGAGGGCGGTCAAAGGTATCACCGAACTGATCACGATGCCGGGGCTCGTAAACCTTGATTTTGCTGATGTGCGCACGGTCATGGAGCGCGGGGGTGTAGCCATGATCGGAATGGGTGAGAGTGACAGTGAAGATAAGGCAGCAGATTCGGTTAAAAAGGCAATAAGGTCACCATTGCTTGACGTTGATATCTCCGGAGCGAACGCCGCGCTTGTCAATGTAATCGGTGGTCCTGACATGACAATGGCTGAGGCTGAGGGTGCAGTGCAGGAAGTTTACAACCGTATTGACCCGAATGCAAGGATAATCTGGGGCGCACAGGTTGATCCGGATATGCAGAACAAGATGCGCACCCTCCTTGTCGTGACGGGAGTACGGTCACCACAAATATATGGAAGGAATGAAAAAAATAACCCAAAAGTTCAGAAGCAATTTGAGATAGACTTCCTGAAGTGATTAATTATGGAATTACCAAAACCCAATATGAAAATAGATTTCCACGAGGAACTACTACGTAAGTACCTCCGTGTCCTGAAACTCGCCCGCACGCCAACCCGGGAAGAGTTCCAGAAGATCGCGCTCGTCGTTATTGCTGGTGTCGCGCTCATAGGTCTTATCGGATTCATCATTTACGAACTATTCCTCTTAGTCCCCCGCTGATGAATATGCCTGAACAGACCAACCGTATTTTTGCCATTAAGACTACCTCGAAGCAGGAAAGGACGGTTGCTGACAATATCAAGAAGGTAATCGATAACGGCGACTCCGATGTGAAGGTGCTCGCAATTATCGTACCTGATGAGCTCAAGGGCTATGTACTCGTTGAGACTCCCGAACAGATGAACCGGATTGAACAACTGGTCGAGAAGGTCCCACACGCGCGCGTCGTTGTCCATGGAGAGACCACGCTCGCCGAGGTTGCACACTTCCTGGTACCGAAACCAGTCGTCAGTGGTATATCCGAAGGGACAATCGTAGAGATGATCGCAGGACCGTTCAAAGGCGAAAAAGCCGTCGTAAAAAGGATTGACTCAGGTAAAGAGGAGATTACCGTTGAGCTCTACGAGAGTGTGCTACCCATCCCGATCACCGTCAGGGGCGATAATGTCCGCGTGATCGATAAAGGCGAAGACCGCTGACCAGCCACCCTATTTTTCCCGCTCTTCCCACATGTTTAAGTCTGTGAAGGGTAACCTTACTTGACCCAGGTTCGTACCCTTACGGGACGGCATGGTGATACTACTATGGCAGAAGTGGTCGAGGTATTGGTACCCGGCGGCAAGGCAACTGCAGGTCCACCGATTGGACCGGCACTGGGACCCCTCGGTATAAATGTGAAGGCAGTAGTCGACGAGATCAACAAGAAGACAGCTTCATTCAACGGAATGCAGGTGCCGGTAACGATCCAGGTCGATGAAAAGAAGAACTTCACGGTCACGGTGGGTATTCCACCGACGACGGCACTCATCAAGAAAGAGGCCAATATCGAGAAAGGTTCTGCCGAACCCAACACAATTATCGTTGGGAATTTGTCGCTCGAGGCCGCTGTCAGAATCGCCAAGATGAAGCATGACGACATGCTCTCCTATGACATCAAGAATGCAGTCAAGGAAGTTGTCGGTACGTGCGTCAGCATGGGAGTCAACGTGGATGGCAAAAGACCGAAAGAGGTCTTTGCAGCGATTGATTCCGGCGCCTATGACAAGGTTCTCGCTGAATAGATTTGCGAAACCATAGGAGATCGTGGCGGAATATTTTTCGTACACGGTCGTGGACTATGGAGGAATCAGATGGTAGAAAGGGCCAAAATTATTGAAGCCGTGAAAGCGGCAAAAGAGAAAGCGCCTGAACGTAAGTTCTCTGAGAGTGTAGATATTACCATCAATCTCAAGAATATCGATATGGCGCAGCCGAAAAATCGTATTGATGAGACAATCCTTCTCCCCCACGGCATCGGCAAACCGGTCGGCATCGTGGTACTTGGGAAGGGTGACATCACCACGCAGGCAAAAGAAGCAGGCGTGGACCTGATTATCGGCCCTGAAGAGATTGAACGGCTTGGTGGAGAGCCACGGGAGGCACGGAAAATCGCCGGACAGTACCGGTTTTTCCTTGCTGAAACCGCAGTCATGCCACTGGTCGGTCGTTTCTTAGGTCCACGGTTAGGTCCGCGGGGACGGATGCCGACACCGATTACCATGGGAATGGACATCAAGCCCATCGTTGAGCGGCTCCGGAATTCCGTGAAGATCAGGACCAAGGACAAGAAAGTCCTCTCCGTCAAGGTCGGTACGACCCAGATGTCAGAGGAACAGGTCGCCGAGAATATCGACGCAGTCATGAAAAGAGTCGAGGCGGTTCTTGACCAGGGAACGATGAACGTCAGATCGGTATACGTGAAGACAACCATGGGCCCGGCAGTGAGGCTGGTTTAAATGGCATTGTACACGCACCACCTCCCGGCATGGAAGAAGAAGGAAGTCGAGGAGATCAAGAAGCACTCAGGGGAATTTTCCCTGGTAGGGCTTGTGGATATGTATGGAATCCCTGCAACGCAGGTCCAGCAGATCCGCAGGAACCTCCGTGGTACCGCGACGATCAAGATGACCAGGAATACACTTATCAAGCACGCGTTTGAGGAAATCGGCGGCGAAAAGTCCGCGGTTTCTAAGTATATCTCCGGTCACTCTGCATTGATCTTCACAAACGAGAACCCGTTCAAGCTCTTCAAGACGCTCGAGAAGACCAAAACCAAGATGGCGGCAAAACCAGGTGAGATCGCACCCGAGGACATTATCGTTGAGAAAGGTCCGACGAGCTTCAAACCAGGCCCCATCGTGGGTGACCTCCAGCAGGCAGGTATTCCCGCAGCGATCGAGGCCGGTAAGGTCAAGATCCGCGAGACGAAGACCATCGTTAAGAAAGGCCAGGCTGTAACCAGGAAACAGGCAGAGGTCCTTGCAAAACTCGATATCAAGCCGATGGACATCGGACTGATCCTCCAGGTGGCATACTTTGAAGGAGACATGTACGAGCCCTCGGTGCTGGCCATTGATGAAGTCAAGATCCTCGCACAGATCGCCCTCGCAGGACGTCAGGCATTCAACCTCTCGTTAAACGCAGGCATCCCGACGAAAGAGACAATCGTGCCGATGATCACAAAGGCAGCCCGTGAAGCACGTGCACTTGGAATCGAGGCGAGCATCTACGAGAAAGACGTCATTGATGCGATTATTGGTAAGGCGTACAGAGAAACCGTTGCCCTCAAAGGTATAACTGAGGGAAAATAAATCTAAAGGTGAATTGAGATGGAATATATCTATGCAGCACTTCTCCTGCACAAGGCTGGAAAGCCGGTAAAGGAAGACAGCGTAAAGGCAGTCCTTACTGCCACAGGTATCGCCGTGGACGAATCCCGTGTAAAGGCACTCGTTGCAGCACTCGATGGTGTTGACATCGATGATGCAATCAGCAAGGCAGCCATTGCACAGGTAGCCGTTGCAGCAGCACCCGCAGCAGCCGGTGCGGCACCCGCAGCAGCAAAGGAAGAGACCAAGGAAGAGAAGAAAGAAGAGGAAGAGAGCGGCATGGCAGGGCTTGGAGCCCTGTTCGGCTAAATCTTTTTTCTGTTAATATTCTGTTCTGTTTATTCGCGATTTTTCTAAAACGAGCTTTTATCCAGATTTTTTATTCCAGCCGCTCAGGCCCTGGATTTTCATACATTATATCTCGGAACCAGGGACATTGGGACCTGGATCATGATGCACTGGAAAATTACCATATCACCGGTGTATAAATAATTCCATCATACATTTTTCAATAATTTCGAACCAGAACCATTCTAAAATTCCGGTTGCAATTGTTGATCATCGCGGTCGCGGAGAAAAATCTGTCATTAGCAGGGAGGAATTACAGATTTTCCCTTTTCTAACGCGACCGTACAACCCGGGCAGAACTCTTTCTTTTTCCCGTCCAGTTCATCGAGTGTATGGGGGTTGAACATAATGCATTCGTGGTTGCTGCAATGTGAAAGCCCGTAAATATGCCCTAATTCATGGGAACCTTCCTTTGCAATGCGTTCAATGAGGTCTTCATCGTTTGTAGGGCGACTATAATATTCATTGCTGAGCCGGACACCCGAAACGACAGACGCCCGGGTTTGTGGCCGGGCAAGACCGAATACGAAGTCAAGTCCCGGTACAAAAATGTCCTGTCCGATCACAAGGAGTACCGGCCCATTGATACCCTGCCGGTGCATGAAGGTCCCAAGGCTGTCGAGCACAATTCCCGCATCAACCTGCCTCCTGTTACCGCTATATCCATTGAGGACTAAAGGACTCCCACAGACTTTTACTGTCGTGCCGGTTATCGCTGCGATACACCTGCCAGCCGGTCCTGCCAGTCCCTCCGGCGCACGATGATCCCAAAAAATATGGACATCCATTCCAATACTATACTGGAATGGACGGGTATAAACGTATTGAGCATTGCATTGGCAGGTACATCGCGGAGCACTACTGCAGCCCGGTCGAGATAGGTGTCGGAAATAATTTTACCGCGGCGGAATGTATCGTATCGGGGGGGATTGGTGTCCGGTGCACGGATATAAATCCACGGGAACCACCTAAAGGGGTCTGTTTCATCTCTGATAACATATTTTCACCCAGGGAAGGACATTATAGCGGAGCCGATCTCCTCTATTCGGTCCGTCCGGCGGAGGAGATGGTACCGCCGATGAAGGATCTCGCACGAAGTCTCAACTGTGACCTCCTCGTGTACCATCTAGGCTTCGAGAGTTATGGTAACGGGGGAGACCTTATCGAATGCGGGGTAATCCTGCACCGCTATCATACGCGGAAAGATCTAAATTCAGAAAAGGGTTGACTGCCGTCCTCCACCCTTTGGTTGTTTCTCAGGTTCTGCAGGAGCGGGAGGTTCAGACATATCCTGCCGGAGGGTATCTGTTGCGAGTGGTTTTACTTCAGGCGGCTCTTCCACCGTCTCCTTTTTTTTCTTCTGTTCGGGAACCTGTTTTTTTTGCGCCTTGATCTTTTCCTTCTTATCCTCCTCCTTCTTTTCGCCTGCGACCTGTTTTGTTATGGCAGTCGCCTTCACGCGGTCATGGATGAGAAATGCCAGCTGGTCTGCGTCCAGGTCAAGTTCCCGTGCAAAAATAAGCGGGTCCTTTTCTGCGAGAATAGAAAGCAGGCTAAGGTACCCGTCCCTGACTGTCTGCTGGGGCATATGCAGGAGCCCGGCAAACTTCCCAAACAGCGCGGTCCTTATCCCTTTCTGGCGCCTTGAGGATGCCATCCTCTGCCACCGGCGGGGTGATGTTATCCTTTCATGGATCCCGTGGCCCCCTGATGCGATATGGGTGCCTAACAGCATGTTTACCGTTGCATAACGCCAGAGCGTGTAATATTGCTGCCGGTAGGTGTACCCGATATATTCGTCGGCCCGCGAGAGATACCGATAGGCCTGGGCTGCTTCTTCCGGACCTTTGAGCGTGCCCAGGTTCGCCTCGATCCACTGCTCGATGACATCGGGTGTATCATCAATCTCATAGGACATCCGGAGCAGGTCATCGCCCGGGCTTCTGCCGAATACCGCGGGGATAAGCTGGAAGATGCTCGCACGCCCGTCTTTTGTGGAGGTATGGATATCTGGTTCGTCAATCCTCTCTTTTCCGATTGCTGCGGCATACAGCATCGTGACTGCTGCTCTCATGTCACCCGCAGAATTTTCAGCGATATCCTTCAGGGCCTGGTCATTGCACTGCACCTTCTCAACGGAACAGATGTATTTTAAGTGAGGGGCAAGGGACCGTGCAGGAAGGGCCTTAAACTGGACTGGATCACACGCAGCACGAAGATCTGCCGCAAGCCCGTACAGGTCATTTGCGATCAGGATGATAGGCTGACGTGCATCCCGGATAATATCAAGGATTGCCTTCGCACCTCCTTTATCCGCGGTGCCCTGCAGATTGTCAGCTTCATCAAGGACAACCAGCCTCCTCAAAGCCCCGGTAAGGCTCCCCGATGTACTGCCTGCACCTGCAACACGTTCTATGACCGCTTTTGTCCGCTGGTCACTTGCATTGAGTTCCATCGCCTCCCAGTGCATATCATTCGCCAGCGCATAGGCCGCAGAGGTCTTGCCGATACCAGGTTTCCCGTAGAGGATGAGCGGTTTTGTGCCGCGTTTCCATCCCCGGGCCCAGTCGAGCATCTGGCGGACAGCAGTACCGTTCCCAACAATATCCGCCAGATGAGCAGGCCGATATTTTTCTGTCCAGTCCATGGAGAAACTTCGACGGTATATCAAATAAATTATGTCTGATGACACCGAAATAACAATACCAGATTTTCTTGTTGATGGTGGTACCGTGGTATTTTATTGCTCCACAGAAAAAATCGCAAATGTCGTCAGGGACTATGAAGGAGTGAAACGGAAACATGCCATCGGCGAGATGGTAAAGGCGATCCGGATCGATACCCCTGACGTAATGGCCTCGTTTGGCGAGGACGCAGCAGTCATCCGAAATGGGAATGAAGCACTTCTCCTCGCAGCAGACGGGATATGGAGCAAGCTGATGGAGGCCGACCCGTACTGGGCCGGTTATTGTTCAGTTCTTGTTAATATCCATGATATCGCTGCGATGGGCGGGAAACCAATTGCCATGGTCGATGTGTTTTCAATATCAGACAATTCTATCAGGAAAAAGGTGATTGATGGGATGCATGATGCATCGGCCCAGTTCGGGGTGCCGATTGTCGGCGGGCACCTCCACCCTGATACGCCATACAGCGTGATCGACGTGGCTATCATAGGAGTCGCAGATGTCGATTCGGTTATCTACTCGCACACTGCACAGGACGGGGACCTTGTTGTGGCCGCTATCGACCTGAGCGGCAGGGTACACCCTTCCTGTTTCCTCAACTGGGACTCGGTGACGATGAAATCAGCTTCGTATGTCCGGGCACAGATCCAGCTCCTTGAGCAGCTCGGGAAGGAGCACCTCCTTACCGCGGGCAAGGATATCAGTAACCCTGGTGTGATCGGTACACTCGGTATGCTCCTTGAAGTAAGCAACAAAGGTGCAACAATCGATCTGGGAAAGATACCACATCCTGAGTTAGAGGAGAACCACATCACCTTCGAGCAGTGGGTGAGGATGTACCCCGGTATGGGCTTCATTCTGACCGTTAACGAAAAAAATGCGGCGGAAGTCTGTTCGCGGTTTTCAGCGGTCGGCATGACAGCGAAGGTTATCGGGACGGTAAACAGCAGCAAGGACCTGATAATTACCTATGAAGACCAGGAATCACTTGTCTTTGATTTTTCTAAAAACGGCATCATGCGGCTCTTTACCGGGCCCGGTGACTGTGTATGAATAAGATTGGTATCGGTATCGGGGAAGATTGGGAAAAAGTTATATCCAGCGTTATTAAATCCGGGATCAGCGATCAGGTTACCCTTTATTGTAAATCTGGTGTCGTCGGTTCTGGAACAGGGACAATCACCCATCATATCTCACCATGTCCGGAACAGGACCTGGTTACCGACCTCATGAAGGGGACAATCAGGGCTGCAATTCGTGGTACACTGCCTGCAAATGCGACCCTTCGTGCACTCAAGCAGGCCGCAGGCGTCGATCACCTCGAACGTATTGCCCTCCTTGAGACTGCAGGCGGGAAGAAATTCCTGCTTGCCCCGGTAGGGGTGGATGAGGGATGGTCGGTTGCGGAGAAAGTGGCCTTTGTACAGAAAGGCAGGGAGATTGCAGGAAAATTCGGCCTTCCTGCACGGGTGGCAATCCTCTCCGGGGGCAGGCTCGGCGATCTGGGCCGGAACCGAAGGGTCGACCGGAGTATGGCGGATGCTGAGCTTGTCGCACGGATCACCGGCGAAACCCATTACGAAATCCTCGTAGAAGACGCAATTTCAGAAGCAGGAGTTATTATCGCCCCTGACGGGATTACAGGAAACCTGATGTTCCGGACACTCACCTTCCTTGGTGCCGGTCACGGTCATGGTGCACCTGTGATAAATATCGATAGAATTTTTGTGGATACCTCGCGCGCATCTCCAGATTACCGCAATGCGATAATGCTTGCAGATTCTCTCTCTAAATCTTAAAGTCGTTTTTTTGTCTCTTATTCAGGTAATAACCTGATATTTGAGCGTTTTAATAGAGATCATCACGATATGCCATGGGATAGATACATTCCCCGCAAAGATGCCCCGGATAGCATAATCTGCAAATAATTGGACAAGATTCACGAAACGTTTAAATATTTGCTAATACATTTTTGTTTGAGGTAATACAATGGCAGATTTACCTATTGCTGCAGTTGTAAGGATTGCAAAGAAAAATGGAGCAGAGAGAGTGGGCAGCGACGCAGCTGCTGCACTTGTTGCTAAGGCAGAGGCATACATTGCACACCTGACCAAAGAGGCAAACAGGCTCGCGCTCCACGCGGGACGGAAGACGATCAAGGAAGAGGATGTAGAGCTGGCTGCAAAGTCAGCATAAATTCCCCCTTTCTCTAATCAGTAAAATATCCGGTTAATCCGGGAATAAATCCGATCAAGGTGGCAACTGTTTTATTTTAAACATCGGGACGTACAGTTATCCCGGGACTTATATTCAGGTTATATCAGAACGTCCCTTTTGTACTTGGCACCTGGTCATCATGGTCACGGTGTGAAAGAGCGTCACCAAGGGCAATTCCAAAAGCCTTGAACACCGCTTCGCATTTATGGTGGTCATTCCGACCCATGAACAGGACATGGGCGGTGATACCGGCACGGGTACACAGGCTGTAAAAGAAATGCTCGAATATGTCGGCATCAATCCCCCCAATACTCTTTCCGGTGAACTTCCCTTCGAAGAGCAGGTAGCCCCGTCCCCCGCAATCGAGCACTACCGTAGCCCGGGACTCATCCATAGGCACAATTGCATGGGAGAACCTTCGTATCCCGCGTCCATCGCCTGTTGATATTCGTATAGCATCTCCGAGAACAATGCCGATATCCTCGATCGTATGATGAGTGTCGACCTCGAGGTCTCCTTTCGCGATTACCGTCAATCCAATTCTTCCATGACGGCCGAGAGCAGTAAGCATATGGTCAAAAAACGGTATTCCCGTATCTACGGAACAGGCCTGTACGCCGTCCGGATCAAAGACAATTTGGACATCTGTCTCGTTCGTGGTCCTCTTCTGTTCAGTCCTCCTCATTGTGCTGCCTCCAGTGCATCGCGGAGCCGGATCCTGCCACTGTAGAGCGATGACCCGAGTACCGCACCATATACACCAATCTGAGCGAGACCATTAATATCCTCTGTGCTCGAGATGCCCCCGGCATAGGTGACAGGAATTCGTACCCGGTCCAGAAGTGTCTGTACTGGGGGAAAATTCACACCTCCCTGGAGCCCTTCCACATCCACATTCGTATACAGGAGGGACCCTGAACCAAGGGCCTCAAAACGTTCTGCCCACTCGAGGTAGTCACCTGCAGTCTCCTGCCACCCTTCTATGGCAATCTCTCCGCCCCGTGCGTCCACACCGGCCATTATCCGTGAACTACCAAACTCGTCCGCGAGGTGGCGGATAATTTCCGGTGTTTTTATTGCCACGGTACCAAGTATTACCCGTTCTACGCCGGCTTCGAGCCAACCGGCTGCATCATCAACGGAACGGATACCCCCGCCAAGCTGGATGGTGACCCCGGTCTCATTGACAAGTTCACGGATGAGGTTTACATTCCTGCCGGCATTGCCAAAGGCGCCGTCGAGGTTGATTACATGCAGGGAATCAGCTCCCTCGGAGAGCCACCTCTTTGCACAGGTACCGGGCTCACCAAAAAACGTGGCGGTCTCCCTTCGGCCCTGGACCAGCTGTGCGCACCGCCCGTCAAGGATGTCAACAGCAGGAAATACTTTCATGCCAGTCAGCGGATCATCCGTTCAATTGACATCACCAGGATGTCACGGGCCCCTGCACGTTTCAGCAGGTTGATCAGGCGGTAGACGCGGTCCTCGCTAACCACCGCATGCACGGCAACAAGGTCTTCGCTGGCTGCAACTTCCATCACGGTCGGCCCTGACAACCCGGGGAGGACACGCTTTACATCCGAAAGACATGCACGCCGGACATTCATCATCAGGTAGCATTGCCCGCGGGCACGGATCACGCTTTCGAGGGCAAGCACGATCTCTTCAATCTTCTCTGATTTCGCTGACCGTGCATCACGGTTTGCAATCACCACTGTGGTCGTCTTCATCACTTCGGAGATGATCCGCAACCGGTTCGACCGGAGCGTGTCCCCAGAACTTGAGAGGTCGATAATTGCATCTGCGATACCGAGATAGGGTGTCGCCTCGCAGGCTCCGCCAACCTGGACAATCTGCACAGGGATGTCATGTTGTGCAAAATAAGACTGGGCAATGACCGGGAATTCCGTCGCGATCTTTGCATCCCTGAGATCGTTGACTGACCTGGCTGGAGAATCTTCCTGCACAGCGAGGACAAGCGTTGCACGGCCGAACTGGAGGTCGAGGAGTTCATCCACGCCGGCACCCCGTTCAGCCACCATATCATGCCCGGTAATCCCCATATCGGCAGCACCTGTAGCGACATATTCAGGGATATCGATCGGCCTGGCGAACAGCACCTCGATGTGGGGGTCAGGAGTCCGTGAAATCAGGCGCCTTTCGCCTGCATCAAGAAGGTGGAGACCGGATTTCTCCATGAGCTCAAGAATCGGGATGGATATCCGGCCTTTATTGGGGATTGCAAGCCGTACGACATAGGGGAGGTCATCTCCGGCAGGTCTCCCTTCAATGGTGGTGGTATTGCACATCTTCGGTGTTTTGATCAGAAGGTCCTGATCTCCCCTTTGATGACTTTATCGGTAACACAGGTGACATTTGCAAGGCCGTCATTCACAATTGCATCAATATCGCGGGTAATAGCTTTCAGTTCGAAGCCAGGCTTTGGCAATACCTGGACGCTCGCAACCAGCGGTTGATCAATCGGCATTCCAATCTGCGACAGAAGACGGATATAAATCTCTTCGATACCATCGACCTTCGCGACGCACTCCCTTGCTAGCTGTGTCGAGAGAATATTGTAGATCTTACCGATATGGTTGATCGGGTTCTTGCCGCTCGTGGCCTCCATGCTCATCGGGCGGTTCGGGGTGATAAGCCCGTTGCAGCGGTTACCACGGCCGACAGACCCATCATCACCCATCTCTGCCGAAGTACCGGTAACAGTGAGGAAGACCGATCCATTGTCAATGTCGTCAGCGGTATTGATATGTACGCTGACCTTCCTGCCGGTGTGCTTTTTCGCAAGATTTTCAAGCCTCGTCTTCAGGATCTCTTTATACTCGATGTATTCCTTCATGCCTGAACAATAGCGGTCAACGATGGCACAGGCAACGGTAAGCGTAATATCGTTATCATCGCGGAGCCCCATAATTTTTATATCCTGCCCGATTGCGGGGAATTCTGGCCTCAGGATAGTATCGATATACTCGCTTGACTCCATTACGATTGTTTCTGTCTCAGAGAACGGCGCATGACCGACACCGAACGAGGTGTCGTTCGCCCGGGGCACTTTGTTGTCGCATGGCCGGAAGACATCCCGGAGGTCAGTCGAACCAGTACCGAGTTTACAGTCGACGATTACGTCCCGTTCAAGGTTTAGGTTGGTAAGGTTCTCCCGTAGGTAATTCCTGGCCGCTTCAACGGCAATCGAATCGGTCGCAATATCTATGCCATTGAAATGTTTCGTGGCTCTTCCATCCAGTAAAATATAGATGGGTTTTGTGACTTTTCCCCCTCCGAAGCGAGGGATAGACTCGCCTGCGACTATCTCTCCCTGGTCGGTATTGTGGTGCAGGATTGCCCCGCATTCTTCAAAATATGCCCGACAAAGGGCACGGCTGATGGATTCAGCAATGCCGTCAGCCATACTGTCAGGGTGACCAATGCATTTTCTCTCGACCAGTTCGATTTCCTGCTGTTCGAGAGGGATTTGACGTAGTCCTTCGATTTTAATATTCCTCTTCATTGAATCCCTCGTGATTCAGATAGCGATCATAATAAAAATGATTGGAATTCATTTAACTATTTCCTTTGAGGTGAAGCATCATCAGGGGCATATAGTTGTACAAATGCACCTTGTATCCCGGAACCGGATTTTTCTCCCGTTTCCAGCGCTATGAAATATACCGGACATTGCTATTCCCACCACATTCACCGGAAAGAGTATATCAGATCGTCCGGATACATTTCCTAGTACAAAATGGCAGCCCACAATTCCCTAGCCCGGATGACAGCGGTTATTTTTCTCCTTTTTGCAGGATTGTTTGTAATGGCTGCGTCAGCCGTTCCGTGGCAGGCTTACGATAATACACACACACTGGGCCCTGATACTGCCCTGGCACCCAATGCACTGGTTTATGTTGAGGGTTATTTTGGCCTGCAGTATTTTCCCAATGGTATCACCAAACCACTCAGTACAGCAAATATTCAGCCCAAACCAACACTAATCCCGTCCAAAAACCTGGTTCTGATCCCGGCATCAACTTCCGGGGCATCAATTTCAATCCCTTCATCAGGGACATCGGTAATCCCCGCAGACACGTATGTATCAGGCATATCAGGAAAGGTTCCGGTACGTCTAAACAAGACAAAAACACAAAAATTTCCGGTCTACCAATCAAAACCGTCTGTGTTGAAACCTGTAACGTTCCTAAAACCCCCTTCAATCGTTCTACCTCTGCCAACATTACTGCCGGTTGCGCCGGAAAAACCTGTCCCATCAACAATTATCGTTAATGACATCACGCACCAGGTCGAGCAGCGAATTTTGTACTATACAAATATTGAGCGGGCAAATGCGGGAAAACCCGCTTTACAATGGGACGATCAACTTGCAGTGATCGGTCGCGACGACTGTGTCGATATGGCCGCGAGAGGTTTTTTTGACCATATAAACCCTGATGGTGAGACACCAGCTGACAGGGCGGTACGGCACGGCTACCACGTGGAAAAGGATTTCGGCACCTATGTCCGCGTAGGGGTCGGTGAAAATATCGCCATGCTCAGCAATTACCCCGGGACACCGGATGAACTGGCAAGGTTCATTGTCGATGCATGGATGAATAGCCCGGGCCACCGTGCCAATATTATTGATTCCAATGATCAGAACTTCACCGTCATCGGTGTTGGTGTAGCGTATGACCAGGCGACTGATACCTGGTATGCTGCACAGGAATTTTTCTAACAGCTGTCCGCAATATCGTAACGGATATCCCTTTTTTCGGTTTTTTATTGAAACATTCATACCGGGAAGTCAATCCCTGAACAATGAAAAGACCTTTCAGAATATACTAATATCTGGATTCATGCAGGGATTCAACAGTGCCGCATATTCAAATAATTTTTAGAGAGCGCGGCCCTGTTAACATATGAAATAATTCGAAAGAAAATTAACTTCCCGGTAACAGGTGTACCGGAAAAAGGTTAGTGATTATACCCTGTCAATAAATTCTTTAACTTTCGCATAAAAATAGGGTTCAAGTTCTTTCATAACTTCGAGTTTTCCCCTGAATGCCAGGAGGATCCGCTCATCCCCATCCATATTCGCAAAATGCAGCCTCTCCTTCCTCTCAACGATTTCAACATCAAATTTCCTGTTGACATCGGAAATTACACTCTGTGGTGTTCCGGGAGGTATGACAAGATCAAAAAGTTCTCCGATTTCCGACCCTTTATCCCCTTCATTTTTTCTTTCAGCCCCTTTAACGGGTGCAACCGATGGATCATCCTGCGCCATTCGTCCCTCACTCCAGAACCTGTTTATTTTCCTGCCTTAATACGTCTGCTCATAATACATGGTCCACCACGGACTCCGCCAATCGGTTGTTTCGGTTTACCAAGTGAGTTCATGCACCGTCCCATGAGAGCTGCACCCCGTGCGAGGCCATCATCCACAAATACAAGATGGTCGTTCGGGTCATCGAACAGCTTTCTCTCGGTAATTCCTTCGAGGATGTACTCTGGTTTCCTGCCTGATATCGCAGCCCGCCCGGTAAATCCAATCGAACTATTCGGGAAGACAAGGTGTTCATCAATGGCAACATCAATCAGGCGGAGGGCCATCTTCGCACATACCTGGTCGATGACCACGTTCAGGAACCCGAGGTTATAATTCTCGTGTATTTCAGCCCCGATCTTTTTCAGCTCATCTAAACCGCTCGCTTCCTCACCGGCATCGCACCCAATCATTGCAACTCCCGACGCCTTGGCGATATCAGCGTATACCGGTACACGTCCAAACCTTCTTCGTTCAGGTGGTACAATCCGGATATCAATTATTTTATGGCTGCGCTCCACGAATTCCTCAACTTCATTCCGTTTCGATCGGAGGGAAAAACCTCCCAGGATGCTCTGGTCTCCGAATACGTCGAGCGCTGTGCCAGTACGTCCGTCTACAAGCCCGGTCCCACGGATAATGGCATCCGGGACTGCACCTGCAAGACCGCAGAAGTTCCCGATTGTTTTTGCAAACGGATTCGGGTCATCAGGTGCAACATCACTGGTAATCCGGCCGTCAAGCGTGGTGCCAAAGTCAATCGAGATGCAGGGGTTTCGAAAATCAACAGGAGTCCATTTGGCGCCCTCCTTGATACCGGCCATGGCAAGTTCTCCCTCCATTTCATTCGCCACCATCTCAACACCGGTACTACCAACCGGGGGAACCACCCCTGCAACAGCCCCGACAAAGACTACTTTATCGGCAAAGCTGTAAGGCTGTAGTTTTTCTGACTGGTTCGCCTTTGACATGGGTGGCGTCATCTTCCTGGGCGGGACACCGGCTGAAAGACATCCGTTTGCAAGTGCGATTACAAATACACCGACCTGGTCCGGGGAATCCATTGCGGCGACAACCCCGGTACTCCTGACAACAAAATCCAGGTCATTTTGAATATCAAGGTGCACTTCCCGGTGACTCTGGAGAAGAGTTTCCCGGACAAGTTCGGTAACAGATTCCCTGGTGAGCTGTGTCCCGTCAAGGGTCTCACCGAATATTTCTTCTCCCGGTTTCGGTTTCCGTACATCCCTGCTCATCTTCACGGTTTTGTTTATTACATACGACATACCGGTATCCAGGTTTACACCAGTAAGAATGCATTTTGTCGTTGTGTTCCCCATCTCCACCGAGGCAACGATGAAATAGGGTTTTTGCTTAAATTCCGGCACCTGCATGCCGGCACCGTGTGCGATCACGGGAGGCGGCGGACTCTCGACAATATGAGGCTTTTGCCTGAAAAGTGATCCGAGAAAATGAGCACACATAGGAAGGGTTATTTTTGAATGTATGAGCATATAGCTTTCGATTTTTGCATATCGATAAACCGGCAGGTAATGTTCCCTGATGTTTCTTCCCTGTTGTATCTCAACGGTCCCGCTATTGATTCCATGAACAGGAAAAAAGAGTCGCAACTTAGGTAACAACCGACCCAGTCATAAAGATTTTTTGAGGAAAAGAAAAATAGTATTCAGGGTCGTCCTGGCCCTTTACATACGAGCTGGAATCAGCCGGCTGTCCCGGTGATATACTTCCAATGATCATGTATGGTATAGAGCAATGCACCCAACCCAAGGCAGACCGTAACGATGAGGAGAATGATGCCCGCAACCGGGACACGGAAGAGTATACTTAGTACTACAAATCCCATTACAAATGCATGCCAGTCCTGAATGTCTACCTTTAACCAGCGGAATAGCAACCTGCCAACAGCAGACGAAACAAACAGAACTGAAAAAATGACTCCAATAACTACGAGGAGCCCGGAGACAATCGCTATCGGAAGACCAACGACTGTTATTGCAAGGATAACAAGCGCGATCCCAGCAACTACCAGACCAACAAATCCCACAACCAGTTTTACCACCGGTGATTTCGTGACCTCCTCCTCCACGATACGGTACCGTACCGGTGCAACCTTCAGGAGAACGAGCCCGAGTATCAGCCAGCCAATTGAAAACAGGATACCAAGAACCGTGAAAATTTCAGCAAAACTCTGCTGCCCGGTCTGAACATAGCTGCTTTTCCCACCCACGGTACCGGAATCATAAAAATTCCGTGACTGCACAGAGAGGTTTCCCATTATGTGGCCGGAGTTGGTGATAGTGCCACCCGAGATCTCTGCATCCCTTCCAATCGTGGATCGCGGATTTATCGTTACCTTTCCACCAGTTATGACAGCATTTGTCCCCACGTCACCGTTAACATCAACAGTACCCCCGGCAGCCACCAGTTTGCCACCGATGGTATTGTTTGCGATGATCCGTCCCCCGGCAGCGATTACATCACCCTTTACCGGGGCATTGAGAGTTATAGTACCCCCGGCTGCAACAAGGCTGTCTATCGGTGCATTTATGGTGATTGTTCCTCCGGCCGCAAACACGTCATCTGCAACCGGTGAATTAATCGAAACCTGTTGACCAGAAAACGATTCAAGAGCGACAACTCCTGCCGGAAGAAGCAGGAGAAACAATGTGATTAAACCAAGGGAAACTGTCCCTGTAAGATGGAAATCTTTCATATTACAAGGTTGAATGAAATACAGGAATAAAAATATTTGGTGCCCGGATCAAGACCGGAAACCTAATGAAAAAATACTAACCGCACCCGCAGGAATACAAGAATGATGGTGTCTGACCAAAGAGCGAGTCCCAGTTATTATTGCTGGTTCCCATTGACGGAATTGAAATCGCATTGTTATTTACAATCAGTGGACCAGCACTCAGATAACTGTTCAGGTTCGAATACTTGCCATAAAGATATGCGGGTTGTGAATTCGTATATACCTGCGCGGATATCGGGATAACCGTTGAGAATGACCTGTAGGACTGTGTGTTCCAGCCGGACACCCTGATATCTGAACCCCCGGCAAGGTTCATGTTTGCCGCGAGAGCCGGTGTGGCAATGAAGGCCAGTGCAACCAGGAGTATTCCAATTTCTGCAGCCATTCGTATTTTTTCTTTCATAATGTGAGGCTTATGTATTCATCCCTAATAAATCTCTTCCCCTGAGGGTACCACATTCCTTAAACGCCATTTACTTTACAGCTGTCAAGCAGATTTACGATAATTCACTAATAACCCGGTCATTCACTATCCATTACCCAAGATTACCTGACGAATTGTGCGGTGACAGGTGTGCTGACTTGCAGGCAGAGTACTTCATTCGGGTGGGAACGTTGGGCCTTCCCATTCCAGCACCAGGGATATTTTTTTATTATTCTGTCTTTTTTAAGTTCCTGCACGGTCAATAGATGAAAAAAAGATAAACAATGCGGTCTGTTTACCAAATGACAACAACCTTCAACAAAAGTAAATAAAGGTATTAATTCATCGGATTGACAATTGAATTAATTATTCCCCGTTTAAAACCGTAGCGCATAAATAACTTTCCCGCCCACGTATGTGCCGGAGAAATATTAATGAGCTGGATGAAAACATCTTCAATTTTACTGGTCCTCGTTATTGCGGTTGTCATGATGACAGCCGGATGCACGTCGAACCAGCCTGTAACAACGCCTGCAACCACGGTAGCAACACCTGTACCGACTACTATTGTTGCGGTCCCGACCACCGGTGGGAGCACCGGACTTGCAAACCCGGCTTCAGTGTACTGTGGACAGGTCGGTGGTAAGACCGAGATCAAGAAAGACGCAGCAGGAAATGAATATGGCATGTGCACCTTCCCGAACGGTTCCACCTGTGAGGAATGGGCACTCTACCGTGGTGAGTGCAAACCTGCAGCATCAGGGACTTCAGGGGACAGCCTGGCCACAGATGCCAAGGCAGCCATCAACAAGACCGTTGCAAACCTGACAAACAAGACCCCCGTGGCCAACCTGACCGCAGATGCCAAGACCGCCATCAACAAAACCGTTGCAAACCTGACGGCTGACGTCAAGACAGCCATCAATAATACAACCGTTAAGAAGTAACGATTCACGAATAGTAGCTGACCGGAAAGGTATCTCATATGGGAACCAACCTTTCCTCTTTTCTTACAACCGATCCGCCTTTCAGCCATTGCCTGAGGATTCACTCAATATCCCTATTGGTTAAGCTAATCACATCGATAGTCAGATGTGATGTCAAATGATATCGGGACAGGACGGATACAAAAGTATTAATATGCGTGTCACTAAATCACGATTTA
The DNA here is from genome assembly GCA_037137755.1 of Methanomicrobiales archaeon. Lineage (GTDB taxonomy): Archaea > Halobacteriota > Methanomicrobia > Methanomicrobiales > Methanospirillaceae > CAIKOD01. Next base: position 41,546 of record JBAXJR010000001.1, on the reverse strand, counting down.
TAACGTTTTTATATGGAGGTTACAGACTGGCATGCCGGAAGCTACAAAAACGGAAGTGGGCAGGAGGTTGTTTCAGGTCCACAGGGAAAAAGGCGTTGAGAATGCAATAAAAAAAATACATCATGGTATAGGGGACGACTGGAAGCTGTTCACTGAAGGTGATATTAAAGTACTCGAACGAATGCTCGGGGAGTGCTGGGTGTATATCGATAGCGTGGTATGGGATACCATCGCATTTTCCCAGCTGAAGTATACTGATGTCCTGCACATCATTCAGATTGGGAATGTAAGCAAGGGTAAGGACTCAACGGATACAAAAGCGATAACTGATGTGACTGCAATCCTGACAGGGAAAGACAAATAAACGTAATAATGATTCAGGTGGCTGATCCATCCATAAGTCCGCTCACATTTTTTTCCGGCTTTTTTTCTTTCTTTCCAGAATCTTTTTAACCTTTTTAAGGCGGAACAAGTCTTCCCGTTCACGCTCATCGATGGTAATCCTGATATATTTCGCCTGTCTCTGTAATTCCGGGATCAGGACCTGTTCAAGCGCATTAACCCGCCTCCTGTTCTTCTGGATCTCTTCACCCAGGCGGCGGAGTGCCGTCTCAGTCTCTGCAAGACCGGTGATCAGGTCCAGTTCATGCTCGTAATTTTCGGCCACCTCATCAATCCGCCCTGATACCCCGGTAATGCTGTAGCCCCGGTCAAGGACACTTAAGACCAGGCTTTTCTTTTCAATGACCGGTACCGGTACGCCCATGATATTCCTGCCATGGATATCAAGGGTAATATGGCGCTTTGTGGCAAATGATGCAGACCGTAGAGCGATACTGTCATCAACAGCCTGCGCAATTACAAGCGAACGCTGGGCATTTTCCGCAACCGCCTCAAGTTCGTCCCTTGATCGGGATACGTTCCCCATAATCCTGAAAAATTCGTTGATCAGGGCATCCATCTTCTGGCGTAACAGGTCCTTCCCCTGCTCAGCCAGCCGGATCTGGGTCTTCTTCTTCAGGAGTTCCATCCTTGTCGGGTTCACCTGTTCCATGCACTCACCCCGCCCGGTGTGCCGGGTGATATTTCCTGATATAGTCCAGTTTCACGCGTTTTAGTTCCTCTTCCGGAAGACTTGCAAACAATTCCCATCCTATTTCCAGGGTCTGGTGGATACTACGTTCTTCTGATCCCTGCGAGATGAATTTCCGCTCGAAATCATCGGCAAATTTCAGGTACTTCCGGTCAAGGTCTGTCAGTGCCTCCTCTCCTACAATTGCAACGAGTCTCCGGAGGTCCCGCCCGTATGCATATGATGCATAGAGCTGGTCGGCAACATTCCGGTGGTCATCCCGCGTTTTATCCACGCCAATCCCGAGGTTCATCAGGCGGGACAGGCATGGGAGGACATCAACCGGGGGGTCGATACCCCGACGGAACAGGTCACGCGAAAGGACAATCTGTCCTTCCGTAATATACCCGGTAAGATCGGGAACCGGGTGGGTAATATCATCGTCCGGCATCGTGAGGATGGGTAACTGGGTAATAGACCCGCTTTTTCCTTTTATCCTTCCTGCACGTTCGTAGATGGACGCAAGGTCGGTATACATATAGCCCGGATAACCACGCCGGCCTGGTACTTCCTCGCGGGCAGTTGAGATCTCCCTGAGTGCCTCACAATAATTGGTCATGTCGGTGAGGATAACCAGTACATGGAGGTTATGGTGATAGGCGAGGTATTCGGCAACAGACAGGGCGACCCTTGGTGTTGCAATCCGCTCGATGGTCGGGTCATCCGCAAGGTTGAGGAAGAACACCACCCGCTCAAGTGCCCCGGTTTCCTCAAAGTCCTTCATGAAGAACGAGGCCTCTTTATGGGTGATCCCCATTGCCGTAAATATCACTGCAAACTGCTCCTGGCTTCCAGGAACTTTTGCCTGCCGGGCGATCTGTGCGGCAAGCTTGTTGGCCGGAAGACCGGAACCGGAGAAAATCGGTAGTTTCTGGCCCCTGACCAGCGTGTTAAGACCATCTATCGTCGACATACCGGTCTGGATAAAATCTGAGGGTTTATCACGCGAATAAGGGTTAATTGGCATGCCTGATATGTCCACGGTCTCATCCGCCATGATGTCTGGTTTCCCGTCCCGGGGTTTTCCCACCCCGGAAAAGACCCGGCCGAGCATATCCAGGGAGACATTAATCTGGGGAAGTTCCCCGGTAAAACGGACAGCGGTCTTCAGATTATCAACCCCGCTTGTCCCTTCAAACACCTGGACCACCGCAAGTTCACGCGAGACTTCCAGTACCTGGCCGGACCGTTCCTCACCCGAAGGAAGGGTAATAATTGCCGTTTCACCAAATGCCACATTACGGGGTTTTTCAACAAAGATCAACGGCCCGGAGACATAGGAAACCGAACGGTATTCCCTTGTTGAGAGGTCAAACCCTGACATTAATGTTCCACCTCCAGGGACTTCATCCGGTCTGCTATGGCCCCGGTAAGCACCTGCAGTTCTGCAAAACCGGGTGCTTCCTTCATTCTTGAGATCTCGTTCCGTTCTGGTATTCCCATCACCTGTTTCAGGGTTACCCCCTGTCCCATCTTTAACGACGCTTCCCTGTGGAACGTATGGATTACCCGGAGCATCCAGTACTGTTTATCGAGCGGACAATAGGAGTCAACATCGCTGTACGCACTCTGCTGGAGGAAATCTTCCCTGATCATCCTGGTTATTTCGAGGATTAACTTCTCGCTGTCCGGGAGGGCATCGGGACCCACCAGCTGGACAATCTCAAGCAGCTCGATCTCTTTCTGCAGGAGGTACATCGTCTGGTCACGTATCTCCATCCAGTCAGGTGCGATGTATTTCGTATACCATTCCTTCAGGCTCTCGAGGTACAGCGAGTAACTTTTAATCCAGTTGACGGATGGGAAGTGCCGCCGGTTGGCAAGGCTCGTGTCAAGGGCCCAGAACGTCCCCGCAATCCGGAGCGTGTTCTGGGTAATCGGTTCTGAAAAATCCCCCCCGGGTGGTGAGACGGCCCCGACAATAGTGACTGAACCGGTATCTTCCCGGTTCCCAAGGCACATCACCCGCCCTGCACGTTCATAAAATGCAGCCAGCCGTGTGGCAAGATATGCAGGATACCCCTCTTCACCGGGCATCTCTTCAAGCCGGCCTGATACTTCGCGGAGCGCCTCTCCCCAGCGTGACGTGGAATCTGCCATCAGGGCAACATCATACCCCATGTCCCGGTAGTACTCGCCCATCGTAATCCCTGTATAAATGGATGCCTCCCGGGCTGCAACTGGCATATTGGAGGTATTTGCGACCATTATTGTCCTCTGGATGAGCGGGAGGTTCGTCCTCGGGTCGACGAGTTCCGGGAATTCGGTAAGCACGTCCGTCATTTCATTACCCCGTTCACCGCACCCGATATAGACGATAATGCGGGCATCTGCCCATTTCGCAAGTGTCTGTTCTGAAACCGTCTTGCCGGTCCCGAACCCACCCGGGATCATGGCAGTACCACCCTTGGTAAGGGGGAAGAGGCTGTCAAATACCCGCTGGCCCGTGAGGAGCGGGACCTCCGGATCAAGTTTCTTTTTATACGGGCGCTCCTTCCTTACCGGCCAGGTCTGCATCATCCGTAGTTCTGTCCCGTCACCGAGAGTGCAGACGGTCTCCTCCACGGTAAAATTACCACCCTTGATCTCGCGGATTGTACCGGAATGCCCGGGTGGTACCATTATACGGTGTTCGATGTGAAATTCCTGTACGGTACCGATTATATCGCCACCGCTGACCGAGTCACCCGCCTTCACCAGGGGGACGAACGCCCATTTTTTTGCCCTGTCAAGACCGGGGACAGAGATCCCACGGGAAATAAAACTCCCTGAAAGTTCGGCCAGAACCGAGAGCGGTCGCTGGACACCATCGTAGATTGAGGATATCAGGCCGGGTCCAAGTTCAACGGACAGGGGGATCCCGGTGTTTACCACCGGTTCACCAGCCTTCAGACCCGAGGTATCCTCGTAGACCTGGATAACGGCGTTTTCACCGTCCAGCCGTATGACCTCCCCTGCGAGGGCCATCGCTCCGACCCTGACCACATCATACATCCTTGAACCACGCATCTGTTCGGCGAGGATGACCGGGCCGGAAATCCTTGAAATGACTCCTTGTATCATACGTTATCGCCTCACTACAATGTTGTACCCGATTGCCCGCCGCAGGAGCCGTTCGATATAGGTTTCTGATACCACCTTTTTCGCACGGCCTGGGATCGGGATGATTATCGGCCGGTAGGTCTTCTCAATAGTTGCCTGCAGTTCCGGGTCCAGTACCGACATGAACTCCTCACTTACCCCGATTATACCCGTATCATCTGCATTCAGGAGGGGAGGAATTGCCCGTTTTGCCTCCTCCGGGGTGGAAACCTCAATTACATCCACACCTGCAAGACGGAACCCTGCTGCAGTCTCCGGGTCAGTAACAATCACGTACTTATACATAGAAAATCTCCGACTCCATCATTTCATCCGGCATTCCAGCCTCCCTGCAACGGGCAATAACCCTGATATTCGTAATTTCATTGAATTTAGCCCAAAGGTACCCGATCACGACGGTGAATGAGAAGGGATCACCGCGGAACATTGCGGTCCCCTTTCGGATGAGGAAACGGTCAAGCTCTTTTTCAAGGACCGATATCTTCCCTTGGGTACCTTCAAGGTCAGGGATGGACAGGAGAAAACGGTAGGACGTCGTCTCAAGGAGGCGGACTGCATCCGGTATTTTTTTAGCCCGTATCATATCATGAATAAGCTCATGCCTGATCTCTTTTCCACCGTTGAGGAGGAACGGGCTCGCTTCATCGGCAGATACAGAATCACGGATCATCATCAATGCAGTCTTAATATTCCGGATATCAATTTCAGTCCCGATAAGGTCACGAAAGACCTTGTCATCGTCGCTTTTCCCTCTTAATTCCTCCAGCGATGACTCGAAATAGTACTCGTCAAGTGCATACTCCAGCGTGCCTATCTCGTTTCGTTCAAAAAACTCACCGATATACTGTGTCAGGGGAATGGCATACTCGATATTCCAGGTTGCCATAAGGTCCACGATAGCACGAACGTCAGGCTGTTTTACCAGTTCAATCAACGTTGTTTCATCCATCGTGCCGGCGGGAATAAGGCAGCCTGAGATCTCCTCATTCGGCGTCTGGATATTTTTTCCCCTGATTATAGTCTTTATATTCTGGATATCCCATTTTTTTAAGAATATTATGATATATCGTGCAGACTTCTCCCCTTCTACAAGGGAGAAGATCTTCCGGTACGTCTTCATAAGATTCTTGCGGAGGGCATACTCGATGCAACCAATCCCTGTATACAATATGTGTGCCTCAACAATTTCCTCACGGTAGGGCGTCTTCTCAAGCTCAGTTATGATACCCTCAAGTGACGGCTGGGCAATCAGCCGTTCGAACCCATGGGAAGTAATCAGGCGGCCTGACATGCCATGGACACGGGCATTTACATACTCAACGTACAACCGGGTCACCGTAGAGTCCTGAAAATACGACTACCTTCATACGTTCTTTTGCCCTGGCGAGCCGGTCCTCGATTGTATTCCGGACCATAACCTTTCCATCAGGAGTTGAGCCGTTCAGTCCACCATTCGTTGTAAGGTCGGTAACGATTTCATACTCCTTCCCGGTGTCTTTGATCATCTGCCGGCACAATGCCTCATCTTTTTTATCTATATGGAGGCGGATTTTTTCGCTGTCCAGCGATTCGATTATCTCGGCAAGGACCGCCTTAAAAAATGGTCCATATGAAGGGCTTGAACGGAATGACGAGAGCCGTACATCAGCCTCCCGGAATACGGAAAGGCAGGCCTCCTGGCGTGCCCTTGTCAGGTGGTCTTTTGACTGCTCACGTGCCGAATAGATCTGTTTATTACTTTCGACGCTTATCTTTCGTTTTGTTTCTGCAAGCAGATCCTTTCGTAACTGTTCGGACCCGGTATCTGCACGTTCCCGGATTTCGCGGATTTCACGGTCTTTATTGCCTTGAAAGTCCCGGAGTTTCTCCTCTGCACCATCTTCTATTGCCTGGATCAGGTGGTCATATTTCATAAGGCCTGACCTTTACCTCCCCTCCCGCAGTCATACCATTATGACAACAGGAAATAATGTTCCGTGGGTTCCCGGGCACAAAAATTCCCGGATTAACCATTGTTCAATACTGGATCGCCAAACAGCCTTACTTGACCATGATTACGATCATGGATGCCACCACAAAACCCAGGATTACCATCGTTTCGGGGATTGCTTCCAGCACAATAATGCTTCCTGTTGATTCAGGTTTCTCTGCAATGGTCGCAGCACCCGCAGCACCTATTCTTGATTGTGCCAGGCCTGTCGCGATTGCGCCACCGGCAAATGCAATCGCAGCTCCAATCGGAACTTCCCAAGACAATTTTTCAACACCTCTAATCCGTAAGAGTGATCTTATATTATATAAAGTTTAATAATAGAGAAGTTCTTTATTTTCATTATTTACTGGAAATACCCGATGGAAGCCTACTTCTTACCTTCGATCAGACCAGGTTTATTTCCCGGGCTGAAGGGGTGGTAGGGTAGTCCACCCCCATGGTAAAACTTGGAATAGAATTCCACGACATGCAGCCTTACACTGTGGATAGACGGGCTGAACATTGCAAGCATCAGGTTGAGGGTGTGGAGCAGTACCGCGATAAGGATGCCTACGGCAAGCACCTCCATCGATCCACCGAGTTCGTTGGCTACCATGGCGAGGATGACTGACGCCATACCGATTGCCATCAGGCGGGCATAAGAGAGGATATTTCCCACCGTGCCCATAATCTCAATAGCACCAAGGGTACCACCCCCGTAAATAACGAGCACAACGGTTAAAATAAGGAAAATGCTGACCGGGATCAGTAAAACTCCCGGGATAACCTCCACTATGATTCCGAACAACAGTAGCAGGCATAAAATTACCCCTATCATCCCGCACTTTTCGCAGGCATGCCGGTGATTTTTTCGGGTCATCGAATTGATGAACCCGATAACAAGTCCCAGTACCACGTGGAATACTCCTATCGCAATGGCCAGGATAAGCAGTGGCACCATTGCCTCTATACGGTTCCATGTGACCCCGAATAGAGTAACAGGCTCGATCCAGCCCATCATTTCGCCAAAATTACCGAAAAATTCCCCGAACAGGTACCCGAAAAAGATTGCCGGAAATGATGAAATGATCAGGATGCCGGACATCTGCCGGAGCCACGTTATGGCCCCGAAACGGAACCGTATAAACAACCCAACCACCAGGATCAGGATGCCATACCCGATATCACCCACAATTATTCCGAAAAATATCGGGAAAAAAATAGCAAGGAGGGGGGAGGGGTCGATCTCGTTGTATTGCGGAGGGCTTGCAAGTTTCATGAAGAATTCAAACGGGCGTACCCACCGGGGGTTGTCATAGAATATGGGGACACGGTCCATCATCTCTGCCGTAGCATCTGCTTCTGTCATTACTACCCGGCCCTGGAAAGTCTCATCCAGCGCTTCCCGTGTCTTCTGAACCTGTTTTTTGGGGATCCATCCCCTGACCATCACGGTATATTCCGTTTCGCCGAAATTGTTGTAGGCACTGAGCTCTTCGCCCCGTTCTTTCAGGACCATGTGTAATGCCGCAAGCTCGTGGTACCATTCCTGCGAAACACGGGTGAGCTCGTTATCGATGTTTTCTTTTTCTGCCTGGGCGTCCCGGCGGTTTTTATCGATCAGCAACATTGCCTTATCAAGCGGCATATTCGAATAATCAGCAGGTATTCGGACTTCGTTGATGTTTTTGGAGAACAGGAAACGGTGAACATTTTCGGAATAATTTTTATTGAAGACGGTGATGACGGCAATTGTCTTTTCATCCAGGTCAGCCGATATCAGTTCAAACTGGTCATTGGTAATACCTGATAACGCCGGACGGATGATGTCGAGGACGTCCTCATATTCTTTCTGGATAACGAGGACGGTAACTTCATATCCATGGAGTATCGGTAGTTGTTGTTCGAGCGGTTGGATTTTATCGATAATTTTCTCGTACCGGTTCAGCCCGGTGATGACGATCTCAAGGTCACTTTTTTTTGTCGACAGCGTTCTTGTTGTCTCACCGACAATCCCGGTCACATGACTGGCCCTGGCCAGGACTTCAGGTGTTGACAGGTGATGGAGCTCTTCATAGCGTTGTAGCGTGCGGTCGGAACGTTCCTTTATTGCCGGCAACAATAGTGAGATCCCTTCAATCGATGCAAGGAACACCGGTATATCAGTAGATCCCCCGGCAACCATTTTTCGTACATTCCCACGTTCCGGTTGAAGATATTCACTCACTTCTTCAAGGTGGATTGTACCCATATGATACAATACATCGACGATCTGACTGAAGTCCGATTTAGGACCTACTACCAGCACGCTCTTCATTTTCTGTATCATACATTTTCAGCTTATCCTTTACTGATCTCCCTGACAACCCTGTCAACGACCCCGTTGAACCTCTGCTCCTTCCGCTCCCGATCGAGGCGCACCTGCTGCTGACCTTCACTGAGTACCCTTTCGACATCACTATTGATGCGGTCCATTGCTTCCCGCCAGACAGTATCCGCTTCAGCCTGGCCAAGAGAACGTTCCCTGGCCTGCCGGGACTCTGTCTCCTTCCGGGCGTTTTCAACGTCGGTGATGTACTGCTGCCTGGCAGCTTCAATCCTCACGCCCTGCTCCTCCTCCTTGGCACGGATCTGTTCGAGGAGAGACTCCTCAGATGCCACATAATCCGTGTAGGCTGATTCTGGATCCACCCCGCCTTTAGAAGTTCCAGCGATCTTCTTTTTATCCATACCTTCCTCCTTTTCACAGTCCGTGATGCCGTTTCAGGAATGAAGTGATCCCACAGTGCGGTGCCGGGTTGAAAACCCTCTCGCCTGCTGCACCCCGTTTCCGTTCAGCTTCTGCTACCCGCTCTGAGCACCTCTTCAAAGCCATTGCCTTTATTTTCTCAATCTGCTCCATCTGCGGGCTTGTCATACCGGCACCACCAATATTTCTTAACGCTTAATCAATTCATTTATTAATATATCTAATTATTGCATACTCAGGACAATATCAGGGTAATATATTTGTAGCATTTTCATTTTACCAGGGTAAGCGCGCATATTACTCAGGCAGACTCTTACTGCAGCTCTTACCCGATGCCGATTGAGATGAAAATAGAAAAATATGACACCACTGCACGAACCTTCAAAAAATTAGCCCTGCTCACGGCTGGATATATAACCTTATGAAAAAATGACAGATTACCGGTTATATCAGACCAGCAGCATAAGCGTCGAATACGAAGAAGGCCACGCCAACAAGTACCAGCATCACAATCACAAAATAATCCAGTCCTTTAAGGTGTCGTTCACGTAACGGGGTCCTTACCTTCGTCCGGTACCCCCGGAGATCAATAGTCAGCCCAAGAACATTCGACCGGGCAAGCGAGTTGGAGACCAGCGGGATCATGACCGGCGCAACACTCCTGATCTTCCCGCCTACACCGGACCCTGGGTTATACCCCCGTGCAAGCTGCGCCTCGTGAATCCTGTGCCCCTCGATCTGGAGCGTGGGGATGAACCGGAGCGCTATCACAAACATCAGGGTGTAGTCCGCCGGTACTTTCATCCGTTCGAGTGTGTGGACAAGGTCGCGTGGCTGGGTCGACAATACGAAGAGCTGGATCGCGGTGATGAGCACAGCAAACCGGAGTGTCATGATAATACCAATGAGGAGGCCCCCGGTCGTAATCGGAATAATACCCCCTATCACGAAAAGCGTCGTACCCCCGGGAAGGGTGATGACCGTGATAAAGATCAGGATAACACTCATCACGGCGATGAGGAGAAACTGCCTGAGCACCTCGCGGTGGAGACCGGCGATAAAGGCGATGACAAGCAGGGCAATAATAACACTGACAAGGAACGTGATGCTCGTCGATACGATGCTCATCGTCCCAACAATGATGACAAACAGGATCTTTGTCAGCGGGGCGAGACGGTGGAAGAACCCGTCCTTCTGGACATACTGGAGGATCTCGGTCATGGCCGCTCACCCGGTGTTAGTATATCCGATATGATCTTCCCGTTTTCCATGGTAATCACACGGTCGGCACAGTCCCTGGCAATTTCCTTGCTGTGAGTGACAATAATGACCGTATGGCCTGCAAGCTGGAGCTCTTTTAATACCTCCATAACTTCCCTGGCCTCTTTCCCGTCAAGCCCGGTAGTTGGTTCGTCAAGCGCGATCACGGCAGGTTTCATGGCGAGGACACAGGCGATGGCGAGTCGCTGGCGTTCACCACGGGAGAGCCACCTCGGGTAGAGGTCTTTTGCATGGGTCAGACGCACCCGCGTGAGTGCGTGGTCAATTACCACATCACGGTCCGGGATCCCGAGGTTATCAACGCCGAACGCCACCTCCTCGCGGACGGTATCTGCAAAAAACATGTGATCAGGGTTCTGGAATACCAGCCCTACATCACGTGCAAGTTCCGTGATGGTCGTTTTCGCGGCATCTTTTCCAGACACAGACACGGAACCCCCCGTGGCCTTCAGGAGCCCGTTGAAGTGCTTGATCAACGTGGTCTTTCCGGAACCATTCTCACCGACAATTGCGATAAATTCGCCGGATGATATCGTAAGATCGATATCAAAGAGTGCATGGATATCCTCACCATAGGTGTGCGAAAGGCCATGTACGCGGATTAACGGAGAAGGAATGCCCGTCACCCCGTCACCCCGGTTCCGTTCCCTGATCCCCGAGAAATCTGGCATAACGATCTTCTGCATCCCTTGGTCCCTGATGACCTCATCGGGAGCCCCGGATGCCCTGATGCGGCCATCTTCCATCACAACGAGGGTATCGACAATCTCCCGCATCCGGAGAAATTTGTGCTCGACAATGAGAATGGTCCTGCCCTGGGCTTTTAACCCTTTCAGTATCTCAAGGATCCCGTTCGTCCCGTGTTCATCCAGTTCAGAAGTAGGCTCATCGAGGATCAGGATACCAGTTTCCAGTGCTAGCGTAACGGCAAGCACAAGACGCTGCTTCTGCCCGCCGGAGAGGGTATGGGGGGCACGGTCTTTTAACGCGGTGAGTTTTGTCATCTCCATGATGACCCTTAGACGGTCCTCGATCTCGTCCACCCGGAGCCCCCGGCGTTCAAGTGCTGAGAGGATCTCCTCTTCAACCGTGGTAAAAATCAGCTGGGCCTCGGGATCATCAAAAACAATCCCGAGATTGGAAGCGATATCCGAGAGGTCTTTATAGCTCTTCACATCTCGGCCATCGATGGTGACGGTCCCCTCTTTCTTTCCGCCGTATTCATGTGCAAGAATTCCGGCAGATGCAAGACAGAGCGTTGTTTTACCAGAACCGGATGGGCCGGTAATCATCACGCACTGACCCTTCCCTATCGAAAGCGAGAGATTTGTCAGTGCAGGTTTACCGGTGTGAGGGTAGGCATAACTTACCGATTCCAGCCTTATCATTCCTGTCCCCGCATCAGCACCCTGCTTGACGGGATGTAGAGCAGCTGGACGATAACGGCATTGAATATTGCGGTAATAACCACGATCGGCACAAATACGAGCATAAACCCACCCATTGTGGCATACTTCGTGATGATCTGGGGCGCCACGGCGATGATTGCTATAGCAGCGAAGGTAAACCCGCTCGCGAGCGTGGTGATGAACGTAGCAATCGAGGGGCTGATCTTTGACCGGTTTTTAATCGCCGCATACACTCCAAAGCAGACAAGTGCCCCGATGGGTTCGCTGATCAGGTTCGCAGGCGGGAATATCGAGCCTGAAATCAGCATAGAGAGGATCCCGGCTACGATACCGATACCGAACGCCTCGTAGATCTTCGGCGATATCAGGATAATCGCGAGACAGTAGAACGCGATGATCATGTTCGGTGTAAGCGGTGTATGGAGCATCGCAAGGAAATAGCGAAGGATTGCTCCAACGGCAAGCAAAATGCCAACTATTGCAATATCTCTGGACTTCATGGTGTAACATCCTGGTTCGTGATGATCAAGTGAGAACATTCACACAGGACAGCCCTGAACGGGTAGTGGGCAATTGTTACAAGCGGTACCAACGGAGAGGTATGCCGGGATAGTTGGGCTCGTATCATTTGTCCGGTCCCGGAGCGCCTGTGCGACATTGTAATACTTTGATGTATAATATTGTACAATTTAGTATAAATAAGTAGCCAACCCAGCACTCCGGCACCGGTATATACCCGGCACATCACTTTCACACCACGCCCGCTCCACACTTAAGGGCTTACCAGTTCACTAAACGTAACCATGGAGTTTGAGCTCGCACCCTCGATATCGGTGCTAACCGGCACATTCTGTGCCATGATTGCACCCGGAGAGCTCGTGCTACCGGCCATCACCAACCCTGGCAACAGGCGGTACCTGTTCCTTTACCTTGCAGGGACTACATCCGGGATACTTCCTGCACTCGCGAAGCACCCGGGAAATATGGAGGTTAGAAGGGTTGTTTCACCAGGCCAGCTCGCGGCGGAGATCAGTGCGGCACGGCATTCCATCCTCTTCGTCGAGCATGACCTGTCACTGTACGCCTGCGAGGATGAGGCCGCACCCGTCGCACAGGCACTGAAAAGAGCATCAGAAGGTGCAGTCGTGGTGCTGTATACTCCACGGGCAGACAGGTGGTTTGATCTAATCCTGTCCCGGGCAGACCAGGTGTACTTCTTCAGAGAGCCACCGGTAACCTCGCGGGATACGCCTCGCAGGGTGCATTCGTCACGGAAACAGCCAGGAGCAGGTGCGGGACAGGCCACCCTTGAGGGATTCTTCAGCGGGGTGGCATGATTGGGACGGAGTTTCCAGAGTGTCCGCATGGGGGTTAACAACATCGCCGGACGCTGGCAGCGAGCCGCCCGGGCCATGAGGAGCGATGACACAGTCTACGCGGAAAAGGTGGTGATAATGGTAAAATCATACGCAAGCGAGGCGTTTTATGCGTTTGATGACCCACTTGAAGCAGCCATTTTTTCGGTACTTATCTGCATGTACAGGGAGCAGGAAGCGGGTGGCGGGCATGTCGTGCTCGGAGATGTTTCCCCTCTCCCCGAGCCTCATTTCTGCCATCCAACCGGAAATCCACCAATGTGGCAGAGAAACGGACGGGTGTGAACGACCATGTGGATCATAGACTCATGTTACCGGAACGGCCATGTCGAGCTCTGGGAACGTGGTGAAGGGGGCGGGGCAACACACCACCGGATACCCTGGACACCGGATTTTTACTTCCAGCTCCCTGACGCTGGTTCGCACTGGCAGATGATCGAAGCACTTTATGAGCAGTACAACCTTTTGGAATGCCAGTTCGAGACCGTGTACGGCACCTGCCATGGTTACCGTGCCGGTGCAGGACGCCAGGTAGCTGATGCAATTCTCGAACAGACATGCCACGAAGCCAGGCTATACAATGTCGATACCAGGCCAGACCACCGCTACATGGCCGAGCATAACCTGTTCCCGTGCGGGGAACCGGAAGAGTCCAGGTTTTCCCCGGATTTTTCTCTCCCGGACAGGGTTATGGAGATCGAAGTCCTGGAAAACCCGTATGCCTCCCGGGAGTGCAGGCAGGTCCGTGTAACCAAAGGGGACACTTACAGGAAAGACCTCCTTTCAGGGGATGAAAAAACGGTGATCGCCGATCTATCAGGAATTGTAAGTTCCTGGGATCCGGATGTCATCCTTTTTCCTGGTGCAGATATCCAGGTCCCGCGGATCGTAGCAAGGGCCCGGCATTACGGGCTCGATCCACCGTTCAGCCGGAGCGGGATGTTCCGGAGGATCGAGGCAATGTCATACCTGAGCTATGGCAGGACCGAGTACCGTGAAGGTTCACTCATTCCGGATGGCAGGTTGCTGATCGACACGCGTACAAGCTTTAACTACCGTGAAGGCGGGCTTTACGGGGTAATTCTCGCGTCGCGGCTCACCGGCCTGTGCCCGAACCTTGCAGCGAGGTTCACTGCCGGGACCATTGTCTCGGGATATGAAGTGTACGAGGCACTCCTGCGTGGGATCGCGGTACCGTACCGGAAAACCGATGCAGAGAGCATCAGGGAAGTAAATGACCTCCGCACCTGCGACCGTGGAGGGATGATGTTCCAGCCGGTGCCCGGGCTCTACGAGGATGTCTTCCAGATCGACTTCACCTCCCTGTACCCGTCAGTCATCGTGCTGCACAACCTCTCGCCCGAGACGGTCGCCAACCCTGAAAAACGGGGTTTTCTTCCGGAGGTGCTTGCTCCACTCCTCGATCTCCGGTACAGGACAAAACAGCTGAAGAAGACCGACCCGAAGTACCGCGGGGCAGATTCCATCCTCAAGTGGATGCTGGTCACCTGTTTCGGCTATACCGGGTATAAAAATGCCAAGTTCGGAAGGATCGAGGTACACGAGCGAATTACTTCCTATTCCCGGGATATCCTCATCAGGTCGAAAGATATCGCCGAGGATGAAGGCGCAACAGTCCTCCACGGGATAGTTGACTGCCTGTGGCTCCAGGGCCCCGGGCGTGAACACCTGCAGGCGCGGATCGAGGAAGAGACCCGGTTGCGTACCGAACTCGAGTCCTACGACTGGCTGGTCTTTCTCCCGATGCCGGATGGTTTCGGGGCATATAACAGGTATTATGGCAGGCTTAACGACGGCTCTGTGAAAATCCGGGGTATTGCCAGTCGCCGGGGGGATACGCCGGAGTATATCAGGCGGGCCCAGGAGGGGATGCTCGACCTTTTGGGTACGGCGTCCTCACGATATGATATCAACGAGGTCAGTAACGCGGTGAGAGAACTGTACAGGAATGCCATGGACGGCCTCCGTACCGCCTCCCCGCAGGAGATGGCAATCCACCGCCAGGTAAGCAGGCTGGATTATTCCCGGAGCTGCCCGGAGGCATCGGCAGTCAGGGCATGCAGGGCTGCAGGCATTCCGGTTTCGCCCGGGATGGAGATCGGGTATGTCATTCGTGACGCAGGGAGGTGGGAAGTAGACCTTTCATGGGAGGCAGACGGGTTCGATGTGTCCTATTACCAGGCGCTGTTAGACCGGGCATGGCGTGAGATAGAGTTTTCACTCCAGGAAGCCCGGAAGGGGATGAGTATGTAGCTATCAGCCGGGCGTCTGGAGCAGGAACAAAGTCCGGGTACCTTGTCGTTGTCAATCAAACCGTGTCACTGTTGAAAAGGTAAAAAATATTTTTTTGTTTCGTGGCGCCAGGGCCCAAAAAATACCAGAGGGATAAAATGTAACATGTGTTGGAATCCGGCCAGGTCCCCATAGCCATGGTGTCCTCAATCACCCGGTTGTCGTACCACAACATTATTGTAGGGTGGATGCGCTCATTTCAATGCAGGACAAAGGAGCTCCTGGGAATGACGAAAAAACCAGCCAGTAACCAGAAAAAGGCAGATGTGTACCTGGAAGCCCTCGAACTCCACGAGCGGAAAAAGGGGAAACTGGAGATCCGTTCCAAGGTACCGCTCAGGACCCGGAAAGACCTCGCACGGGCATACACACCCGGTGTTGCGGCAGTATGCAAAGCAATTGAAAAGGACAAGGACCTGGCGTACCGGTATACCCTGAAGGCAAATACCATCGCAATCGTTACGGATGGTTCAGCAGTTCTCGGGCTTGGAAATATCGGCGGTTATGCAGCGATCCCAGTCATGGAAGGAAAAGCAATTCTTTTCAAGAAATTTGCAGATATTGATGCGTTCCCTCTATGTTTCGAGCATTACCATGCAGGTTTTGCCGATGACGTGAAGAATATCGCACCGGTGTTTGGCGGGATCAACCTCGAGGATATCGCCGCACCGAAATGTTTTGAAGTCGAGGAGGCACTCCAGGATATCGGCATCCCGGTCATGCACGATGACCAGCACGGCACGGCAATTGTCATACTCGCAGCGCTCCTGAATGCGTGCAACGTGACAGGAAAGGAATTTGAGGACCTTAACATTACCATCTGCGGTGCAGGTGCTGCAGGGTATGCGACGGCCCGGCTCCTGAAATGCATCGGATATAACCCCGATTACTGCCGTTCAGTCCACGATATCATTGTCTGTGATACCAGGGGCATCATTCACCGGCAGCGCGAGGGGCTTTACGCCAATAAATACAAGTTTATCCTTGCTGACGAGACGAACCGCCAGGGCAGGTCAGGGGACATCGCGGCGGCGATGGAGGGAGCCGATGTATGTATCGGGGTTTCTGCACCCGGAATTATTACAAAAAAGATGGTCCGTTCAATGAATGATGACCCCGTCGTCTTTGCCATGGCAAACCCCGTGCCAGAGATAATGCCGGGCCTCGCACTATCTGCTGGTGCTGCCATCGTCGGCACCGGGAGAAGTGACTTCCCCAACCAGATCAACAATGCGCTGGTATTCCCGGGTATGTTCCGTGGAGCGCTTGATGCATGCGCTACGAAAATTACCAACGAAATGAAGGTGGCAGCAGCCCATGCACTGGCAGACTACATTAAAAAACCCGCAAAGGACAGGATCCTCCCCAGCATCCTCGACCGCCGGGTAACCGCAGCAATTGCAGAGGCCGTAAAACAGGCGGCAATTGCCGGCGGGTGTGCACGTAGGACTTCGAAGTGATATGCCGTTTTTGATCCCTTTGGAATCCCTTTCTTTGCTGTTCCAGGATGCAACCAGGTAAAAATAACCAATAATGAAGGAAAAGGGTAAAGGAATATAACATTTTTTTTACCTTGGGTTCGCATGGCTTATCAGGTCAGGTGACCAGATTATTGGTGAGCGTTATGCCTGTTGTTATTATTAAAATGGCAAAGGGAAGGACTGTTGAGCAGAAAAAAGTCCTTATCAGGGAGTTTACAAGGACCATCACCGATACACTCGGGGTAGAGCCTGGCATGGTCACGATAATGATCGAGGAACTTGACCGCGATAATATCGGGAAGTCGGGAAAAATGCTCTCCGAAGGAGCCCATACATAGGTAAAATCTCTACCGGGTGGATACGCCGGCATCGATCCCGGACATAAAAATTAATCACTTTTTCGAGGCAATTACCTAATAAGATGAGTTCTAAAAAGGAGGGGTCCTTCTGGCTTGCAGTTGCCATCGGGTTTGTCCTGATGGTCGTCCTGGGTTTTGTACCGGTAGTAGGGCCATTGGTAGCAGGGCTTGTTGCTGGGCTGATTGCCGGGGGAGGTGTATGGAACGGCGGGAAAGCCGGATTTTTGAGCGGGCTGTTCGGTGCGGTCATCCTCTCAGTCCTTGTGATTGCAGGGAGCACCTTCCTGCTTGGGATTTTTGGCCTGGTAGCAGGCCTGGGTATTGCGGTAACCCTGATCATCCTTGCGCTCTACCATGCAGTGCTCGGTTTAATCGGAGGGTGTATCGGGGGATTATTGAGATAAACAGGGATACATTCTGACAGGAGCACCCGTTCAGGGTGCCGGCGATCTCCCCATTTCTCCAAGCGCTGAAAGGTAATGCTCTCTTCTTGCAATATACGGCCCGGGTTCATCCCCGAGTGGTATGTATTCTGATACTGCCCATCCGCTTTCTGTAAATTCCATTTTTGTCCGGTCTGAAAGGCCCATCAGAAACCCGAACTCGACACGGTGCTTCTCGTCTTCCAGGCGGGAGGTCAGCCATTCCAGCAGTTCCGGGTCATGGGTTGCGACCAGGAATGCAGCTCCCGTGGGCAGCACCATCTCAACGAGTGCTTTAAAACGCTCCTGTACCAGTTCAAATTCCTCGTAATCACCATGATAGGCCCCTTTCACAATTCTTGGTGTAATACCCGCTGAGACAATGTTCACAAGGTCTTTCCCTGTCCGGTTCATGTATGCCTGGAGTGCAAGAGTGACCGGGTGTCCGATCCGGATGCATGCAATCCCGGTATCGACGGTGATATCGATCAGCCCTTTCCCCTCCATGTCCAGCTCGAATCCCGTATGACGGTCTGTGGCCTCCCGGAATAGTGTACGGGTATGTTCCCTGAACACCTGTTGATCGAACACGGCCCCTACAGCCGTAAGCTTGAGTGACAGCGAAGCATCAAGCTGGTTAGCCTCTATCGCCCTGATGCAGTTGATATTCTCTTTGACAGCGCGGAATGCAGACAATGTATCCGCTGCATGTTCCCCGAGCACGGCAAGGGTACACCTGATACCCTGCGAGTTCCGCTTCCTGCACCAGCTGACTGCCGCATTGAGATCCGGAACGGTCCACCTGACTGAACTGACCGTCATGGTAATTTTTTAACAGGACTGGAAACGGGAAAAACCTAACTGATCAGGGGATCATTCGAAGCAGTTGGTAACTACGTCGTTGAGAGTTACAAGGGTAAAATATTTTTATATTACAATTATATAAATAATATTTATATAACCAGCGTATTTCACGATCTATAAGTAGTGGAATCCTGATAAAGGATGGACATAGTGATCTCTGCTCCGGACATTCCAATGGATCGGTACAGAGGCCGGTTTAAAAAAAGGTCAGGACTTCGACAACGATACGGTTATGGGATCTTATGTGAAGTACCGGCACCCTGGATAAACAATTTGGTGATTATTCTTGAGTGAGGCAGGCGGAATATCAGTACTTCTTGTTGATGATGAGCCCGGACTCACCAGGGTTGTAAAGCTGTTTCTTCAGCGTTCTGGTGAATGCCATGTCGATGTCGCAAATTCTGCTGCAGATGCACTTGTAATGCTGATAAAAGGACAATACGATGCCGTGGTCTCTGATTACCTGATGCCTGACATGGACGGCATCACCTTTTTAAAAGCGGTCAGGGCAGGCAATGCCACCATCCCGTTCATCGTCTTTACCGGGAAAGGCAGGGAGGAAGTGGTAATAGAAGCCTTAAACAGCGGGGCCGATTTCTACCTCCAGAAAGGAGGAGACCCGGCTTCCCAGTTCACCGAGCTCCAATCAAAAATCAAAAAGGGCGTGGAGCAGCGAAGGGCTGAGCGGGACCTGTATGAGAAAAACCATATCCTTGATGCAATCCTCACTGCATCTCCCCACGGCATTGCGCTTGTAAAGGATGAGCGGATCAAGTGGGTCAATGATGCATTCGCGAGGATGCTGCAGTATTCAAAACAGGAACTGATAGAAAAGGAACTTGAGTCCCTTTACGAGGACCGTGAGATATACCGGCGTGTGGGAGACCAGGTAGCAACCGATTTAGAAAACAAGATGCATTCCGAGCTCCGGACACGGTTCAGGCAGAAATCAGGCCCCCTGATCGATTGCGAGATCAACATCGTCCCACTTGAAAATCACAATAAAGAATCGGGAACGATGATAACCGTTACCAATATCACAAAAAGACTGGCAATGGCACGGGAGATTGAGCGCTTGTCAGCATTCCCGTACCTTGAGGCAAACCCGGTTATCGAACTGAACCAGAACGGCCAAATCTCGTATTTCAACGAGGCGGCGATTGATGACCTGATCAGGTTCGGACCAGGCACAACGCTTGAAGTATTTATCCCACCCGACCTCCAGGACCTAATCCATGCCATGGAACAAGGAGATACCAGCCATCATGACAGGACAGTCCAGATCGGGACGGCATCGTACCGTGAACATATCACGGTCAGCCCGAGGTTCCGGGTCATCCGCATATCTGCGATAAATACTACCGAGCAGAGGAAGATACAGACCGCAATGAAAGAGATGGAGGATGCACTCCGCAATGGTCAGAACTAAAACAGTGACGAGGGCGAGATGATATGGTATAAACCACTGGCAATTTTGGCAGGGATAAAAGATATAGTTCAATTATCGGCTGTTTTGTAAAACTCTGGGAAACACTAAATGCCGACCAGGATTCATACTCATCTATGAGCCAAAGGCTAATAGCACGCTTAATTGAAACCCTTTCTAATCTATCCTGATTCGGATATCCCAATAGTTAATCACGCTACCGGGGCTCATGGCCCGCCGCTGTGGCGACCCTGGTGGGATAGGGAAGAACCTTTTAATCTCTCTAAATTTTCCTGAATGCCACAATTGAACCATTGCTAAATGAATATCGTATTGGGATGGGGCAGGGAGAAAGAGAAACCCCTTCCTGTCATTGGATTCCCACTTTTTTACCGATGCCTGGTTTCCAACAACGCCCAATTATCGCCAAAATGTCCCGGATTGCTAGTGTTCACATGTATCCTCCCAATCGCGACCCTAAAGAAGTTAAGCCCGGAGATCACATGTAAAAAGAATTCATGGCAGAGATCAGACTTGTCGGAACAGCCCATGTTTCTGCAAAGAGCATTGAGGATGTCAGGGCGGCAATCGAAGAGTTCCAGCCCGGGATCGTGGCGGTAGAACTGGACCAGGGCCGTTATAAGGCATTGACGAAACAGGCAAAGGACCCGACAGTAGAAGATGTCCTGGAAGTGAAGAATTTCAACCAGCTCCTGGTCCAGTGGCTTCTCTCGTACCTTCAGAGAAAGATAGGGCTGGATATCGGTGTCGAGCCGGGGGCCGAGATGAAAGCCGCCATCGAGGAAGCTGAACACCGTGGTATCCCGGTTGAGATGGTGGACCGGGACATCCGGGTGACCCTTCTCCGGTTTTGGAAGTCATTGGGTTTCTTTGGAAAGATCAAAATGTTCTACGCCCTGGTCCTTTCCATAGCGGAGGTGGACAAGGTCGATTCTGCCGAGATCGAGAAGCTTAAAGAGGAGGATGTGCTGGACGTGATTATGGACGAGTTCAGGAAATTCTCCCCGAATGGTGCCCGGGCCCTCATCGATGAGCGTGACGCCTATATCGCCCACAACCTCATCCGCCTGAAAGAAGAGAAAGAAGGCCGGATCCTCGCCGTCATCGGAGCCGGCCATGTCCAGGGGATCAACCGCTATCTTGAAAATCCGGATTCCCTGCCTTCCTATGAATCCCTGACATGTGAGCCGAAATCCTTTCCGTGGGGCATAGCATTCGGGGTCGTTGTCACATTCCTGTTCGCCCTTCTCCTTGCCTGTATAGCTTTTTCGGGGGTAGGGCTGAACGTGCTCCTCTATGCGTTCCTTTTCTGGGTGATCATCCATGGGGTGCTTGCAGCGGTGGCCACTCTTGCGGTGGGGGGCCACCCATACACAGTCCTCGCATGTTTCGGGGTTGCATGGATGACATCCTTAAATCCACTCCTTCACGTTGGATGGATAGCAGCATTTGTCGAGGCAAAAGTAAGAAAACCCCCGGTATCAGATTTCCGGAGGATTTACCAGGCAGAATCCATCAGGGAAATGATCAGGATCCCGCTCTTCAAGGTGGTCCTGATAGCCGCGGTTGCCAACCTTGGAAGTCTGCTCGGGACGATCCTGTACTTCATATTCCTCTTCCCGGTCATCGGGGTTGACCCGGTCATGGTAATCTCGGCTGGGATGCATAACATGTGGATGTGGCTCACCGGCCTCATTTAAGAGAAATAACAAGAATTATTAGCCAATTTTTACAACTATAATCTGAATGTATGGATACGTTGAATCGAACAGGAATCCTGTTGGGCCTATCCTCATGTACCCCGCCTGGTATTATTATATTCAGAGTCTCCTGATGGTGATCACCGGGCTCGTCCTTTTGGTAATTCAGGTTCATTCCTCGAACTAACCAGCGGAATAATCACAATCTACCTGTTATTGCTTGGAATTGTGAGTATATTGAGTGTAATTTCTGGTACGTCCGGGATGGGATGGAAATTTTTTATCGGCATAATTGGGCTGATACTGTTCATTGTATCGATGTATTACTACTTCCAAAACATCTTCTCGTATACCGCGATGTTTTTTCTGGTTTTCCTCACTCTTGTGTATCTCATCATCTGCATAATCCAGATCACAAGATGATTCGCGCTTAAAGATCCCTTCATTTTTCTGATCTGTGTTAATATGGGAGTTGTCGGAATTACTATTATACCCGGCCTGTATTTTTCTGAATGGTGGACCCAGGATATCATAGGAATACTGTTGATAATCGGCGGACTTGCAGGTTATTTCCTCAAAAATGCAAGAAAGTCAGGTAGGGAACCGGCCTTTTTTTAGTCCTTGGGTCCCTCGAGTATATTGATTAGCGGGATACGATCCTAAAGCATTGTTGTAGTAACATAATTATCAATCTTAGATTTTTAGTCTGCCATGTTTGACCATATCCTAAAAGTCCTTTTGTAACCTTCAGGGGGACTTAGCGAGATTTTTCCATCAACGGGATATCCTTATATTCTGGACAGTCTTTTTCTTCTCGTACATAGCACCATCTCTATGATGTCGAAATTTCTGCTCATCCTTTTTTTCGTAGTGGCAGTGATGGCGGTGATGTTCATGTGGTGGGCATATTCATCACCGGCAACGGTAGGTTCTATTCCTGCACCCTCACAGGTAGAAAATTCCAGCAAGATGGCCTCTCTAAGTCCAACTGAACCACTTAGGACAGTAATTATGGATAATCACCCTAAAAAGAGGAATTTTACTAATTTTTTCCGCGTATAGTGAGGGACCCTACCGGAAAGGAAGGAAAAACAATAGCGGAGAGAATGATGAGTGATCGATGAAAAATACGAAAAAAAGTTGTTCAGGGTAAAGGCACAAAGCCTTCTTTTGCTACAAGTTTCTGGCCTTCTGAGCTCAGGATGTAGTCAATATAGTTTTTAACAAGACCTGCTGGCTGGCTGTTAGTGATCATCAGGAGTGACCTGGAAATCGGGTAACTCTTATCAAGGACTGTCTTGACTGACGGTTCGACGAGTGTTCCGTTGACGCTGATCTTTAATGCTTTCACAGTCGGGTCGATAAAACCAAGCCCGACGTAACCTATTGCACCGGGGGTCTGGGCAACGCTCTGCTGGATCGCACCGTTCGAGTTCTTCTCAAACTGGGTCTTCACGTAATTGGTCTTGTTCATCACCGTGTCAGTGAAGAAGGTACGGGTACCTGACGCACTGTCGCGGCCAATAACGACGATTTCCATGTCCTTGCCGCCAACATCCTTCCAGTTGGTAACTTTCCCGCTGTAGATATCGCGGATCTGGGCGATACTCAGGGAATTAACCGGGTTGTTATTGGGGTTAACGATGACTGCAATGCCGTCAAGTGATACCGGGGTGATGACGAAGGACGGGTATTTCGCTAATTCATCCTTGGTGATGTCTCTTGAGGACATCCCGATATCGACGAGCTTGTCACCGATCTGCTGGACACCAACACCAGATCCACCGCCGGATACCTGGATATTGGTTCCCGGGTTGGCTGTCATGAACGCATCTGCTGCGTCCTGTGCAATTGGTAGTACCGTGGTAGAACCTGATACCTTAATGGTCTTACTTCCCGCATTTGCCTGTGTGGTCTGAGGGGTACTGGCAACAGTCGTGGTTGCCTGTGTTGTGACTGGTGTTGTTAGCTGGGTATGGCCTGCAGTCGGTACACTAGTCTCGGTCTGAGCCTTTCCCGCCGTGTTGTTGACACAACCGGTTGAAAAGACCATGAGCATAAGCAGCACTGCAATAACAAGTCCTGCAATTCCAAATTTCTTATGATCTAGTACCATAATGGTCTAGTTACCATCGATGGCCAGATATATACTGATTCCCGACAGAGAATATATGTATATATATAAACTATAGAGATTATTTATTATCCGCAAGAATACTAGATAAGAATATACAATTGGAAAATATTCGGACTAACTGAACTGTTGCCTCAGCCAGGTCTGGATCTGATCCCTGACATCAGCGAATTCTTTCATGATCTCATCTTTCGGCAGGCCGATCTCGTTTGGAGCGTAGAAGTTATGGTGGATAACAAGGTCTCCTATCGGGAGGCAGGATATACAGGCCTCTTTTCCATTGTCACACAAGGTCACCACCACACTGAAGTGTCTACCTTTGAATTCATGCAGGGTTTTTGAACGCTGATGGGAGATATCGATCCCGATCTCTTCCATCACCGCAACGGCATACGGGCTTACCCCGCCACATGCCACACCAGCGCTATAGACGTTATACCTGTCGCCAAACAGGTGACGCATCAGACCTTCTGCCATCTGTGACCTGACGGAGTTGTAACTACAGAGAAAAATGATGCTTTTTTTATCGTTGCCAGTGGTCTTCATATCAACCCGGTAGATTATTATGCCCTATTTTATCTCGATCCGTTCACCGGTCACCATGTAATGGACTTTCTCTGCCATTTTGCAGGCATGGTCCCCGCTCCGTTCAAGGAAACGGGAGATCATAACGTAGTGAGTGCACCGCGTAATTGTTCTCGGATCTTCCATCATGTACGTCAGGCATTCCCTGAATATCGAGGTCCGCAGGGAATCAACAACGTCATCACGTTTCGACATATGGTTGATAGTATTGAGGTCTTCATGTTCGTAGGCAAGAATCGCATCATCGATCATGGCGACCACAAGCTCTGACATGTGGGGGATGCTGATAAAATTCCCGGTAGATTCACTATCGGCCAGGTGCCTCGTGGCATTTGCAATATCCTTCCCATAACGTCCGATCCGTTCACTTGCCTGTACGATCAGAAGTGAACATACCAGGGTCCGGAGGTCCCGGGCTACAGGCTGGTACAATGCAATCATCGTGAAAATCCGGTCTTCAAGCGAGTCGTGCTGCCCTGAAAGCGCAGTTTTTCTTGTTTTTACTTCTATCGCTTTATCCAGGTCCTGTAATTGCAGGGCACTCATTGAATCGTTCAGCATCTCTCTCCCAAAACGCGCCATGGTAACAACGTCCTGACGGAGTGCAGTTAGTTCATCATGGAATTTATCTGCCACCAGTATCACCTATCCAAATCTTCCTGTGATATAATTTTCAGTAAGCGTTTCTTTTGGTTTCTCAAAGATCTGTTGAGTTGTCCCGAATTCGGCCAGGTCACCCATGTACATGAATCCTGTGTAATCACTCACCCGGGACGCCTGCTGCATGTTGTGGGTGACGATTACGACTGAGTAGTGTGTTTTTAGTTCTTCTATCAGGCCTTCAATCTTCGCGGTCGCAATCGGGTCAAGAGCTGAACAGGGCTCATCCATGAGGATCACTTCTGGTTCCACAGCCAGTGTCCTGGCGATACAGAGCCGCTGCTGCTGCCCGCCCGAAAGGCCCATTGCCGAGTTGTGGAGCCGGTCTTTTACTTCGTCCCACAACGCGGCACTGCGCAGACTTTTTTCGACAATGGCATCCAGCTGCTTCCTTTCTTTCATCCCATGGACACGAGGTCCGTAGGCGACATTTTCATAAATGGACTTCGGGAAGGGGTTTGGCCGCTGGAACACCATACCGATTTTTCGCCGTATTTCTACCGGGTCAACGTCGCTGGCATAGATATTTTTGGCATGATAATTGACAGCACCCTGAATCCGGCAGCTGTCCACGAGGTCGTTCATCCGGTTTAAACATCGTAGCAGTGTTGATTTTCCACAACCGGAAGGACCTATGAGGGCAGTCACCTTGTGGTCAGGTATTCCCATCGTAATATCCTGGAGTGCCATTGCTTCCCCGTACCAGAGGTTGAGCCGGTCAACCTGGATGATCGTATAGTCTTCGTTCATGTTTTTCACCATCGGATTTTCATATGGTAGTGTCGTCTCACGATAATCGCTGCAAGGTAAAACCCGATTACCAGGACCAGGAGTACCAGTGCCGTCCCATACTGGTTGACTGTGGCACCCGGCACACTCGTGGAAAGGATATAGAGGTGGTAGGGAAGAGCCATCACCGGCTCGAATTCAGACGAGGGAAGTGTCCTCGAAGAGAATACCACGGCAGTAAACAGAATGGGGGCTGTCTCCCCTGCTACCCTGCCGATTGACAGGATGGTCCCGGTGATTATTCCCGGGACTGCGGGCGGGAGCACGACACTCCTTACCGTCTGCCATTTCGTTGCCCCAAGTGCCAGGCTCCCTTCCCGGACCGACATGGGCACATTTTTCAACGATTCTTCCGCGGTCCGTATCATCGTCGGGAGCACCATAATAGCGAGGGTGACCTGGCCGGCAAGCAGGGAAACCCCGAATTTGAGATACAGGACAAAGAAGGCCATCCCGAACAGCCCGAAGACGATCGATGGTGTCCCATTCAGCAGGTCAACACCTGCCCTGATGATCCGTGTAATCCTGCCTTCACGGGTGTATTCGTTGAGATAAATCGCAGCCCCTATCCCCAGGGGTAACGCAATGAGGATTGCACCAATGATGAGGTAAAACGTGCCAACAATGGCGGGTGCAATTCCCCCATCTCTCCCAAGGTCGGTTGGTGCAGTAGTGAGGAACTCCCAGGTGATGGCAGAAAGGCCGTTGATGATGATATCCGCAATGATGCAACCAAGGGAGAACAGTACGATCCCGATTGCGAGCCATAACAGGGCAAATGCTGCCTTCTGCACCTGTCGCTGGTTAAGTTTCTGCCTCAATGCAAACCACAGTGCAACTAGGAGGACGGACCCCAGTGCAGCAATAAGTCCTGCAGCGATGAATATGAATAATAATACAATTCCTGCGATTCCACAGACCCCGTATTTTTTTAGGGATTCTACCGTCTCGAAGGAAAGGACCCTGCGATTCACTGGGCTTACACCGGTTTGCCCTTTCCTAATCCTCCCGAGGATCGTGTAGGCGACAAGGTTTATCCCGAGGGTAATTACCAGCAATACCACGGCGATTCCAAATAGGGCGCTGTAATGGAGGCTGCCTACTGACACCTCTCCCATCTCGATCCCGAGTGTTGCTGTTAATGTCCTGACCGGCGAGAGGACATTCCAGATCGGTGACGGGATGACTGCAGCATTCCCGGTGACCATCAGGACGGCCATTGTTTCCCCTATCGCCCGGCCTATTCCGAGGATGACCGCTGCAGTAATCCCCGACAAGGCAGCAGGGACAATTACCCGACTGATAGTCTGCCATTTCGTAGCACCAGCTGCAAGGGAACCTTCACGGAATTCCTTTGGCACAGAACTGATTGCATCCTCAGAAACGCTCACAATTGTAGGAAGGGCCATAATACCGAGAAGGATGGACCCGGCAAGCCAGCATTCCCCGCTCGGGGCATCGAATGACACGCGGAGCACATTGGTAAGGACGACAAGCCCGAAGAACCCAAACACCACAGAGGGGATACCGGCCAGCAGTTCAACTGCAGGTTTTACAACGGCTTTTACTTTTTTGTGGGCCAGTTCACTGATGTAGATCGCACTCGCAATACCGAGGGGGATTGCGATCAGCATGGCAAGAGCCATCACCAGCAGGGTATCGACAATGAGAGGGAAGATCCCATAGAGGGGTGGATAGCCAGAGGGGTCCCAGGTGTCCCCGAACAGGAAATCCGGAAGGCCGACGGTTGAAAATGCGGGGTACCCATTGTAGAGCAGGAATACTAGGATGAAAAAAACAACAACAACCGCAAAAACCGCACAGGTAAACCAAAGTGAGGTCATCATTCCTTCTTTGATATTCCGTGCAGCGGGACTGAAACCCTTTTGCGAGAGGGGTAACTGGGGATCAGACATTGAATATCACCCGGCCCCATATAGAATGATTTGTAATAAAAAGTCCGGAACTCCCCTTGCACAGTGCCATGATCTGACACCCACTAAGAGTGTTAGATTTATACCCTTTTTCGCAGTAAAATATAGATGAATATATACACTCTATAGAAGAATAGAGTGAAAGAAACCAACCATACAGAGGAGCGAATAACCTATGGATATCAGGAAAGTTCAGTTAACAGGGGGTTCGTCGTACATTATCACGCTCCCGAAGGATTGGATCGACAAATTACACGTCAAAAAGAATGATCCTCTTGGGTTAATTTCACAGCCGGACGGGACCCTGCTGGTCACAAAAAATATCACGGATGTGCAGTTGCAGTCAGATAGGGAATTCGATGTCACTTTAATCAAAGATCCGGCCTACCTGTTCAGGCTCCTAATCGGGGCATATATTGCCGGGTTCACAACAATCAGGATTACCGCAAAGCACCGGTTCTCCCCGTTCGTCCGACAGGTTGTACGTGATTTCGCCCAGATGACCATTGGACCGGAAGTCATTGAAGAGACGGATTCCACCATGCTGTTAAAGGACCTCTTAAACCCGATGGAGATGCCGTTCGATAACACCCTGAAGCGGATGTACGTGGTTGTGAAAAATATGCATATTGACGCGGTAACGGCAATCGAGAAATACGATACCCCCCTTGCCGATGACGTTATTGCAAGGGACAACGACGTAGACCGTCTTCACTGGCTGATTGCCCGCCAGATGAATGTGATCCTGAAAAACGTGAACCTCTCCAGGAAGATGGACCTTTCCACTTCGCTCGTGGTGAATACCTACCTGATTAGCAGGATTGTAGAACGGATCGGGGATCACGCCGTCAGAATTGCAGAAAATATGAAAAGAATCGAGGGGGAGGATATCGGTAAGGATACAAAGAAGGCCATCCGTGCTGCAAGTACCTTGTCTCTCGTAATTTTTGACAAAAGTATCGTCTCATTTTTCCAGGCTGATATCGTAGCGTCTCACAGAAATATTGAGTCTATTGCCGAACTCGATGAGGCCTGTGAGCAGATCAATTCCCTGTCCATGACAATGGGGACCCCCCTGGCAATTTCACTTCACTATATCGCTGAGAGTATCAGGAGGACCGGTGAATATGCCGGAGATATTTCAGAGACCGTAATCAATTACCTCGTAGAAGAACAAGGCGTGTAACCCAACTTTGCCACTGAAAAATAAGATGGTTCTTGGTTTAAATTATATATGCACAAAAAACCAAGAACATATGAAATTGTTCCCAATCAGAATATATCCTTTCCTATTGGAACCATTTATGCGGTAGAAAGTCTGTATCGGGTTTTGAATTGCAGTGAAATCTTCGGGAAACACAAGAAGAATGGCATAGATATCAATAAGCTGTTAAAAGCCCTCTTCGTTACAAACTGAATGACAATTTCAGCATAAAACGAGCTCATGAATGGATAAACCACGAAGAAGTCCTTGAGATATTTGAACTTAAACCATTCGGTGAAAGGACCCTGTACCGTCCTCTTGAAACGATCGGAGCCCAAAAAGAAGAGATCATTTCAGACATCCAGGACGTCCTGTTTGAAAGATGCGAATTTGAGCATACGGACATCAATATGGGCTGGACCAGTATAGTCCTGCATGGAGAAGAGGAAAACCTCGGAAATACGGGTATAGCCGTGATCACCGGCCTGATAAAAAACAAATCACTCTGGGTACCACTGAACTTGCCGAATTCTTGAAAAATAAAAATGTTAGGATGTAATGGTGAAATAGCCGTTGCTCACACCGTTTATTGAACTTTGTTCTGTGTCCCGGATGCTGACCTTGAAATCATTACCTGTCATCCCGGTTGAAGACATCGACCAGGTATAGGAGCCAGTGCCACCGCTGCCCAATGAAGTGCTATCGGTAATTGTGCCAACTTCGATACCACCCTTTAAAAGTATAATAGTTACCGTTGACACTGGACTACCCGTGTAATTCCAACTGATCGTTTGATCAGTCCCTCGTTTCCAGGTTTCACCACCATTTGGTGACATGGCGGTGATCGAGGGAGTTACTTCTTATGGGGGAATGATTGTTGCCGGTGTGATAGTGAAATTGCCGTTGCTCACACCGTTTATTGAACTTTGTTTTGTGTCCCGGATGCTGACCTTGAAATCATTACCTGTCATCCCGGTTGAATATATCGGCCAGGTATAGGAGCCTGTGCCCTCACTGCCCGATGGTACTCTATTAGCAATCCAGCCAACTTCGATGCCCTCCTTCAGGAGCACAATATCTACAGTCGACCCTGGACTACCCTTATAGTTCCATTCGACAATTCGAGATGTATTTCGTTCCCAGATCTCTCCCCCTTTCGGTGAAATGACATTGATCGAGGGAGTTGCTTCGGTTGTAAACCTGCCAGAAATTCCTGTGCGGGAAATATTATTCTGTCCAGGGAAGATCCACGGAGTATACCTAGGAGAAGAACTGCTGTCCGCTCCTGACCAGTAATTAACGATGTTATCTGAAATGACAATGAAAGAAAGATTATTCCCTGATTCGGATATCGTTTGTTTAAGCCATTTACTATATGAGAAATCGGGGGATGAGTAATTTAGTTCGTTGGACCCCAGTTCAGAATCGGAGTTAAATGGTTTGGAGGTTCCTGAAACCATGGGTACATCATCTTCAGTTTTAAAATATATCAGTTCTCTGTTATTTGTTAACGCTATGAGAGATCCACCATCTTTTGAGATCTCTAGTTGTGATACACCGGTATTAAAAAGACTATTATTTTGATATTTTCCAAGAAGAGTTCCGTTTTTGTCGAGCAGGTATATTGTCCCCTGGGGTGTCCCGGCTACAATTTTTGAGGCGGACGGCGTCATTGAAAGGGCGGTAATCGGGCCGTCTGCCTGGTATGTCCACATAGGGTCTCCGGAATGGCTATAAGCATGAATGACGCCATCATCGGTTCCTGCTATCACAACTGATCCATCATCTGTGATAAGAAGATCATGAATACGACTGGTTTTTATGGACCAGAGTCCATTTCCATCACCACTTCTTAAAAATAATTTTCCAACCGTCCCTTCCCCAATGGTACCTGCTACGTAACTGCCATTAGAAGATAATGCGATTCTTGTTATGATGTCTTCTGTTATCTCATCCACATAATATTTTTCACCGGTAATCACAAAATGCGGCTCTTTTCCCCCCCAGGTTGAATAAGCTACTGTTAATCCATCTGCTGATATCGCTACATCACCTACCGGAACTGGCTGATGCATATCATCACTCGATAACTTATTGATCGGTCCATCTGACCCAAAGAGTTCGACATCCCCACGTATTGTTCCGATTACAGAATTTTTAACGTTTTTTCCGATATGGAGGTCAGAGATCCAGCCTGTAATGGTTCTGGAACGAAGTTCTATGTACAAATCGTCGGATGGTCCTTCTAACTGAAAATATCTTAGCACACCCTTATCAGAATACAACTCCTCCTGAGACCCTGTAACAATCGCAGAGCCATCTGAAGAAATTTTTGCAATCTGGGTGCCGGGTTCGGAAATCTTCCAGAGTAGTTCACCAGTATCCGAAAACAAGCAGATATCACCATTTGTCGATCCTGATACAATTCTCTTTCCATCGGAGGTGATGGACACACTGGACAGATGGTTTCCCGAAATATTTGTTGACCATCTCGCATCCAATGCTACAACAGGATGAATGACCAGAATACAGAGAAGAAGTGCCAGTATCAGGGTGAAAATATGTTTCATCATTGGAAGTCACACCATTGAACGGAAATGTATGGTGGAAGATTATAGTGATTAGTATGAAAGGTCGGTTATCTGTCTCTCAGAAATGGTGGTTTTATTCGAAAAATTTTAAATTCCTCTGAACCTGAAAAGGCTCGCAGGTAACCTGGCAATGCCAGACCCTCCAGTTCCTTGTGTATTGAACCGATTATTGAATATTACGGATCCAGTGTTTACCGTGTAGGGGTTCACACTTTTGATGGTTTCTGATCCACCATATCCACCCGTACGCTGGACACTGAATTGTTTACTCAAAGTTGCCTTTTTAGTATTTGCATTGGAGGGATACCCGATATTGATAGTTTCTGATGCAACAGTTGTCCCATTCACCTGGATTATCACGTTAGAGGTACCACTCTGTATACCCTTAATGGTGAAATGCAGTTGAAAATCGTTTGGTCCCCCGTTTAGGGGCTGTCGAGTATCATACCAATCCTCTATTGCTTCTTTGATCCCCTCCCAATGCATAGTGCTTATGACCTGTTGAGCTCCGGGACTGGTTGTTCCTGACATCATGATTAAGTTGTATGTGCCATTGATATCATCAAGCCCTACCTCGTCGATGGTTGCATTCCAGATCCCATTTACCGCTTCTCCCTTTCTAGTGACCACCAGATTATCAATAGGGAGGTTTTTAGGGGAGTTATCGATCAAGAGAAGATTCTCATTGACATTTTCATTTTTTACCGTAAAGTTAGCCTCGTCAAGGTTAATGGGAAATGCGAGGTGATCAATTTCATACGAGAAATCGGTCCCTGGCGTATTTATTACCGACTTCATTGTCATGGTCACATATGCCCCATCCTCAAGTCCATGAACATCCGCATCAATGGTACCCCCCGGTGCAATTTGCGTTGGCGTTATTACTATCGTTACCGCACCAACCGTAGAGATAAGCAATATACAGAAAATCGATAGCAGCCCAGCTGCTGTGAGTGACATGATTTTCATTTGAACCCCAATTACACTATAGCACAGCACTCATAAATAATTTATCTAATTGCAATTTTTCTTTATTTACAATTAATTTTTAAAATTTTAAATCATTCCGGCTCCCTGCGTATTCATATCCAGTATTATTCGGGTTTTTTGAGGATTATGTATTTTGATTCGACTTCGTTTTCAATTCAACCGGCATACGATTTCATACCTTTGTTGAAGGAACTGTTCTATCATTCACGGGGGTAAGCAGGACCCTGATACCAAGGGTCAGATTACGGTTATCAGGTTCTATCAGTTCAAATGAACAGGTTTTCTTTAGACTTTCAGTTACCATGCATGCAATAAGTGAACATATTGGGCAGGGATTTATCTGGCAACAGGCTGGTGAAGCTGAGGCGCGGATTTCCCTGCAGCACCGAAGCAACCGAAAATCATACAGGACAACGGTGATTACGTCTTCATTGAGCAGGACCTCGGTTGATGCTGCGACCTGATATATGTCCACGCATACTTCCTCTATCCCACGGACGAGAGTCCTGGTATCCTCTGAAGGGGTCCAGTCATATTCCTTCCGAAGTGCCTTGATAAGAGGATAGCCAGAAGGAGTGAGGATCATACCTCTCGGTGAAGCGATTGAAAAACAATAATCCTCCGTCATTGGGATTTTTTCGAATGCCCCCACCGGATTGAACTGGAAGACCTCCCCCCCGTTGTCATTCGACTGGATGAAATGGGCAATTCCTTTCAGCCCGAGATCCCCTGATATCCTGCAGATCGTAATGCATGACTGAACAGGCAGAAGATTTACCAATCCCTGGTCGAAGCGCTCGCCACCGCTAAGGGTAAACATGAATATCCCGATTACAAAACATCCTACCCCAGATACTACCAGCACTGCAGAGGAGAGATCTCCGCGGTTCAGGATGGTGGACAACATGATCAGCACTATCGCCCCAACGAGGAGTAGCGACCCGTTTATACGGTAACCATCGTAAAAATATCGTTTCATAGAGATTCCTTTGAATAATGCTCTTTCCATTGTCGGTTCTGAACGATAAGAATCCCAAATCCACCTGCAGAAATCAATACGGTGGCGAGAAAAAGATACATGACCGATTCATGTGTCGGTACTAGTACAGCCATCAGAAGAATTATGATTGGAATGAAAACGAAGGACCCAATTTTTATCTTACACATTCCTGAAATATCATCTTCAATGAGCAATCCAAGAGCTATCGATAACACAACGACCCCGTACATGAGGTTTTGTTCCCCAACTGAAACAACAAGCGGGATGGCAAAAATGAAGGAATAAAAACTCCTGTTAATGCTACGCCATGAAGTGAATGTCCCAATAAGAAACAGAAGGGTGGCGAAGAAAACGATAAACTGCAACCCGGATAAAAATACGGGGATCGCCAATACTACCATGAGCACGATAATTCCTGTCCTAAACCAGTCCCTGTTCATGAAAACACCGTTACCGTATCAGCTCCAGACTGCAGACTGTTCCTGACACCGGGTGCATTTGCGTTATTCCCGGGCACCATAAGATGAGCCGAAATATGTCTCTGGTGGAGTTGTTCAATGAGGATGCTGATATGACTTGCATCACCTGAAAACAGGGAGAAAATATAGGCATCTTCGTACTGATCTGCAGCAAGCGAACGTGAAATCTCTCCCTGGAATACATGAGACGGAGGTGCTTTGGAATAAGAGGATATAATCCGGGCAATCCTGGAAAGAAAAATCCTGCCCTCCTCCATTTCGCCAGCCGTTTGCATATCGTAGGAAATTTTGGTTAATACAATACGCATCGTTCCTGTTGTCCGATAACGGTACATTGAATGAAGTCTTCGCACTGGATTTGCATGGCTATGAAGGATCTGCAACGCACTTTTGAGATCACTGATGCGGTCCTGTGCTTTTACCAGGTTAGGACCGGAAATTAGTAGAAGCGAAACGTTACGGTATGTCTGGAACGATCGATCTGCCGCACTCGCGACTGCCTGGATCATTTTTGAAAAATCAGGTGGGACGCTATCTTCATAAAACTCAGGAAGATCGGCAATTATCAAGGGTGTAATCCCGACGGCCCCCATATATTCCCGTACTATTGGTTTATCATGCTTCGCTGTCAGTTTCCAGTCTATATTTCTTACATCATCACCGGGTATAAATTCCCGGTACCCACGTAATCCTGACCCCGACACAACCCTGATCTGTTCCAGGTCCTGCTCGCCTAATTCCCGCAATCTCAAGGTATTTTCAAAATTCCCTATTGGGTAAACCGCTAGTGTGGGACCAGAAAAATCCTGTGATCCAAGGAAGATCTGATCAGAAAAGAACGGATCTGATATGCTCGTCGATAATCCCGGGAACACATGGGAGCCTGATATCAACGGAATAACCGAATATGATATCCGGATGGTGTGGTCCCGGCTTACGGTTCCTTGGAGATCAAGGTTTCCGGCCACCAGTTCAATCCCCACCGGCAGTTGTTCCGTGAATACGAGGTGAAAATATTCAGGAAGTGCATACGATATCTTAAGATTCATGTCGACAGGGATCCCTTGTCTCAAAATCGTGGTCGAGGCGCTCCGGCGGCATCGAATTCCTGATATTATCTCATGCATGGTTTTATTGAAAAAATACAGCCGCCACAATACCGTAAAAAGAAGTGAGCCTGCAATAATTAGTGCAATAGCCGAATCAAAAAAAAAGGAATACACCATAAGGATTGCAACGGAGATAAGAATCCCCCTGCTCAGGTGTGTCAGCTCCATTACCTACGGCACCTCGATATTTTCGAGAATCTCCCTGATTACCTGTGATGTTGTGACATTTCCAATTATTGCCTCTCGCGTGAGAATAATGCGGTGACCAAGTGTAACCGCAGCGAGCTGCTTGATATCGTCAGGGATTACATAGGTCCTCCCCTGAAGTGCCGCCGCGGCTTTTCCTCCCTTGACAAGCGCAAGAGATGCCCTGCTCGATGAGCCAAGCTGAACATCGCCGTGCTTTCGCGTTGCGAGGACAATATCCCTGATATACGTTTTAACCTGGTCACAAACGAAGACCCGGTCGATTACTGCGCGGTAACGGAAGATGTCATTAATCGTTAGAATCGGTGCCTGGACTTCCACGAAATGCCTCCATTCAAGGGAACCACTGTCCGCCCGGTTAATAATTTTCAATTCATTTTCTGCATCCATATATTCTGACTTGTGACAGAACATGAACCTGTCTCTCTGGACCTCGAGCAGGGGAAAAGTCCCTTCAAATTCATGGGGATTCTGTGTTGCCACAACGAAGAAAAAAGGCGGAAGTTCCATTGTTATGCCGTCAACGGTCACCTGCTGTTCACCCATCGCCTCGATAAATGCACTCTGGGCTTTGGGGCTCAGCCGGTTGATCTCATCTATCATGAGAATATGGGTAAAAATCGGTCCTTTTTTAAATTCGAATACTTTTGATTCTAAGTTGAAAATCCTGACTCCGATAATATCTGATGGCTGAATATCGATGGCCGACTGCACTCTTGAGAATTCGCAACTCGTCATGATTGCCATGGCTTTTGCAATGGTGGTTTTTGCAGTCCCGGGAGGGCCTTCTATCAGGATATGGCCTTCTGATAGCAGTGCCGTCAGGATATGTTCGATCAGTTGCTCATTTCCCACAATCAACCGGCCGAGTGCTTCCTGGATAAGATTATAAAATCGTGCAATATCCCGGACATCTTCAGGGGATATGGATGACGAGTCCGTCGCGGAGTTTCTTGTACCGTCGTATCTCCTGGTATCCTGATGCTGATGCAACGGAACATGAGATACGGGTTCACGGTTCATTCTGCCACTCTCATACCCGCCCACATCCCGGAATTTATCAATATTTTCTCTCATTTTAATCACCAGATCTGCTTTCTAAACCCGAATGCGAATAGTATAAAAATCAATGCGAGTAGTCCGATATGAATAAATATAGTCGTTTGTATGATATGAATAATCCGGCTTGGGATGGTGGTATTAGCGGTCAATGAATGGGTCTGGTCGATAATAATTGTTGTATCAGGAGCGAGAATGTTTTTTATGAATGCAGCCCTCCCAGGGTTGTTATCACCCGACATCGCGTTGATGAAAATGCCTGGATCTGAAATGACTATTACCTGGCCCTTTCCTACCGGCTGCCTCGATCCGACAACGAATACACCCAATGTTTCATTGGAATCTGCCCTGTGATTCCCATTTGTATCCTCCCAGCTGAACAGGGATGTTCGAAGAATTGGTTCCCCGCCTTTAAGGGAGGAAGGAAGATCGAGTACAAGTGATGAAATATTCCTGGTTAACGGGGATGTGTTTCCCGGGAATGCCATGACGAACGCGGGGCTGTTGAATGCACTGTCTGCACTGACAAGGGGGTGGGTTCTGATCCTGATATCGACCCCCATCAGGTCGAGCAACTCATTGCCGTTCCCGAAATCATCGAACAGGAGGATGGTGTTTCCCCGCGAAAGATAGTCCTTGTAGATTGATGCTTCAGTAAGTGAATACGGCCCTGTGGGTGCGATAATAAGGAGTGTGGAATCGTTATATTGGTTGAGTAGTTCCTGTGGATCCATCAGCATAACGGTATCTGACCCCTCAATTTCTTTAAAAAATTCCGAGGTCCCGTTCCATCCTGGATTGTACCTGCTATAATCGTTATAATCTGTTGAAAGGTGCACCAGGAAGACCATCGCAACGAGGACCAGGATTCCTGCTGTAATCATGCTGACCGGTTTAAGCAATGACGGTACCACCTTTCGGATTTACTGCAGTCCTCGACATTTCCTGCGGTCGGATGGTACACTCACGGGTCTCCTTTACATCCTGGTTGCCTGAGTAATACGTAGTGACGACCCTTAGTTTCATTAACGTCCTATAATGTTTTGCTGCAACGAATGTATCCGGGAGCCAGTGTTCCCGCCGTTTTTCAGTCACCTTTTTCATCACCCAGCGCTTCGTTCAATGACGTTGCATCATTCTTAAACTGGGCTTTTTCATCTTCTGAATAGGGTTCCGGCCCATAGCGGATCCTTTCATATACCGTGATAAATTTCGAGAGCACGGGGTAGTAAGGCTTTTCTTTACTCCTTATGGCGATTTCCCGGGCTGTAAGTGTCCGGGAACGAGCGACATTCTTTCCCATCCTCAACAATAAGTGCCGGAACATACGATATGCAGCGACCCTGAACCCGAAGGTACTAACCCATGCCGAGAATCGTCTGAAGATGGAAACGCCTTTTTCACCGATTCTGTCTTCCTGGGGACTTTCCATGTCGTCATCATTGAAATAATACTTATCAGATCCCGGACCAGGAGCTTTTTCATACTCAGTATCAATGGCGCCTCTTTCGAGTGGTCCCTCTTTGTTTTTCCGGGGTAACGGAACTATTCGTTTTCGCCGGATGTAAAAAACCGCGCCTCCGATAGCCAGTGCCATTATTCCAACCCTCACCAGAAGTGAGATACCTGACACCGGCGAATCTTCCTTCCCAGGATTTCTTGTCACGTTAATTGTCACAACAGATGACAACGAGGGGTATACCGGATATCCCTCCCCCCTAAAAGACGCCTGGATTGTGTGATTCCCCTCAGTCATTGTCAGGTTTGTCTTGTAGGACCCTTGTTCATTCGTGAGTACCTCAGTTTGATGTCCTGCGTCCCAGGTCAATGTGACAGGGACAAAACTCATGGGCACATTCTGACTTGTCAGTATGCTCCCGGTGCAGATTACCTTACTGGTGGAACCGTTCACGACGGCATCCAGGGTAATTGCTGAACTAACGGGGAGTACTTCAAACGTCACCGGATCAGAAATAGTAGATGACCCGGGGACCGAAGGTACACCTGCGAACAAAGTATACACGGTATGAGTGCCCGACTGAACCCGGTCTATAGTGTAGTGGAATTCATATCTGCCGTTCTGACTGGTTGCCGTTCTGTTAACCAGTACACCATCAACAAATTCCTGCACCGGTTCAGCATTGTTATCAGTTCCTTGGAGGTTGCCCGAAATGGTAAAAGAATCCCCATAATATCCTTCCAATGGGCTCATAACGATGGTGAGTGAATTTTTGAACGATGGTTTCAAATCGAGGACCTGTTGATCAACGAGTTCCTGTTCTGTTTCCTGCTCATTCACAATTGTTTCAAATGTTTTCACAGATTCCTGGTAACTGGTTGTATCAAGCGAGTATTTTGACGATGTGTTGTTCACGATCTCTGTGTTATGGTTGTATCGTTCATACAATTCCCGGACCTTCTTTTTAATCGCAGTCTCTTTATAAACAACCGATGTGAACGATCCCGGATCATTCTGGTCGGTGAACTGGACCTCGAGCTGCCTGAGTTGGTCGAGGTTTCCTGTTTCATTCAGGAGATCAGACAGGATCTGTTCATTGTCCTTGTGTGCATCAACATACCGTGCAATATCAGTCTGATTCATTTCAACCTTGATTATAAGGTTGTTCATCCGACCAAGGATACTTTTATATTCCCTGAGATCTTTCCGGGCTGCTTCGGGATCATCAATTCGTATATTCAGGGTAACCGGTCCGCTGATATCGAGCATTTCCTGCATGAGCACCAGGCTAGATCCCGATGAATTCAGGTCGGTTTTCTGGTATAACCCGGGATCTTCATGAAATTTTGTCGAATATTCACGGGGTGTCTTCTGGTAGAGCAGTGGGTTCTGGAGATTCGGTATAAGTACGATGAAAAATAATACGGAGAGTAGAATGACCCCTGCGAGAAATACTTTTTTTGTCATTTGTTAAGGATCTCCAGAACTTTCCCAGCCACCATTATACCAAAAATAACGACCTGTATAGCAATGAAATATTTCAGATACTTGATTGTTGATGGTTGAACCGTTGAACCGCTGATCAGTTCGGTTACGATCAGAAGGCCAATAAGCCATAAAACAAAAAATATTTCGAGATTTATCTGATACGACAGTACCATGAAAAGGATAATAAGAAAGACCCATACTGTCAGTCCGATGAGTGAGTAAAGGACCTTCTTATTCATCTGAAGCATGTCTCATTTCAACGAATATCATGGTTTCTGTTCGACCAGATCATTACCAAAGCCTAATTGGTATGAAATCAGTTAAGGTCTGTTAATAGGGGAATCACGATTTATATTTCAAAACGGTATCTTCACCCGATGAGAATTATCCTGAATATCGGTTTTTGAAACCGTGTAAAAAGGAGGAGGAACTACGTAAGACCGGGAGATGATGTTACCGCCATCTCTATACGATACACTTTCGGGCAGGGTTCAACAGTCGAGATCCTGAAAAATTTCAGAAATATAAAGAACATTCCCACCCCAACCGGGGTTGTCAAAGCGTTGGGGCAGATCCCCGGGAGCCTGAGGGAATACCAGTTACACACTGTAGTGGCAAGACATCTGGTGTTTTTTTTACATTCCTCAATTTCAAACTATCGATATGGACAAAGAAATTTCTTATGCCGCGGATAACTGGCTGATTATGAGACGTTAGCAAATTCTGCGCGCATGTCCTGACCTTACCTTTAAGGCCTTATAAAAAAATTATATTCATTAATGAAGGACCGCGTTGACAACCTGCTCTCGATAATCCTCCTGGTTGCAATTATTGTTGCAATCGGAACAACCATGTATGTCATTGCGGCACAAAAGGAACGGGAGAGTTTCACGGATTTTTTCATCCTTGGAAATAAGGGGATGGCTGCCGACTATCCGGAAAGGCTAGTAGTCGGTACCGGATATCCAATGTTCATCGGGATTGGAAACCACGAATACCGTAATGTTACCTATACGGTCGAGACCTGGCTGGTGCAGGTGAATAATAGCGATGTTTCGAATATGTCGACCATATCCCGCATGGACCGCCTTGACCGCTTTAAATTTACACTCCCCCATAATGAAACGGAAACCCGCCCATTCAATCTTAACGCACCGACAACAGGGTACAACCAGGTGGAATTTTTATTATTCAATGAATCAATCCCTTCCGAAAATATTACCGGGATGGACCGGATCAATGCCAGTTACCGGGACCTTCATTTATGGGTGATGGTACGGGAAAAACCCAATTTGCTTTGAATTCAGAGGGGCCTGGGCAATATTCTCTTATTAGCTGTGCCTCATATCGAGATAGACTGTTTATCTGGTCCTGCCAGATCTGGGTGGGGTAATTCGGTTGTTCGCTAGTATGAGTGTCTAACGATTGAGATTGTAAAAAAAATGAATTGAATGGGTTCTGCCCCAAACCCCGATTAAGAGAGTTCCGCCGCCTCCGAAGGACGCCCCGGCGGCGGTTCAATAACGAATATCAGCCAATTTGAAGAATCAAGGTTCATTGACGAATGCTTTAGTAATTACACTGGAAATAGTGCCGAATCTTATGGATTCGATTCGTTCGTTTTTTACCTAATACCTATGAAGAATCATGGATAATGTAGTGGATCTGAGTTTCGTTTTTACAAAAAGATCCTTACGCTAAAATAAAGGTTTTGATGTCTAATAGACAGAACTCAGTTAGAATATCAAAATCATCTGATAGTTTGGCTCTTTAGAAATGCTCTAATATATCCTTACCGTTTCGGACTATTCCTTAATTTTCCAACGCTCCCGGGGCTACGCCCCGCCGCTGTGGCGACCCCGGTTGGGATAGTGACAGTCCCCAAAAACACTTAGTTAATCGGATTTTGCTAAACCCTGCCCCAAGAATATCTTAATGGGGGTGGGGCAGGGAGGGGGTGAAACCCCCTCCTGTCTGGCAGTTCAGTAAACCTTAATTATTATTCTTAGGATTTCTACAGAGCCAATAGTTTAAAAGGATGTAGATTTTTCAAAACTAATTATCCCGAAAACATGGAATGGTAGATAAAAGAAGGCATTCTCCGAGTGATACAGCCAAAAATTCACCCTGGTTGATTATTCATTACCTTGTAGAGTTCCATGATCGCAAAACATGCTGGCAAGCCCCTTTTCAAGTGTGTAGGTCGGTTCAAACCCGAACCCTTCCCTTGCCTTCGTAATATCAGCAACCG